>NZ_JBHVSZ010000012.1:0-181329 GCF_042884885.1 Arthrobacter sp. NPDC058097
AGGACGACGACGAGGGCGGTCAGTGCCCAGACCCACTGGGGGACGTCGGCCATCCAGGGGATGTAGTTGCCGAAGAAGTTCATGTAGAGCGCGGCGGCGGTGATGTCCACGATGGTGGTGGTGGCCCAGTTGATCCAGTAGAACCAGCCGGAGACGAAGGCTGCTTTTTCGCCGAAGAATTCGCGGGCGTAGGAGACGAACGAGCCCGACGATGGCCGGTGCAGCACCAGTTCGCCGAGGGCGCGCAGGATCAGGAAGGCGAAGAAGCCGCAGACGGCGTACGCGATGACCAGGGACGGTCCGGCGGCGTTGAGCCGGCCGCCGGCGCCGAGGAACAGCCCGGTGCCGATCGCGCCGCCGATGGCGATCATCTGGATCTGCCGCGGCTTCAGGCTCTTGTGGTAGCCCTTGTCCTCGGCATGCAATGCCGCTTCCGAAGCATGTGACTGTTGCGGGACCGCCTGGTGCAAAACAACCGCATCATTGGGGCTGTTGTGAGGCATGGTGTTCCTTTCGATGGGGAATGATCTGGCTGGGGGAAGGCTGTGAGTAAGGAAGAAGCTGGTCCCGGGTTATCCGGGAAGGGTTGCAGGTCGGGAAGGAAGGGCTGCAGGTCAGAAAACGGACCAGCCGGTGCGGTCGGACAGGTCGGCGAGGGCCGCACTGCCGGCCAGGGAGTTGCCTTTGGCATCCAGGCGAGGGCTCCAGACGCAGATGGCGCAGTGGCCGGGGACGACAACCACGATCCCGCCGCCCACACCGCTTTTTCCGGGTAGTCCCACCCGGTACGCGAATTCACCTGCCGCGTCGTACATGCCGCAGGTCAGCATGATGGAACCGATACGTTTCGCTTCACTCCGGGACAGCACCGCACCGGAGGCTCCGATACCGCCCCGTGCGAGGAAGAGCGCGGCCTTGGCCACTTCCTCGCAGGTCATCATGATGGAACACTGGCGCACATAGTTTTCCACCACAGCCTTAGCGGACCGCCGAAGGTTGCCGAAGTCTTTGAGGAAGTGGGCCAGGGCCAGGTTGCGGCTGCTGTTGGAAAGCTCGTTCATCGCCGCTGCTTCGTCAATGAACGGCCCTGGGCCGCCGGCCTCTTCGGTGAGGAAGCGCAGGAGCGCGGAGGCCGCGTCTTGAGTTTCCTCCATCAGGTGGTCGGTGACTACCAGTGCACCGGCGTTAATAAATGGGTTCCTCGGGATGCCGTGCTCCACCTCCAGCTGGACCAGGGAATTGAAGGCAGTCCCGGACGGTTCGCGTAACACCCGGGACCACACCGACCCCGGACCCTCCCGCTGCAGGGCCATGGCCAGTGTGAACACCTTTGAAATGCTCTGGATTGAGAAAGGAACGTGGGCGTCCCCCGAAGTAACGACCTCCCCGGACACGGTAGCCACGGCTATCCCGAACCTGTTGAAGGGGACCGCCGCAAGGGACGGGATGTGGGTCGGGACGGATCCGGATTCCCGCTGAGGCCTGTGGGTGCGGACGATGTCATCGAGTAGCGGGTCCAGAGGCGGGGCATCGAGTGTTGTGGTCATTTCCTGCCTTGACGTTCTTTGGCGGTATCGGCCAATGCCTGGATATGCAGGATGGCCACCAGCGCGTCGCGAGGCTTGCCGAAATCCAGCCCAGTGACACGGGTGGCCTTGCTGATCCGGTAGTAGACGGTGTTTTTGTGCAGGGCCATGCGCTTGGCGCATTCGGCAACGTCAAGCGAGACGTCGAAGTACACACGCAGGGTTTCGGCGAGCTCGGCGTCGTCCCGCAAAAGGGCGGACAGGCTGCGGTGACGGAACGGAGACGTAAGGAAGCTCCGAACGGCGTCACGGAAGAGGATTTCACCCTCGAAATCCGCCACGGTGGCTACGGACGTTTCACCTGATGTCCCGACACAGTCCAGCAGGGCCTCGGTGATCGGGGTAACGGAGTGCAGGGCCAGCAGGTCAGGAGCCACCGGGCTAACGGCGGCGAAGGGGCTGATGCCCAGGTGCTTGTCCGCGTCGCGGACGATGGCTTCGGCCATGCTCCGCAGACCGGGTTCCGCAGCGGCTGACTGCAGGCCCGGGATGATGACGGCGGTGACACCCTTGAACTGACCGACGACGGCGGACGCCTTGTAGGCCGCGGCGTGAATGGAGGCCAGGCTGGCGAGCTCGCCATGCTTCAAGGCGGCATCATCAGCCTGGGAGTCGGTCTGGGACATTCCTATCAGGATCAGTGCCGCGGGGCGCTCCGCGGGGATCTTCCCGCTGCGGGCACTTGCGGCGGCCTCCGCCGGACCGGAAAGAATCCGGGCAATGCGGTCCTCGCGCATGTGTACGGACTGCTGATTGCGGTAACGGATCAGCTCGGCGGAGGCCCGGGCAGCGGATCCTGTGAGCACGTAGTCAACGTCGGCGGTGAAGCCGTCCCCGGTTTCCTGAAGCCAGATGTAGCCCATGATTCGGTCACCGGCAAACAGCGTGATGGCCACGCGCTCCCTCAGGCCGTCCTGCGGCCTGGCTGGCACACGCACCGGGAGCCGGGTTCTGTGCAGTTCCCGGTAGGCACCGAGGTCCTTGAGCAGCAGTTCGTATTTCCGCGGGCCGCGCCGGGCCAGGATGGACGCCTTCCGCAGTTCGTCGATGTCGTTGGAGACCGTGGAGTAGGCCAGGACCTTGTTGGCGGCATCCTCTATCACCACATGGCTCGAGGTCAGGCGTGCGGTGGTCTGGGCGATGGCAAACAGGTCTTCTTCCAGCAGTGTCAGCACTTCACTCTGGTAACTGCGCGGCTGGATCCGGTCCTTGGCGATCGACAGGAGCCGGTCCCAATCGGCAGCGGGGTCGACCAGCAGCAGCCCGGTGCCGGCGGCGCCCAGCAGTTCCTCGGCGTCAGTCAGCTCTTCGCGGGTTCCCTTTACCGCAACAACCGGCGGCGGGTTTTTCAGGAGCCGGCGCAGTACCGGCAAAGCCGAGCGGCCACGGACGCCGATGAGCAGGACAAAGGCTGCGCCGGCGTCGGGCGTTTCATCGTCGGCATCGACGATCAGGAACTTTTCGACCGCCGAACGCTCGGGGGCGGGCCGCATGATGAGGGTGGCGAAACCCAGGGGGAAGTCCGAAAGGATATCGTCCACCGTAACCGCGGTCATGGTTTCCTTCTGCGTCGATCCGCCCGGACGGCTCTGTCCGGTCACCTCATGGTATCGAGTGAACTTCACCCAAAATATGTGAGCGGATCCAAATGAATCGGCGGGTTTTCGGTTTCCAGTCCAAGCAATTGCCCGTGTGCCACAGCCTGGTGTCCAGCGAAAGTGCGCCGAAGGTGCAGCCGAGTCGGGTTCCTGAAGCAGGGAAAGGCGGGGGCGGACTGCGTCGGTGCGGCTGCTCGGCGGCTTCCGGCGGCCGGAGGGGGAGTGGCCCGGGCGGGCTTACTTCGTGCCCTGCATGCCGCATGAAGATTAGTCCTGCATCAAGGCAACGCACGGGCTGATTCGGCTACTCCCAGCGGGAAAGCGAGGGCTGGAATCAAGCGGCATACCGGCGTAGCGTCAAGAAGCGGGACCGGCCCACAGGCCGGGGTGCAATTCGACCGGCCGGCCGCCTCTTGTGCTTGGTGTGCAGGTCGATACGGAAGGAGCGCCGAATGGCTGGATGGAATGCCGACACCGCTGCAGGCTCGCCGGGTCCAGGATCGGTCACTTTGGTAGAGGGCTCATCGTTTTGTATCTCCGCGGCGAACGGCGACATGCACGCCGGGTCGCCGCACGGGGTTTTTGTGGAGGACACCCGGATCCTCTCCTGCTGGCAGTTACTCATTAATGAGGCCCCGCTGGAGCCGCTGGGGACAAAGACGAAGGAACCGTACCGGGCCCAGTTTTACGGCCGCGTCCCCCGGTCGGACGGACACGCAGACAGCCCGCTGATCGTCGAACGCGTCCGCGAAGTCGGTGCCGGCATGCTCGAGCGCATTACCGTCCGAAACTACTCAGCGGCCGCCGCTGAGTGCGTCGTTACCCTCCGGGTGGAGGCCGACTTCGCAGACCTCTTCGAGGTGAAGGAGGCCCGCGTCCAACGTCGCTGGGAGCAGACGCGTGAAGCGGCAGGAGACTCGCTAACCATCCGGGCAGCCTGGCAGAACGTCCGGAAAGGTGTAGTGGTTGCGGCCGAGGGCGCCGATACCGCCCCCGACGGCCTGATCTACCGATTCGCTATCCCGCCCCATGGACAGTGGAGCACGAGCATAAGCGTCGTGCCCGTCACCGACGGAGCAGGCGGCTCCACCGGACTTTTCGTGCGCCCGCATGAAGGCGAAATTTCGCCCCGCGACCGGCGCCGGCAGGAGTGGGTGTCCAAGATTCCCGTGCTGCAAATGGGCAACGCCTCCATCGAGCGGACGCTGCGCCGCAGTTATGACGACCTGGGCGCGCTCCGCATTGAGGACCCCGACCACCCGGACCGGGTCGTGGTGGCCGCCGGCGCCCCGTGGTTCATGGCATTATTTGGCCGGGATTCGCTCTGGGCATCCCTCATGGCACTGCCGGTGGACCCGTCCTTGGCCTTTGGCACCATTCAGACTTTGGCGGACCGTCAGGGGCGGGTCGTGGATGAGATGAGCGAGGAGGAACCGGGCAAGATCCTCCACGAAGTCAGGTTCGATGTGTCCAGCAGGCTGGCTCTTGGCGGCAAATCCGCCTACTTCGGCAGTGTCGACGCCACCCCGCTGTTTGTCGCACTCTTCGGGGAAGTCAGCCGTTGGGGGTTCGCTCCAGCAACTGTCTCCAACCTGCTGCCGCATGTTGACCGGGCGCTGGACTGGATTCGCAATTACGGGGACCGGGACGGCGACGGCTTCGTCGAGTATGAGCGGCTCAACGACCGGGGACTCATCAACCAGGGCTGGAAGGATTCATGGGACGGCATCAACTTTGCCGACGGCAGGGTGGCCGAGCCGCCTATCGCCTTGTGCGAGGTCCAGGCCTACGTTTACAGCGCGTACATGGCCCGCTCCTGGATAGCCCGCGACGCCGGCGACATCGAACTGGCGGCCGAGTACCGGGATCTCGGGGCGCAACTGAAGCGGCAGTTCAACGAACGGTTCTGGCTCCCCGACCGCGGCTACTACGCCATCGCCCTGGACGGGCAGAAACGTCCTGTCGACGCCTGCGCGTCCAACATGGGTCAATGCCTGTTGTTTGGCATTGTTGATGCGGACAAGGCCGCGTCGGTCGCCGAACGGTTGATGTCCCCGGAGATGTTCAGTGGCTGGGGTGTCCGAACGCTGGCGAGTAACATGGGTGCCTATAACCCGGCGAGCTACCACAACGGGTCAGTTTGGCCGCACGATAATGCCATCATCGCGGCCGGACTTCTGCGTTACGGCTTCGTTGAGCAGGCGCAGCGAATCTCCACCGCTCTGTTTGAGGCGGCGGAATACTCCGATGGGCGTCTGCCGGAACTGTTCTGCGGCTTCAGCCGCCAGCAATTCGACGAACCCATCCCTTACCCCACGGCGTGCTCACCACAGGCATGGGCCGCAACCACCCCTATCCAATTAGTGAAGGGGCTGATGGGCTACTACGCCGACGTTGCCCGCGGTGGCCTGTGGATGGATCCAGTGTTCCCCGAGTCCTATGGCGATCTCCACATCACCAACGCACCCATGGCCAATGGCAGGATCACGATAGACATCACACACTCCAATGCCAAGGTTCAGGGGCTGCCCGAGGGCATGCTTTTCCACCACGGGATCCGGCCGTGGGCTGCAGACCTAGCCCAACAGGCAGAAAGCATCAAAAAGCCTAGTTAGCCCCTCCGCGCGGCAGGAAGGGCGTAATCGGCCATACTGATGCACCAACTCTGATCAGCGGTTGGCACGCCTGGCCGGCAGAGGACGACCCGGCTACGGCTAGCCTTTGACGTCAAGCGTGGTTGCGCAGGCCATGGCAGCTAGTGCAGCGACCGGCGGGCGGTACCGCCGTTGAGCAGGTCACTGGCGCGCACTGGCACGAGTTCGCGGAGGAAGTCCAGTCGTTCCGGCGCACAGGATTCGGCGGCGGCGGCCGCTATGGCTTCCAGGGCCGACACAGCGGTTTGCCGTGCGTCGTCCTCGTCCATGCCCCAGGCTGCGCCTTCCCGTGCGAGATGTTCAAGGGTGATGTAGCCGAGTCGGACTTGCCCGGAGATGGCGTGGCCGGCGTTGGTGCTGGGAGCGTACAGCAGCAGGGTGGGTGCCACATCATAGAGAGGGGCAAGGAGCACCTCGCCGCCGTCGCGCAGGATGAGCGAGTAGTTTTTGGAGTGGGCGTCCCCGTTGCCGATGATCAGGTTGAAGGTAACCGCCCGGAGCAGGTCCCGGCGAAACGCTGCGTCGTCGCGTGTGTGTGGGGCGGCTGCGGTGACCAGCCGGGTCAGCCGGGATGGCGGGGCTGAGCTGCCTTCGTACTTCGCTTCGCTTGCCAGTGCGAGTGCCTGGGTGAAGTCTTCCTGGTGGAGACGTCTGCCGTCCGGCTGCCGGTCGAAGCGGTCCACGACGATGGCCTGGCGGGTGCCGAACAGCTGCAGGTGTGCCTTTGCTGCGGGTATTTCGGCGGCTGCTGCCGTCCGCAGCGCCCAGTCCTCGGAGGCGAGGAGATCCGGGATCGTTGATTCCAGGGGGTCCGGTTTGATGATGTGGGTGGAGACGGCTCCGCGGCCGGGCCATGCCCAGCCGTCGCCGTGGCGGGTCAGCAGCACCTTTGACTGGACTCCGCCCAAGGACGCGGTGATGAGGAAGTCATCGGGCAGGTCCCAGGTTGGCAGAGACTCCACGACGGTCGTGACCTGATGGTCGGTCATGGGTGCCGCAGCGCCCGGTACGTCGGGGGATTCGCCGGGCGGCAGGATTTGAACCGCGCCGGCGCAGTCGGCCCCGAGAACCCGCAACAGGCCGAAGGCGTCCGGGGTGGACAGTCCGTTTTCCCTGGCGATGTGCGACCGCACCTGGCCCTCGGGCAGGAGCCCGTCGAAGAAGTCGTACACTTCCGGGCCGTCGATCCGGTTCCTGGTTACCGGCAAGGAGAGTGAGAGCAGGATGGAGCCTGCGCCGTACTCCGCCAGGACTGAGCGGTCGTACTGAAAGGACAGTCGAAGGCCGCTGCCTTTCAGCTCACCGATCCGATGCCCGTGGAGGAAGACGTCGAGGCTTTTCCGGGCGCTCATGGGCGGACCTGTAGTTTGGAGAACCGCGGCACCAGGGCGACGTCGCGGCCCAGGATCCTGATGGCCTGCATGGCAATGACCAAGGACACGGCTTCTCCGCGCTCCAGCCTGACAATAGTTCCCCGGGTCACCTTGAGCCGGGCAGCCAGGTCCTGCTGTGTCAGACCGGCTTCTTTACGCGTGTCACTGATGGCCCGGCCCAGAGAGGGTGCGTCTACGGCTCTGTAGAACGGCGTCGGCTCGTCGTGTTCCATATATCGATCATATTGCCTACGGGTGTAAATGTTCAAAATATCGCACTTTCCGGTCTTGAGTCAGAATGTGCGATATTTCGGTCATCCGCTTTCATTGATCGCCGTCGGGAGCGGAGCTCGCATCGGGCGAGGGGTTTCGTGTTGAGCTGAGCGAGCCGGTGGCGATCTCCGACACTCCCGTCCACATCAATTTTGTCGTCGACAGCGGGATTCGCTAAGCCATCAGGGGAAAGGGCGCAATGACTCCCAAAGTGTGGCTTCCTGACCCGTACTCTGCATGCTTCGGGGACCTTACAGTGTCTGTGTTGCTTCTTCATGCGAGTTCCAGAGTGTTGCGGCATGATCTCGTTCAGGAGGGCGCGGTCTCCTTCGAGCGATGCGTTGTGCCACTGAGAGGGTCGTCGGTGCGCTTACGAGTGGGTATTTGCGGGTAGTGGTTCACGGTGTGTCATGGACCATGCGGTCGCCCTATCTGTTTAGCTCGGTGAGCGGACGGGTTGGCAGGTGGATCCAGCCCTCCTCACTCGCTGCATGGCTCTGGTCCGGTGCTGGAAGCAGGGTGGATTGGCGTGCGGTGGCGCGGGCTGTCAGGGATGCGATGACGGAATCGAGCAAATCGTCCGAGGCGGCCAGGTGGTCGCGGTAGGCCTCCAGGTCGCGCCTGCCTGTCACTCCACTCAATGACCGCAGCAGCCGTTCGCTTCGGATCTGCGGCCAGGTCAACTCCAAGGGTCCTCACGCTGTCACTCTAAACGCAACAGGAACCGTAGAACCTGGCCCCGGTAGGGAAACGGTGGCGACGCAGCGAACGATGACACCTTCAAGTACCGGACCATAGGCAGCCCCGGGCGGGTCAGTCCCGGTGAGCCCGGGTGACGAAGTGCTCAACCCGGCGGTCAGGAATTAGCCAGATCAGGGCCACGATGGTGTAGGCCGCAACCCCAAGCAGTGGCTGGACTGTGGTCAGCCCAAGGCCTGCGACGTAAATCAATGGCGAGGCTTTGCCTTTCCAGTCCCGGCCAATTGCCTGCGCGAGGGGGCCATCCCGGCCTTGTTGGCGGATCAGTGCCTGTTCCAGGATGAAGTATGCGATCGCGGCGCAAAGCAAGTTGATCCCGTACGTCAGAACCGGGATCTGCACGAAGCCGGACTCATCCATCCAGCGGGTGGTGAACGGGATGAGAGAAAGCCAGAACAACAGGTGCAGATTGGCCCAGAGGATCGCGCCGTTGACCCTGCTTGCCAGATGGATCATGTGGTGGTGATTGTTCCAGTAAATTCCGACGTAGACGAAGCTGAGCAGGTAACTGAGGAATGTGGGCAGGACGGACCCCAAACCACGCCAGGTCGGTTCTTCCGGCACATGGAGTTCCAGCACCATGATTGTGATGATGATGGCGAGCACACCATCACTGAACGCCTCCAGACGGTTCTTGTTCACCGGCTTCCCTCCATCTAAGCAACATCCTAATTCCGGATCCTCAGCCAGGGCCCGGCAAGCTCGGCACACAACGATCGTGGGCTCATCAAGACCTTCGCCGCTGCTAGGATCCGAAGCTCTTGCACGCGCCTGCACGGAAAACGCTAAACCATCAGCTTTAGGGGAGTGGGGCGTCTTTTTCCGAAGCTGGCTCCGCCGGCGCGGGCGATACCTTGCTGCCCCGTGGGGGACGGAGCAGAGCGCGCAACGTCTGGATGGTGTCGGCCTCCGCGGCCGTCTTGTCGTCACGGTAGCGCTTGACGCGTGCGAACCGAAGGGCGATTCCACCTGGATAGCGAGGAGAGCTCTGCACGCCGTCGATGGCGATCTCGACCACGGTGACCGGCTCGGTCCACACCGTACCCGCCGTACGCCGCACCTCCAACTCCTGGAACCTTTCAGTCTGCCATTGCAGCAGCGCGTCCGTGAGGCCCTTGAAAGTCTTGCCCACCATCACGTAACCGCCGGGTTCGCCGAACTCGCCAACAGGGTCCAGGGCTCCGAGGTGCAGGTTCGACAGCAGCCCGGTGCGCCGTCCTGACCCCCATTCGCAGGCGAGCACCACCAGGTCGTAGGTGAGCACCGGCTTCACCTTGATCCAGTTCGAGCCCCGCCGCCCGGCCGCGTAGGCCGAGCCCACCGCCTTCACGACCACACCCTCATGGCCGGCGGCCAGCGCATCGCGCGACACTCTCTCGGCAACAGCCGCATCCGCAGTGATTTTCCCCGGGATGCGGTGACCGGGGGCGATGCGCTCGAGCACGTCGATGCGTGTGGACAGCGGCTCGTCGAGCAGGTCGCGCCCGTCGATGTGCAGCACGTCGAAAAACCACGGATGCAGCAGCGTGGTGCGCGCCGCGTTCGCCCCGAACCGGGACATGGTCTCCTGGAACGGCCGGGGGCGGCCGTCCTCGTCGAGGGCTAGGGTCTCGCCGTCGAGGATCACATCGCGCACGGGCAGTCCGCGCACCACCTCCACCACCTCAGGCAGCCGATGGGTCACCTCGGCCAGCGTGCGGGTGTAGATGCGCACGTCGTCGCCGGCGCGGTGCACCTGGATGCGTGCGCCGTCGAGCTTGTATTCCACCGACGCTTCCCCCGTCGCCTCCAGCGCCTCACCGGCACTGGCCGCGGTTGCGGCGAGCATGGGCTGCACGGGACGCCCGACGACGAGGCCGACCGCGTCAAGCTGGGCTGCGGTGCCCGTGATCGCCAGTAGGGCGGTCCCGCCGAGATCGCCGGAGAGCATCGCTGCGCGGCGTACGGCCTCGACCGGCCGGCCGGCGGCGCGGGCAACCGCATCCGTCAGGACGCCTTCGAGTGCACCGGTACGAAGTTCTCCCAGCAGCACGCCGGCGATGAAGGCCTGCTCCCGTTCGGTGGCTTCCGCCATCAGAGTCCGAAGGGTGGCGGCGCGTTCCACGGTCGAGCCAGCCCCTGCGGCTGCCAGCAGCCGGTCCAACGCAACGTCGAGGTGGGCGATGGTGAGGTTCGGCTCAGGAGCCGGCACGCCCCGGGCCGCCCTCATACCGCTCCAGCCGATCCCGACTCGGCCCTGGCGAGGTTTGGCGGTGAGCAAGCCGACCGCCGTCGGGATGTCAGCGGGGTCGAGCCGGAGCAGCAGGCCTGCCAGTTCGGTGACCTTGGCGAGCCTGGAGCGGGTGGCCGCGACGGTTTCCAAGGTCCTCACGAGCTCGTCGAGCAGCATGGCACCAGTGTGTCACGGCCGCTGGCTATGGACAGCGATTAAGCCCTGTTCCAGAATGGGCGCGTGGGAATTATCGTCGCCAACCTTTTTGTCACCCTCGACGGCGTCTACCAGGCGCCGGGCGGCAGCGAAGAAGACACCGCCGGCGGATTCGTCTTCGGTGGCTGGCAGGCACCCGTGTCCGATGACCAGGCCGGCGCTGCCATCGGCGAGGAGATTGGACGCATCGACGCCCTGCTCCTCGGTCGGAGGACCTACGACATTTTCGCGTCCTACTGGCCGCACCAGTCCGGCGAGATCGGCGGCACGCTCAACAGGGTGCCCAAGTTCGTCGTCTCCAATTCACTGGTTGCTCCGGCGTGGGCAGGCACCAAGGTGCTGCCAAATGCAGAGGCAGCGGGCCGGCTCCGTGAAGAGTTCGACGAGGTGCACATGTTTGGCAGCGGCGTCCTCATCCGGTCGCTGCTGGCGGCGGACGTGCTCGACCGCCTCCACCTCTGGCTCTATCCGATCACCCTCGGGCAGGGCAAGCGCATCTTCGACGCCGGAACCGTCCCCGCCTCCTTCCGGCTCGCCGAGCCGGCGCGCACCTTCCCGAAGGGGGCGGTGTCGCTGGTCTACGACCGGGCGGGCAGCGTGGCGACGCAGAACATGCCGGGCGTCTGACTGGCCATTATCGCGTCCATCGCCGCCCAGCAGCGGAGCGAGGAGTCGGGACTCCCCGTTTCGGGTTTCAGAGTAGGAGTACGACGCCGGCGGCCGCCTGGTGCGCGAAACCACCCCCTACCGCTTCACGGGCGACGGGGAGCCGGACGCCGAGCAGGCGTGATGCACCTCTGCCGTCACACGGACTCCGCATACTGCCCCTGTCCATGGGGTATCGCCCGGGCCAGGCAGCAGCAGGTGAGCGAAGAGGTATCCCTGCTGAACTTCAATGACGCGCGAAGAGGTCCCTGCGCAATCCAGCACGAGCTCTAGCGGCCGGAAGGGGGCGCCGGGATGCTCCTGTCCTACGGCGACCTTCGCACCGGAAGCACCAACACAGGCTGCAGTGATGGTGTACAGCCCCGCTGCCGGCACCCTCGCCGTCGTGCCAAAGCCCCGGAGGGGGCCATCTAGTGGCCCCTCCTCAAAAAGGAGAACTGGCCCCGGAACTGCGTTTAAGAGCCGGTCCAGCTCAGCGTAATTTTTAGCCTCGGTGGATGCCATCGTGTTCCATCACCACCTGCTCGGTGCCGACGACCCGAAGGCCTTTTTCACCCTTCCTGGGTGAGCGATGCCCAGCGGTCCTGGATCCGACCGCAGCTGGAACTCAGCTGGTGGTCCGGCCGAGGCAACAAAGATCGCAAGGTTTTCCTAGGCTCCCACCGCCATGATTGTTGTGCCTCGGCGGTGGAGGAGTGGATTTCCTAGGCCCGCACGGGCAGAAGCAGCCGGACCTGAAGGCTGACCCCCACAGGTCCGGCTGCTTCATGATCACTGCTCGTGGCTTTCCGCCTTTTTCGGCCCGCCGGCTGCGCCGTCCCACGGTGATGTCTTGTTGTTGGTTCTCGTGTGCGGGAGCCTTGGTGGGTCAGGTCAGATCACGTTGTATAGGGAGACCATCGTGTCATCCACCCGCACCAGCGTCACGATCTCGGAGGAGGTGGCCGGAGCCGTTGCTGGAGGGCGCCCGGTCGTCGCTTTGGAATCGACCATTTTCACTCACGGGCTCCCGCGTCCGCGCAATCTTGAAGTTGCCTTGGAAGCCGAGGAACGTCTGCGCAGTCAAGGGGTCGTTCCTGCAACGATCGGTGTCGTCGCCGGCGTTCCGACGGTGGGGCTCAGCAGTGAGCAGATCACCTCGCTCTCCCATGACGGGGCAGTCAGGAAAGTCAGCCTCCGCGATCTCCCCGTGGCCGCTGCTCTTCGGCTCGACGGCGGCACAACTGTAGCAGCGACGGCGTTCCTGGCACACCGCGCCGGCATCAAAGTGTTTTCAACCGGCGGTTTGGGTGGAGTTCACCACGGTGCGGCAACATCCTTCGATGAGTCTGCCGATATGACTACCTTGGCGGCCACCCCGATCGTCGTCGTCAGCGCCGGCGTGAAGTCCATTCTGGACGTCGCGGCCACCCTCGAACGGTTCGAAACTCTCAACATCCCGGTCGTCGGTTATAAGACCAATAAGTACCCTGGGTTCTTCGTTTCCGACTCGGGGTTTGCGATCGAATACGCGGTCAACAGCCCGGACGAAGTTGCGGCAATCTGCTGTGCACGCGATCACCTGCACATCGCATCGGCCATTCTGTTGGCGAACCCGGTCGCAGAGGACAAACAGTTACCTCCGGCCGAGCTCGACGACATTCTCTCCCGGGCATGGGCGAAAGCAAAGAAGGACGGGATTAAGGGCAAGGACACCACACCGTTCCTTTTGGACTTCATTCAGCGCGAGACGAACGGCCGCAGCGTGAATGCAAATATCGATGTGTACCGAAGTAACGTGTCCCTCGGTGGCGAAGTCGCCATCGCGCTGACCCGCTGATATGTGGATCTGCTTGTTAAGAGTGCATGGATGAGCAGCTCCTGGGCAGGTGGACAAGGCACGAGATCCTGCAGAGGCCTGGGTATCGGCCAGCAGTTCGGATGGCCGACGGCACAGCAGGAAAAGAATCCCTCCTGCGCAACTGGGTAGCTGTGGTGTTCCAGAAACGGGTACGGACTACTCGTGTGCGCTGTGCCGATTCAGCGGAGACTGTAGTCAGGCCGGCGGCGACGAGTGCCTCTGAGACCAGGGCACCTCCCCCCAGCCGCCGCCGGCCCCCACTTAGTAATGGCAGCGGTGTCAGAGGAACGGGTACACCGGAAAGATGTCCGGAAAGTTTGGTTTTGTCCGGGGCGTCACGGGGGCTTCGTCTGGCTTGGCCTGCGGGGTTGCCGTGTCGCGCTCATGCAACGCAGAAGGCTTTGCGCCTGCGGCCGACTGGGCTTCGACGTCGGTGTCCCTGGCTGACTGGAACGGCATTGCTGGTCCCCCTTCACCTTTGCGGAAGCCTCTTTAGGGATCCATCAGGCTCATCGCTACGGCCAGTATGGTTGTGACCGCTCAAAAGCCGCGCGGCCTTTCCTCAAGACTTAGTCAAGAACCCAAGCGTGAGAGCTCTGGGCGCCGGGTCATACTGCGGGCTAGCAGGTTACAGTGCCCTTACCGGTAGGCCAGCGTCAGGGGTCCGTCGCAGGCTCCTCGCCCCGGGAACGATCTTCCCCGCCCTGGCCCTGCAGGCGCCGCCTCATGGAGAGCGCTGTTGTCACATTCCGGGGTGCAGCGGTGTCCTATGTTCAACAGCGAATCTATTGATGGGAGTGGACATGTCAGCACGAGACGTAGTCATCATCGGAGCGGGGTATGCCGGCGTCATGGCGGCGAACAGGCTTGCCGGAAGCAACCATGACCTCAGAGTCTCCGTGATCAATCCTGTGGCCGACTTTGTCGAGCGGATACGGCTGCATGAGGTCGCTGCCGGGAGCAGGGCAACAGCGGCAGTGCCAATGGGGTCGGTCCTGGCCGGGCATGTGGATTTCATTGAGGATAGCGCATCGCGAATCGACCCGGATGACCGGCGCGTGCATTTCGCCAGCGGCCGGGAACCGATCGGCTATGACGTGCTGCTGTACGCCGTCGGCAGTGGCCTGGTGTCTTCAGGCGCCCCCGACGGGGCGTATGGATTTGGCGATGCAGAGTCTGCGGCCCGGCTCCGGGCGGGGCTTACGCGGCTGGACCGCGGTGCCACCGTGAGCATCGTCGGCGCCGGTCTTACCGGCGTCGAGCTGGCTGCCGAAGTAGCCCAAAAGTATCCACAGTTGCGGGTCCGTCTTATTTCCCGCGGGCTCATTGCCGGTGGCCTGTCCGAATCGGGCGCGACCGCGGTGCGGACCCGGCTGACGGCGTTAGGCGTCGAAATGGTGGAGAATACGGACGTGCAACAGTGCGAGGGCTCGACACTCGTATGTTCAGGCGGGATCACGCTGCCGTCTGATTGCACGGTCTGGGCGGCCGGGTTCCGGGTGCCGCGTCTGGCACGGGACAGCGGGCTGCCAACCGATGCAGAAGCCAGGCTCATTGTTGACGAGTCGCTGTCCTGCCCGGACTACCCGGAGATTTTCGGGGCCGGTGACGCTGTCCGGGTTCCGGACTCGGTCGGCCGCCATCTGCGCATGAGTTGCGCATCCGCCCTGCCGCTGGGCGCACACGCGGCGGACAGTATCACCGCCCGCCTGGAGAACCGTGCCCCGGCCCCATTGTCGGCCGGCTATATGATCCGGTGCATCAGCCTGGGCCGCAAGTCGGGTCTCATCCAGACCGTCACCCCTGATGACCGGCCACGGCGGTTTGTCGTTCGCGGCCGTCTCGCCGGGGTAGCGAAAGAGCAGATATGCCGGATGACACTGTCATGGCTAAAGAGCGAGCTGCGCCGCGGCGGTTCGTTTACGTGGCCCAAGGGCCCGCTGCCGGCGGACGTTTCCGTGCCCGTGGAAGCCAGGTAGCACGATGGGATCGGCCAGCGTCTTCGAGGAACACCGCTCCTTGCTGTTCACCATTGCCTACGAAATCACCGGAACCGTCACAGACGCCGAAGACGTCATCCAGGAAAGCTATCTGAGATGGTCGGCAGTGGACGCGGGCCCTATCGGAAACCAGCGGGCTTACCTGGCCAAAACAGTGACCCGCCAGGCACTGAACTCCCTTCGGACAACGCAACGGCGCCGGGAGGACTACATCGGCCCCTGGCTTCCAGAGCCGCTGGTGACTCTCCCCGATGTGGCTGAAGACGCCGTGCTGGCTGACTCGTTGTCCTTTGCCATGCTGGTCGTCCTGGAGAGCTTGTCCCCGGACGAGCGGGCGGTTTTCGTCCTCCGCGAGGTCTTCGATTTCCCGTACTCCGAAATCGCCGAGGCGACCGGCAAGTCACCGGCGGCCGTCCGCCAGCTGGCAAGCAGGGCCAAGGCCCACGTCCAGGCACGGCAACCGCGCTTCGAAGTGGACGCACAGCGGCAAAAAGCCGTCACCGACCGGTTTATCGCAGCCACTCTTGGCGGCGACGTCCAGGAGCTCATGGACGTTCTCGCGCCCGGGGCCGTCCTACTCTCGGACGGCGGCGGAAAGGTCTCGGCTGCCCGCAGGCCCGTTGTCGGCGCGGACCACGTCGCCCGCTTCCTGCTCGGTATCGCCAAGAAGCCTGTTCCCGACATGCGGGTAGAGATGTCGTCGCTAAACGGGATGCCCGCCATCCTGATTTACAGCGGAGACAGGATCGACCTCGCCGTCGTCGTGGAGTCCAACAACGAACACGTGACCGGCGTATACCTGGTCCGGAATCCGGACAAACTCGGTGCGGCCAACACGACCCGGCAGCTCAGCCGCTAATGCACGAGCGGCTGGCTGTGCCTGCCGGCCCCGGCTACTAGCCGGGGCCGGAACCGGGTGGCTCTGGCGTGGACTGGGCCGCTCATCTGGGGAGACGAGCCTATGGGGCACAAACAGCAGGCTAAGTCCGTGACGGTCGATCACCTGGGATCGGACGCGCCCCAAGGCTTCGGCGCAAGGGGAACAACGACCGACCCACCAACAGAGAGTTTGTCGAACCACTCATGGAGAACTGCCGGCTCATCATGGAGAACTGCCGGCTCAGCAGTGCCCAGCAAAGACAGCATGAGCCCCTCGCCCGGATCGCTTTCTCGCCCGCCGCTGGTTCCGTCCGACGGAGCTGAACTCGCGGTAACGACGGCGTTGCCTCCATAGGTGATGGCATCGCCGCCCGCTGTTGCCCGTCACTCGGACCAAAGTGAAGTTGGCGCCGGACTCATAGTCCGGCGCCAACTTTGTCACATGCCCGGCGGACTAGTTGTCCGCCATGCGCCATTAACCGATCGGTGTGGGCGGCTGCTCGCCGCGGAGCACGGCGAGCGTGTTGTCGGCGGCGAGCACTGCCATGGCGGTGCGCGTCTCGACGGTGGCCGAGCCGAGGTGCGGCACGAGCGTCACATTCTCCAGGTCCAGCAACTCAGGATGAACCTGCGGCTCGTGCTCGAAGACGTCCAGCCCGGCACCGGCGATGACGCCCTCGCGGAGCGCGGCCGCGAGCGCCGCTTCGTCGACGATGGGTCCGCGTGCGGTGTTGACGAGGTAGGTGGAGCTCTTCATCGCTGAGAGCTGCTCCGCGCCGATCAGGTGGTGCGTTGCCGGTCCGTACGGGCAGTGCAGCGAAATAACATCGGAAACAGTCAGGAGTTCGTCGAGGTCGACCCGGCGGGCGCCCAGTTCCGCGGCGATCGCGGGGTCGATCTCGCTGCGTGACTGGTAGACGATTTCCATGCCGAAGGCCTTGGCCCGGCGTGCCGTGGCCTGGCCGATGCCGCCCATGCCGACGACGCCGAGGGTCTTGCCCTGCAGGCTGCTGCCGAGGAGGAAGAACATGCCCCACTTCCACGGCTGGCCGGCGCGGATGAGGCGTTCACCCTCACCGAGCCGGCGGGTTGCCATGAGGATGAGTCCGAAGGCGATGTCGGCGGTGGCCTCGGTCAGCACGCCGGGTGTGTTGGTGGCGATGACACCGCGTGCGGTGCAGGCCGGCACGTCGATGTTGTCGTAGCCGACGGCGACGTTGGAGACGACCTTCAGCTGGGGGCCTGCGGTGTCGAGCAGTTCGGCGTCAATGCGTTCGGTGAGCAGGCTGACGATGGCATCGGCGCCCGCGACGCGGCTCAGGAGCTCGTCGCGGCTGATCGACTCCGGACCGGCCCAGGCGTCGACCTCATGCTCGGCACGAAGCTTTTCGAGTGCGGCGTCTGGAATGCGTCCTGTGACGACTACGCGGCTCATGCGGTCACGATCCAATCGCGCAGACGGCCCAGGCCCTCACGAATCGCGTCCGCTTCGATGCCCGAGTAGGCTAGCCGGATGTACTGGCGGTCCTCGCCCGGCAACCGCCGGCCGAAGTGTTCCCGCGTGCAGAAGGAGACGCCGGTCTTGTACAGGGCGTCGGAGGCGAAGTCGCCGACGGCCGTGTAGCCCAGACGTTCCATGGCCTCGGTGACGTCGGGGAACAGGTAGAACGTCGACTGCGGTACGGCGACTTGCATGCCGGGGATGGAATTGACGAGCTCGCAGGCGGTGTCGCGGCGCGTCTGCAGGGTGTCAAGCATCTGCTGCACGGAATCCTGGGGGCCACGGAGCGCTTCGACGCCGGCCCACTGCACATAGTGGGTGGTGCAGGACTCATCGTTGGTGTTGAGCGTGCTGAGCACCTGGGCGATCTCACGCGGGGCGACGGCGCAGCCGAGCCGTGAACCGGTCATGGCGAACTTCTTGCTGAACGTGTAGAGGATGACAGTACGCTCGGCCATGCCGGGAATCGATGTGATCGAGCTCGAGACGCCCTCATACCGGGTCTCGAAGTAGGCCTCGTCGGAGAGTACCCACAGGTCGTGTTCGATCGCGAGCTGTGCGATGGCCTCGCGCTCAGCGGCAGTCGACTCGGCAGAGATGGGGTTCTGCAGGTCGTTGTAGATGATTGCGACCGTGTTAGGGGTGATCGAGGCGCGGATCTGCTCGAGGTCGATCGCGAAGCCCGTGCTCGTGGGCACATAGCGGTACGGCACCGCCGTTCCGCCGAGGTACTCGATCTGCGACTCGTAGATCGGGAAGCCGGGGTTGGGGTAGAGCACTTCCTGGCCGGGGTTCATGACAGCCTGCAGGAACTTTGTGATCACGGGCTTGCCGCCGGTCATCACCACCACGTTGTCGGCGGAGAACTCGATACCGCGGCGCGAGCCGATATCGTCGGCGAGGGCTTCACGCAGCTGCGGGATGCCGGGGCCGGGGCAGTAGCCCGTGTAGCCGTCAGCGATCGCCCGGTTCATCGCCTCCACGATGTTCGGGGCGGTGGGGATGTTGATGTCGCCCAGATGGAAGGGGTATACCAGGTTCCCCTTCGCCTTCCAAGCGGCGGCGGCTTGCGCGACGCTGAAGGCAGTTTCGGTGCCTAGGCGTTCGAGCCGGTGCGCGAGTTGCTGCATATTCCACTCCTCATCGAGTTGGCGTTCGATCATTCATTGACCGCATCTAGTATAGGACTAATATATTAGAACGCGGAAGTTGATGGGCAAGTGAAGTTTTAGAAATTTCGGTGGCGAGCGGTCCTGGGGCACGGCCGGTTCGACTATGTCATCTCCATCGGCCTGCCCGCCCGCGCAGGCCTGCGAAGCTATGTGCCGGCGCTTCATCCCGCCGCCACTGGATCACCGGACCGTACGACCGCCAGAGCATCATTTCTCTCCGGTTGGGTACGGTATCTCCATGGCGGCATCCGATAAGCGACAAAAGCCCGGCTCCACACTGCTGACTGTCGTCATCGCCTTTACAGCGAACGCCCTTGTGGCGGCCGCCAAGTCGGTGGCGGCCGTCCTCACCGGATCTGCCTCAATGACCGCAGAAGCCGCGCACTCCTGGGCGGACACCGGCAATCAGGTGTTCCTCTTCATGGCGGAACGGCGCTCCCGACGCCCGCGGGACAAAAGCCATCCAATGGGCTACGGCCGGGAAGCATATGTCTGGTCGATGTTCGCCGCTTTCGGGCTCTTCACCGCAGGGGCGGTGGTGTCCATAATGCACGGCATCCAGCAGTTCATCGAACCGGAGCCCGCATCCGACTTCCTGGTGGCGTACGTGGTCCTGGCGGTGGCCTTCGTCCTCGAAGGTGCTTCGTTTGTCCAGGCTTTCCGCCAGACCCGCGAGGCAGCCCATGAGTTGGACCGGAACACCCTGGAGCAGGTCCTGATCAGTTCCGATCCCACCCTGCGCGCCGTGTTTGCGGAAGATGCTGCCGCGCTCGTCGGCCTGGTGATCGCATTTGGGGGCGTGTTTCTGCGCCAAGTCACCGGTTCGCCTCTGCCGGACGCCGTGGGCTCGATAATCGTGGGCGTTCTGCTGGCGGTTGTTGCCGTTGTGCTGATCGACCGCAACCGCCGGTTCCTGGTGGGCCAGGGCGTAACACCGGACATTGAACGTTCAATGTCCCGCCGGTTGCTCGAACACCGGGACATTGCCCGGCTTACCTACCTCCACATGGAGTTCGTCGGCCCGCGCAAGCTGTACCTCGTGGCGGCGGTGGACCTGCAGGGCGATCACCCGGAACACGAAGTAGCCGTTGTCCTGCGCAGGATCGAGAGTGAGCTGGAGGACCACGAAACCGTGGAGGAAGCCGTGCTGACGCTGGCGACTCCGGACGAAACCGCTTTGCGGTTCTAGGAAGCGTTGTTGATGACGAGGGCCGTGAAGATAGCCCCGGCCAGGGAGCTATGACCGCAAGGATGAGGAGCGGCGCGGCCGTCGGCGAGGATGCCCTCGCGTGCTATGCTCCCCACAATTCCACTCGAACGGATGCAAGTCGCTTTCACTCAGGAGGTTCGCTTTGCCTGACACCACCTGCCACATGTCGATCTCGCTGGACGGCTTCGTCGCCGGGCCAGACCAGAGCCGTGAGAACCCCCTGGGCAAGCGGGGGCGGGAGCTGCACGGCTGGCACATCGGCGACCCGCGAGCCAACGATGCCGACAAGCTCGCGAACGAATGGCTCATGCGCCCGCGGGGCGCTTATGTGATGGGCCGGAACATGTTCGGCCCGATCCGCGGGGAGTGGGATGAGGAATGGACCGGTTGGTGGGGCCCCGAACCGCCCTACCACGCGCCGGTGTTCGTGCTGACCCATCACGCACATGACCCCATCAGGATGGACGGCGGGACGACCTTCCACTTCGTCACGGACGGCTTCGATGCGGCCTACGCCGCAGCCCGCCAGGCCGCCGGTGACAAGGGCGTGGACATCGCCGGTGGGGCCTCGACCGTCCGCCAGGCACTGATCGCCGGCGTGATCGATGAACTAACGCTCGACATCGCACCGGTCCTGCTCGGTTCGGGCGAACGAATCTTCGACGGAGTTGAATCCTTCGGCTTCGAACCCGCCGAGGTACTTCACTCTCCGCTGACCACCCACATCCGCTATCGCCGGGTCCGCTAGCTTCGCAGGCTGACTAGAACGTCCCTACGAGGGCGTCAAATTGAGCTGCCAAGGAAAGCTGCTCGCTGTTGCGCGGGTTGAAAAGGGCCGGCTCGAGGCTAACCTTGGCCTCGGCCTCCGTCATCCGCTGCCCGTGCAGCGTCTCGTAAGGTTCGCTGTCCGAGTAGACCAGACGGCGGAGGCCGGTCATATTGAGTTCTTCGATGCAAGACGAGCAAATGGGCAAGTCGCGGATGTTGGCGTGACCCGGATTCGTCCAGCAGACGTCGCAGTAGATTGTTTCTTCAGGCATATCGGTTCCTAACTGTCGGCTGATGCGGGATTACGCATTCACCATGGGCCCGACGGGGAAGCGCTGGTGACCACAGGCCCGTGCCAAAGATCGCGCTCCCGGAGTTCAGGCCGGGGACTTGCGAGCAGAAGCTAAG
This sequence comes from Arthrobacter sp. NPDC058097, assembly GCF_042884885.1. Lineage (NCBI taxonomy): Bacteria > Bacillati > Actinomycetota > Actinomycetes > Micrococcales > Micrococcaceae > Arthrobacter > Arthrobacter sp. NPDC058097. Next base: position 21,116 of record NZ_JBHVSZ010000012.1, read on the forward strand.
CAACAGCTACGCCGAGGCATGCAGCCGCCAGGACCAAATCACATATTGATCTGCGGGTTGGGCTTCACCGAATCGAGGGCAGGCTTCTCACGGAAGTTCGGTATGACCATCGTCGGGTTGAACTCCTGTCACCAATTTTGCCAGTCCAGCACATCAGGGTTGGCATGGGGGGCCTGTGAGATTCGCCATTAGGCGGGACGCGTCAGCCGGGCAGCGATTTTGCCTATTCGTCCCGGCCCTCCCGCTAAACGCCCTCACCGCTGCGCCCACTGTTGGGTAGAAATGTTCGGGAGTGAAGCGGGCGCCCGTGCCGTAGCGAAGCGGCCTGTCTTTGACCGGCCGCTATTGTCATCGCGGCGGCTGCAGGAATTGCCGACACCCGGCCGGTGTGCGGAGACTCATCGGCAAGAGCCGCAGTGAATCGCTGGTGATGCTCGCAGCATTCCTGGGGATCACCGTATTGGGCGTCCTCCCGGGCATCGCCGTTGCCATCGGCCTGGCCATCCTGGATTTCAGCGGTTACGGCCCAGGTTCAGGCCCTTGATTCCGCTCAGACAATAGGAGGGAAAAGCATCCCCACCGGAACACACGGTGAACGAAACACCACTGAATGGTCTTAGGCCGCGCCGCCTACTTCAAGTCCTGCCCAACCGGGGCCGGAGTCCACCCCAGGGCGGGACCCAGCTTGCCGGCGATGTCGGTAAGGATCTGGACGTAATCGTCGTGGTCGAAGCTGAATGGCAGCGCGAACGCCACCTCGTCGACTTCCTGGAATCCTGCGTGCGCGTACAGCTGCCCGGCGATTTCATCGCTGGTGCCGATCAGATCCGGGGCGAACAGCATGCCCTTTGGCCCCTGCGGCGCCCGTGTGCGGGGAGTGCGTTCATCGACGTACCGCTGGTACTTCTCCCGCTGGCCCGGGGACGCTGAATCGGTCGGGATCACAACCAGCCCCTGCGAGACGCGGGCCGGTGCATGCGCTGGGGACGCGGCGGCGGCTTCGCGGAAAGCGCGAATCTGCGCTTGCTGAATATGGGCGAAGTCCGGTTCCTGATTCATTTCGGGAAAGACCACGCTGCTGGAGAGCAGATTGAAGCCGTTCGCCCCGGCCCACGCAGCCGACTTCCTGCTGGCTGCCCCGTACCAAAGGCGGTCCCGGAGCCCGGGGGAGTGCGGCTCGACGCGGTTGGAGTACTCCTCGACCACGCCTTGTTTGCCGGAAAAGTCCCGCACCGGTTCGCCCGCGATCAGACGGGCAAGCCGGTCCACGCGCGTGTAGCCGAAGTCCTCCACCTTGGAGGAATCCGGGTACAGCTCGTGCTTCACGGTGTCGTAGTGCATGGGTTCCCCCACGCTCAGCCCCGGGTTGATTCGTCCCCCGGCGAGCAGGTCCACAGTGGCCAGGTCCTCGGCCAGGCGAAGTGGGTTTTCCCAGCCCAGCGGGGTGACAGCGGTTCCAAGCTCGATCCGCGAGGTGCGCTGGCTGGCGGCGGCCATCATCGCGATGGGGGAGGAGATCCCGAACTGCAGATGGCGGTGGCGCAGCCATGCGCTGTCGAATCCGAGCCGCTCGCCAAGTTCGATGATCTGCAGAGTGGATTCATGTCCCGCTGCGGGATCCGCCGGATCGAAGAGGCCAATAGTGAGAAATCCAAGCTTGCGTAAGGGTCGTGAGGAGTCGGGCATGGGCTTCCTTCGGAATCGGGTACGGCTGATCCCCAGAATATGCTTCCGAACCCCGGCTGATTACCAACCATGTGTGTTGCCAAGGCGCAAAGTAGCGCCACGGGGGGGATTCCCGTGGCGCTGGGTGCTCATGAATGGGCTTATCTTTATGAGCCGCTCGGCTGCATTCGTGTGCGTTCGGAAATGTGCTCCACCAGTTCGCCCACACGGTCCTCTGAGTAGTTGCGTGCGATGTCGCCCTGGCTGATGATGCCAACCAGTTTGTGGTCAGCGATCACCGGGAGCCGCCGGACCTGGTACCTCTCCATCATTTCGATGGCCGCGTCAACGTTCGCGTCGGCGTCGATCCAGTAAGGCTTGCCCGTGGCGAGGTCGCGGGCCATCATCTCACGGGGATCGCGGCCTGCAGCCACGCACTTAAGCACAATGTCCCGGTCAGTGATCATGCCCTTCAACTTGCCGTCGTCGCCACAGATCGGCAACGATCCGCAGTCCAGATCCAGCATCATCCGTGCTGCATCTGCGAGGGACTGGTTCTCCTTTACGCACTGTGCATCCGTAGTCATGAATTCACGTACAGCACTCATTGGTCCTCCTTCATCGATTGGGGTATCGACGCAAGAGTCACCGGGCAGATGCGCCGATGGTGCCAGCCTACGCCGGGGCCAGTGCAGATGTCGACGGCGGTTCCGAACCCTTAAGGGACGGGTCCGTGGCTGGCTCTCCGCTGCACACCTGCCGGCCAGGGCGGTGTTGAAGGCAGTTCTGTTGGGCGGCTCCTTGAACCATTCACCGAGCTGCTCGTCACGGAGCCACTGAAGTAGGGACAGCAGCTCGCCTGCCTCGCCGTTCAGGGCCATGGTCAGGTTCTTGGGCGTGTGGAACTGCTGCCGTCGGGCAGGCGCCTAGTCGGCGCTGCCGACGACGACGTGTGACGGGCTGTGTGTGACGTATCCAGTGAGCCAGGAGGAGAGGGCCCGGATTTTCTGTTGGGTGCCGGGGAGCAGTGCAAGGTGAACCCCAAGCCACGCGAGGAACGCCAGCGGTCCCTGGAGCTGGATGCGTTTGCGGCCGAGTTCGGCGACTGCTGCGCCACGGCCGACCATGGCCATGTAGCCCTTGTCCCAGTAGGCGAAGGGCTGCCGCGTGCCGCCTGTCAGGTCAGCGTGGATGTTGCGGGCCGCCCATTTCCCGGACTGTTCGGCGACTGAGCCAAGCTGGGGCAGTTTGGCGCCGGTGGCATCCGTGATGTTGGCCGAGTCACCCAGGACGTAGATGCCCTCGGCGCCGGGCGCGGTCAGGTCCGGAAGCACATCGATGCGTCCGCCCTTCCCTTGTGGCAAGCCGGATTCGGCAATGACTTTTCCGGCCTTCAGCCCACCTGCCCACACGACGACCTGCCCAGGAATGGTGGTCCCGTCCGCCAGGGTCACGCCGTCGGCTCGGACCTCCGTAACCCCCTGGCCCATGTGCAGCTGAACGCCGAGCTTTATCAGCCGGTCACGGGTGTACGCCTGCGACTTGGCTGAGAAGGGCATGAGCACGTTCGGCAGCATGTCCACAAGATGGACTCTGCACCGCGCTGCCAGCGCGGGCGAAAAGTACTTTGGAACCAGGTACTTAATGTTCTCGGAGAGGGCACCGGCTGTCTCGACCCCGGTGGGGCCGCCGCCGACCACTACCACCTCTGCCCGGTCGGAGTTCGCACGGTCCGCATGTTCCAGGGCTGTCGTGAGGGCAGTGCTCAGGCGGGTGGCGTCCGCCACCGAGTACAGCGGATAGGCATGTTCTTCGGCGCCGGGAGTGTTGAAGAAGTTCGGTACCGCACCCGCTGCAATGACCAGGATCTTCGCCTGGTAGCGAGAGCCGTCGACGGTGGTGACGGTGCGGGTAGCGGAATCGATTGCCGTCACCTCCGCAGTGAGGACCCGGACAGTTTTGGTGCCGCGGAACACCGACCGCAGCGGCCGGGCCACAGCGGACACGCCGATCTGCGAAGCCGCCACCTGGTAGAGGAGGGGCTGGAACTGGTGGTAGTTGTTCGCGTCAATGAGGAGTACCTGGATGCCTTTGCGCCCGAGCTGCTCAGCTGCTGTCATGCCGGCGAACCCGCCGCCGACCACGATCACCTGATATGTATCGTCCATGCGTGCAACATACCCTGCCGGGCAACAGTGCAACAGGGCAGGATGTCGGTTCTGGACCATCCATCCTTAAGGGTTCCGCCGCCGCGCCTGTGCAGGGAGCTCGTGGGCCCCGTAGCTGTTGTCCTCGGGGTTGACGGTCACGCCGGGTGCTGTGATCTTGTCGATGCGGTCCAGCACGTCGGCGGACAGGGCGATGCCGGCCGCCGGAAGGTAGGACTCCAGCTGCTCCATGGTCCGGGGTCCGACGATCGCGGAGGTGACGCCCGGATGGTTGATGACAAAGGAGATCGCCAGCTCGATGAGGCTGAGCCCCGCCTGCTCGGCGAGCCGGGCGAGTTCCTCGACGATGTCGAGCTTGCGCTGGTTGGCGGGGCTGGTCATGTCGAGCTTGCGCTGGTTGGCGGGGCTGGTCATGTCGAAGCGGGCGCTGGGGCGGGCCGACGACGTCGGCGCGGACGCGGAGTCTTTCCGCCAGCGCCCGGACAGCCAGCCGCCGCCGAGCGGGCTGTAGGTGAGGGTGCCCATGCCGTGGCGCTGCACTGTGGGGAGGATGTCTTCCTCGATGCCGCGGACCAGGATCGAGTACGGCGGCTGCTCGGTGACGAACCGTTCCATGTTGCGTTCCCGGGACGCCCACTGGGCTTCCACGATTTGCGATCCGGAGTACGACGACGAGCCGATGTACCGCACTTTTCCTTGGCGGACGAGGTCGGTGAGCGCGCCGAGGGTCTCCTCGACGTCGTTGTCCGGACTGGGCCGGTGGACCTGGTAGAGGTCGATGTAGTCGGTGTTCAGCCGGCGCTTCCCCGACAATTTCCTCGGACACCCCGCCTGAGTAGACGTCGGCGGTGTCGATGAAGTTGATGCCGGCGTCGAGGGCACGGTGGATAATGCGGGTGCTGTCGGCGCGGTCGTCGTTGCCCCAGGGGCCGAACATCATCGCGCCGAGGCACAAGGGAGTGACCTGCACACCGGTGCGGCCAAGGGAACGGTATTCCATGCTGGTTCCTTCTCTCTGTTTAGGCTTCGGGGATGACCATGGCGAAGCGCTCCTCGCGGGCTTCGTCCGGATCGGGACCGTTGCGCACGCCGGCGTCGAGGGTGTCGATGGCGTCGAGCTCCTGCGTGCTGAGCTCGAAGTCGAAGACGTCGAAGTTTTCGGCGATTCGTTCCGGGTTGGTCGATTTGGGGATGGCTGAGCGGCCCTGCTGCAGGTGCCAGCGCAGCATGACCTGGGCCGCGCTCTTGCCGTGTGCTTCCCCGATGGCGGCGATCTCCGGGTCTTCCATCACGTTTCGGCGGTTCTCGCCCCAGCCGGGGTAGAAGGTGATGCCGCCGATCGGCGACCAGGCCTGGGTGAGGATGCCGTTTTCGGCGTTGGCGGCCTGGACGTCCTGCTGGGTGAAGTACGGGTGCAGTTCGATCTGGTTCACCGCCGGGACCACATCGGTTGCGGCGAGCAGCTGCTCCAGGTGGTGCGGCATGAAGTTGCTGACACCGATCGCCCGGACGCGCCCGTCGCCGAGCAGGGTCTCCAGCGCCTTGTAGGCGGCGATGGTCTTCCCGAACCGGTCGGGTGCGGGCTGGTGCAGGATGAACAGGTCGAGATAGTCGACGCCGAGTTTGGCGGCCGCTTTCTGCCAGGCGTGCAGCGTTTGGTCGTAGCCATAATCGCTCACCCAGACCTTGGTCTCGATGAACACCTCAGGACGGTCGACGCCGGACCGGCGGATGCCTTCGCCGACCTCCCGTTCGTTGCCGTACGCTGCGGCGGTGTCGATGTGCCGGTAGCCGGCCGCGAGCGCGGCCTCGACTGCCGCCGTCGTTTCCTTCGGCGGGGTCTGGAAGACACCGAGTCCAAGGGCGGGCATCGTGATGCCGTTGTTAAGGTTGAGTTCCGGTTTCATGCTTTCAATGCAACCGTGATCTGCGCGCGGCCGGGAGTTCCTGCTGTTCCAAGTAATGGCAGTGCCTCCCGCGCGCATCGGCCGCCGCGTAGCGTTGGTGCCATGACACACAGCGACGACGTGCGGAAGTTCCTGACCTCCCGCCGTGCCCGGATCACGCCCGAGCAGGCCGGCCTTCCCGCCTACGGCGGCAACCGACGCGTCGCGGGCCTGCGCCGCGAGGAAGTTGCGCTGCTCGCCGGGATGAGCATCGACTACTACATACGCCTGGAGCGCGGAAACCTCTCCGGCGCGTCGGACAGCGTCATCGAGGCACTCGCCCGGGCGTTGAAGCTCGACGACGCCGAAACGGCTCACCTTTTCGACCTCGCCCGTGCCGCCACCGCATCCCCCCGCGTGCGGCGCAGGAGCAGCCCGCAGACAGTCCGGCCCAGCCTGCAGCGCGTTCTCGACGCGATCACCACGGCCCCCGCCTGGGTCCGCAACGACCGCGGGGACGTCCTGGCCTCCAACGAGCTCGGAAGCGCTCTCTATATGGACCTGATGGCCGAGCAGGTCACCCCGCCGAACAGCGCCCGGTTCACCTTCCTGAACCCAAAGGCGCGGGAATTCTTTGCCGACTGGGAACGGAGTGCGGACGACATCGTCGCTGTCCTGAGGTCCACAGCCGGGAAGAACCCCTACGACAAGGACCTCACAGACCTGATCGGTGAGCTCTCCACACGCAGCGAGGAGTTCCGCACCCGGTGGGCCAGGCACGACGTGAAGTACCACCGCACCGGCCGCAAACGGCTCCACCACCCGGTCGTCGGGGATCTGGACCTGAGCTTCGAAGCACTCGAGCTCCCCGCTGATCCGGGGCTGCGGATCAACGTGTACACGGTCGAGCCCGGGACCCCGTCCGAGGATGCGCTGAAGGTCCTGGCCAGCTGGGTCGCGACCCAACGGGCCACGGCAGAAGTGCCCGTCCAGCAGAAGAAGTGAACGACGCACCTCCCCAGCGCTGATCGTCGGCGCTGCCCGGACCGTGACCTTGGACTCCTATCCGCCCGGACAGGAATAACAGTGTCCCCAAGAACCTTGCAGCAAACGGGCTCCGACCACCGGCTGCCCCGTGAAAGGACCACATTTGCCTACCGCTTTCATCCCGTTCACCATGTGCGCCACAGTCGGCGACGACCGCTCGCGCTCCTTCCGCACCGACTTGGAACGCCTTACCTCCAGCCACCGCAGTTGGGCGCCGTTGGACGTAGTGAAGTCCACCAACACCAAGGCGCTTCTCCGCGGAGCCATCCCGCAAAGCGATCACACCGCCACGGACGCGAGTCTTGCCCGTTACCTCCAGGACCGCCTTGTGGCCGATGTGGACATCCACCTGGATCTCGTGGTCAGCATCCAGCGCTAACTGAATCTCGGAAAAGCCCCGGACCGTGCGAGTCCGGGGCTTTTGTGTGCACTCGCAGGAGCCGGTGCACAGCAAGGGCCGCCTCAGGCGTAGGTCAGGCTTACCAGCAGCGCCTTGAGTTGGACGTATTGTTCTGTTGCCATCCACGCCCTGGCCACGCCCCCGTTCCGGAAGCCCGGGTCGGTGAAAACAACACGCGTGCTCAAGCCGCCGTTACCCGTTGGCACGAGATTGCACCATGATGCGACGTGCTCGCCTTCCTCCAGCGACCGGGGATCGGTCAGCCCCATGACGTAGGCAACGTCATTACCGTTTCCATAGCTTTCCGCGGCGAACCCGAAAACGGGCTCCGTCCCGTCCGGTGCGGTCATTCCCGGAACGGCCGCCTGGTCGAGCACACGACGCGACACGGGACCACCGGCACAACCGGAGGTGAAACCATTGCCAAGGGAGAGCAGATCGTTGCCGGCATCGTCAGTGACGATCGCTTCCACACCGGGAATGCCGGCAGGGGGGAGCACGGTCCGCACCGTCCACGACGCCGGATAGGCGAACGAGATGTGTCCGTCGGGAAAGGTGTAGGTCTTCAGTTTCGGATCTGCATGCTTCTTCGATAAGGCTGCAACCACTGACACGGGCGCCTCATTGACGGCAGGATTGCCTCCTGCCGGTGACCCGCATCCGCCAAGCACGAGGTTGGCGGCGAAACCCGCCATGATGACGGCCGCAAAGAAGCCGCTGCGCTGTGCATTCATTTTCTGTACCCCCGGTATCTGTGACGGCGGGCTGAACTGCCCGCTCGACAATTAGGTTTCCGGAACCTCGCCGGGAGTTACCGAAGAAGAAGGAAATTCGACCGAGGCGCCGGGCCGGACAGGTCCCTGGGGGCCTTGGGCCCGGCGCAGTGGAGCAGCCTGTCGTCCGTGACGGCGATGTGCACACCCCGTTTGGCATCGGACCGCACGTACCGCCGTTTGAATGGCCGGCTCTATGTGAGCCGTGACGCCCGTAAAGTAGGCAGGGTGAGCAACAGGATCAGCCCATACGACGCATGGCAACGCCTGCTGGAAGGTAATGAGCGCTTCGTCGCGGGGGATTCGAAGCATCCGAACCAGAACGCCTCCCGGCGCAGCGAACTGGTGCACACCCAAAATCCGTTCGCCGTCATCTTCGGCTGCGCGGACTCCCGTCTCGCCGCGGAGATCATTTTCGACGTCGGCCTTGGCGACGTTTTCGTCGTGCGGACGGCCGGGCATGTCATCGATGACGCCGTTCTCGGCTCGCTGGAATACGCCGTCTCGGTGCTCCATGTACCGCTGATCGTTGTCCTCGGACACGACAACTGTGGCGCTGTCACGGCCGCGAAAGAAGCGGTGGAAACGGCAGAAGTGCCACACGGCCACATCCGCGACCTGGTGGAACGGATCACACCGTCGGTGCTGAGCTCGCTTCATGAGCACAAGACCGACATCAACGACATGGTGGTCGAGCACGCCAAGCAGACGGTGCGCCGGCTGATGGACAGTTCACGGATGATCTACGATGCCGTTGACAACTACGCCACTGCGGTTGTCGGTGTCGCGTACCGGCTCGAAGAAGGCCGTGCGCAGCTCGTATCCACGTCGGGCGTCCTCTAAAAGCCTGCGATTCCCACATACCCGCCCAGCCAGCTGCCAAGGCCGTCAGTCCAACGAATTTTCGCGGCCAGGCAGTTGAGCACAAGCGGTCAGGGCTTTTCGGCCTGGCCCACCGGTGGTCATTCGTGCTTGTTGATGCTTTGGGGCAGGAACGACGGGTGGACCTAAAGAATTTCGTCCGTGCCCCATGAACCGGTTAGTAGGGGAGTAGACACATGTTCCTGGGCGCCTGCTTGCCGCTGCCGCAAATTTTCTGCATGCGGCCTAACGTGGACAAGTCAGTTGTGATTTAGTAAAGCCATGGCTGCTCCCATTGAGGACTATGCGCTGCTGTCGGATCTGCAAACCGGACCCCTGATCTCCAGAGAGGGGAGCATTGACTGGCTTTGCTTCCCTCGGTTCGACTCGCCGTCGTTATTCACTTCCCTGCTTGGAGTCGAAAGCCATGGTCGCTGGCTCCTGGCTCCCCGCCAATCCGGCGCAGCCGTGGTGGAGCGGCACTACGTCGACTCAACATTTGTGTTGGAAACGGTCTGGAAGACGCCCACAGGACTGGCCCAGGTCACGGACTTCATGCCGGTGGGGCACACGGGTTCGTCGATTCTGCGTCGGGTCACGGGCCTGGAGGGACGGGTCGAGATGTGCCAGGAACTCATCATCCGTCCGCGGTACGGCACGGTGGTGCCCTGGTCCAGGCGAATCCAGGACGGCGCAGCACCCGGCGGAATGGTGCTTCTGGCCATGGCCGGCCCGGACGCCGTAGCGCTTCGGGCACAGCACCTGCCTGAGGCCCACGCGCATGGGCACTCGGGTGAATTCGATGTAGCGCAGGGGGAGGTGGTCGACTTTGAACTGACATGGTTTCCTTCACACCGGCCTGTCCCTCCGGCGGTGGACGTCGACGCCGCACTTGAACAGTCCGTCGATTACTGGACACGGTGGGGCAGCCACTGCCGTTCCGACGGTCCTTACGGTGGCGCGGTGAAGCGTTCTCTGTTGGTGCTGAGGGCGCTGACAAATTATGAGACCGGTGGCATCGTTGCTGCGCCCACGACTTCCTTGCCGGAGGAGTTCGGCGGTCCGCGGAACTGGGACTATCGCTTCTGCTGGTTGCGTGACGCTGCCCTGACGCTGGAGTCGATGCTGACCCACGGCTATGAAACCGAAGCCCTCCAGTGGCGTAACTGGCTGCTGCGGGCCCTCGCCGGCGAACCGGAAGACCTGCAGATCATGTATGGCATCGGCGGGGAACGGGACTTGCCAGAGAGTGTCCTGGACCATCTGCCCGGTTACCAGAACTCACGGCCCGTGCGCATTGGTAACGCTGCGGTCGCCCAGTTCCAGGCCGACGTCGTGGGTGAAGTGATGGTGGCCCTTGAAAGACTCCGCCTGGCCGGCGGCAAGGAGGACCACTTCTCCTGGGCGCTGCAGCAAATCCTGCTCGGCTACGTTGAGAAGCACATCGAGGACAAAGACTTTGGCCTCTGGGAAATGCGGGGCGACCCGCAGTTCTTTACACACTCACGGGTGATGATGTGGGCTGCCTTCGACTGCGGAATACGCGCGGTCCGGAACCATGGGCTGGACGGACCTGCAGATCACTGGGAACAGCTTCGCGAGAGGCTACGGGCCGAGATTCTGCGGGAAGGGTTCGATCCGGATCTCAATTCCTTCACGCAGACCTACGGCGGGGGACAGACGGACGCGGCCCTGCTCGTCATGCCCCAGATCGGGTTTCTTCCCTACGACGACGAGCGAATGCTGGGCACTGTTGCGCGATTGGAGGAGGAACTCCTCACCGACGACGGTCTGCTGTTGCGGTACCGTACCGAGACCGGCGTCGACGGACTGGACCCAGGGGAGCACCCGTTCCTCGCATGTTCCTTTTGGCTGGTTGAGCAGTACGCGCGCACGGGCCGCAAGTTCGAAGCGAGGACCCTCATGGACAAGCTGGTGGGCTTCTCCAATGAACTCGGCCTGCTGAGCGAGGAGTACGCCACGAAGGCGGACCGGATGGCCGGCAATTTCCCGCAGGCGTTCTCTCACCTGGCGCTGGTCCGGGCAGCGGATGCCATGCACGGCGTGGACCTCCTTAGCCTGGCTACCGAAGCCAAAGTTTGACTGCCTTGCCGGTCTCCCTGGAAAAACCCGGGTATGTCGGGCCGATACCTGACCAGTCCTAAAGGGTAGCTAAAACCATCCAGAATAGGTGTTTTATCTGCGTCTCGACCCGCGAATGATGGAGTCAGGCCCACCCCTCCGGGAGGGGTTGAAGTCGACCATCACTTCGCCGTTGCCGACACGGCGAGTACTGCAGAAAGGCAGATCCCATGAGCAAAACCTTCCAGCCCACCGAACTTTTCCAGGGGAAACTCGACGAAGCCCCGCTCGGCCCTCCGCTGGCCGAGGTGCTGGGCGACGAGATTCAGACGCGAATCGCCGTTCCCTTTACCAGCGACGACTCCCGCATCCTCTCCGGAGTCTGGGAAGCGGAACCGGGCCTCTCCCGCTGGGAGTTCCTGGAGCGCGGTGAGGTCATTCATGTCCTTGAAGGACGCATGGTCGTCACCGAGGACGGCGGGCAACCGGTCACCCTGGAAGCCGGAACTGCCGGCTTTTTCCCCATCGGATGGCAGGGAACCTGGGAGATCCAGGAACGGATCCGCAAGTTCTTTGTGATCTTCAATTCCTAAGTGCTCCCGATGAAGGGTCGGTGCACACGCCGGGCCTGACGACAGGTTTTGATCGTGAGCGGGCTCCCCATCGGGGCAGTGGTTACCGGATCTTCTGCGTCTCTCAACCGCGGGGACTAAGCGAGGCATTCGGACATTCGGTAGCTACTGCCACCCTGCGGAGCCCCTTCACCTTGTAGATGCCGATGCAGACGCCCGCAGGCGGTCAGTGCAGAATGGCGCTGATCTCCGCGCGGACCAGCCGCTCCGCCAGTTCGCCAAGGTCCAGGTTCAGGACGGCCTTGAGGGCGCGTGCCATGTTGGGTGCCGCGGCAAGGAACTCGGCCAGGCCGGGATCGGATTCCAGCTCCTGGCCAAGCTTTTCCCTGACGTCATCGGCGGTCCAGTGGCTGTCGGTATGCTGACTGGTGAGTACAGTCCTGGTGTTCATGGCCCTGCCCTTCCTTCGTCTGGTGCATTGGCTTTGCCATAAGAGACTTTGCCGGGCGGGGCTCAAGAATCGGTCAGGCAACGGGCCAGATTTGGACAGGTTTCGGCCAAGTTTTGCTAAAGGTCGTGACGTCGGTCACCCGGGGAAGCGGGACTAATTCGGCGGCCGGCGCAGTTAAGCCCAAAGGGTTGGGGGCTGGAACTTGGGACCGGACCGGGCTGGGCTGTGCCCACTGACGGTACTTGACTGACGACGGGAATGAGATCGAATGACGACGACGGCTGCCGAAGGAGTCGGATTCCGTTCCCGGCGGGGACCCATCCTCATCGCCCTGATGCTCTCGACGGGCCTCGTGGCGATCGATTCGACCATCGTTGCGACGGCGGTGCCTTCGATCGTCGATGACGTTGGCGGCTTCACGTCGTTTCCGTGGCTCTTTTCGGCCTACCTGCTGGCACAGGCCGTCTCCGTGCCCGTCTACGCGAAACTCTCGGACGTCGTCGGCCGCAAGCCGATCATCCTCACCGGTATCGGCCTTTTCCTGCTTGGTTCGATCCTCTGCGGAGTGGCCTGGAGCATGCCCGCCCTGATCGCGTTCCGTGTGCTGCAGGGCCTGGGCGCCGGAGCTGTCCAGCCGGTGGCGATCACCATCGCCGGTGATATCTACTCGCTTGCCGAGCGGGCCAAGGTGCAGGGCTATCTTGCCAGCGTATGGGCGGTCTCCTCTGTTGTTGGCCCGACGCTCGGGGGCGTGTTCTCCTCGCTGGGCATCTGGCGCGGGATCTTCCTCGTTAACATCCCCCTGTGCCTCCTGGCCGGCTGGATGCTGGTCCGGACGTTCCACGAGAATGTCGAGCGCGCGAAGCACCGGGTGGACTATCTGGGGGCGGCCCTGCTGACAGTTTCGCTCAGCCTGCTCATCCTGGGTGCCCTCGAGGGTGGGCAGGCGTGGGCTTGGAACTCTCCCGTCAGCATCGCCGTCTTTGCCGTCGGGGCACTCTTGTTCGCTGTGTTCCTGCTCGTCGAGCGGAAGGCCGCGGAGCCTGTCCTGCCGCCGTGGGTCGTGTCCCGGCGACTGCTCGCGACGACGGCGATGATCTCGTTCGGCGTCGGTGCCGTCATGCTTGGCCTCACCTCCTATGTCCCCACGTTCCTCGAAGGGGCCCTCCGGACCTCCCCGATTCTGGCCGGGCTCGCCTTGGCGGCACTGACCATTGGCTGGCCGATCAGCGCGTCCCAGGCCGGCCGGTTCTATTTGCGGATCGGGTTCCGGAGGACCGCCCTGATCGGCGTCACGGTCACAGTCATGGGGACAGCCGTTCTGGCCCTGGCTGCCCCGGCGCCCAACATTTTGGTGGCAGCGGGAGGCTGCTTCGTCGTCGGACTTGGCCTGGGCCTGGTGGCGACCCCGAGCCTCATTGCCGCCCAGTCAAGCGTCGAATGGAATGAGCGCGGTGTCGTCACCGGCACCAATCTTTTCGCGCGCTCGATCGGCAGCTCCATCGGCGTCGCCGTATTCGGCGCGGTGGCCAACGCTATCTACGCCGGTGCCCCCGGCGGCGTCACCGCTCCGCAGACCATCGTGTCGGCGTCGACCGCCGTATTCATCGCCGTACTGGTCAGTGCCGTACTCACCGTGGTTGCCGTTGTCGCGATGCCCTCCGTGGACAGCAAGAGCGCAGCTCCCGGCGCGGCCGCCAAGGCCAGCGCGTCGGCCGCACAGGACTAAGGCCGGACTCGCCCCGCGGGCGCAGCCAGCCGCTGCCTCTTCGGCCGGACAGCTTCAACAGGCTGCGGGCGGGTGACGGCCAGGATCATGCCGATGCCGGCCAGGGAAGAGATCATCGCTGAGCCGCCGTAGGAGATGAACGGCAGGGGTACGCCAATGACGGGAAGCAGGCCGGTGACCATGGCGATGTTCACAACGGCCTGGCCGATGATCCACGTGATCACGCTGGAGGAGACAATGCGGGCAAACGTGTCCCGGGTCCGGGCAATGACCTTGAACACTGCGATGCCGAGGACCGTAAACAGCACGAGCACCAGGAGGGTTCCGGCCAGGCCGAGTTCCTCGCCGAGGATCGTGAAGATGAAGTCATTATGGGCTTCGGGGATCCAGTTCCATTTTTGCCTGCTCTGCCCCAGGCCGACGCCGAACCAGCCGCCGGAGGCCAGGGCGTACTGGCCGTGCAGCGCCTGGTAGCCGACGCCTTGGGAATCGTCCGCGGAACCCGCACCGAGCCAGGACGAAATGCGGGACACGCGGTTCCCGCTGGTGGCCGCCAGGACGAGTGCCAGCACTGTTGCGGCGATGCCCGCGACACCGAAGACTTTCATCCGTACGCCGCCGTAAAACATTGTGGCGGCGAGGATCATCATGATGATCATGGCCGTGCCCAGGTCATGGCCAAAGGCGACGAGCCCGATGATGATGGCGCCGGTCGGCAGCAGCAACGGGACGACGGCGTGCTTCGACTCGTGCAGGAGGGCCTGCTTGCGGGACAGGACGGCCGCCGCCCAGACGATGAGCGCGAGCTTGGCGAACTCGGACGGCTGGACCGTGAACCCGCCGAAGCCCAGCCAGTTGCGGTTGCCGTTCACGGTCATGCCCAGGGGCGTGAACACCAGGCCGAGGGCTACGACGGCGGCACCCAGGAGAGGCCAGGCGAGCCAGCGGATATGCCGGGTCCGGAGGCGTGCCAGCCCGAACATGATGGCTATCCCGGCTGCCGTCCACATGGCCTGCTTCAGCGGAAGGTCGTACGGGTTTTTTCCGGCCGCAACGGACTCCACTGAGGACGCGGAGGCCACCTCGATGAGGCCGAGCGCTGCCAGGACCAGCACGACTGCCAGGATGACCGGCCGGGTGCGGTCCCCGGACTCATCACCGAGCCAGCGCCCGATGCGGGGCAGGATGTCACCGCGACCCGTCTCCGTGCCTGACGGAAGTCTTACGGTCATTTGGGCATCACTTGTTTCCTTCCACGGGTCCGGCCCTGCTCCGGGCCGTTCCGGGAAGGAGAAACCCACCGGGGAGAAATCATACGTCCTGGCGGGCTGGATGCGGTGCTTTTCCTGGCTCCGGTGCGGTGCCGGGTACGGCCGTCATCCCCGGTAGAGATGCCGGCCGTAGAGGTGGCTGCGCCGCGTCTGCGTGACCGGGGGAGCGGAACACAGCCGCTGGAGGTCGGCGACCAGCCGGAAATACCTGTCGGTTTCGAGGGCGGCCAGTGCCCTGTCGTAGGCGGCTTCGTAGGCGGATCCCAGGGCGGTGCCCCGAGTGTTGGACCGGTCCGGATCATGCACCGGTGTGCAGCGGCTGAGTGGAGCCAGGGATTCGGAGAGCCATGTCAGCTCTGCACGGAGCCCGTCCACCGCAGTCCTGTCAAAGACCCTGCGGTCCCCGAGAACTGACCAGACCCGGCCCGCGGCGGCGCTCATGGCAGCGGAAGCGTCCTGCTCGCCGGACCGCACGCTGGGATCGTAACGGAGCAGCGCGGCAACCTGATCGAAAAGGAAGGACGACTCCACCGGCCCCGCTTGGTGGTGGGTTTTCTCCAGAGCTTTCAGCATTTTTCTGTCCCGACTGTCCCGATGCCCGGGCCAAAAGAAGGCCCAGATGACTTGATCGCCTTCGATATCTTCATAGTGATGCGAGGACCTGAGACAGCCATGAGAAGCCTGTGAGGGTCTTCTCATCCGCAGTGCCGTTGGACTCGGTGCCGTGGGTGTCTATGCTGATGCTTGCCAGCAGGCTCACCGCGAGGCGACGGAGGCCGCCATGGGGAGGTAGCGCAAATGACTGAAGGTATGGGCCGGGTGGTCTGCGACGTCACGGTCACGGCCGACGGATACTCGGCCGGACTCAACCAGACCGAGCAGCGCCCATTCGGTGACGACGGCGGGGACGGCAGCGGCGACGCACTGCACGCGTGGATGTTCAAAACTCCCGACGAGAACCGGGCGGAAATCGACCAGATCGTCGCCGCCAAGGCATTCATCATGGGACGCAACATGTTCGGCCCGGTCCGTGGTGAGTGGGACCGGCAGTGGAATGGGTGGTGGGGCGAGGACCCGCCGTTCCATGGCCCGGTCTTCGTGCTCACGCACCACGCCCGCGAACCCCAGCCGATGGACGGCGGCACCACGTTCCACTTCGTCACCGACGGCATCGAGTCGGCGCTGGCTAAGGCCCGCGCGGCGGCCGGCGGCGGAGACGTCGCGATCGGGGGCGGCGCCACGACCATCAACCAGTACCTCGCCGCCGGCCTGATCGACGAGCTGCGCGTGCATATAGCACCGCTCACCTTTGGCGCCGGCACGCGGCTGTTTGAGGGCGTGCCGCCGCTGAAGCTCGAGCAGGTGAAGTCGCGGGCGGCGAGCCTGGTCACCCACGTGACCTACCGTGTGCTCTCCTGATCCGGTCTGCTCAGGTTTCAGCTCAGGTACGCGTCGGCCACAGACAGTGCCTCGTCCAGGATGGCGACGCCCGCGGCCGCATCGGCGTCGCTGACGTTGAGGGGTGGAGCGACGTTGACACGGTTGCCCTGGACCAGCGGCAAAAGCCCCCGGTCCAGGCACGCCCTGGCGACGGCGATCATCGGCGCATTGTCAGCGGCTGTTGCTCCGGCGCGCACGAGCGGCTCTTTCGTCTGCCGGTTCCTTACCAGCTCCAGGCTCCAGAGGCCGCCGATGCCCCGCGCATCCCCCACGGACTCGTGCTTCTCGGCCAACCCTCTGAGTGCCGGCCCAAGGACATCGTTGCCAAGGCGGGCAGCTGCCGCCGCGGTCCCTTCCTCGTGCATCGCATTGATGGCGCCGACCGCTGCTGCGCAGGCAAGGGGGTGGCCGCTGTAGGTCATGCCGGCCGGGTAAGGGCGTTTGGTGAACGCCTCATAGATTCCGTCGCCCACCAGGACCCCGCCCAGCGGAACGTACCCGGAGTTGACCCCCTTGGCGAACGCCATCAGGTCTGGTGCCACACCGGCGTGGTCCACGCCGAACCAGGCTCCGGTGCGGCAAAAGCCCACCATCACCTCGTCGGCGATGTAGACGATGCCGTGGCGGTCGCACAACTCGCGAACCCCGCGGAGGTAGCCGGGCGGCGGCACGATGACTCCCGAACTGCCCACGACTGATTCCAGGACCAGGCCGGCGATCGTCGTCGGGCCTTCCAGAAGGATCACCTGCTCGAGATGGGCCAGCGCCCGCTCGGACTCTTCCTGCAGTGTCTGCGAACCGAAGGCCGACCGGTACAGGAAAGGACCGAAGAAGTGGACAGCGCCCGCCGCACCCGTGTCCGACGCCCAGCGGCGCGGGTCGCCCGTCAGGTGGATCGATGTGGTGGTCGAGCCGTGATAGGAGCGGTAGGCGGCGAGCACCTTGGGCCGTCCCGTATAAAGTCGCGCCATCCGCACCGCATGCTCGATGGCCTCGGTCCCGCCGGTGGTGAACAGCACGTGCCCCAGGTGCTCCGGTGCCACCTCTATGATTAGCCGGGCCGCTTCGCCCCGTACATCGGATGCGTGGCCCGGGGCGAGGGTGCACAAGCGGTCGGCCTGCTCCTTGATTGCGGCAACGATGCGCGGATGCTGGTGGCCGAGGTTGGTGAACACCAGCTGCGAGCTGAAGTCCAGGTAGCGCCGTCCGTCGACGTCGACGACGTGGCTTCCTGAGCCCCCGACCAGCGTGGGCACCTCGCGCTGCCCCTGCACAACCCACGGGTGGAAGACCAGATCGTCGGGATTCATGACATCCTCCGTTGCTTGCGTGCCCGGTTGTTTGCTGCCGGGCGTTTCGCTCCACGGCTTCACCTTGGCACCTTCCAGCGGCAGTTTCCAGATGGCGCGGGCCCTTGAACGGCCGCTCACTCCGTGGATAGCATTGCCGCCACGGGCGTCGACGGCCGGAGCGTTCCGGTGGCCCTTAACGTCGGTCAGATCGAGGAGACGGCCATGGGCGGGACAACTGCAGAAACGTCATCAGCGGAACTGATGGTCGACCTGATCATTTCCCTGGACGGATATGCGTCGGCTGAGGGGTGGCCCGGCTGGTGGGGACTGGAGGGCCCGGAATACCTGGCCTGGCTCGGGGAGGAGGGAAAGAAGAACTACACCTTCCTCCTGGGCGCCAACACCTACCGGGTGATGTCCGGCATGTCCGGGGAGGCCGCGGCCGGGGGCTCTGAATTTTCCGAGGACGAGGGAGCAGCCCTGACGGGCCTCGACGCCGTGCCCAAGGTGGTCTTCTCCTCCACCCTGCAGGCACC
This sequence comes from Arthrobacter sp. NPDC058097, assembly GCF_042884885.1. Classification (NCBI taxonomy): domain Bacteria; kingdom Bacillati; phylum Actinomycetota; class Actinomycetes; order Micrococcales; family Micrococcaceae; genus Arthrobacter; species Arthrobacter sp. NPDC058097. The sequence continues at coordinate 39,289 of NZ_JBHVSZ010000012.1, forward strand.
CCTGGAATGGGCCAATTCGGAGCTGGTGGCCGGCAACGCCGTCGAAGCCGTGAGGGAGATGAAACGGACCGGGACACGGCCTTTGAGCACCCTGGGCAGCCTCAGCCTCTGCCGGTCGCTGCTGACCGCCGGTCTCGTGGACAGGTTCAGGCTGGTTGTCTTCCCGGTGATCACGGGCCGCACCGGGCGGGAGCGCATTTACGACGGCTATCCGGACGTCTCGCTGGAGATGGTGGACAGCCGGACCTTCGACGGCAGGCTTCAGCTCCTCGAGTACGTCCCCACGGTGATTGACGGCCCGCCGGGCGGCGGTCCTGGGTAGGGCAGCCCGGGCGGACCCAGACCAAGATGGGACCCGCCCGAAGCTGCCCGCGGCAAAGCCCGGGCGGCGCCTGTTGCTGTCGATGCCGGGGGCAGGGCAGTGGTGCCGGGGGTTATGCGTGCGCCCCGGTTGCTGCCTGCGCCTGGGCTGCGAGCCGGAACTGGTCCGGGACGGTGCCTGTACCGGTTGCCAGGTCAGCCGCGAGCCGGCCGATCAGCGGGGCAAACTTGGCGCCGTGGCCCGAGCAGGGGGAGAGGATGGTGATGCCGTCGGCGCGGTCGAGGATGAAGTCCTCCGTGGGGGCGTTGGTGAAGAGGCAGGTGGTCTCTGCGTAGGGCTCGGGGACGAGGCCCGGCAGGTACTGTTCCACGTACTCGATGACCCGGCGTCGGTTGTCCGGGTTGATCTGGCCGTCCTGGTCGGCAGCGGAGGGCAGGATCTTCCCGCCGTTGTATTCGGCGACCTTCTGGCCGCGGAATCCGGCATCGCGTCCGCCCGGCAGGCCGTACGCCTGCCAGCCTGCACGCTTGTGAATGAATGTGGGCCACGGCGAGGCGTCGTGGTCCGTGCCCTCCGCGTAGGGGAAGTGGTAGGCCTGTTCCTGCCGCACCTCGATCGCGGGCATGCCGGCCAGGAAGGAAGAGGGCAGCGACAGCGATCCCAGCAGTTGGGGGAGCCAGCCGCCGGCCGCAACAATCACGTTGGCGGCCCGCAGCGACCTACCGTCCCCGGAGGTCAGCACGTAGCCGCCGTTTGATGCGGTGATCGAGGCGACCGCCCAGTTGTTGTGGAGCTCGGCCCCGTGGGCCACGGCCTGGTCCACCATGGAGGCGACGGATTCGTGCGCGTCGATGACGCCGGCGTCCGGGTGCCACAAGACTTGCGTGTCGAAGGCAATGTGCGGCCAGCGGAGCCTTGCCTCGTCGGCAGTGAGGAGTTCGTGCTCGATTCCGCGGGCTTCGAGCACCGCCGCCAGGCGTTCGGGTTGGCGGATGTTGCCGTAATCGACGGCGCCTGTGGGGGTGATGAGCTGCTTGCCGCTGAGGGCGGCCAGTTCGTCCCACCCGGTCTTCGCCTCCTGGACAAGGCCCGTGTAGAACTCCTCGGGATAGGCGTAGCGGAAAATGCGCGCGGAGCCGTGGGAGCTGCCTGCATCGTTGGCGGGGGTTGAACGTTCGAGCACGGCAACGTCGTGCCCGCGGGCGGCGAGATGCCAGGCGGTGGCAGCTCCGGAAAGCCCTGCACCGACGACGGCGTATTCGGTCGATTCCATGGGGTGGCTCCTCTTGGCGGGGATGGTCAATGGGGCAGTGCCCCTCTGCCCCTCCAGTAACTCACCCGCTTATCCCCCCGGTCCAATATCATTTGACTTGTAATTATTAGCCTCTGTCGAAAGAATCTTCATGGAACTCAGACAGCTCAGGTACTTCCTCGTCGTCGCGGACGAGCTGCACTTCGGCCGCGCCGCCGAACGCCTGCACATCACCCAGCCACCGCTGACCGTCGCCGTCAAGGGGCTCGAGCGCGAACTGGGGGTCCAGCTGTTCGACCGCACCACCCGCCGTGTGACGCTGACGGCGGCCGGCCAAGCATTCAAGGACCGCATCCAGGCTGCCGTTGCGGACCTGGACGACGCCGCCGGGGATGTTGCCGACGTCGCTGCCGGCAAGAGCGGCAAGATCAGGGTGGGCTTCGTCAGTTCCGCCAGCTACACCACCGTGCCCGAAGCCATCCGCGCCTTCCGGCAGCAGCGTCCCCGCATTGACCTCGTGCTGCATCCGCTCACCAGCGGGGAACAGATTGAGCAGCTGCTGGACGGAAACCTCGACCTGGGTTTGATCCGGGATCCGGGTGACGTGCCCGGACTGAACCTCGAACTGCTGAGCACGGAAGACCTGGTGGTGGTCCTTCCGGAAACCCACCGTCTGGCGGCGGCGACGGAGGTCCGCCCCGGGGACCTCGAAGGGGAGCCCATGATCCTGTTTCCTTACCGGCTGATGCCCGGGTTCGTGGCAAGGGTGCTGCGGCTCTTCGAGTCCCTGCCCACCCCGCCCGTCGCCGTCCAGCAGGCCATCCACCAGGAAACTGTCCTCGGCCTCGTTGCCGCGGGGTTGGGAGTATCAGTACTCCCCGAGTCGGTGCAGCGCTTCCAGATGCCGGGCGTCACCACGCGCCGGTTTGTAGACAGGCCCCAGACTGAGCTTCACGTGGCCCGCGCTTTTGGCACGTCACCCGCCGTGGACGACTTCGTCCGCTGCCTCCGGGGAGAGAATCCCGACTAGCCCTTGCGTCATCACACACCGGGAGCCATGGTCACCTACCTGCATTCCCCAAGAACGCGACAACCGACTCCATCCGCGCACAAGATGCAGGCTCTGCCGCGCGAGCCCGCCGCCAACGTCGAAGTCGGCACGGTCACCCGCACCGGCGTTCGGGTTCAACGCATCTGGGCCGCTGCAACGCCCGGCAGCACGACGTTAACCATCGCCTTCCAGGTGTGCCGCTCATGTGCTTCACACGGTCGGATCGAGGAAATTACTTGAAGCTTGAACTAAATGGCGCTACGGTTAGTAAAAGCTTCAAGTAATTTTCGTGGAAGGCCGAGGATCGCAGATGACCGCTTGTGTTGAAACCGCCCTGCAGGCTGCAGTGCCACCAACTGGCGCTGCGCCTAACGACGGCGGGGCGCGCAGCCGGGTCAGCGTGCGCAGCCAGGTCACTGTGCCGTTGCGCTTTCCGGACGGATTCAGCACCACTGCCGAGGTACTGACGTTCCGCGGCCTCGCGGACGGCAAGGAACATCTGTTGCTCGCCCTGGGTCAGTGGGAACAGCAGCTCCTGGCACACGATGTGCCGCTGGTCCGGCTGCACAGCGAATGCATGACCGGCGACGTGTTCGGCAGCCAGCGCTGTGACTGCGGGCCGCAGCTGCGCGAGGCCGTGGAGGAGATCGCCGCGGCCGGCGGATTCCTGCTATACCTCCGCCAGGAGGGCCGCGGCATCGGGCTGTACTCCAAGCTGGACGCATACGCCCTGCAGGACACGGGCCTCGATACGTACGACGCCAACCTGGCCCTGGGGCACGGCGAGGACGAGCGCGACTACACAGCGGCCGGCCAGATGCTGGGTGCTCTCGGCGCCGCCCGGATCCGTCTCCTGAGCAACAACCCGGACAAGGCTGAACAGCTGACGGCCCTCGGCATAGACGTCACCGAACAGGTACCCACCGCGGTGTACCTCTCGCCGGCCAACCATGGATATCTGGCGGCAAAGCGGGACCGTACCGCACATACGCTGGAACTCCCGGGGGCCGGCGTCGGACCCGTAGTCCCGGTGCCGGGAGGCACCGTTCCGAGCCACGACGAGATGCTCAGCCGCGTTGACGGCCTGGTTCCCCCGCTGCGGGAGCGGGCGGAGGAAACGGAGCGGCTGCGCCACCTCCCGGAATCCACGATGAATGAGCTGAAGGACGCCGGCGTGTTCCGGATCCTGGCCCCGAAGGAGCTGGGCGGATACGGCATGGGCGTGGAAACCTATGCTGAGGTCATCCGCCGGCTTGCCCGGGGCTGCGCCTCGACGGCGTGGACGGCCGGGCACCTGATCGAGCACGTCTGGATGCTGGCCCGCTGGCCCCAACGGGTGCAGGACGAAGTCTTCGCCGACGGGCCTGCTCCGCTGGCCGCGGCCACGAGCGCTCCCGTGGGCTCGGCCAGGAAGGTGCCGGGCGGATTCTCGATTTCGGGCCACTGGAGCTTCGCGTCCGGGGTCATGCATTCGGAGTGGGCCCTGCTGGCGGTGGACTCCGACGGCGTCCGTCTGCAGTGTCTCGTTCCGGTCGCCGAGCTGGACCTGCTGGATATGTGGCACACGGACGGGCTGCGGGGAACGGGCAGCAACGACCTGCGGGCGATGGATCTGTTTGTGCCGGTGTACCGTGCCATGGACTGGACCCTCCTGACCGCCGCGGACAACCCGGGCAGCCTGATCCACGAGGACCCGATGATCCACACCCCCATGGCAACACTGTTGAACCTGGTGGCACCCGCGGCCGCGCTGGGAGCCGCTGAATACGCCGTCGACGTCTTCAGGGAAAACATCCTGGTGCGCAGGGTGAAGAACACCGTTGACAACCGCCAGGCCGATTCACCGCTGGCGCAGGCCCGCTTCTCGAAAGCGCACGGATCGGTGGCAACGGCGCGCCTGCACTGGCAGGAGGCCGTCAGGACGGTGGCTGAATCCCATCGGCGCCGGCCATCAACTCTGACGGACGAGGAACGCGCCGGCTACCGGCTCTCCCTTGCGCTCAGCGGGGAGGCAGCGGAGGAAGCTGTCCGGCTCACCGTCGCGGGCTCGGGTGGGAGTGCCCACCGGCTGTCGCATCCACTCCAGCGTATTCAGCGCGACGTGAATGTGCTCCTCAACCACCCGACCCTGAGCCTGGATCCGATCCTTGAGCAGGCGGGCCGGGGCTTGCTGGGGCTTGGGTTAACGGTGTCCTCCTTCTAGCCGGGGTCCTTCCGCCCAGCACGGTTTGCCAGCGGCGCCGTCAGCCTGCCGGACTCACCACGCTGACGGTCCGGGGTGCCTGAAACGACAGGAGGCGGATCCATTCCGATTCGTGGTCCCGCAACTGAATCCCTGGCAGTGCCGCAGCGGTTTCCTGGACGATGATGGCGGCTTCCAGCTCGGCGAGCTTCGCTCCGAGGCAACGGTGGATGCCCGAACCGAAGACCAGGCCGGTTGACGGTCCGCGCCCGGCCTGCTCGTGCGGGGACGTGCTTGCCTGGTCAGCGGCCGCCGTGATCCGGTTGCCGGACAGTTCAAGGAGTATCTCCGTACCGGCCGGGATCCGGGCGCCGCTGAGGATGGTTTCGTGGTCGGTCACGCGGCGCCACGTCGGAACGGATGATTCGCTGGCGAGCACGTGCCACACCACTGACTTGGCGCCGGCTTCCGAGGCCGCGTCCTTCCAGCACACAGGTGCGGCACCCTCCAGCAGCCGGAACAGCGTGGTGCTGATCAGCTGCGTTGTGGTTTCCTGCCCGGCAATCAGCAGGAAGTAGCCGAGCGAGCACATCTCCGTCCTCGAGAGGCCGTGCCCGGCCAGCGACTTGAACAGGTTGCGTCCCGGGGCCGCCACGGATTCGGCGACGAGCCGACGCAGCCAGACATAGAACTCGGCGGCACTGCTGGCCAATTGAAGCTGCCGTTCCGGGCTTGGCCACCCCCAGAACAGCTCCATGGACTCCAGGCCCCAGCGCTTGAGATCGGCAAGATCCCGCACGGGCAGCCCGAGGAGTTCAAGCATCACGACGGCGGGCGGAACTGCCGCCACCGCCTGCACGAGGTCCGCATGTCCGTTTCTGGCGAGCTGCTCCGCGGCTTTGGCGGCCGCTTCCCGGGCCAGTTCCCGGATTCGCGGTTCCATCGCGGCGACTGTGGCGGGTGTGAAGAAGCCTGCCACCACCCTGCGGATTCCGCCGTGGGTACCGGTGTCGTTGCTGGCCAGGACGGGAGGTAACGCAAAGCCCACCCGCTGCAGAGCGCGCAGGGCCGGTCCCTCCAGTGCAGTCACCGCCACCAGCGCATTAGCGGGGCTGAAGTCGGCGGGCCGGTGCAGGACATCACGGACCGCATCCGGGTCCCGGACCACGAGGTAGGGGCACCTGGACCCGTCGGGAGCATGTGCCGGGGGCTCCGCCATCGCCGTCGCGGCCGTCGTCGCCGTCGGGGTCATGCGGGCACCCCGTTCAGCCATGCGGCGGCGCCGGCGCGGAAGTCGGCCGGGGACAGTTCCGAGGCGCGCTCGGGCAGGGCCCCGATGACGGGAACAAGCAGTGACCCGAGCACCTGCCGGTTGCTGTGGTGTACCGCGTCGGGGCGGGCGGGCCAGCTGCCGAGCACGACGCCGAGGACATCCAGCCCGCGGGCGGCCAGTGCCTCGAGGGTCAGGGCGGTGTGGTTCAAGGTGCCCAGCCCCGGCCGGGCGACGACCATAAACGGCGCCGCCAGCAGCGATCCGAGGTCAGCCAGGGTGCTGCCGTCCGAATCCAGCTCCACCAGCAGGCCGCCGGCGCCCTCCACCAGGACGTGGTCGTGGGTTGCAGTGAGTCCGCGGATCCGCTCTGCATGCCAAGCCACAGGTGGCAGGGGAGTTCCGTCGATGGCGGCGGCCGCCACGGGAGCCATGGCTTCCTGAAGAACGATGCCGGCTTCGGCCGGCACGCCGGCGAGCCGGAGGACTTCGGCTGCGTCGGAGTCGCCGTCGGCGGCACCCGACTGGCACGGCTTGTAAACCGCCACGCTGCGTCCCTTTGCGTTCAGGGCGGCGGCGAGGGCCGCCGTCGTGATGGTTTTGCCGACGCCGGTGTCCGTTCCGGTGACCAGAATGACGGGGGACAGGTTCATGGAAGCTCCTCCAAAATGCCGCGCAGCACTGCGCAGCTGTCTTCGATTTCTTCGGGTGTGAGGGTGGCGCGGGCGGTGAGCCGCAGCCGCGGGATCCCGTCAGGAACGGACGGCGGGCGGAAACAGCCGATCCGGACGCCGGTGCGGCGCGCAGATTCGGCGGCGGCCAGGGCCGATTCCGCGGACGGCATGGGGATGGACTGCACGGCCCCTGCTCTCGGATCCGCCATGACACCGCGGCTGGCGAGGGCTGGCGCAAGCCCGGCGGCCAGCGCTGCCGCGTTGCCGTGCACGGATCCCGCCCGCCACGGCTCGTCCGTGAGGATCTGCACCGCGGCGAGGGCGGCCGCGGCGGACGCCGGTGCCAGACCGGTGTCGAAAATGAAGCTGCGGGCACGGTTGAGGAGGTGCTCCCGCAGCAGCCCGGATCCCAGGACGGCGCCGCCCTGGCTGCCCAGCGCCTTGGACAGCGTGGCCGTCACGATCACGTTGGGGTGCCCGGCAAGCGCGGTCCCGGCGACAGAACCTCGCCCCTGGAAGGCGCCGCTGCCGGTGACACCGAGGCTGTGGGCCTCGTCGATGAGCAGCATGGCGTCGTCCTGCTCGGCCATGGCCAGCAGCGCAGCGAGCGGCGCCTCGTCGCCGAGGACGCTGTAGACGGATTCGACGGCGATGATCGCCCGCGGTTCCTTACGGCCGGCGAGCAGCCGGCCGGCTTCCGCCACGCTGTTGTGCGCGAAGGACTCGGTGCGCGAGCGGCTGAGCCGGAATCCGTCGATCATCGAGGCGTGGCAGTGCTCGTCCGCTACGATCAGGGTCCCCGGACCGCCCAGCGCCGTGATCACCCCGATATTGGCCAGGTAGCCGGAGGAGAAGACCAGCGCCGCTTCCATCCCGGCCACGGTGGCCAGTTCCCGCTCCAGGTCCAGGTGCAGGTTTGTGGTTCCGGCGACCAGGCGCGAGGAGGTGGCGCCGGCGCCCCACCGTGTCGCGGCCTCCGCGGCTGCCCCGGTGACCCGCGGGTCCGTGGCAAGGCCCAGGTAGTCGTTGCTGGCCAGGTCGATGAACCGTTCGCGCGCGGCACGGGGAAGCGGACGGCGGACCTGGCCCCGGCGTTCCCGGACGGCGGCCTGCCGCTCGAGCCACTGGGTCATCGAGCGGCTCATGACGCACTTCCTGTGCGGGCCGGGACGCGTTCGAAGTGGGCTTCATGAACCTCGGCGACGGCTGCGATCATGCCCGCCGTGATCTCTGCGATGTCCGTGGCCGTGCTGATGTACGGCGGCATGGTGTAGACGAGGTTACGGAACGGCCGGACCCAGACGCCGCGGCGGATGGCTGCCGCGGTGACCGCAGTGACGTCGACGGCGTCGTGCAGCTCGATGACCCCGACGGCCCCGATAGTGCGGACGTCCCGGACGGCTCCCAGTTCCAGCGCGGACGCCAGCCCGGACGCCAGTCCGGTGCCGATCCGGCCTACATCGGCCCGCCAGCTCCCGGTTTCGATGATGCCGAGGCTGGCGATGGCCACGGCACATGCCAGCGGGTTGCCCATGAACGTGGGGCCGTGCAGCAGGGCACCTGCCTGGCCGCCGGACACAGCCGCGGCCACCTCGGCCGTGCAGAGCATGGCGGCGAGCGTCAGGTAGCCGCCCGTCAGGGCCTTGCCCGCGCACATGATGTCCGGCACGACGCCGGCATGGTCGGCTGCGAACAGTTGGCCGGTGCGGCCGAAGCCGGTGGCGATCTCGTCGAAGATGAGCAGCAGCCCGTGCCGGTCCGCCACCTCGCGCAGTACAGTCAGGCATTCGGCCGGGTAGGCGTGCATGCCGCCGGCACCCTGCAGCACAGGCTCGACGACGATCGCCGCCAGTTCCGCCGCGTGGGCGGCCGCCAGCTCCGCCACCTCGGCTGCCCATCCCTGTACCGCTTCCGTGGTTGCCGACGCCGCAGCGGGAGGGCGGGACGCAAAGACGTTGCCGGCGAGCAGTCCGGGGAAGGCCGAGTGCATACCGTCCACAGGATCGCAGATCCCCATGGCCGCGAACGTGTCGCCGTGGTAGCCGCCGCGGAGGCTGAGGAACCGCTGCCGGCGCGGGTGGCCCGTTGCGGTTTGGAACTGCACCGCCAGCTTGAGCGCCACCTCGACGGCAACCGACCCCGAGTCGGCGAGGAACACCCGCTCCAGACCCGGACGGCCGGCCGCTGCAGGGGCCATAGCCACGAGCCGCTCAGCCAGTTCCACCGCCGGGGCATGGGTGAGCCCGCCAAACATTACGTGGCTGAACTTTTCCAGCTGCGCTTTGGCAGCGGCATCCAGCACGGGGTGTCGGTATCCGTGGATCACCGACCACCACGAGGACATCGCGTCGATCACCTCATGCCGGGTGCCGTCCTCGCCGCGGAGCCGCAACCGCACGCCGTCGGCCGCCTCCACCTCCCACAGCGGAAGGTCCGGCGACGCCGGCGCGTACGGGTGCCACAGCCGGGCGCGGTCCCGCAGGATCAGGTCCGGCTGGTGCGAATCGTGCGTCACCGTTGCACCTTGCGTCACCATTGCACCTTGCGTCACGGGACCAGCACCCCGTGCCGGGAGCACTCGGCGGACCAGCCCAGCGGTGTGACCTGGACCTTCATCCGGCGCCGGCAGGCGGCGCAGTAGCGCGGCGGTTCCATGGCCAGCCGTTCGTTGCACTCATGGTGGGCGGACGGCGGCGGCCCGCTGGCGCCGTCATACGTCCCGCCGCAGAGCCCGCAAAACGCCACGCCGGTTGAGCTCCCGCCGGTTGAGCCCGTAGAAACCCCGGTCACAGCGTCTTCTGGAGTTCCTTGATCGGCATGTTCAGCTCGACCAAAAGGTTCAGGTCCGCCGTCGCCGGGCGCCCCAGAGTGGTGAGGTAGTTGCCGACGATGACCGCGTTGATGCCACCGAGGAGGCCGTCGCGGGTGCCGAGGTCGCCAAGGGTGAGTTCGCGGCCGCCGGCGTAGCGCAGCACGGTGCGCGGCATGGCAAGCCGGAAGGCGGAGATGGCGCGGAGGGCATCCTTGCCGTCCATGATGCCCTGGTTCTCGAGCGGCGTGCCGGGGCGGGGGTTGAGGAAGTTCAGCGGGACCTCGTGGGGTTCGAGGGCCGCGAGCTGGGCGGCGAGTTCGGCTCGCTGTTCGAGGGTTTCGCCCATGCCGATCAGGGCGCCGCAGCACAGTTCCATGCCGGCGGCCTTGACCATGTTGCAGGTGTCGAGGCGTTCCTCGTAGCTGTGCGTGGTGACAACTTCGGCGAAGTAGCTGCGGGCTGTTTCCAGGTTGTGGTTGTAGCGGTGCACGCCCCACTCGGCGAGCTGATCCACCTGGCGCTGGGTGAGCATCCCCAGGGAGCAGGCGATGTTGATGTCCACCTCTTCGTTGATGCGGTCGATGGCGAACTTGATCTGGTTCATGAGCTTGATGTCGGGCCCGCGGACGGCGGCGACGATGCAGAACTCGGTGGCGCCGGTTGCGGCCGTTTCCTTGGCGGCCTTGACCAGCTCGGGGATATCCAGCCAGACGCCGCGGACGGGGGAGTCGAACAGGCCGGACTGGCTGCAGAAGTGGCAGTCCTCCGGGCAGCCGCCGGTCTTGATGGAGATGATGCCCTCCACCTCCACGTCTTCGCCGCAGTGCTTGAGGCGGACCTCGTGGGCAAGCTGCAGGGCGGCGGGAAGGGCCTCGTCCGGAAGGCGAAGCACTTCCTCGAGCTGCTCCTGGGTAAGCCCGATGCCGTCCTCGAGGACCTGCTGCCTGGCGGTTTCAAGGATGGGGAAAGCGGCCGGGATGGTCGCGTGGCTGGTGGCTTCGCTCGCGTCTGTCTGAATCGTCATTGATGGGTCCTTTGCGTGTGATGGCTGCGGATGTTCCTCCGAACTGACGCTAATTCCCCATCAAGGGCCAGATTTTGTGGGGTCCCGACAAGGACACCGGCGGGACGTTAGTTGGGTCCCTACTTTGGCGGTGCATCAGACCCGAAGTGGGAATGAAACCACATACTTGAAGGTTCAACTCAACATGGACTTTGGCATCTTTACCTTCGGAGAACTGTCCCGGAGCCTCAGCACGGGCTCAGCATTGTCACCCCAGCAGAGACTCGCGGACACCATCGAACTGGCCAAGCTCGCGGACCAGGCCGGCCTGAGCTTCCTGGGCTTGGGTGAGCATCACCGGTCGGACTTCGCTTTGTCCGCGCCGGAGATCGTCCTGGCAGCCATCGCCCGGGAGACCACAAACCTCAGGCTAAGTACGGCTGTCACTGTTCTCTCCACCCAGGATCCGGTGCGGCTTTTTGAACAGTTCGCCACCCTGGACCTGATTTCCGGCGGGCGGGCCGAAATCATTGCCGGCCGCGGAGCTTTCGTTGATTCCTATCCGTTGTTTGGCCACAGCACGGCGGACTATGACGCACTCTTCGACGAGAAGCTGAGGATGCTGCTCGAACTCCGCGAGCACGCCAACCTCAGCTGGGAGGGAAGGTTAACGCAAAGCATTCCCGGGATGGACATAGCCCCCCGCCCCCTGCAGGAGAAACTACCGGTCTGGGTCGGGGTGGGCGGTACGCCGGCAAGCTTTGTTCGGGCGGGACGACTGGGCCTTCCCCTGTTTATTGCGCTCCTCTCCGGACCCCAACGGTTCCGGCGCCTGGTGGAGCTTTACCGGCAGAGCGCAACCGAGGCCGGCAACGATGCCGAAACCCTCCAGGTCGGAGCAGGCGGCCACTTTTACGCGGCACGGACGTCCCAGCAGGCACGGGACACCTTCTATCCCTACTACCGCGCCTATTTCGAGCAGAACATGCCACGCCCGGTGGACCACTTCCCGCGCTCAACTTTCGACGACTGGAGCGAACCGGGCGGCGGGCTGCTGGTGGGCAGCCCCCAGCAGGTCATTGAGAAACTGATCGAAATTCACCAGGCGCTCGGCAACAGCCGGTATATGGCGCAGGTCGGCCTGGGCGGCCTGCCCTTTGCGGAGACTGCACGGTCCATCGAACTGCTCGCCACCGAGATCATGCCGGCAGTCAACCGCGAGCTCATGGGAACGAAAACAGCCTAGCCGGGATGAAAGGGCCGCCGTCGCGTTGTTGGGACGGCGGCCTCTGGGTTCCGGTGAGCGGGTTGCGTTGGTGGGGGTTTAGCCGTTGATGATTTGGGGGACGCCGAGGTGTTTGAGGCCTTCGACGCCGAATTCGAGGCCGTAGCCGGATTGTTTGGCGCCGCCGAAGGGGACGCGGGGGTCCACGGCGCCGTGTTTGTTGATCCAGACGGTGCCGGCTTGGATGCGGGCGGCGACTTCGCGGGCTGCGGCCAGGTTGGGGGACCAGACGGAGGCGCCGAGTCCGACGTCGAGGCCGTTGGCCATTTCCACTGCCTGGTCGATGGTGGTGTAGCGGATGATGGGCAGGGCGGGGCCGAACTGTTCTTCGGTGACGAGGGGGTTGTTGTTGTCGATGTCGGCCACGAGGGTGGTGGGGTAGAAGTAGCCGGGCTGGTCGGGGTCGGGGTTGCCGCCGAGCAGGATCCGGGCACCGGAGTCTTTGGCGGCTTGGACGAGGTCGGCGACGATGTCGTACTGGGCTTTGTTTTGGAGGGGGCCGAGGACGTTGTTTTCGTCGAGGCCGTTGCCCATGGGCATGGTTTTGGCGATGGTGGTGAGTTCGTCGCAGACGGCGTCGTAGATGGTGTCGTGGACGTAGAGGCGTTTGAGGGCGGCGCAGGTCTGGCCGGTGTTCAGGAACGCGCCCCAGAACAGGTCCTGGGCGATGGTTGTGGGGTCGGCGTCGGGCAGGACGATGCCGGCGTCGTTGCCGCCGAGTTCGAGGGTGAGGCGTTTGATGGTATCGGCTGAGGAGCGAATGATGGCGCGGCCTGCGGCGGTGGAGCCGGTGAACATGATTTTGCCGACGGCGGGGTGTTCGGCGAGGCGGGCGCCGACTTCGCGGTTGCCGGAGATGGCGGTCAGGACGTTCTCGGGGAGTTCTTCGCTGAGGACCTTGATCAGGGCCAGGACGGAGAGCGGGGTCATCTTGGAGGGTTTGACGACGGCGGTGTTGCCCATGCGCAGGGCGGGGGCGATCTGCCAGATGGTGATCATCATGGGCCAGTTCCAGGGGCCGATGGCGCCGACGACGCCGATGGGCTTGTAGTGCATCCTGTCGCTGATTGACGACAACCCCGATATCCAGATCTTCCAGTACGAGATGATCCTGGCTGCGGCTTGTCGACTCCGCGACCACCGGGACCGGGGTGCTGATGGTGACGTACCGGACGGCGTAGCGGCTTTCCTCCCGGTGACATCGGATCCATACTCGATCTAGGTGTGGCCAAACACGACCGGTTGGCGGTGATCATGACTGACAGGAGCAGCCGCAGGATTGACCTGCCACTGGTCGACCACCACTGCCACGGCGTTGTCGGGGCCGAACTGACCGACGACGAGTTCAGGAGCCTGGCCACGGAGTCCGACTGGCCGGCACCGGCAGGCACGGACAGCCTCGACTCGCCCTTCGGCCTTGCGGTACGGCGTTTCTGTGCACCGGTCCTCGGACTCGAGCCGCTTGCGCCCCTGGATGAATACCTGGCGCGCCGCAGGGGCATCGGCGCCGCCGAAGCCAACAGGCTGCTGCTTCGCAGCACCGGAACTTCCCACTATCTCCTTGACACGGGCATCCGGGATGCACGGCTTCCTGGCCCCGACGCCATGGCGGTGAGTGCTGACGCCCGGGTTCGCGAGATCGTCCGCATCGAGAGAGTGGCCGAGGACTTTGCCTCGGAGTCCACTGCCGCCGGCTTCGTGGCAAAGTTCCCGGAAACGCTGGCGGCCAGAGCGCGGGAGGCGGTGGGGGTGAAATCCATCGTCGCCTACCGTCACGGTTTCGATATTCCCGCCGAACGGCCCTCCGGGCGCGAGGTGCTCCAGGCAGCTGATGCCTGGTTCCATACCGCCGAGGAAACCGGGTCGTTCAGAATCACTGATCCGATTCTGTTGAGGTTCGGGCTTTGGTCGGGGATCGATACCGGCTTGCCCGTGCAGCTTCACACGGGGTACGGGGACTCGGACGTCCAGCTCTTCCGGGCCGATCCGTCCCGGCTCAATGCGCTGTTTCGGGCCACGAGGTCACGGGGAGTCGATTTCATGCTGCTGCACTGCTACCCCTTCATCAGGGAAGCCGGCATCCTCGCCCAGGTCTTCCCGCATGTCTACCTCGACGTGGGCCTGGTCTCGCATTACCTGGGCCCAAGTGCTGGCACGTCAATCCGCCAGGCGATGGAGGTCGCACCTTTCAGCAAGATCCTCTACTCATCGGATTCGTACGGCCTTGCCGAGCATTACGCCGTCAGCGCGGCCAACTGGCGAACTTCATTCGCAGCCCTGATGGACGACTGGATCGACTCGGGCTGGGCAACCGCTGACGACGCCGAAAGGATCGCCACGATGGTGGCCACGGAAAACGCCAACCGCGTCTACAACCTGAATCCCTGAAGCTCAATGCCCATCGCCTGAACCAGTCGTCTGAAACGTGGAAAGGAAAGCTGTGACTTCAAATCCGAAGACGGATATGGATCTCCAGTACGTCAGGGCCCTTGTCATTTCCTGCCTGGACAACGCAGGCGTATCAAGGGTCAAGGTTCTGCCGGGACCCAAGGTTGAAGATGCTTTCTCCAACGGCTGCGGCGTCTCAGTGAGCGTCGGAGTCCTGTTGGCCGCTGACGACTACGTCACACGGTCATCCGAGATCGATCCCATCGTGGGAGACCTGCGCGGCATGCCTGACCGCTCGGCCGTTGCTGTCATCGACAAGGCCACCGGCCTCGCCTGGGCGCCGGCCGACCTGGTGGACCTGCGCGGAGCTCCCTATCCAACATGCCAGCGCACGGCACTCAAACGGGTGGTATCCGAATGGGCCGCGGCAGGGCTGGAGGTTTCCGTAGGCCTCGAGCTGGAGTTTACAGTGTTCAGCGGCCCTCAGGACGCGCCCGTCCTGGCGCACGATGGCCCGGGCTATGGAGCGGCCGCCTTCCTGCAGCTGGAAGCATGGAACCTGGACGTGCTGACAGCGCTGGTGGAAGCCGGCGTTCCGGTGGAACAGATCCACCCCGAGTATGGCCGGGGGCAGGTGGAAATCGCTTTGGCCCCCCGCAACCCGGTCCAGGCCGTGGACGATTACCTCCTCGCCCGGTTCATCGTCGCCCGGGTCTCGCGCCGGCATGGACTGAACGTCTCCTACTCGCCGATAGCGGATTCTAAAACTGCGACCAACGGATGCCACATCCACTTCTCCGCAAGGAACATTGACGGCAACGTCTTCCACGACGCTGCCTCCGCTACGCAGATGAGCCCGGCAGGCGAGAGCATGGTCGCAGGCGTCCTCGGGAAGCTTGCCGAAAGCGCAGCCTTGCTGGGCGGAAGCGCGCTGAGCCTGGCCCGGCTTCAGCCGCAGCAGTGGGCGGGCAGCTTCATCTGCTGGGGCACGGGCAACCGCGAGGCCGCCGTCCGGTTCGTGCCGGGCCTCAAAGGCTACGAGGACCGCCAATCGAACGTGGAAGTGAAATGCTGCGACGGTGCCGCCAACCAGTACCTGGCCGTGGCGGCAATTCTTGCAGCCGCACTCGAGGGCTTCAGGGGACAGCTGAGACTCCCGGCTGAGATCACGGTCGACCCCGGCACATTGAGCGAGGAGGAGCGGGAGCGCCTGGATATCCGGGCATTTGCCCCCGATATGTCCACGGCACTGGACGATCTGGACGGCAGCAGTTTCCTCCGCACAGCGTTGGGCCATGAGTTGGTGGGCGCTTATGTGGCGGTGCGGCGGGGCGAAGCGGAGCGGTTTGCCAAGCTCGACCGTGAGTCCGTCATCGCCGCCCTGCGCTGGCGTTACTAGCGCGAGGTGAGCCCGTCAGAAGCCTTCAATGAAGGTGCAGCATTCGCCCGCCTGGCCGTCGAGGTGCAGAAGGCCGAGGAGCTGTACAGGCAATTGCATGCCGAGCCCCGGGTCTCGGGGGATGAGGGCGACACCTTGGCCACGCTGATGAATGAGCTGCCGGACGCATTCCGAAAGGAAACGCTCACCGGAAACATCGGGATCGTCCGTCTGGGCGCGCCCGGGGTCTCGGTTGCGATCAGGGCCGAGATGGATGCCCTGCCGGTTGTGGAACGGACAGGACTGCCCTGGGCAGCGAACATCGGCGCCATGCACGCCTGCGGACACGACGTGCACATGGCGGCATTTGTCGCGGTTGCCCGCACGCTGGCACTGACGGTGCCGCTGCCCGTTCCGCTGGTGGGGATTCTGCAGCCGCGCGAGGAAGTCGGCGAGTCGGGTGCCCACGACGTAGTGCGGTCCGGGGTACTGACGGCCCAGCGGGTGGGGGCGGTTATCGGGGCGCACCTGCAGCCGGCCCTGGATTCCTCGGCGTATTCCTGCACGCCGGGACCGGTCAATGCCTCCGCCGACGAATTCGAACTGGTCCTCACCGGCCGGCCGGCCCACGGCGCTTACCCGCACCATGCTGCGGACGCCCTTCTTGCCGCCAGCGCCTTTGTGGTTTCGTGCCAGCAGATCGTTTCGCGCAACGTCGATCCCACCATGTCCGCGGTACTCACGGTGGGGACCATTCATGCCGGCGGCAGCCCCAATGCGATCCCGGAAAAGGCAACAGTGACTGGAACCATCCGCACCATGTCAGAGCCGCAACGGCAGATGGTCCACACCCGTCTCCGCCAGGTGGCAACTGGCGTCGCCACTGCCCACGACTGCACAGGACGCCTTGAAATCCTGAAGGGGGAGCCGATTCTGGAAAACGACGCCGAACTTGCCGTCGAGATCGTGCGTCACCTCAACGCCCAAGGGCATGAGGTTCGTGAGTTCCGCTCGTATGGATCCGATGACTTCGCCTTCTATGCCTCGGCGGCCCGCGCGGTGATGATCTTCACGGGGATGCCGGCAGCGAGCGGAAACCTGCACGCCAGCACCTTCGCGCCGGATGCACAGGCCGTCGGCCGCGCGGCCACAGCCATGCTCACCGGTTACCTGGCTGCCGCCCGGGTGCTCAAACGGGGCAGGGCATGAATCACGCGCCCAACCAATCAGGAATCAAGAAGCCTGGCCGCTGCAGGGGAATTAGGGTGAGGAGTGCGATGAATCGAAACCAGGAGGGCGCATGCCATACACCGTAGACTTCCAGAACGTGTCCACCATCGGCCTGGAGTCGTCCCCAGTGGCGGACGCGCTGGCGGGACTGCGTGCCAACGAGGCACGGTATTACAAGAACAAGTACGACCACGTGTTCACCGTCGAACCCGCCAGCGAGGCGCCGGAAACCCTCGACTGGGTGAACCGCATCCTGTCCGACGAGCGCGACATCTCCTTCTCGGCCCGTCCGCTCGAGGTAACGTCTTTCGAAGTGGACGGCCTTCGGATGGCCTATGTGTTCTACGAATCCGGGCTGTCCGTCAACGTCATGTACGGCATCGAGGAGGGTGCGAAGCGGGCAGTGGGATTCAAGCTCTCCCAGGGCATGGACGTTCCCGAAGAGCTCGCATCCAGCTTCAAGTTCGCACGCCAAAAGTCGAAGCTTGCCGGGGAGATCCGCGGATCCTACTTCGTGATCAAGGGCGAGTACTAAGCTGCCCCGCCAAGGCGGCCGGCCGCCGTCGTGATCAGCTAATCGGCGGCCGCCGCCTTTGCTGCCTTCGCGGCGGCCTTGGCCGCCTGCTTGCTGGCACGCACCTTCGTCAGCGACTCCGGATCCACGATGTCCGCGACCGAGAGGTACGAACCCTCCTCGCCGTAGTGGCCCGCTGCCTCACGCCAGCCCGGCGCCTGGAGCCCGCACTGCTTGCCGAGCAGCGCCAGGAAGATCTTGGCCTTCTGCTCGCCGAATCCCGGCAGTGACTTCAGCCTGCGGAGGACTTCCTTGCCGTCGGGTTCGTCCCGGGTCCAGATGGCAGTCGCCTCGCCGCCCCACTCGCTCTCCACGGCCTCGGCGAGCGCCTGTACGCGGGCAGCCATGGAACCGGGGAAGCGGTGGACGGCCGGACGTTCCTTGAAGACCTCAACGAAGCCTGCCGGGTCATGTTCGGCCACGGCGGCTGGGCTGATGGAGCCGATGCGCGTGCGGATCTTTTCGGGTCCGGCGAAAGCCGACTCCATGGTCACCTGCTGGTCCAGCAGCATGCCAGTGAGCAGCGCGAAGGCGTCATCGCTGAGAAGTTTGTCGGCGGCTTCGTCGCCGGTGATGTGCAGTTCCATGCGCCCATCCTCCCACTTCCGGACCGTGTCCCGGGCGCCGCGCGGCGAATCCGTGTCAGGATCAGTCATGGTCAACCGCCTGATGCTGCTCGACACAGCCTCCCTGTACTTCCGCGCCTTCTACGGCCTGCCCGACACCATCCGCCGCGCCGACGGCACGCCGGTGAACGCCGTCCGCGGCCTGCTCGACATGATCGCGCGGCTCACCACCGACTACGGCGCCACGCATCTGGTGGCCTGTTGGGATGACGACTGGCGCCCCCAGTGGCGGGTTGACCTCATTCCCACCTACAAGGCCCACCGTGTGGCGGAGGTGGTGGCCGGTGCGGCCGATGTTGAGGTG
The DNA here is from genome assembly GCF_042884885.1 of Arthrobacter sp. NPDC058097. Taxonomy (NCBI): domain Bacteria; kingdom Bacillati; phylum Actinomycetota; class Actinomycetes; order Micrococcales; family Micrococcaceae; genus Arthrobacter; species Arthrobacter sp. NPDC058097. Next base: position 57,640 of record NZ_JBHVSZ010000012.1, read on the forward strand.
GTGCCCGACGAGCTGGAGGCGCAGATCCCGCTGATCCGCCACGTGCTGGGCCTGGCCGGCATCGCCGTCGTGGGCGTCCCGGAGCATGAGGCCGACGACGTCGTGGGCACCTACGCCAGCCACGCCGACCTTCCGGTGGACGTGGTGACCGGGGACCGCGACCTCTTCCAACTGGTGGACGACGACCGCCAGGTGCGGGTGATCTACACCGCGCGGGGCATGCGGAACCTCGAAGTCCTTACCGAAGCCGTCGTCGTCGGAAAGTACCGCGTGCTGCCGCAGCAGTACGCGGACTACGCAACCCTCCGCGGCGACGCCTCGGACGGGCTGCCCGGCGTGGCCGGCATCGGCGAGAAGACCGCCGCTTCGCTGCTGCTGGAACACGGCACGCTCGACGGGCTGCTCGCTGCAGCGGCCGATCCCGGCGGCAGGGTGTCCGTCTCGGTGCGCTCCAAACTCGCCGCCGCCGCGGACTATCTCAAGGTGGCCCCCGCCGTTGTCAGCGTGGTGCGCAATCTGGAGCCGCCGTCCCTGGAAGAGGCCGGTGCGGAACTGCATGCTGTGACGGGTGAGGCGCGGGAGGAACTCGAGCGGCTCGCCACTAAATGGAATCTTGGCGGTTCGGTCCGGCGGCTCCTGCAGGCGCTGGACCGCCTCGGCTAGTCTTTACTTTCCCAGCCCGGCCTCCGCCATCAGCTCGGTCAGCCAAGGCCGGTGTTCGCGGTGGAAGGTCAGTCCTTCCGGCAGCCCCTGAACGGAGGCCTCGGAACCGGTGATGTCGATGGTGATCCGGCCGGCCCCCATGGGTGCGTTGGTGATGTGGAGATCGCCATAGGAGGCGGGCAGGACCGGATCCATCCACACGCCGCCGCGGGACACGTGCGCGTCGTAGCGCATCAGGCTGGTCACCAGCATGATCGGTGTGGTGGCCGCCCACGCCTGTGGGGAGCAGGCCGTCGGATACGGCACCGGCTCGGTGACCTGGTCCCGGCTGAAGCCGCAGAACAGCTCGGGAAGCCGGCCGTCGGTGTAATCTGCCGCCTCCAGGAGGGCCGTGGCGATCCGCTGCGCCTCCTCCACGAAACCGTAGCGCAGCAGGCCCACCACTATGACCGCATTGTCGTGCGGCCAGACCGAGCCGTTGTGGTAGCTGGCGGGATTGTAGGCACCCATGTCGGTGCCCAGCGTCCGGACGCCCCAGCCGCTGAACATCTCCGGGGACATCAGCCGCTCGGCCACGAGCGGCACCTTGTCCTCGTCCACGATGCCGTGCCACAGGCACTGCCCCATGTTGGAAGCGCACGCGTCAACGGGGCGCTTGTCCCGGTCGAGTGCCACCGCGTAATAGCCGCGGTCAGGCAGCCAGAACTGTTCATTGAATTTCCTCTTCAGCTCCGCCGCCTCCTCGGTGAGGCTCGCCGCCAAAGCCGTGTCGCCGGCGTCGTACGCCATCCACGCCCGGGACAAAAACGCCGAGTACACCAATGCCTGCACTTCGCATAGTGCGATCGGGGGTTCTGCCAGCGTTCCGTCAGCAAAGTTGATACCGTCCCACGAGTCCTTCCACCCCTGGTTGATCAGGCCCTGGTCGTTGAGTCGCTGATACTCGACAAACCCGTCGCCGTCCTTGTCTCCGTAAGTCCGGACCCACTCCAGCGCGCGGTCGGCATGGGGGAGCAGCGCGGCGATGGCGTCCCGTCCGAATCCCCAACGGCTGACCGAGCCAAGCGCCATGACAAACTGCGGCGTGGCATCGATACTCCCGTAGTAGGCGGACCTGCCGCCCAGCGCCAGCCCGCTGGAGACGCCCAGCCTGACCTCGTGCAGGATCTTCCCGGGCTCCTCCTCGCTCATCGGGTCCACAACTTTGCCCTGCCGGTCGGCCAGCGTCTGCAGGGTGCCCAGCGCCAGGGAAGGATCCACCGGCAGCGCCATTTCCGACGCCCACAGCGAGTCCCGGCCAAACAGCGTCATGAACCAGGGCGCACCCGCGGCCACCACCACGCGCTCGGGATGGCCCGGATCCTCGATCCGGAGCGCGCCAAGGTCGTCGTAGCTGCGCCGCAGGGTCCGCTCAATGGACCGGTTGCTCATATGCAGCCTGGGGATCTTGGCCACCCATTCCTGCCGGCGGCGGTCGCTGGGCGATACCTCACCAACCGCCGGACGGATCACCGCCGACCGCGGGACCCCGCCGCCGTCAGCGGCGGGCGCCACGCTCACCCGCGAGCTCCACGCGCCGCGCGGCGGGACCACCGTCCGGAAAGTTAGGGAGTCGGCAGTGACCTCTGCTCCGCTTGCGTTGACGATGACGCTCTTAACTAGGTCCTGCCAGCCGGCCTTGATCACCAGCGAGTCGCCCTCCGGCCGGCGGGATTCTTCCCAGCGCCGCTGGACACGGGCCTCTTTCACCTCGAAGAGATCGGCGAAATCCGATTCGACACTGAGCGAAACGACGCACTCGGTCTCCTTCGAGGAGTAGTTCCGGATGGTGATCTCCTCGCGGATTCCCGCCCCCACCTCCCGCAGGCGCTCCACGATCAGGGGACTGTCCGCATATCCGTCGGAGCGGGGCACCCGGCCGATGAACAGGGCCCGGTACGGCTCCTTGGTCTCCGCCGTCAGCGCCTCCAGGGGCTGGCCGTTTACTGACAGGTTCCAGCGGGACAGGATGCGGGTGTCCTCATGGAAGACCCCGTGCGGATGTTCCGGATGGATATCCCCGTTCGCCAAGGAAATGCAGAAGGACGAACCTTCCACCAGGGTGACCGTGCCCGCCCCCACAGGACCGGCAGCCGTATCAGCATTCCAGCCAGCAGCCATTTCCGCCTCCTTCGACGGCTCAGGAGGGAGACGGCGCTGTGCGGACCGGAGCCGCACTGCCTCTCGCCGCCTACTCCGTTGGGCATGACGCTACGCTCGAACGACCCCTGATAAAAGGGTCTCTGGCGGCCTTCGGTGAAGACGGCGAGAATGGTCTCGTGCCCCAACTTCGCGCCGGGACGGACAGCGAGGCGATGAACCCGGCGGCCCGCAAGGTGCAGCGCATCTACCTGACGCTGACACTCGGCAATACCCTTGCCGCCTCGTTCATCTGGGGCATCAACACGCTCTTCCTGCTCGATGCCGGGCTCAGTAACCTTGAGGCCTTTGCCGCGAACGCGTTCTTCACCGCCGGGATGGTCATTTTCGAGGTACCCACCGGCGTGGTGGCTGACGGCTGGGGGCGCCGGGTGTCCTTCCTGCTCGGTACCGCGACACTGTCCGTCTCGACGCTCCTCTACTACGTGCTGTGGCAGCTTTCCGCTCCGTTCTGGGCGTGGGCAGTGGTGTCCGTGCTGCTCGGCCTGGGCTTCACCTTCTTCTCCGGCGCCGTGGAGGCATGGCTCGTCGATGCACTGCACTACTCCGGCTACGACGGCGCGCTGGAGACGGTGCTCGGACGCGGCCAGATGGTGTCCGGAACCGCCATGCTGATCGGATCCGTCGCAGGCGGTGCCATCGCCCAGGCCACCAACCTCGGCGTGCCGTTCCTGCTCCGGGTTGGCGTGCTGCTGGCGATGTTCGGTGTGGCCCTGTGGCTCATGCACGACGTCGGCTTCATCCCAGACCGCTCGGCGCGCCCCCTTCAGGCGGTGCGCGCCGTGCTCTCTGCGTCCATCGAGAACGGCCTGAAAAATCCGCCCGTGCGCTACGTGATGCTGTCCGCGCCCTTCACTGCCGGCGTCGGGATATATGTCTTCTACGCCCTGCAGCCTTTCCTGCTGGAACTGTACGGCGACCGCGGCGCGTACGCCATTGCGGGCCTGGCGGCAGCGATTGTCGCGGGGGCCGAGGTCCTGGGCGGCTGGCTGGCGCCCCGTTTCCGGCTCCTGGTCCGCAAACGCACCACGGTACTGATCCTCAGCGGGACAGTCAGCGCACTGATCCTGGTGGCGCTCGGGTTCACCCGTGAGTTCTGGGTGGCCCTGGTGCTGCTGGCTGTGTGGGCGCTCGTGGCCGAGGTGGGGATCCCGGTGGAGCAGGCCTACCTCAACGACATGATCGACTCGAGGCAGCGGGCCACGGTGCTCAGCTTCGCCTCCCTCATGGGCTCCAGCGGCGGGGTGGTGGTGCAGCCGGTCCTCGGCCGGGCCGCCGACGTCTACGGCTATTCAGCGTCGGTGGCGTTCAGCGGCGTGATCCAGTTGCTCGCCGTGCCGTTCCTGTATGCCAGCCGCAGGCAGCACGCCGCTGCTGACGAAGCACACGGCCGCTGATCAGCGTCCGGTGAACGCGTTTGGGCCGTTGAGTGTCCTTCCGCCGCGGAGTAGCGTGACAGTACCGTCAACCCGCATTACTCACACCCGGGAGCGACCATGCCATACCTGAGAAGCCGAGTAGCAGCCGTCACCACGGCCCTGGCGATGAGCGTGACGGCGGGGGCTGTCGCCAGCCCCGCGTTTGCTGACGAGCGGGTAACCGAAAAGACCGCCACCGCCACCGGCTACGGCGGCGCCGTCAGCACCGTGGACCCGGAGGCCTCCGCCGCGGCCATCGACATTCTCCGCAAGGGCGGAAACGCGGCAGACGCCGCCGTCGCAGCCGCGGCCACCCTCGGCGTGACCGAGCCCTACAGCGCCGGAGTGGGCGGCGGCGGGTACTTCCTCTTCTACAGCGCACACTCAGGCCATGTGAGCACCATCGACGGCCGTGAGACGGCGCCGGCCGCGATGCCGCATGACGCCTTCATCGACCCCAAGACCGGCAAGCCCTACAACTTCACCCCGGAGCTCGTCACCAGCGGAGTGTCAGTGGGCGTGCCCGGCACGCCGGCAACGTGGGAGCAGGCGCTGGACCGGTGGGGAACCAAGGACCTCGATGACGTCCTCGAGCCCGCAATCAAGGTGGCCGAGCGCGGTTTCGTGGTGGACGACACCTTCCGGCAGCAGACCCTCGACAACAAGCTGCGCTTCGAGGCGTTCACCTCCACCAGCCAGCTGTTCCTTCCCGGCGGTGACGCACCCGCCGTCGGCAGCATCTTCAAAAACCCGGACCTCGCGGCTACCTACCGGCTGTTGGCGGACAAGGGCACGCGCGGTTTCTACCACGGCGCGCTGGCCAAGGAGATAGCGTCAACGGTCCAGGCGCCGCCCAAGACCAAGACCACCAAGCTGCCCGTCCCGGTAGGTCACCTGACGACAGCGGACCTGGCCAAATACCGCGCGCTGAACCAGCGGCCCACCCACGTCGAATACCGCGGCCTGGACGTCTACGGGATGGCTCCGTCGAGCAGCGGCGGCACCACGGTGGGCGAGGCGCTGAACATCCTTGAGCCGTTCGACCTCTCCGGGATGTCCACCCCCAGCGCGCTGCACCACTACCTCGAAGCCAGCGCTCTCGCCTTTGCGGACCGCGGCAAGTACGTCGGCGACCCCGCCTTCGTTGACGTTCCCACCGAGGCCCTGACGGATCCGCTGTTCGGCAAGGAACGCTCGTGCGAGATTAACCCGAAGCTGGCGGCCGCGAAGCCCGTCGCGCCGGGTGACGTGGCAAATTACGACGGCGCGTGCCCGGCCCCCGCGGCGGCCCCCGCCAGCGAGAAGGACACCGAGAACATCTCCACCACCAACCTGACGGTGGCCGACAAGTGGGGCAACGTCGTCGAGTACACGCTCACCATCGAGCAGACCGGCGGGTCCGGCATTGTGGTTCCCGGCCGCGGCTTCCTGCTGAACAACGAACTGACCGACTTCTCCACCGTGTACGACCCGAAGGATCCGAACCGTATCGCACCCGGCAAGCGGCCGCGGTCCTCGATGTCGCCGACGATCATCCTCGAGGACGGCGATCCGTTCCTCGCCCTCGGCTCGCCCGGCGGCTCGACGATCATCACCACCGTCCTGCAGACCATCCTGAACAGGGTGGACCTGGGGATGAACATCTCCGACGCCATTGCGGCTCCGCGGGCGGCGCAGCGGAACTCGGCCAAGGTCACCGCCGAGCCCGGGTTCATCGCGCTTTACGAAAAGCAGCTGATGCCGTTCGGCCACGTGTTCACGCCGTCCGGTGACGCGTTCACCTCGGCCGCCGAAATCGGCGCGGCCACGGCCATCGAGTTCAGATCCGGCGGGCGCATGATCGCGGCGGCTGAACCTGTGAGGCGCGGGGGAGGCTCGGCCATGGTGGTCACACCGGCGAGGTGAGTCCCGCCGTCGTTCTTCTGCTACGGCAGGCCTTCGATGTTGCCCGGCAGCAGCTGCCCGTTCCTGATCTGCGACGGTCCGAACTCCACCGGGAGTGGACGGATTTCCCAGGAGCCGCTTCGTTCACGTGAACGGCCTTCCCTTGGATGGCTTTCCTTTGGGTAGCCCGGGGACTTTGGCTTTCCCACGGCAACGTGGGGGTGCCACCGCGGGTACCTGTAGCCCAGGGCCCGTGAGCTGAGGATGAAGTCATCGGGGTTGTCCACCAGCAGGTCATCCAACAGCTCATGGAGGGCCTGGACCAGCGAGACCTGGAAATCCCTCACGTGCTGGGGCACCTCCACCTCGAGTCCGGACACCCGGCCCCCGCCGAACAGAACGAGTCTCTCTGCCGTTCCGGAGAAGCCCTCCAGCACTGGCAGTGAGCGCAGCCAGTCCGCGGTCACGGCGGCGGCCGACGCAGGATCCGTGGCGTCCTTGGTCCAGTCGGCAACGTCGGCGGCGAAGTCCTCCAAGATGCCGATGTGAAGCAGGGTCATGTGCAGGCCCTGCGGCCTCCGCAACCCGTCCGCGTAGGCGGCAAGCTGTTCGTAGTCCGCCGGTTTGGTGCCGACGCTGAGCACCGGAACCTCAACTGTGATGCGGGGAAGCCTCAGCATCCGGACCTCCTTTGTCCCTGGCCGCCGTCGTCATTTTTGCCTGTGGATGATGCCATTATGCGCTTCATAGGGTTCCTCAAGGTTTTCCCAACTTCCGGAGCCGACCATGTGCCCGGGGTGCAAGCTGTGTGGCTACGGAGACTAAACCGAACAACAGTGAGGACACGCCATGGGCGAGCTACGGAAACTCTGCACGATCGGAAGCCTTGGGCTGCTGCTGTCGGGCAGCCTGATTGTCGGATCATCGCAAGCCGCCTTGGCGGCCACCTGCCGTCCCGGAACGGCAGTCCCGGTGACGAACCTTGGTGGCAAGGTACTGACCGCCACAACCTTCGAGGGCAACACCATCGCCCCGTTCGTGGCCACCCGGACGGGCATCGCAACAGTGGCCGTTGCCAGCCCCATGGCCCACACCGGCACCTGCTCGGTCCGGCTGCGGGCCACCGATACCGTCGGATCTGTGGCCAACATGGGATACGGCCTGGGGGCCGGCACCAATCGGGCCAGCGCGGACGCCTGGGTCAACATCGTTTCCGGCGGTCTCCGGGGGAACAACGTTCCCTATGTGCGGTTTTTCTCCGGCGGAACCAGGATTGCCGATGTGTTCCGTGACAACGCCACGGGCACGCCCTGGCTGCGCACTACCAACCCGAACGGGACGTTCTCCTACACGAAGCTTCTGGTCCGGAACATGACCCTGAACACGTGGCACCATGTGCAGATGCAGGTCAGGGCCAACGGTGACAAGTCCTCCATCGAGATCTGGCTCGACGGTGCCCGGGTCTTTGCCAACAACAGAGTGGCCCTCGGCGGCACGAGCCTGAGCAAGGTCCAGTTCGGAGCCGAGCACCCGCGCCAGATGGGCGACACCTACATCGACGACGTCGTGGTCCGGCGGTAGCGGGGGGTCCAAAAATACGGCGACATGCCCAACTGGGTAGCAGATCAGGGCGTTCCCAGGGCTGGGAGCGCCCTGATCTGCTACCTGGTTTTGATTCAAGAAGATTTTTCGGACCGGTCCGCATGTGGGGCCTTTTCCGCCCTTTATTGTCGGTGCCCCCTGTCATGCTGTGGGTATGGATGCGAAGGCAGCGGTGCAGACGGTGGAGGGTATTGGGTCCTCTGTTGCTGTGCTGGCTGGTTTTGTCCGTGAGGCCGCCGGCGCCGAGGTTGCTGGTGCCGGTTCCGTGAGCGTTGCGGGTCCTGGGGCTGGCGGTGATCCGTTGCGTGATGAGGCGGATGCGTGGCTGGATGTGCTGGCTGAGACGGCCGGGCTGGAGGCCAGGGTGGCGGCGTTGAAGGTGCAGGCCGCTGCCGGTTTCGCTGCTGCCGCGGCGGCTTTGACGGCTCCTGACGCGTCCGTCTCGGAGCGGGACGCGCTGGAGATGTCGGTGACCGCCGAGGTCGCGTGCGCGCTGACCGTGAGCGAGGGGGCCGCGGCGCGCTTTCTGGAAGAGTCCGCCGGGCTGAGCACGAACCTGCCGCTGACCCTGGCCGCGCTGGGAACAGGGGCGCTGTCGTGGCAGCACGGGCGGATCCTGTGCGACGAGACCGAGGGGCTGGGACCCGAAGCGGCGGCGGCGTTTGAGGCGCATTTCCTGGACCCGGACGCACCGGGGTATGCGCGGGGTTGTCCGGCGGGGGAGCTGACGCCGGCGAGGTTTCGGGCGAAGGCCCGGTATTGGCGGGAACGGCATCATCCGGTCAGCATCGAAACCCGCCACCACAGGAGTGTGAAGGACCGGCGGCTGGAGTATGCCCCGGACCGGGACGGGATGGCGTGGCTGTCGGCGTATTTGCCTGCGGACCAGGCGGCCGGGGTCTGGAACCGAACTACCGCCGCCGCCCGCGCCATGCGGGGCCCGACCGAAACCCGGACCCTGACCCAGCTCCGCGTCGACGCGTTCGCCGGGTGGCTGCTCGGCCCGGCTCAGGGAGTCGATGGCGGGGTTGGTGTGCCGTCACCGGCGGCGCAGGTCCTGGTCACGGTGCCGGTGTTTTCGCTGCTTGGCCTGTCCGAGGAACCGGCCACACTGGACGGGCACGGTCCGATTCCGCCGTCGATGGCCCGCCGGCTCGTCGCCGACGGCGCAACATCATTCCTCCGGGTCCTTGTTGACCCGCGGGACGGCGCGCCTTTGGAGATCGGGCGCACCAGCTACCGGCTGACGAAACCGATGCGCCAGTGGCTGCGGCTCCGCGACGCCAAATGCACGTTCCCGGCCTGCAACAGCCACTCCCTGGACAACGACGCCGACCACATCCTCGCCTGGGCCGACGGCGGCGGTACCGGCGTCGCCAACCTCGGCCAACCCTGCCCGAAACACCACCGGCTGAAACACAACACGCAATGGAGACCGGTCGGCGCCACCCGCGACGCCCCGCCGGGCTGGATCTCACCGTCGGGACGGACCTACCCGGCCGAGTATCAGGACTGGGAACCACCCACCTGGCCAGAACCACCACCCAGCCATGACTGGCGGGAAACCCAGGATTGGCAGGACCTGCCACTCGGCCAAGATTGGCCCATGCCACCGAGCTGCCCCGAGCTTCCGGAACCTCCCGACGACCTTGACGATGGTGGGAGCCCGATGGATATCGACGGCGTTGACCCACCGCTGCCAGCGGATCCATGGCCTTACTGGTCATCGATCGCGGCAGCCTAAGACACCAGCCTGAAAGCATGTCCCGTCATCAGGCATGGCTGGCCATCGTCCGGGGTGGCCCGAACCCAGTTCGTGTGCTCCTGAGCCAGGGCAATGTTTCCCTGCACGGGCTGCGGACCGGCGGCGGCCGCTGAAGCACCGAAAGGCAAAAGGGTCCGCTTGTGCATTGCTGGCTGGGTCCCCATGTCAGGTCCCGCCGCGGCCACCGGCACAATGGAAGGGTGACTTCCGCGCCCCTCCCACAAAACGCCCTACTCGACGCCCTGGGCCTGTCCGCGCCGTTCAACCTGAAAGCAATCGGCTCCGGGCTCGTCTTTGCGGAATCGCTGACGGAGCTGGGCAATGTGCTGGGTGGGCAGGGCGAAGGCGGAGCCGCGGTGGTCCAGGCCCCGCCGGGCACCGGAAAGACGACGCTTGTGCCTCCACTGGTTGCCAACCTTGCACAGGCTGCGGCCAACGGCGGCAGGCCGCGCATCGTCGTCACCCAGCCGCGGCGGGTCGCCGCCCGCTCTGCCGCGCGGCGCCTCGCCGCCTTGGACGGGACGAAGCTGGGTGACCGGGTGGGCTACACCGTCCGCGGCGAACGGCAGGCAGGTCCGGCCACCCTGATCGAGTTCGTGACACCGGGCATCCTGCTGCGACGTCTGCTGGCCGATCCCGGCTTGGAGGGCACAGCCGCCGTCATCCTCGATGAGGTGCACGAACGCGGCCTGGAGACCGATCTCCTGCTGGGCCTGCTCGCCGAGGTGCGCCAGCTGCGCGGCGACCTCATGCTCGTCGCCATGTCCGCCACCCTGGACGCGCCGCGGTTCGCGGTGCTGCTCGGCTCGGACCCTGGCCTCGGCACGGAGTCAGGCGGGGAGCAAAGCCCGGACGCCGACGGGCCGGCTCCCGTCGTGGACTGCCCTTCCGCTCTTCACCCGCTGGAAACCGTATGGGAGCCGGCACCCGTTGCACGGCTCGACGGCCGCGGCGTGACACGTGCCTTCCTGGACCATGTGGCGGACACCGCCGCAGCGTCCTACGCGGCAGCCCTTGCCGCGGACGCCGGCACCGACGCTCTCGTGTTCCTGCCGGGCGCCTGGGAGGTGTCCCAGGTCGCCAGCCGGCTGCGCACCCAGGTGGGTCCCGGCGTCGAAATCCTGGAACTGCACGGCCAGGTCAGCCCGGCAGCCCAGGACCGCGCCGTGTCCGGCCGGAAACCCGGGGATCCCGCCCGGATGATCGTGTCCACCGGGCTCGCCGAATCCTCCCTGACCGTGCCCGGGGTCCGGCTGGTGGTCGACGCCGGGCTGTCCCGCGAACCGCGCCGGGACGCCGGCCGCGGCATGACCGGCCTGGTCACCGTCTCCTGCTCGCGGGCCTCCGCTGAACAACGCGCCGGACGCGCCGCGCGGCAGGGGCCAGGGAAGGTGGTCCGCTGCTACGACCAGAAGACACTCGGCGCGGCCCCTGCCCACCAGACACCCGAGATCGCCGTGTCCGACCTGACGGGTGCCGCCCTGATCCTCGCCTGCTGGGGTTCGCCGGGCGGCCGCGGGATGGCCCTTCCGGACGCCCCGCCGCAGGCCGCGATGGGCGACGCCGAGGAGGTGCTGGGCGAGCTTGGCGCAGTAGGGCAGAACGGGCTCGCCACGGACCTGGGCAAAGCCCTGGCGCGCATCCCCGCCGACCCCAGGCTGGGACGCGCCCTCCTGGTCGGCTCGGCGCTGCTGGGCACCAGGAAGGCTGCGGAGGTTGTTGCCGCCGTCGAAGGGGACCAGTGGGCCACGGGTGCCGACCTGCCGCGGCTGGTTTCCGCGCTCCGCTCAGGCAAGGATCCCGCCTCCAGACGCTGGGCCGAGGAGGCACGGCGGCTGGACACCCTGGCACGCCAGGCGGCGGGCGGCGTCGGGCTTCCCACGGTGGAGGTTCCAGTGCTCGACGTGTCGGCGGGAAGCGCCGAACAGGTCGGCCTGGTGCTGGCACTGGCGTTCCCTGACCGGGTGGCCCGCCGTGTCCCCGGGGACGGCCCGGAGCGCTACCTGCTGACCTGCGGCACCCGGGCCGGACTTCCCACTGGCAGTCCAATGGCCGGACATGAATGGCTGGCCGTGGCTGAGGTTGCGCGGGCGGACGGGCGGGACGCCGCCGGGACCGGCGCGGTGATTCGCGCCGCCGCACCGCTGACGGCGGACACAGCCGAGGCCGCCGCGGCGCACCTGCTGTTCGACTCGGTGGAGGCAACGTTTGGCCAGGGCCGGTTGACGGCACGCCGGGAGCGGCGGCTCGGCGCCATCCCGCTTTCCTCCACGCCGGTGCGGGCGTCCGCGGCTGAGGGCCGCGCCGCCGTCGCCAGGGCATTGGCGGACAAAGGGCTGGGAGCCATCGGATGGTCGACGGCGGCAGATGCGCTGCGCCGCCGGCTCGCCCTGCTGCACCGGGAACTTGGCGATCCCTGGCCGGACATCTCCGAGCAGGCGCTGCTGGCCCGGCTCGACGACTGGCTGGGGCCGGAGCTGGAGGCGCTGGCCGGCGGTGCCGCAACCTCCGGCATTGACCTCACCGACCCGCTGCGGCGGCTGCTGCCGTGGCCCGACGCCGCCCGGCTCGGCGAGCTTGCCCCGGAGTTCCTCGAGGTGCCCAGCGGTTCCCGCATCCGGATCGACTATCCGGCAGTCGGGGACGACGGCGGCAGGCCGGTTGTTGCCGTCAAGCTCCAGGAATGCTTCGGCTGGGACCGGACGCCATTGCTGGCCGGCGGACGGGTAGCCGTGCAGTTTCATCTGCTGTCGCCGGCCCGGCGGCCGCTGGCTGTCACAGACGACCTCGCCTCCTTCTGGTCCGGACCCTACGCGCAGGTGCGCGCCGAGATGCGGGGCCGCTACCCGAAGCACCCATGGCCCGAGGACCCCTGGACCGCGACGGCGACCGCCCGGACCAACGCCCGGAAATAGCTTGAGCGCGGAAGTGACTGCAGCGCGGAGGGACTGACGCGCTGCACTAAGTGGTGCCGAAATGACTACAGCGCGGACGTCACGCCTGTAAGCCGCGCGTACAGGGCCAGATGGGCGTCGACCATCCGCTCCGTGCTGAAACGGTCTTCGGCCTGGGCCCGGACTGTCCTGCGGTCCAGGTCCGCCGCGCGCTGAAGAAGGCCGGCAAGGTCCTCCGGCGACAAAGCCAGGTAGCCGCTCACACCGTCGTCAACGATTTCGGGGGCTGACCCCATCGGTGTGGCAACAACGGGTGTGCCGGTGGCCATGGCCTCGATCATCACCAGTCCGAACGGCTCCATCCACTGGATGGGATTGAGCAGGGCGATGGCTTCTCCGAGCAGTTCGTACTTCTCCGCGCCGCCCACCTCGCCCACGAACTCCACGTCCGGACCCTGTAGCGGCTTCACAACGTCGCGGTAGTACTGCACTTCGGCGGGTTCCCGCATTTTCGCGGCGATCCGCAGCGGAATCCCGGCCAGCTGGGCCACCCTGACGGCCTCCACCACGCCCTTGTCGGGGCACATCCGGCCAAGGAAACACGCATAGCCTCCCTGCCCGTGCCCCACCGGAACAGCGGCCACCTCCATGCCGTGGGGGATGATGGCCGCGACGCGGTCCGCCAGCAAGCTGCTGACCTGGCTTTTGGAGATGGCGATCAGGGTTGTGTCCCGGGCCGCTGCGCCGTACACGGCGGCGAACGACGGCGACAGGTCGCTGTGTATGGTGGTCACCACCGGCAGCCCCTCGGGACGGCCCCGGTAGAGCGGGCCGGCCAGGGTGTGGTCATGGACCAGGTCCACCATGCCGTCCATCCCGGCATACGCGTTGATCACGTGGCTGAGCTCCGAGGACGTGAATCCAACGAAGTCGGGTTCGGAGGAACGCATCCCGGGAAGCCGTTCCACCGGGCAGGTGCTGTCCGAGGCGGCGGCGAGCAGCACCTCGTGGCCCGCCCTGGAAAATCCCCTGGCCAGGGCGTCGACCACCAGTTCGATGCCTCCGTAACCGGCCGGGGGAATCGGGTACCAGGGCCCCGCAATCAAACCGATACGCATCCGCAGCTCCCTTGTCGTCCGGATCTACTGAGACCGATTAACTACTGAGACCATTCAGTTGTGGTTGGGACTGTCAGCCGGCGCTACTGCGCCATGATTGTCAGGGCGCCATCAGCCGCTCCAGCGGGGGCCGGGGCTGGTTGAGCACGGTCGTGCCCTGCGGCAGGCCTTCAATCGAACCCTCGCTCCCGGTGGCGCTCAGGGTAATCCGGGAATGGTCCATCTGCACGTTATCGGCGCGGAAGCTGCCGAACCCGGCGGGCAGAACCGGGGCCAGGCAGACCTCCTCGCGGGGAAGCAGGGGATCGAAGCGCAGAAGGGTCCGCATCAGGTGCACCGGCGCCGCCGAGGCCCAGGCCTGCGGCGAGCAGGACGTGGGGAAGGGCACGGGATCGGGGAAATCGTCCCGGGAGAATCCGCAGAAGAGTTCCGGCAGCCGTCCGTCGAACTGTTCCGCCGCGTCAAACAGGCCCGTGGCAATGCGCGTCGCCTCCTCGACGAACCCATAGCGCATGAGCCCGGCGGCCACCAGCGCTGTGTCGTGCGGCCACACCGAACCGTTGTGGTAGCTGACCGGGTTGTAGGCGCCCATGTCCGAGGCGAGCGTCCGGATTCCCCATCCCGTGAACATCTCCGGCGACATGAGCCGCTCGGCCACTTGGGGCGCCTTGTCCGCGTCCACGATGCCCACCCAGAGGCAGTGCCCCATGTTGGAGGCACAGGCATCCACCGGGCGCTTGTCCTTGTCCAGGGCCACGGCGAAGTATCCCCGCTCCGGGAGCCAGAACTTCTCGTTGAACTCGGCCTTCATATCAGCGGCACGGCGGTTCCACTTGGCCGCGGCCTCCTCGTCGCCCAGCTGCTGGGCAAGCAGCGCGCGTCCCAAGTAGGCGCTGTAAACGTAGCCCTGCACCTCACACAGTGCGATCGGGGCCTCCGCCATCCGGCCGTCGGCGAAGTTGATGCCGTCCCAGGAGTCCTTCCAGCCCTGGTTTAGCAGCCCGTGCTCGTTAGCGCGCTGGTACTCCACGAAGCCGTCGCCGTCGCGGTCACCGTAGTGCTCCACCCAGTCCAGCGCCCGGTCGGCGTGCGGCAGGAGCGAGTCCAGCAGGTCGCCCGCCAGCCCCCAGCGCCCCAGCTCCGCCAGCAGCGACACGAACAGGGGCGTCGCATCCGCGGTCCCGTAGTACGCCTGGCTGCCGCCGAGTGCGAGTCCGGCGGTGACGCCCAGCCGCACCTCGTGCAGGATCCTCCCTGGCTCCTCCTCGGTGTCCGGGTCAACCTTCTCGCCCTGCAGCGAGGCCAAAGTCTGGAGGGTCCCCGCGGCCAGCTTCGGATCCACGGGCAGCGCCATGTAGGAAGAGAGGATGGAATCCCTGCCGAAGAGTGCCATGAACCACGGGGCGCCGGCGGCCACCGCTGCCCGCTCCGGGTGGTCGGGATCGAAAATCCGGAGGGCACCCAGATCCTCCTGGCTGCGGGTGAGGACCTTCTCCACGTTCTTGTCCGTCACGGTCAGCCGGGGAACGTGTTCCTCCCATGCGGCGTAGCGCTGGGCGCCGACGTGCGGAGCCGACTCATGCGTGAACGGCTGCTCAGGCCCCGTGCCGTCAACCAGGGGTGTGGTAAGTACGGTGGCAGTCCACAAGCCGCGGGGGGCCAGTTCGGCGTCGAACGTCAGCGCATCCTCGGAGACCGCGGCGCCCGCGGCGCTGATGACCACGCCGCGGTGGACTCCGTTGCGGATGGCGTCAATCTGCAGGGCGTCGGCCCGGACCTTGCGGCTGTGCTCGGCGGAAGGCACCACCTTTCCGCCTTTGACGTCGAACAGGTCGCTCAGGTCTGCATCCACCCTGATCTGGATCCGGCAGGTCCGCGGCTGTTCCGAGTAGTTGTGGATCTTGATGTCGTCACGCAGGCCGGGCCCGACCTGCCGGCTGTGTTCAACCACCAGCGGGCTCTCCACCGCACCGTCGGCCCCCCGTGGCCTGCCGACGAAGACCGCCCGATAGGGCTCACGGGTCTGGCCTGACAGCGGCTCGAGAGGGACGCCGTCGACCGTTAACTGCCAGCGGGACAGAATCCGGGTGTCCTGGTAGAAGGCGCCCTGCGGCTGGCCAGGTAGCACGTCCCCGCTCTCGGCCGAGATGCAGAAGGAGGAGCCTTCCACCACGGTCACTGCTGTCAGACCGGATGATCCGGCACCGATATTCTCATTCCACGCGCTCATCGGCTGCTCCCTGACGACTAGTCGGATGGCATGGTCCGGCCTGTGCGGCCACGATACCCATCGTCCCCCTACCGTGATGACGCCGCAACGGTTATTCGCTGCCGGCCCGGCCAGGTCCGGCAGGGGCCACCGCGCCGTCGGACTCCCGGCATGGCGTCCCGACCCCTTGCTGAACAGCAGCTTTAGGTGTCGAATCTTCTTACTAAGGCCGCTTGGCGGCTTACGACTAGCACGCCGGGAGATGGTCATGTCGGCAAGAGGTACTAATGGCCGGGGCAAGGGTCCCGGCCGTGGCAGTTCCGATCTCCGGCGGGCGGACGCGTCCGCCGGAGCACCGGTGGATAAGCCGGAGAACATCCGCAACGTCGCGCTGGTAGGGCATTCCGGGGCCGGTAAGACCATGCTCCTCGAGGCCCTGCTCGCCGCCGCCGGCACCATCCCCCGGATGGGTTCCATCGTTGACGGCAACACAGTCAGCGATGCGGAACCGTCCGAGATCCACCAGCAGCGCTCCGTGGTCCTGTCCGTGGCGCCGCTGATTTACGACGGCGTGAAGGTGAACCTGCTGGACACGCCGGGCTACGGGGACTTCACCGGCGAGCTGCGGGCCGGGCTGCGCGCGGCGGACGCGGCACTGTTTGTGGTGTCGGCCGTGGACGGCATCGATGCCGCCACCACCGCGCTGTGGGCGGAGTGCGCACAGCTGGATACGCCGCGGGCCGTGGTGATCAGCCGGCTTGATCATCCGAGGGCAAATTTCGAGGCTTCCCTGGCCGCCTGCCGGCGGGCTTTTGGCCAGTCGGTGGTGCCCGCCTATCTGCCGGTCCGCGCTGATGGCACCGTCAGTGGTCTGCTGGGGCTCCTGTCCGGCCAGGTCTCGGAGTACGACGGCGAATCCCCGGAACCAGCGGTGCGGCAAGCCAGCGCCGATGAGCTCGCCGCCGCCGAGTCGGAGCGCGGCACACTGATCGAGGGCATCATCTCCGAGAGCGAGGATGAGTCCCTGATGGACCGCTACCTCGGTGGTGAGGATATCGACGTCGAGGTCCTGGTGGGGGACCTCGAAACGGCTGTGGCGCGCGGATCGTTCTTCCCGGTCCTGCCAACCTCGGCCGAGACGGGACTGGGGATCTCGGAGCTGCTGGACATGCTGACCCGGGCGTTCCCGACCCCCCTGGAACGTACTGTGCCGGACGTGACGGATCTTGCCGGCGAGCCTGCCGGGCCGCTGTCGTGCGATCCGGCCGGGCCGCTGGCCGGCGAGGTGGTGCGCACCACCATGGACCCGTTCCTCGGGCGGGTGTGCCTGGTGCGCGTCTTCTCCGGCACACTGCGCGAGGATTCAGCCGTGCACGTCAGCGGCCGCGGCCTGGCCGCGCGGGGCCATGAGGACCACGACAGCGACGAGCGCCTGACCCACCTCTATTCCCCAATGGGCGCAAGCCTGAAGCCCGTCCCGTACAGCGTTGCGGGCGACATCTGCGCCATTACCAAGCTGGGCAGCGCCGAGACGGGCGATACCGTGTCAGCGAAGGACGCCCCGCTGCTGATCACCGCCTGGGACATGCCGGAGCCGCTCATGCCGGTCGCCGTCGAGGCCGCCACCCGCAGCGACGAGGACGCCCTGGCCAAGAGCCTGGGCAAGGTGGCCGCAGGTGACCCGACCCTTAGGGTGGAACGCAACTCGGAAACCCACCAGCTGATCCTGTGGTGCATGGGTGAGGCACACGGCGAGGTGATCCTGGACCGGCTGCGCGACCAGGGCGTGAAGCTGCAGACCGTGCCGGTGGTGACGCCGCTGCGGGAGACCTTCGCCGCGCCGGCCGCCGGGCACGGGCGCTACGTCAAGCAGTCCGGCGGCCACGGCCAGTACGCCATCTGCGACATCGAGGTGGAGGCGCTCGACCGCGGGGCGGGCTTCGAGTTCGTGGACAAGACCGTCGGCGGCGTGGTGCCGAACCAGTTCATCGGCTCGGTGGAGAAGGGCGTGCGGGCGCAGATGCAGAAGGGTGTTTCCGCCGGCTTCCCGGTGGTGGACATCCGGGTGACCCTGGTGGGCGGCAAGGCCCACAGCGTTGACTCCTCGGACGCCGCGTTCCAGTCAGCCGGCGCGCTCGCCTTGCGCGAAGCGGCTGCCGCTGGCCGCATCCAGCTCCTGGAACCGGTCTCTTCCGTCACCATCAGCATCCCGGACGAGTACGTGGGGGCCGTCATGAGCGACCTGTCGTCGCGCCGTGGCCGGCTTACAGGCACGACGTCGTCCGGCGGGGACGCCACGGAAGTCACCGCCGAGGTTCCGGACGGTGAATTGCTCCGTTATGCCGTCCAGCTGCGGGCCCTGACCGCCGGCACCGGGCGGTTCCGGCGCAGCTATCTGCGGCACGAACCGGTCCCGGGCAACGTGGCGCCGGCGGCGGCGGCGAACGCCTGATAGCCCCTCGCCGGCCGGGCCGGCCGGAGCGGGAATCAACGGGCGCCGGGCCTCAGGCAGCGCTCTTGGCGCGCATAAACGCAGCAACCGGGGCCGCCAGCGAGGCACCGATGTCCTCGGCCGTGCGCTTGTTGCCGGCAACAGCAAACGAATGGTCGCCGCCCTCGCACCACTTCAGCGTCGCGGTCGGTCCGATCCGGGACACCACGCCTTCCAGCAGCTCGCGGGTGGCGAAAGTGTCGCGCGTCCCCTGCAGGAAGAGCATCGGGGCAGCCACCCCGTAGAGGTGCTCGTCCCGGAGCTTCTCCGGCTTGCCCGGCGGGTGCAGCGGGTAGCCGAGGTAGATAAGCCCGGCAGCCGGCATTCCCTCAGCCACCGCCATGGACGCCATCCTGCCGCCGAACGACTTTCCCGCCGCCCACACCGGCTCAGTGGCCCCGGCGGATTCCGCACGGGCGGTTGCCTCGGACATCGCCGCACGCCAGGTTGCGATCGCCGCCGGAGGCCGGTCGGGGAACTTCCGCCCCGCCTCGCGGTAGGGGAAGTTGAAGCGCAAGGTGGCCACGCCGTCGTCGTTCAAAGCGCCGGTGAACCCGCGCATGAACGGATGCTCCATGCCAGCGCCGGCGCCGTGGGCCAGCACGAGCGTCGCGAACGGACTGGCGGGCCGTGCGTAGGCGCCGGAGACGTGGCCGTCACCGACGGCAATGGTGATGGGAGAGTCAACGGTGGGCATGACTCCATCATGCCCGATCGGGACCTGCGAAAGCGGACGCAAAGCCGGGCGGCCGGCGTCGTCAGGCACCGTTCAGAACGCACAGCCCGGGCACTGCGGCACGGCCGCCCTCGGCCGGGATGAAGGCCGCGAAAGTTCTCAGGAAGCCGGAACCACCCTGAGCCACGCGTAATCCTGCGGCCGCAGCACAAGCCCCTCATCGATCCGCACCGGCTCCTCCGAAAACAGGTCCAGGGCTTCCGCCGCGAACCCGGACAGCGTATCCGCCGCCACCACCTGCGGCCCGTCACTGAAGTTGGCCAGGGCAAGGACCACCGTGCCCTCCCCGGGCCGTTGGTACCCCAGCACGGCGGAGTTGTTCGTGGTGAAGGGAATTAGGCGTGTGCCGGCCAGCTCGGGGGTGGCCGACCGGACCTCGGCCAGCCGCCTAAGCCCTGCAAACACAGCACCCTCAGGCGTGGCCGGATCCAGCCGCTTCGCATATTTTTCGGCAGGGAACTGCGGCCGGTGCACCCACCGGCTGTCGGCCTCATGCCCATCCTCCTGCGCATAGCCATAATCGTTAAGCTGTCCCACCTCGTCGCCCAGGTAGAGCAGCGGGATGCCGCCGGTGCTGAAGGCCACCGAGTGAGTCAGCAGGACGCGGCGGATGGCCTCGGCCGACCCGTCCTCAAGGCCGCACAGCGACGCCGTCGTGCCAGAGATGCGGCAGTCGCCGGTCCGCGGATTGTCCTGGAACGGGACACCGTGGGCGAAGCTGCCCGGGAAGCGGTTGACGTAGAACGAGTTCAGGAACCTGCGGTGGTCGAAGCCGTTGATGCCGAACTCGGCGGCGTCCTCATCGGCGAAGGTCCAACCGATGTCGTCGTGGCTCCGCACGTAGTTCACCCAGGAGGTGCCCGGCGCGATGTTGTGCCGCCGCTCCAGGGCCTGCGCCAGCAGCGACACATTGCGCGTGGCGAGGGCTTCCCACGTCAGCGCCATCTGCAGCGGATTGTAGGAGAGCTGGCACTCGGCGGGATCAATGTAGAGTGCCACTTCGTCCGGGTGCACGATCGCCTCGGATTTGAACAGCAGCGACGGCGCGGCCAGCCGGCACACGGCGTTGAATGCCTGGAGCAGGGTGTGCGCCTCCGGCCGGCTTTCGCACGACGTTCCCAGCTGCTTCCAGATGAAGGCCACCGCGTCCATCCGCAGGATGTCCACGCCGATGTTGGCCAGGAACAGCATCTCTCCTGCCATTGCCCGGAACACCTCGGGGTTGGAGTAGTTCAGGTCCCACTGGAAGGTGTGGAAGGTGGCCCAGACCCACCGTCCGTCCGGCAGCTGCACAAACGAGCCGGGGTGGTCCTCCGGGAAGATCTCACGCACGTTCTGTTCGAAGGCGTCGGGCATGGCCCTGTCCGGAAAGATCCAGTAGTAGTCGCTGTACTGCGGATCGCCCTCGGCTGCCCGCTGCGCCCACACGTGCTCGTTCGAGGTGTGGTTGAAGATGAAGTCCACCACCAGGCTGATGCCGTTGGCCCGCAGCTCGGCGGCGAGCGCCCGCAGCTGGTCCATGGTGCCGAGCTTCGGGCTGACCTCGCGGTAGCTGGAGACCGCATAACCGCCGTCCGACAGGGGCTCCGGGGCCAGGAACAGCGGCATCAGGTGCAGGTAGGTGAGGCCGAGTTCCTTGAAATAGGGGATGCGGGCGCGCACGCCTTCCAGGTCGGCCGCATACCGGTCCACATAGCAGACGCCGCCGAGCATGCGGTTGGACTGGAACCATTCGGCATTGCCCTCGCGGCCGGCGTCGAGCTCCTTCAGCTCTGCGGGCCGCTGCTTCCAGGAACGGGCGATCTCCAGCGTCAGGGCTGCCAGCTGCTCCTCGATGTCCGGCCGTGATCCGTACAGCGCACGGAACAGCCTGGACAGGTCTGGGTAGTGGCGGTCGAACCGGCGCTCCAGTGCCTTCCAGTCCCTGCTGCCCGGCTCCAGGCCGGCCTGCCCGGCCGCCATGCCGAACAGCTGGGATTCAACGGATCCCTGTGCGCCGGATGGTTCTTGGGCAGCGTCCAGACTCGGGGATTCAACCATGGACGGGTCTCCTTCGAGGTTGCTCTGCGCCTGCGGCGCCCGGTGATCTCATCCTTACAGATGGCCCTGCCGGTGCCCAGAGAGGGGGCAGAAGTTTCTGGGCGCCCGACGGCGGGACTCACCCGGGCGGTCTGCCAGCCATGAATCGCGGGACGCGTACTGCTCACGGCGCGGGCCTCGCGGGGTAGGTTGTCCCCATGGCCAGTGAACAGACCACCATCAGTGTCGACGGGCCCGACGGCCCCCGGGAAATGCGCGTCTCCAGTCCCAGCCGGGTGCTGTGGCCCGAACTGGGTCTGACCAAGCTGGACCTGGCGCGCTACTTCGTGGATGTGGGGGAGGCGTTTATCCGGGCCAACGGCGGCCGGCCGGTCGCGCTGCAGCGGTTTTCAGACACCGTGGACGGCGAGCAGTTCTTCTCCAAGAACCCGCCGAAGGGAACGCCGGACTTCATCCGCACGGTCAAGGTCACCTTCCCGAGCGCGCGCTCGCATCCCATGCTGGTCCTCGACGAGCCCGCCGCGGCGGTCTGGGCAGCGCAGATGAACACAGTGGTTTTCCATCCCTGGCCGTCCCGTGCGGACAACTCGGACAACCCGGACCAGCTGCGCATCGACCTGGATCCGCAGCCGGGTACTGATTACGAGGACGCCATCCCCGCCGCGCTCGAACTGCGGAAGGTGCTTGCCGAGGCGGGGCTGGACGCTTTCCTCAAAACGTCGGGCAACCGCGGCCTGCACGTCTATGCCCCCATTGAACCGACGCGCGAGTTCCTTGATGTCCGCCACGCCGTGATCGCTGCAGCGAGGGAGCTCGAGCGGCGCATGCCGGACAAGGTCACCACCAGCTGGTGGAAGGAGGAACGCGGCGAGCGCATCTTCGTCGACTTCAACCAGGCCAACCGGGACCGCACCATCGCCGGCGCCTACAGCCCGCGCGCCCTCCCGCATGCTTCCGTGTCCTGCCCGATCACCTGGGACGAGCTGGCGGACGTCAGGCCCAAGGACTTCACCATCCTCACCGTGCCGGACAGGCTGAAAAGGGTGGGAGACCCATGGGCGGAGATGCACGCGAACGCGGGCATCATCGACACGCTGCTGGAATGGTGGGAGCGCGACGTCAAGAACGGACTTGGCGAACTGCCGTTCCCGCCCGACTATCCCAAGATGCCGGGCGAGCCGCCCCGCGTCCAGCCCAGCAGGGCGAAGAAGCCTGAGTAGCCGGCGGCACCGCCCCGCCGGCCCGGGGCGTGGGGCCTCTACACGACCGTCCTGCCCGAACCGGCCCTACTCGAACCGGGACGGGTCGCCGGTGCCGCGGCGCACCACCTCGGCGGTGCCGCCGGAGAAGTCGACGACGGTGGTTGGTTCAGCGCCGGTGTCCCCGGACTCAATGACCGCATCCACCACGTGGTCCAGCCGCTCCTTGATTTCCCAGCCCTGGGTCAGCGGCTCCTCCTCGTCCGGCAGCAGCAGCGTGCTGGACAGCAGCGGTTCGCCAAGTTCGGCCAGCAGCGCCTGGACGAAGTTGTGGCGCGGGATGCGCACGCCCACCGTCTTCTTCTTGGGGTGAAGCAGCCGGCGCGGGACCTCCTTGGTGGCCGGCAGGATGAACGTGTAGCTGCCCGGCGTGACGGACTTGATGAGGCGGAACACGTCGTTGCCGATGTTCACGAACTGCCCCAGCTGGGCGAAGTCCCGGCAGACCAGCGTGAAGTGGTGCTTGTCGTCCAGCTGGCGGATGGAACGGATCCTGTCCAGCGCCTCCTTGTTTCCCAGCTGGGCTCCGAGGGCGTAGCAGGAATCCGTCGGGTACGCGATCAGCCCGCCCGATCGCAGGAGCTCCACGATCTGCGAGATCGCGCGGGGCTGGGGGTCCTCGGGGTGGACATCAAAGAATTTCGCCATGCGTTGAGCCTACGGCCCGGCGGCCGTCCGTGCACGCACCCCAACGCCCACACCCGGAGTTCACAAGCAGTCACCCCACGTGCACCCACGGACGCTTGGTGACATCCGGTTCGGCCTCGCGCAGGACTTCCCGCGTGACCGGCGCGATCTCGCCTTCGCCGAGGAACAGGAAGCGCAGCAGGTTCACCACCGGATTGCCCTCGGTCCAGCGGAAGTAGATGTGCGGCATGAGCCCGGTGACGTCCCGGATGTGCAGGAGGACGGAGGCGATGGTGTTCGGCACCACCGGCCCATGCACCTCCAGCACCCGGTAGCCGTGCCGCACCACGCCGTGGACCTGCAGTTCGGTTTCGAAGTCCGAGGAGTCGTCGACGATCACCTCGAGGAACAGCGCCTGGTAGTGGACCGGCAGGTGGCTGACTTCGATGGCTGACGTCAGCTTGTCCCGATACGCCTCCGCGGTCAGCCGGCGCGGCTCGTGGGCAATGATGCCGATGGGGCCGCTTTCATCCGCGGCGACGAACTCCAGGGCCGTCTGGTCGAGGCGCACGTGCGTCGCATGCAGCTCGAATGACCGCCCGATCCTGGACAGCAGCGAAATGACGATGATGCCGGCGATGAAGAACGCGGCTATGCGGATGCCCTCGGGCCGCTCAATGACGTTCGCGACCGTCGTGTAGATGAACACGAGGGCGACCAGCCCGAAGCCGGCCGTGCGCTTCCGCTGCCGGCGGCGCCGGGCGGACAGCGCGACGGCGACCGCCGCCGAGGTCATCAGCACCAGCACGCCGGTGGCGTAGGCACCGCCCTGGGCGTCGACGTCGGCCTCGAAAAGTATGGTGACCAGGAAGGCAATGGAGCCAAACACCAGCACCAGCGGCCGGACGGCCTTGGCCCACTCCGGCGCCATCCCGTACCGCGGCAGGTACCTCGGCACCAGATTCAAAAGTCCGGCCATCGCGGATGCGCCGGCGAACCACAGGATGGCGATGGTGCTGAGGTCGTAGACGGTGCCGAACCCGTTCCCCAGGTATTCATGGGCCAGGTAGGCGAGGGCGCGTCCGTTGGCCTGGCCGCCGGGCTGGAACTCGGCGGCCGGAATGAGAATTACCGTGGTGAAGCTGCTGGCGATGAGGAAGGCACTCATGATCAGCGCGGCGGTGGTCAGCATGCGGCGGGTCCCCTCGACGCGCCCCGCGGGATTCTCCTCCGTGTCCGAATCCCGTCCACGGACCTGCGGCATCACCGCGACGCCGGTTTCGAAGCCGGACAGGCCCAGCGCCAGCTTGGGGAACACCAGCAGCGCGATGGCGACGGCGACTACCGGGTTGCCGTGCGATGTCCCAAGGGCCTGCCACCAGTCCCCGACGGCGGCCGGGTGGCCCAGGGTTTCGACGGCGGCTCTTGCCACCACCACGACGTTCAGTCCCAGATAGACCGCCACGAGAACGACGGCGATCCCGATCGCCTCCTTGAACCCCCGCAGGAATACGGCAGCGAGCAGGGCCAGGAGCACGAGGG
This sequence comes from Arthrobacter sp. NPDC058097, assembly GCF_042884885.1. Classification (NCBI taxonomy): domain Bacteria; kingdom Bacillati; phylum Actinomycetota; class Actinomycetes; order Micrococcales; family Micrococcaceae; genus Arthrobacter; species Arthrobacter sp. NPDC058097. The sequence continues at coordinate 82,087 of NZ_JBHVSZ010000012.1, forward strand.
TCGCCGTCACCTCCTGCCCCTGCAGCCAGTCCGGAGCATACGGGTTCTGGATGAGGTGCGCCGTGGCATCGGCGGCGGAGAGGGTCATGGTGATCATGAAGTCCGTCGCCGCGAAGCCCAGCAGTACCAGGACAAACAGCTTGCCGCCCCAGCGGGGGAGCAGCCGCTCCAGCATGGCGATGGAACCCTCGCCGTGCGAACTCTCGCCCGCCACGCGGCGGTACACGGGCAGCGCCCCGAACAGCGTGACGGCCACGAGGACCAGCGTGGCCAGCGGGGAAATGACCCCGGCCGCGAGTGCGGCGATGGCGGGCTGATAGCCGAGGGTGGAGAAGTAGTCCACGCCGGTCAGGCACATGACCTGCCACCACGCATGCTTCCGCTCGTGCGCCATCGTGCGGCCGCCGGGACCCTGGTGGGATCCCTTGCTGTCCTGGAGTCCCAGCAGCAGCCAGCGGGAAAGCCGCTGCCTCCGCGTGTGGCGCAGCTCCGATGGTTCCGCCGGCGGGCGGCTCATGGTGGTCATGGCGCCTTTCATCTGTACTGGCGCCCGGGACATTTCGCCCGGGGCAAAGCCGAACGTAGCACCGGGCTGGAACGCCGGAACCGGCGGCAGCCGAATCTTGACGGATCCTTAACGCCGGTGTGAGGCAGCCTCCGCGCGTGCAGCCCAGGCCGGTGGACAGGAAAGAGGCCGGCTGACAGAGAGGATACGCGCAGGTGAAAGAATGGCGTCATGGCAGGGGAACGGATCGTCATTGGCCTGTCCGGAGGCCTTGAGGGGGAGGTCCTGATCCGCCGTGCCATCAAGGTCCTGGAGAGCGCCGGCGGCGGGGACCTGATCGCGGTCCACATCCGCACGGCGGAGGGCGCGTCGCACGAATCGACCAGCGCCCTCGAATCCCAGCGCCGGCTGGCGGTGGAGCTCGGCGGCAGCTACCACACCGTCGCCGCGCACGACCCTGTTGAGGCGCTCCTCGGGTTCGCGTCCCATGTCGGCGCCACCCGGCTGATCATCGGCCAGTCACGGGCACACCCGGTGTCGAGGTTGCTGACCGGCGCGACGGAGACCGGGATCGTCCGCCGTGCCGGTGACCTCGACGTGCAGGTGGTGCCGCATCCGCTGGCCGGGCGCGGCACCGGCCGCAGGCGACCGCGGGACCTTGGCCGCGTGCGCGTCGCCGTCGGGTTTGTGCTGGCCGCCGCCATTCCCATCCTGATGCAGCTGGCGCTCGCCGTCATCGAGCACAGCGTGGCCACCGCCGTCCTGGTCCAGCTTGCCGGGGCCGTGGCCGTGGCGCTCGTGGGCGGGCTGTGGCCGGGCGTCGCGGGTGCGCTCTGGAGCAGCCTGCTGGTCAACTACTTCTCCACGCCGCCGGTGGGCGAGCTGGCCATCAAGGACCCGCAGGACCTGCTGGCCCTTGGCGTGTTCGTGGGCGTCTCCGTGGCCGTGGCCGGCGTGGTGGACAGGTCTGCCCGGCGTTCCAAGGAAGCCGCCCGGGCGCGCGCCGAGGCGGCAACGCTCGGCGAGCTGGCCCGTGGAGCCACCCGCGCGGAGGACACGGTGGGCAGCCTGCTGGAACAGGCGCTGGACGTCTTCGGTGTCCGCGGCGCCGCGCTGTTCAGCGGACCGGCCTTCCGGAACGGAACGGATACGCCTGACATGCCGGTTCTCCGCGACACACCGGCTTTCCGCGACCCGGAGGGCACCCGCGCGGGAGAGAACAGTTCAGAGCGGAAGCTGCTCGCAAGTGCGGGCGAGCTGACCGATTCTGAACGGGACGGCGCGGAATTCGCCGAGCACACCGTGGAACCGGTCGACGACGGCACCTGGCTGGTGCTGTTCGGCCGGACGGTGCCCGCCGCCGACAGCAGCCTGCTGGGCGCCTTCGCCGCCCACGTGCTGGCACAGCTGGAGCGCCAGCAGCTGGCCGCGAGCCGTCTGGAGGTGCTCCGGCTTGCCGAGGGAAACACCATGCGCACCGCCATCCTGCGGGCCGTCTCGCACGACCTCCGGACACCACTCGCCGGCATCAAGCTCGCCGTCGGCGGACTCCTGCAGACCGCCGTCACGTACACACCTGAGGAGCAACAGGAGCTGTTGAAAACCATCGACGAATGCTCGGACCGGCTGGACGCCCTGGTGGGGAACCTCCTCGACATGTCCAGGATCACGGCCGACTCGGTACGCCCCCTGTTGAAGCCCGTCCGCTGGCTCGACGTCGTCCCGCCGGCGCTGCGCGGCCTTCCCCAGGGCAGCGTGCGGGTGGTGCTGCCACCGAACCTGCCCGCCGTCGACGCCGACGCCGTCCTGCTGGAACGCGTCATCGCCAATATCGCGGAAAATGCCGTCAAGTACGCGCCCGCCTCCGACGTCACCGTGACCTCGGCGTCGGGCGGGCTCAGCGGCGCCGTCGTCAACGGCCACCCGGCCGGCGAACTGCGGATCATCGACCACGGACGCGGCGTGCCGGACCGCAACGTGCCGGCAATGTTCCGCCCCTTCCAGCGCCTGGACGATCTTTCCCAATCAACCGGTGTCGGCCTTGGACTGGCGGTGGCCAGGGGATTCGTCTCGGCCATGGGCGGCAGCCTGTCGGCGGAAGAGACGCCCGGCGGGGGACTCACCATGGTCATCAGGCTTCCGCTGTCAACGGGGCACAGGTCAACAGAGATTGGCTCAGCAGGGCATGAGGGGCACGACGGCGGGCCGTCCGCCGCCGCTGCAGTCCCGCCTGCCGCGACGCCGCAGGAGACTGCCCAGTGACCGGCGTCCTCGTGGTCGACGATGACCAGCACCTGCTGAAGGCCCTGCGGATCACGCTGCAGGCGCATGGCTACACCGTGGAGACCGCCGAGGACGGGGAGGCCGCCCTGATTGCCGCCTCACGCAACCCGCCGGGCATTGTCGTCCTGGACCTCGGACTGCCCGACATGGACGGCGCCGCGGTTCTCCGGGAGCTCCGCCGCTGGAGCACCGCCCCGGTGCTGGTGCTCTCCGCCCGGCACGGCTCATCGGACAAGGTGGACGCCCTTGACGCCGGTGCCGACGATTACATCACCAAGCCCTTTGGACTGGAGGAACTCCTGGCCCGGCTTCGCGCGTTGCTGCGCCGGGCCCCGGAAGCCACCGAGCCGTCCACTGTGGACACCCCGGAGTTCAGCGTGGACCTCGGCCGGCGGATGGTCACCCGGAACGGAGAGCCCGTCCGGCTGACCCCCACCGAGTGGAGCATCCTCGAGCTGCTGGTGCGGAACCCCGGGAAGCTCATCACCCAGCAGCAGATCCTGGCCAGCGTGTGGGGCCCCGCCTACGAGAAGGAAGCCAACTACCTGCGGGTCTACATGGCCCAGCTCCGGCGCAAGCTGGAGGCGGACACCGGCAACCCGCGGCATCTGCTGACCGAGGCAGGCGTCGGCTACCGCTTCCGGCCCTGACCTGCGCTTATGAACGGCCGGTGAACTTCCGTGAACCCCTATGAAGGGGCGCCGGATTCGGGCAACATGTGTAGTGCCGGGCGCCGCACACCGGGCGCCGCACGTACAGCCGAAGGAGAACCGATCGTGTCCACCCTGCTCAACCCGTACCTCAGCTTCCGTGACAACGCCCGCGACGCCATGACCTTCTACCAGTCGGTGTTCGGCGGCGACCTGGCGCTCAGCACCTTCGGGGAGTTCCAGGCCAGTGAGGATCCCGCGGAGGCGGACAAGATCATGCACGGGATGCTGACCTCGGAGAAGGGGCTCGTGCTCATGGGCGCCGACACTCCCAACTCCATGGACTACTCGCCGGGGAACAATATCTCCGTGTCGCTCAGCGGCGACGACGAGGCCGAACTGCGCGGCTACTACGACAAACTGTCCGGGGACGGCGGTTCCGTCACCGTCCCGATGGAGAAGGCCCCGTGGGGCGACATCTTTGGCATGTGCACCGACAAGTTCGGCATCGCGTGGCTGGTGAACGTCAGCGGAGCTTCAGCGGCTCCTGCTTCCTAGCTAAAAGAGACGCAGAAAACAGCCAACGGGGGCCCACGCCCGCAGGGTTCCCTGGCCGAGCTTGCGAGGCTAGGGTGCGGGTGGGGAGGGTCACTTTTCGCCCAATAACGGACATCATTGGGCGCTAAGTGACCCCACGATGCTTTTCAGGACTGCGGCGGCGACCAGACCCAGTCGCGGATCTCGGGCAGGTCCTCGAAATGCTCCCGGATGTATTCGGCGTGGGCGTCCAGCTGCCGGTTGCAGTGATCAGCCAGTCCCTCGGCGCCGTCGAACTGCCGCGGCAGCCGGCGGAGTGCCTCCAGCGCCAGGTGGTAGCGGCTCATCCTGTTGAGCACCACCATGTCGAACGGCGTCGTGGTGGTGCCCTGCTGGCTGTACCCGCGGACGTGGAACCGTTCCGGGTTCGGCCTGCCGTGCAGGAGCTGGTGGAAGGAACGGGCGTAGCCGTGCCACGCCACCACCACCTCGCAGGTGTCCGTGAACAGCGAAAGGAACCTCCCGTCGTCGAGCCCGTGCGGGTGCACGTCCTGCGGTGGCAGGACCATGGCGTCCATGACGTTCACCACCCGCACGGCGGCGTCGGGAACGTGGCGCTGCAGCAGCCAGGCCGCCGCGAGTGCCTCCTCGGTGGGGATGTCGCCGGCGCAGGCGAGGATGACGTCCGGTTCAGTGCTGCCGCCATCCTCGTTGCCGGCCCAGTCCCACCGGGACGCTCCCGCCTCGGCCTGCTCGCGGGCTTCAGCCAGCGTCAGGTACTGGGGGTGGGATTGCTTATCCACCACCACAAGGTTCACGTAGTCCTTGCTGAGCAGTGTGTGCTCGGCCACGGCCAGCAGTGTGTTGCTGTCCGGCGGCAGGTAGATCCTCGTCACCTCGCCGGACAGGGACAGCACCGTGTCGATGAGGCCCGGTCCCTGATGGCTGAACCCGTTGTGGTCGTTGCGCCAGCATGTGGAGGTCAGCAGGATGTTGAGGCTCGGCACCGGCGAACGCCATTCCAGCTCGCGGGCGTGCTGCAGCCACTTGGCGTGCTGGACGGTCATGGAGGCGCTGACCATGGCGAACGCCTCGTAGCTGGCGAAGAACCCGTGCCGGCCGGTCAGGAGATAGCCTTCCAGCCAGCCTTGGCACAGGTGCTCGGAGAGCACCTCCATCACGCGGCCGTCCGCCGAAACGTGGTCGTCGTCGCTGTCTCCCGGCAGCAGGAGGCAGCGGTCCGTAGCCTCGAAGACGGCGCCCAGCCTGTTGCTGTTGGTTTCGTCCGGGCAGAACAGCCGGAACCGGGGATTGTCCGCCGTCCCGGTGTAGAGGTCGCGGAACAGCTCGCCCAGCGGCTTGGTGGTTTCGATGCTGGTGGAGCCGGGCCGGCCCGGGTCGACGGCGTACTCCGCGAGGTCGGGAATCTCCAGCGGCACGGACGGCTGGCCGTTGGCCCAGGGCGCCGCCCCCATCCGGAGCCTGCCTTCCGGAGCAAGCGCCGTCAGTTCGGGCAGCAGCCGGCCGTCGTCGTCGAACAGCGACTCCGGCTGGTAGGAGCGCATCCATGTCTCCAGCAGTGCCAGGTGCTCCGGATCGTCCTTGACGCCGGACAGGGGAACCTGGTGCGCACGGAAGGTGCCCTCCACCGGACTGCCGTCCACGGTTTCCGGACCCGTCCAACCCTTGGGCGTGCGCAGGATGATCGCCGGCCAGCGGGCCGCCGTCGTTCGGGTGCGGGTGCCATCGCCGCCGGAGCCGGCGTTCCGGGCCTTTTGTTGGATGTCCCGGATAGCGGCATAGGCGTCATCGACGGCGGCGGCCAGGGCCCGGTGGACCTTCTCCGGCTGGTTGCCGGAAACAGTCACGGGCTCCCAGCCGTTGGCGCGCAGGAGCGCCTCAACATCTTCGTCCGTGCGGCGGCCGAGGACAGTAGGCCCGGAAATCTTGGCTCCGTTGAGGTGCAGGATGGGCAGGACCGCGCCATCCCGCGAGGGGTTAAGGAAGAACGGCGCCGTCCAGGAGGCGGCGAGGGGGCCGGTCTCGGCTTCGCCGTCGCCCACCACGCACGCTGCGATGAGATCCGGGTTATCCATCACCGCGCCCGTGGCGTGCATGAGTGAATAACCCAGCTCGCCGCCCTCGTGGATGGATCCGGGCGTGGCCGGGCCCACGTGGCTGCCCACACCGCCCGGCGTCGAGAACTGCCGGGCAAGCCGGAGCAGGCCGGCGGCGTCGCGGCTGATGTCCGGGTAGATCTCGGAGTAGGTGCCTTCGAGGTAGACGTTCGCCACCACGGACGGTCCGCCGTGGCCGGGGCCGGCGATGAACAGGACCTCGGCCGAGGTGTTCCTGATCAGCCGGTTCAGGTGCGCGTAAATCAGCGACAGCCCGGGGCCGGTGCCCCAGTGGCCCAGCAGCCGCGGCTTGATGTGCTCCGGCCGCAGCGGTTCCCTCAGCAGCGCATTGTCCTGGAGGTAGATCTGGGCCACCGTCAGGTAGTTTGCCGCGCTCCAGTAGCGGTGCAGGAGGTCCAGCTCTTCGTCCGAAATCGTTCCGCTTGCCCCGGCCATGCCCATGGATTGCCTTCCTTCGGATCCGCTCCAGCGCTGACCGGCACAGTCTACCCCCGCGTTTTGGCTGCCCTCAGATACACCGCAACCTGCAGATCCGTTTAGGGCCTCAGATCCACTTAGGAGCGGCGGGAACGTCGGGCAGCACTTCTGTCCCGCGGGAGGCCGTGACGCCGGCGCCTGCAATAGGCGTCCGCCCGGCGGCCCAGGCAGCGACACCAGCCAGCGGCCCGCTGACCGTGACCGGGTCCTCCGACTTGGTGCTTTGGGCACCGGTGTCGCCCAACACCAGATCCGTTCCCGTCACCCTGATGACCAGCCCGGCATCGGTGCCGCGGGCATGCCAGGCGCCGGTAATGTCCTGCAGGAGCCGTTCGAGGACGGGCGCGGGGATGTCGGCGAAGGTTGCGCCGTTGGCGAGGTCGACGGCGTGGATCCAGACTTCGCGGGTGCGCATCCACACGGTTTCGGTCGCCGGGACGGTGCGGCCCTGGATGGTCTTGACTTCGTTGGCCCAGTCCCGGTCCGGCAGGTCGCGCCATTCGACGGACAGGTGCACGGCGGAGTGGTCGAAGAGGTTCCGCAGCGCGATCGGCGACAGGGTGGCCCCGAAACTGATCTCGTGGTCGCGCACCTCCACCGAGGGGTACATGGGCGTTTCGACACCGGTGGCGGCCCATTCCACCAGTCGGGCGATCGCCCGGGCGTTGTACCCGATGTGGGCCACGACGTGCCGGCGCGTCCATCCGGGGAGCAGGGAGCCGCCGTCGAGCTCGGCATCGGTGAGCTCGTTGAGCTTGCGGGCGAAGAACGCGGTGCCCCGCCGGGCCTGCAGGAGTCCTTCCCGCAGGACCGGGTCGGTGGCGAGGTCGTGCCGGGCGGCCATCAGGCCTCCTTGACCACGCGGTTGGTCAGCTGGCCCAGGCCCTCGATCGTGGTGACCAGGACCTGGCCTTCCTGCAGGTACCGCTTGGGGTCCTGGGCGTGGCCCACGCCGCCGGGCGTGCCGGTGGCGATCACATCACCGGGGTTCAGCGTGATGATCGTGGAGATGTAGGAGACCAGGAATTCAGGGGTGAACACCAGGTCCCCGGTGGGGGTGCTTTGCTGGATCTCGCCGTCCACGGCCGACGTCATCAGCGGCCCAACGGTGAACTCATCCCTGGTGACCAGGGCGGGGCCGAACGGGGTGGAGTTCTCCCAGGTCTTTCCCTGCAGCCACTGGACGGTGCGGAACTGGTAGTCGCGCATGCTGATGTCGTTCAGGACGGAGTAGCCGGCGATGTGGTCCGCGGCGTCGGTCTCGCTGATCCGGCGGCCCTTCTTGCCGATCACGACGGCGAGCTCGGCTTCCCAGTCCACGGTGTCCGATTCCTGCGGCAGGGCCAGGTCGTCGTTCGGGCCGATCAGGGATTCCTGGTACTTGGCGAACAGGGTGGGGTGGTCCGGGATCTCCCGGCCCATCTCCTTGATGTGGTTCCGGTAGTTGTGGCCAACGCAGACGATCTTGCCCGGGAAAGGCACGACGGCGGCCAGGTCGGCGCCGTCGAGCGCGTGCGTTGCGCCGTTGGCCGCCTTCGCCGTGGCCTGCCAGTCTTCGCTGCGGAGGAGTTCGCCGATGTCGGCGAAACCGTCGATCTCGGTGAGGGTGCCGCCGTCCTGGCGGACGGCTTTGGTTCCTTCAGCGGTGCGGAGGGTGAGGAGTCTCATTACTTGTTGCGTCCTTCGGTGTAGGTGCGGTTGAAGTTCAGGCGTTCAAAGATGGGGGCGTCGCTGAACCGGAACAGATCAAACTCAGATTCCGCGTCCAGGGACCATTCGGCCCAGGACGGGACGACGAAGAGGTCGCCCTTGGCGAGGTTCTTGCGTTCGCCGTTGAGCAGTACGCTCCCGGAGCCTTCGAAGACCTGCCACACACTGGAGCCGACCTCGCGCAGTGGCTCGGTGGTGGCGCCGGCGCGGAGGCGGTGGAATTCGGCGCGGATAGTCGGCATCACGTCCCCGCCGGTGGTGGGGTTGGAGTAGCGGATCGCGGCGTGGCCCTGGGAAACGGTGGCGGGGTGGCCTTCATCCTCCAGGAGCAGCTGCTCGCGCAGTGCGCGGTTGGTGTGTTCCCAGCGGTACGCGGCCATGGGGGAGTTGGTGGTGTTGTCCAGGCCGGAGAGCGGACGCAGGCCGGGGTGGGCCCAGAGCCGTTCCGAGCGGGAGATGTCCGGGGTGGCCTCGTCGGTGACGCGCTCGGTGCCGAACTCGAAGAAGCCGGCATCCGCATAGTGAACGAACGGGATGTCCAGGCCGTCGATCCACGCCATCGGCTGGTCGGTGTCGTTGTGGTGCCCGTGGAAGTTCCAGCCGGGAGTGAGCAAAAAGTCGCCGCGGCGCATGGCCACCGGGTCACCGTTAACGACGGTCCAGACGCCTTCGCCCTCGACGACGAACCGGAAGGCATTCTGTGAGTGGCGGTGTTCGGGTGCGGTCTCGCGGGCGCCCAGGTACTGGATGGCCGCCCACAGCGTCGGTGTCGCGTAGGGCGTGCCACCCAGCCCCGGGTTGGCGAGGGCTATGGCCCGCCGCTCGCCGCCCCGCCCCACCGGGACCAGGTCTCCGGCGCGGGCAGCCAGGGGGTACAGGTCGTCCCAGCGCCACACATGGGGCCGGGCCTTGGGCGAGGGAACCATCGGCATCAGGTCACCGATCTCGGTCCACAACGGGATGAGGTTCTCCTGCTCGAAGTCGCGGTACAGCTGTTCCAGCTGCACGGCCTCCTCCGGCGTGGGCTCCGGGGCCGCCTGGGCGGCGGCAACTGATTCGTGGGTCGTGGTCTCGGCGCTGATGGACACGGCGGCCTCCTCGGTGGGTACGGATGATGATGTCTTCGCGTACTACCGACATTAGGGAGACGGCGGCTGTGAACCACAGCATATTCTGCCAGGCAGAATTGATTTGGGCTCTCGGCCTCAGTCAGCCGGACTCGGCCGGATTCGCCGCGATGTCGATTTCCAGTTGCCGGCGTGTTTCCAGCATGACCGGCACCAGCCCGGCGTTGAACAACGCGCGGAACCTGGTCACCGGTGTGGCGACGCTGAACGCGCCCACCACGTCGCCCTTCCCGTTGTGCAGGGCCATGCCCAGCGCGCTGATGCCCTCCTCGGTGCCCTCGAAGTTGGCCGCAAAGCCGTTGCTGCGGACCGTTTCCAGCTCCCGCAGGAACGCCGGGTACTCGGCATCGGGAATGCTGTCGCCGCCGATCTCCGCATTCTGGCTCCGGAACAGCTGCTCAATCAGCGCCGGCTCCAGCTCGGCGAGCATCGCTTTCCCGCCCGACGCCTTGTTCGCGGGCAGCACGGTGCCCTGCCTGTCGCCCACGCGAAGGGCGCTGGTGCCTTCCACCGTCTCCAGGAACCGGACCTTGGTGCCCACCCGGATCATGAGGTTCACGGTCTCGTTGAGGCGCGAGCTCAGCAGCTCCATGTGCGGCCGGGCAAGATTACGCAGCAGCCGGGTCCAGGTCACGCCCGCCGGGCCGGCCCCCATCGCCGGGCCGGGCACATAGCGCCGGGTTTCGTCCTGCACTGCGAAGCCCCGGTACACCAGCATGGCCAGGAGGCGGTGCGCGGTGGACGGTGCCACGCCCAGTTCAGCCGCCGCATCCTTGAGCCGCAGGCTGCCGCCGTCCCGCAGCAGCTGCAGGAGTTGCAGCGCGTTATCCACCGCCTCGATGGAGTAGGTGGGCTTCTTCCGGAGCGGCAAGTTCTGCATAACAGAATTCTATTGGAAGGCCGCCGCTTCAACCCGGAAAGTTGGTGGCATGAATCACACACCTTCCGCTGCAGCGCCGGAGCGGTCCACGCCCGGAACAGCCATTCCGCCGGCAACGCCCCGGTTTTCCAAACAGTCCGTCCTGGCCGTGCTCGTCTGCTGGCTGCTGGTGGTCTTTGACGGCTACGACCTCATTGTCTACGGGACCGTCCAGTCAGCCCTCATCAACGACACCGGCTGGGGACTGACCAAGGCCACCGCAGGCACGGTCGGCTCCATGGCGTTCGCCGGGATGATGATCGGCGCCGTCCTCGCCGGCCGGATGGCCGACACCTGGGGCCGCCGCCGGACCATCCTCGGCTGCGCCATGCTGTTCTCCGTCTTCACCATCCTGTGCGCTTTCGCCCCGAACGCCTACGTCTTCGGAGCGTTGCGGCTGGTGGCCGGCATCGGCCTCGGCGGACTGGTGCCCTCCGCCAACGCCCTCGTGGCCGAACTCGTGCCCGCCAAGTGGCGGTCCACCATCGCCACCCTGATGATGTCCGGCGTGCCGATCGGCGGGTCACTGGCCGCACTGGCCGGCATCCCGCTGATCCCGGCCTTCGGCTGGCCCGTCATGTTCCTCGTGGCGGTGCTGGCCCTGGCGGTCGTCATCCCGCTGGGCCTGCGCTACCTGCCGGAGACCCTGCCGCCGGCCGGCGTCAAAACGGCTGGCGCTGCTGCCGCGGAAAACCGGCGCGCAGGTTTCGGCTCCCTGCTCCGGGCACCCTACCTGGGCGTGAGTGTGCTCTACGCCGTGGCCACGCTCGTGACCCTTTTTGCCTGGTACGGCCTCGGCACCTGGCTGCCCAACCTGATGCAGCTGGCCGGCTACAACCTCGGTTCCGCGCTCACATTTGCACTGGCCCTGAACCTCGGCGCCGTCGTCGGTTCTGTTGCCACCGCCTGGGCGGGGACCCGCTTCGGCCCCGTCCCGACGGCGGTCGCGGCGGCCGCGGTGGCTGCCGTCGCCCTCCTGGTGCTTGTCGCCGGGCCGCCCGTCACCGTGGTGTACCTGATGCTGGTCCTGGCCGGCGTCGGAACACACGGAACGCAGTGCCTGATCATCGCCGCCGTTGCCAGCCACTATCCCGCCCACCTGCGTGGAACAGCACTCGGCTGGGCGCTCGGCGTGGGCAGGATCGGCGCGGTGGCTGCCCCGCAGGCCGGAGGCCTGCTGCTGGCAGCCGGCCTGGGCGTCAACTCCAACTTCCTGGCGTTCGCCGGGGCCGCCGCCGTCGCAGCACTCCTGCTTATCGCCGTCGGCGCCAAAACCATCCGCACAACCTCAACCCCTGTAGGAGCCAACAATGTCTAACCCGAAACCGTCCACCGATGTCCTGGTGATCGGCGGCGGAATGGCCGGTCTCGCCGGCGCCCTCGCCCTCCGCGAGAACGGCGCCGAGGTCACCCTGCTGGAGCGGGCGCCCGAATTCGGCGAAGTCGGGGCGGGCCTGCAGATGGCGCCCAACGCCTCCCGCGTGCTCAAGCGCTGGGGCCTGCTGGAGAAAGCGCTGGAGATCGGTGTCCGGCCCAAGCACCTTGTCTTCCGGGACGCTGTGACCGGCGAGGAACTCACCCGGCAGTCGCTGGGGGGCAGCTTCGAGGAACGCTACGGGGCGCCTTACGTTGTCATCCACCGGAGCGACCTGCACCGCATCCTCCTCGAGGCCTGCCGGGATGCCGGCGTCCGCCTGGTCAACGACGTCCAGGTCGAAACCGTCCGGACCGTGGACGGCCGCGCCACCGCACAGGCGGCGGACGGGGCCACCTACGAGGCCGACGTCGTCCTCGGGGCCGACGGACTCAAGTCCGCGCTCCGCCGCGAGGTGGCCCAGGACGGCCCGGTGTCGTCGTCGTACGTTGCCTACCGCGGGACTGTCCCCATCACGGCGGACACGCCCCGGGGCGACCTCGAGGACGTGATCGTGTACCTCGGCCCGGACTGCCACCTGGTCCAGTACCCGCTGCGGAAAGGCGAACTGCTCAACACCGTCGCCGTCTTCAAATCGGCATCCTTCGAACGCGGCGAGGAGCAGTACGGGGGAGTGGATGAGCTCGAGGCCGCGTACCGGGACTGCGTTCCCGCGGTCCGTGAAGCGCTGAAGAACCTGGCCACCGGCATCCGCTGGCCCATGTACGACCGCGATCCCATCGAAAACTGGGTGGCCGGCCGGATGGTCCTGATGGGCGACGCCGCGCACCCGATGCTCCAGTACCTCGCCCAGGGCGCCTGCCAGGCCCTGGAGGACGCGGCCGTGCTGCAGGAGGCGAGCCTCGGGACCGTCTTCACGGCGGACGGCCCCGACGCCGGCGGCTGGGACGCCGCGATCCGGAACTTCAACACGGCCCGCGCCGCACGCACCGCCCAGGTCCAGCGCACGGCCCGCGTGTGGGGCGAGTCCTGGCACGTCTCCGGACTGGCCCGCACCCTGCGCAACCTGCTCTTCAAGAGCCGGAAGGACGGCGATTACCAGTACAACGACTGGCTCTACGGCCAGGACGGCGACGGCGTACCCTCCGCGGCGGTTCCGGCAGTTCAGGAGAAGGCCCCCGCCTAGCTCGGCCCTTGCCCGCCCCGGGGCGCTGTCCGTAGCGTTGGCTGAAGAGCCGCGGGCAGCGAAGGAACCCTGTGGAACATACAGTCACCCTGTATCTTGACGTCGACGGCGTGGTGTGCCCGTTCGGACCGGCGGGCACCACGCCGTGGGGTTCAGCCTGGCGCTACGCCTACGCCGGGATGCTGGAGGTGGCATACGCGGCGGAGCTGGTGGCGGCACTGAACCGGCTGGCGCTCCGGCCTGGGGTCCGGTTCGTCTGGCTCACCAGCTGGGAGGAGCTGGCGCCGGCCGTGCTCTGCCCGGTCACCGGACTGGACGGGGGCTCATGGCCGGTGCTGACCGCCGACGGGGCTGGAGGCGGTGCGGAATGGTGGAAGCTGGAAGCCATTCAGGCCGACGTGGGCGGAAACACGCCTGAGCGGATTATCTGGGTGGACGACCAGCTCGCCTTCGAGGGCCGCGCGCAGGCGTGGGCACGGATTCTTGGCCGCCGGGCCCTGCTGGTCTCGCCGGATCCCCGGACCGGCCTGTCGCCGGTTGAGCTGGAGGCCATCCGCGCCTTCGCCGGCCGCCAGGACCGGCAGGTGTGACCGCGCCAACGCGTTGCAGGTTGGACCTCGCCGGCATGGCGCGTACCATCGATAAGGTTTCAAGCCCGCCCTGCAGCTCCGCTACCCCCACCCCCAGACGTTTTCTTAAACATCGGGTGAACTATGCTGTGCAGTGCAGGCAGGGGAAGTGGAACTGCTGTACGTAGACTCTGCAGATTGGGCAACAGGTGGACATCACCTTCATGGTGGCGCTGGTCATTGCGCTGGCGTTATTTTTCGACTTCACTAACGGTTTCCATGACACCGCGAATGCTATGGCGACCCCCATTGCCACCGGTGCCATCAAGCCGAAGACCGCCGTTGCCCTCGCGGCGGCCCTCAACCTCGTCGGCGCGTTCCTGTCCACGGAAGTCGCCAAAACCGTTTCAGGCGGCATCATCCGGGAGGGGTCCGGCGGGGTCCAGATCACCCCGGACATCATTTTCGCCGGTCTGATGGGCGCCATTCTCTGGAACATGATCACCTGGCTTAAGGGCCTGCCCTCCAGTTCGTCCCATGCACTGTTCGGGGGACTCATCGGTGCCGCGATCGTTGGCATCGGTTTCCACTCCGTCAACCTTGAGACGTTGCTCCAGAAGGTCATCCTGCCCGCGGTTTTCGCCCCCGTCATCGCCGGGCTTGTGGCCTACGTCTGCACCCGCATCGCTTACGCGCTCACGTCCCGCCACGATCCGGAGACCGGCAGCAAGCTCACGCAGAAGCGGGGCGGCTTCCGGACCGGCCAGATCTTCACCTCCAGTCTGGTGGCACTGGCCCACGGCACCAACGACGCCCAGAAGACGATGGGCATCATCACCCTGGTGCTCATCTCGGCTGGAACGCAGCAGCCCGGCTCGGGCCCGCAGCTGTGGGTCATCACCGCATGCGCCCTCGCCATCGCCGTCGGAACGTACGCCGGCGGCTGGCGGATCATCAGGACCATGGGGGCCGGCCTCACCGAAGTGAAACCCGCCCAGGGCTTCGCGGCCGAGTCGAGCACCGCGTCAGCAATCCTGGCCTCCTCGCACCTTGGCTTTGCCCTGTCCACCACGCAGGTGGCCTCCGGATCCGTGATCGGCTCCGGCATGGGCCGCCGGGGCACCACGGTGCGCTGGGGCATGGTGGGCCGGATCGCACTCGGCTGGCTCTTCACGCTGCCGGCCGCAGGCATCGTCGGTGCCCTGACCGCGCTGCTGGTCAAGACTGGGGTCGTCGGTGTCGTGATTGCAGCCGTGGCCGGCATCGGCGCCGTGCTGTACATGTTCCTGGTGTCGCGCAAATCCCAGGTTGGCCACCACAACGCCGTTGAGGTTGAAGAGGCCGGTCAGGCCGTCCGCTTCGCGAAGAAGAAGGCCCTCGCCAGGGCACGCGCCGCCGAGCGCGCCAAGAACAACAACCCGAAGGGCCCGCAGCGATGAAGTGGCTGGAACTCCTCACCGTGGCCGGCGCCACCCTGATCGCCGCCGTGACCGTGGTGGTCCTCTATTCCCTCGGCGTCCGGCTGACCGCCATCGCCGGTGACCGCCAGGTCCTGGCCCCGGCGTGGGTCAGATACCTCTCCTACGCCTGCTTCGGGCTTTGCGGTGCCGCCGTGCTGTTCGGGCTTTACCTGATCATTCCGTACTTCAGCGGCTAGCCCCGTATCCGGGAGCTGCGCCACCTCCGGGAACTGCGCTGCCTCTGGGAAGAGGGAACCATCAGTGGCTAGGCTGGCCCCATGCCCAGTGTCCAGTATTACGTTGCGTCCTCCCTGGACGGCTTCATCGCCACCACCGACGACGATCTCGGCTGGCTGCTGCAGTTCGACGGCTTCGAAGGCGGGAAAGAAAGCTACGAAACCTTCATCGCCGGCGTCGGGTGCATCGTCATGGGCGGGACCACCTATGAGTGGCTGATGGAGCACGAACCCGGCAACTGGCCCTACCCCGGCACGCCCTGCTGGATCTTCACGCACCACGAGTTCAGCGCCCCGCCGGGTGCCGACATCACCTTCGTGCGCGGCGAGGTGACCGAATTCATCGACGACCTCCGGGCTGACGCGGGCGGCAAAAACATCTGGATGGTGGGCGGCGGCGAACTCGCCGCCCAGTTCGCCGGCGCCGGCCTGCTGGACGAACTGATCGTCTCGATCATCCCGGTGGTGCTGGGCGGGGGAAAGCGGCTGCTTCCCCTCGTCCAGGGCCCGACGGCGCCGCTTGAGTTGCAGGAAGCACGTCCCCAGGGGCGGGGTATCGTGGAGCTCCGGTACCGCTGGCCTGAGCGCTAGCTTTGCTGCTTAGCCGCGCTGCTTCGGCAACGTCCGTTACCGGCGTTGCTTCGACGACGGCCGTTACCGGCGCTGCTTCGAGGACGGCCGTTACCGGCGCTGCTTCGAGGACGGCCGTTACCGGCCGATGTCGCGGATGAGGTTGGTGATGCGCGCCGTGGACAGCCGGCGCCCCTGCTCGTCGGTCATCACGATTTCGTGGGTGGTCAGCGTGCGGCCAAGGTGGATGGCCGTGCAGGTTCCGGTCACCGTCCCGGCAGAAACGGCGCGGTGGTGCGTGGCGCCAACCTCGATGCCCAGTGCCTGGCGTCCAGGACCTGCATGCATCCCGGCGGCAAACGACCCCAGCGTTTCGGCAAGCACCACATGTGCTCCGCCGTGCAGGATCCCGGCCACCTGCGTGTTTCCCTCCACCGGCATCGTGGCAACGCACCGCTCCGGGCTCATCTCCAGGAACCGGATCCCCATCTTCACCACGAGGGCGCCGATGCCGTACCCGGCAAGCCAGTCGTGGAGGTGCTCCGGAACGCCGGCGGCAAACAGCTCTTCCCGGAAGTCAGCCTTGGCCGCGGCTTCCACCGCTGTGGGGCTGGCCTCACCGGCAGGGCCGGGCGTGAAATTGTCCATCATAGCAACTAGGCTGGCACCTGTGAGTGAAACAACCAAACCGGCCCCAAATCCGTCCACAACCCAGACCCTCGAGGACATCGCCGTGTCCCCGACCGGCGCCCCCTCGGTGTCGGCCACCGAGGCGCCCGTCGTCCCGCTGACGGAGCAGCCCCGGCTTCTGGTGCTGGACGGGCACTCCATGGCTTTCCGGGCCTTCTTTGCCCTTCCGGCCGACAAGTTCTCCACCGCCCGGGGCCAGCACACCAACGCTATCCACGGCTTCACGTCCATGCTCATCAACCTGATCAAGGAACAGAAGCCCACCCACATCGCGGTCGCCTTCGACGTCTCCGATGACACCACTCACCGCAAGGCCGAGTACAGCGAGTACAAGGGCGGCCGCAACGAGACGCCCCGGGAAATGAGCGGCCAGATCGACCTTATCGACCAGGTCATGGGTGCCTGGGGCATCAAAACCATCAAGATGCCCGGCTACGAGGCCGATGACATCCTGGCCACCCTCGCCGCCATGGGCGAGAGGGCGGGCTTCGAGGTCCTGCTCGTGTCCGGCGACCGGGACGCCTTCCAGCTCATCACCGACAACGTGTTCGTGCTGTACCCGAAGAAGGGCGTCAGCGACATCCCCCGCATGGACGCCACCGCCGTCGAGGAAAAGTATTTCGTCAGCCCCTCCCGCTACTCCGACCTCGCCGCCCTGGTGGGTGAGACCGCGGACAACCTGCCGGGCGTTCCCGGAGTCGGGCCCAAGACGGCGGCCAAGTGGATCAATCTCTATGGCGGCCTGGAGGGGGTGCTGGAACATCTCGATGCCATCGGCGGAAAGGTGGGGGACTCGCTGCGGGCCAACGTGGACGCAGTCAAGCGCAACCGCAAGCTGAACCAGCTCCACACCGACCTTGACCTCCCGGTGACGCTGGACGAACTGGCCGATCCGCGGCCGGACCAGCAGGCCCTCGAAGAGCTCTTCGACGAGCTCGAATTCAAGACCATCCGTACCCGGCTCTTTGACCTGTACGCCAGCGAGGCGCCGGTGCCGGAGCGCGAAGCCCTGGAGACCCGGGACTTCGCCACGCTGACGGACGCGGACGCGCTGCGCACCTTCCTCGAAGCAGGGGCCGGGCAGCGTTCCGCCCTGGCCGTGGACGTGCTGCCCGGCCGGATCGGCGAGGACGCAGACGCCGTCGCGATCGTGCGGGACGATGCCGCCGCCTACGTGGACCTCACCACGCTGGACGCCGACGCGGAAAACATCCTGGCGCAGTGGCTCCGGGACGCCGGCTCCCCGAAGGTGATGCACGGCTACAAGGCGGCGCTGAAGGCCCTGGCCAACCGCGGGTTCGGCCTTGAGGGCGTGGTGGATGACACCTCCATCTCCGGCTACCTCATCCAGCCCGACCGCCGCACCTACGAACTGGGCGAACTGGCCCAGTTCCACCTGAACATCCACATCACGCCCGAGGCCGCCAAGGCGGGCCAGCTGGAGCTGTCGTTCGACGACGACGCTGCCGCGGCGTCCGGTGCGCTGGTCCAGGTGGCCGCCGTCGTCCATAAACTCAGCCGCTACTTCGAATCGGAACTGAAGGACCGCAAGGCCGAGGACCTGCTGGCCACGCTGGAACTGCCGGTGAGCCGGGTGCTGGCGGACATGGAGACCACCGGCATCGCCGTCTCCATGGAGCTGATGGACGAACAGCTGGCGGACCTGGCCAGGGTGATCGACGACGCCCAGGAACGTGCGTTCGCCGCGATCGGCCACGAGGTCAACCTCGGTTCGCCGAAGCAGCTGCAGACAGTCCTCTTCGAGGAGCTGCAGCTTCCCAAGACCAAGAAGATCAAGTCGGGCTACACCACGGACGCTGCGTCCCTGAAGAACCTGCTGGAGAAGACCGGGCACGAATTCCTGGTCCAGCTCATGGCCCACCGCGAATCTGCCAAGCTGCGGCAGATGGTGGAGACGCTGAAGAAATCGGTGGCGGAGGACGGGCGCATCCACACCACCTACGCCCAGAACGTGGCCGCCACCGGACGCATCTCCTCCAACAACCCCAACCTGCAGAACATCCCCATCCGCAGTGAGGAAGGACGCCGCGTCCGCGGCATCTTCGTGGTGAGCGAGGGCTACGAGTGCCTGCTGTCCGCCGACTACTCGCAGATCGAAATGCGCATCATGGCGCACCTGTCCGGGGACGCCGGCCTGATCGAGGCGTACCGCGAAGGGGAAGACCTGCACCGCTTCGTCGGCTCGTCCATCTTCCACGTGCCGCCGGCCGAGGTCACCAGCGCCATGCGTTCCAAGGTCAAGGCCATGTCCTACGGCCTGGCCTACGGGCTGACGTCCTTCGGCCTGTCCAAGCAGCTCGAGATCTCCGTGGACGAGGCCAGGAACCTCATGAAGGACTACTTCGACCGGTTCGGTGCCGTGCGCGACTACCTCCGCGGAGTGGTGGACCAGGCCAGGGTGGACGGCTACACCGCCACGATCGAAGGCCGGCGCCGCTACCTGCCGGACCTCACCAGCACGGACCGGCAGCTGCGGGAGAACGCCGAACGCATCGCACTGAACTCGCCCATCCAGGGCTCGGCCGCGGACATCATCAAGCGCGCCATGCTGGGCGTGCATTCGGAACTCGCCGCACAGGGACTGAAGTCACGCATGCTGCTGCAGGTCCACGACGAATTGGTGCTGGAAGTGGCCAAGGGCGAACGTGCGGCAGTTGAAAAGCTCGTCACCGAGCAGATGGCTGCCGCCGCGGAACTCAGCGTTCCGCTCGAAGTCCAGATCGGCATCGGCACCAGCTGGTACGACGCCGGCCACTAGCCCCAGCGGGCTGGCCTTACGGGGTTCAGCGGGCCGCCGCAGGCGCTTCAGCGTGCCTGTGGCGGGCCGGCGGGTTCATTGGCTAGGCTCGGGGTTGTGTCGAATCTGAGCGTGGACTATGAAATCCGCCGGTTCCAAGCGGCGGTCAAGGACGATCCTGATTATGCGGAGTCGGTTGCGTGGATGCGCGCGGTAGCCTTCGGCTTCCACGAAGCCCGGCGCAGCGACGAGCGCGTGGACAAGAGCATCGAGCTGCAGCGCACCGACGGCCGGGTCATGACCGGCGTGTACCAGACCGGAACCGTGGCCGGGCATTCGCTCGGCGCCGACGTTCCCGTTGCCACTTTCGGGACCATGACCAAGACGCTGAACATCGGTTTTGGCCGGCTGCTGGATACCCGGCTGGTGACCGCCGTGACCGTCCGGACCTCGCACCGGCGCCGCGGCCTGCTGCGCCGCATGATGGGGGAGGACCTCGCCCTGGCCCGGGAGGAAGGCCTCGCGATGGCCGCGCTCACCGCCTCCGAGGCCTCGATCTACGGCCGGTTCGGGTTCGGCGTTGCAACGTCCGAGCAGGCCGTGAAGGTGGACACCACCGCACGTTTCAGGCTCAACCACACCCCCGTTGGTAGCGTCGAGGTTGCCGACCCCAAAGTGCTGCTGGAACTGGCTCCGGAAGTCTTCGACCGGGTCCACCGCAGCACGCCGGGATCGATCGGCCGGCATGAGTTCTACCGGCAGTTCGCCTCGGGGTCCGTCAGCCGCGACGGCGGCGAGGACCCGAAGGTCAAGGTGGCGCTGCACTACGGGTCCGGCGGTGACGTGGACGGCTATGTCTCGTACAAGTTCGCCGGCTGGTCCAGCACCCCGTACACCATGGAGGTCGTGGACCTGGTTGCTGCCACCGGGGAGGCGTACCTCGAGCTGTGGCAGTACCTGGCCGCGATCGACCTCGTGGAACGAGTTACCTGGGACGAGGCGCCTGTGGATGACCCGCTGCGCTGGGCCCTCGAGGACGCGCGCTGTGTGGAAACCTCGGCGGCGCAGGACATGCTCTGGCTGCGCATCCTCGATGTGAAGCAGGCGCTGGAGGCCCGGCACTACCCGGCCGACGGGCGGCTGGTGCTGAAAGTCGCCGACTCCCTCGGCCTGGCCGGCGGCACCTTCGCCCTGGACGTTGACGGCGGCACCGCCGCCGTCACCGATGCGACGGGCGGCAAGCCGGGTCCCAGTTCGCCGGACCACAGCGCTCCGGACCTCGAACTTGATGTCGCGGCGCTGTCGGCCATCTACCTCGGCGGCGTCAACCCCGTGACGCTGGCGGCGTCCGGACGTATTCTGGAGTGCACACCGGGCGCGGCGTTCCGCGCCGCGCGGATGTTCGCCGTCGAACGCGCACCGCACTGCCTGACGCATTTCTAGCGCTTTGACCCCGGTTGGCGCTTGCCACTAGAATAAACGGGCGTGTACTACGTGCATGTTTTTTTCTTCAATCCACAAAATCAGGATGACCAGGCACTTCGTTACGGAGTGCCCACACCTGCGCCTGCGTTCCATAACGCGGGCGCGGCGGTTTGCCTGACCGACTAACTATCCACAACGGAGCCCCTACTACATGACCATCACCTCCACCGAGAAGCCCGGTACCCCCGTAGTCGCCATTAACGACATCGGTACCGCTGAGGACTTCCTCGCAGCAGTCGACGCCACCATCAAGTACTTCAACGACGGGGACCTCGTCGAAGGTACCGTCGTCAAGGTCGACCGCGACGAAGTTCTGCTCGACATCGGTTACAAGACCGAAGGTGTCATCCCCTCCCGCGAGCTTTCCATCAAGCACGACGTTGATCCCGGAGAAGTTGTCTCCGTCGGCGATCAGGTCGAAGCCCTGGTGCTCACCAAGGAAGACAAAGAAGGCCGCCTGATCCTCTCCAAGAAGCGTGCTCAGTACGAGCGTGCCTGGGGCGACATCGAGAAGGTCAAGGAAGAAGACGGTGTTGTCACCGGTACCGTCATCGAGGTTGTCAAGGGTGGTCTTATCCTCGACATCGGTCTGCGCGGCTTCCTGCCCGCATCCCTCGTCGAGATGCGCCGCGTGCGCGACCTGGCTCCGTACATCGGTCAGCAGATCGAAGCCAAGATCATCGAACTGGACAAGAACCGCAACAACGTTGTGCTGTCCCGCCGTGCATGGCTCGAGCAGACCCAGTCCGAGGTCCGCTCCACCTTCCTCAACAAGCTGGAAAAGGGCCAGGTCCGTCCCGGCGTCGTTTCCTCCATCGTCAACTTCGGTGCCTTCGTGGACCTGGGCGGCGTAGACGGCCTGGTTCACGTTTCCGAGCTGTCCTGGAAGCACATCGACCACCCGTCCGAGGTTGTCGAGGTTGGCCAGGAAGTCACCGTCGAGGTCCTCGAAGTGGATCTGGACCGCGAGCGTGTCTCCCTGTCGCTCAAGGCTACGCAGGAAGACCCGTGGCAGACCTTCGCCCGCACCCACGCCCTCGGCCAGGTTGTTCCGGGTAAGGTCACCAAGCTCGTTCCGTTCGGTGCGTTCGTCCGCGTCGAAGACGGCATCGAAGGCCTCGTGCACATCTCCGAGCTGGCTGTCCGCCACGTTGAGCTGGCCGAGCAGGTTGTCTCCGTTGGCGACGAACTGTTCGTCAAGGTCATCGACATCGACCTCGAGCGCCGCCGCATCTCCCTCTCCCTCAAGCAGGCGAACGAGGGCGTTGACGCCGACAGCACCGAGTTCGATCCGGCTCTGTACGGCATGGCCGCAGAGTACGACGAAGAGGGCAACTACAAGTACCCGGAGGGCTTCGACCCCGAGTCCAACGAGTGGCTTGAAGGCTACGAAGCTCAGCGCGCAGCCTGGGAGCAGCAGTACGCTGACGCCCAGACCCGCTGGGAAGCACACAAGAAGCAGGTTGCCCAGCACGCTGCCGACGACGCCGCTGCTGCGACGTCCGGCGACAGCGACTCCGGCGCCACCAGCTACTCCTCCGAGCCGGCTGCCACCGATTCCGGTGCAGGCACGCTTGCTTCGGACGAGGCTCTTGCCGCTCTGCGCGAGAAGCTGACCGGCAACTAATTGCCCCGGCGTTGACTGAGAGTCAATAAAAAGGTGGCCGTCCCCGAGAGGGGGCGGCCACCTTTTTACTCCCGGCAGTTTGGCGCGCCGGCTGGTATCGCGGGGTCAGGCGGTCTGCCCGGCATGCTCGCCTTCGGCGATCTCCTCCAGCACCTTGTCGTTGAACGCGGGAAGGTCATTCGGCTTCCTGCTGGTCACCAGGCCCTGGTCCACCACGACTTCCTGGTCGCTCCAGTTGGCCCCGGCGTTCCGCAGGTCCGTGGCCAACGTGTGGTACGAGGTGAGGTTCCTGCCCTTGACGACGCCCGCATCGATGAGCAGCCACGGGCCATGGCAGATGGCCGCCACCGGCTTGTGCTGTTCAAAGAAGCTGCGGGCAAACGCCTGCGCGTCCTTGTCCACCCTCAGGTGGTCGGCGTTCACCACGCCGCCCGGGATCACCAAGGCATGGAAGTCCGAGGCGTTGGCGTCCTTCAGGGTCAGGTCGACGTCGAAGGTATCGCCCTTCTCCACGCCCTCGAAACCCTGCAGCTTTCCACTCTTCGGAGCCACCAGGACAGGCTCGCCGCCGGCGTTCTTGACCGCGTCCCACGGGCTGGTCAGTTCAACCTGCTCCACGCCGTCCGTCAGCAGAAAAGCGACCCTCTTGCCGGTGATGTCGTGCTCTGACATGCGTCCTCCTTTTCCGTGTGATGCCCTACAGGACCCACACTAGGAAAGCAGAAACTCATAAGCAAGCTGATTATTGCTGCGCGAGGTCAGCGGGGGACGTCAATCCACTCCGTGCCCTCGCGCTGGAGAACCGCACTTCCGGCAGTCATGGAGGCGAGCCGGTCGGAAGCCGCCGCGAGATCCTCGGCCGCGTCCGGGAGCGCCAGCCGGAGCACCGTGGACTGGGCCTCGTAGCCGGTCTCCGCCATCGCATAGCCTGCGCTGCGCAGGTCGTTCTCGAGGCGCCCCGCCGCGGCGTGCGGTACCCGGACGACACAGATGCGTAGCCGCCGGCGCTGCACCATCGGAGCCAGCTCCAGCGCCGTCGAAACCGAATCGGAGTAGGCGCGCACCAGCCCGCCGGCTCCCAGCAGGATCCCGCCGAAATAACGCACGACGACGGCACTCATATCGCTGAGGTCAGTCACCCCGGGCGCGGTTTCCCGGCGGAGCAGCGCTTCAAGCATGGGGATACCGGCGGTGCCGGACGGTTCGCCGTCGTCGCTGGAACGCTGGACGTCCCGGTCCGGGCCCAGCACGAAGGCGGAGCAGTGGTGCCGGGCGTCATGGAATTCGCGGCGGAGTTCGGACACCAGGGCGCGGGCGTCCTCTTCAGTGGCCGCCCGGCGCAGCACGGTGATGAACCGGGAACGCTTGATCTCGAACTCGTGGCGGAAGCCGTCCCCGGCAGCCAGTGTTGTGTACCCGGATGCCCTGCTCTCTTGCTCTTGCACCGCCCAAGTCTAGGACATGGGCCCACGCCGCCGGGGCCCACGCTGCCGAGGGGCCCCAATCGAGCTTGCGAGGTTGGGGAGGCAGCGGGGAGGTTCCCTGAGCGAGCGGAGCGAGGTTAGGGAGGCGGTGGGTGGGCCCACGCTGCCAGGGTTTCCTGGCCGAGCGGAGCGAGGTTAGGGAGGCGGTGGGTGGGCCCACGCTGCCAGGGTTTCCTGGCCGAGCGGAGCGAGGTTAGGGAGGCGGTGGGGATTAGTCTTGGGGAGTGCTGAAGATTGGGTTGACGGGCGGCATCGCCTCGGGGAAATCGTTGGTGGCTGCACGCCTGGCGGAGCTGGGGGCGGTGCTCATCGACGCCGACGCGATCGCCCGGGAAGTGGTGGATCCGGGCACTCCGGGCCTGGCCGCCGTCGTGGATGCTTTCGGCCCGGAGATCCTCGACGGCGAGGGCCGGCTCGACCGGCCGCGGCTCGGGGCCATCGTCTTCCAGCATCCCGAACGGCGCGCAGAACTCAATGGCATCATCCATCCGCTGGTCCGCGAACGTGCCGCGGCGGTGATCGCGGCGGCGCCGGCGGACGCCGTGGTGGTGCAGGACATCCCGCTTCTGGTGGAAACGGGTCAGCAGAAAAACTTCCACCTCGTGCTGGTGGTGGATGCGCCCGAGGATATCCGGCTGCAGCGCATGACCGAGCACCGTGGCATGACTGAAGCGGACGCCCGTTCACGGATGGCTGCCCAGGCGTCCCGGCAGGACAGGCTGGCCGCGGCAGACGTGGTCCTCGCTAACTCCGGCACGCGCGAAGAGCTGCTGGCTGCGGTGGACCGGCTGTGGGACGAACGCGTGCTGCCGTTCGCGCGGAACATCAGCCAAGCCACGGTGGCCGTCCGCAGCGGTGCGCCTGTCCTTGCTGCCCCGGACTCCGATTGGCCGCGCCAGGCCGCCAGCCTGTCCGAGCGGCTGAAGGCCGCCGCCCCGGAGGCCGTCCTGGCCGTGGACCACATCGGGTCGACGGCCGTTCCCGGCCTGGAGGCGAAGGACGTCATCGACCTGCAGCTCGCGGTTGCGGATCTCGCGACGGCAGACCGGATTGCGCCGCTGCTGGGTGCCGCAGGTTTCCCGCTCTGGCCGGGAGTCCTGATGGACAGCCCCCACGGGGACCCGGACCCGGCTGCCTGGTCCAAGCGCCTGCACGGCAATGCCGATCCCGCGCGGCCGGTGAATCTCCATGTCCGGGTGGCCGGCTCGCCGGGCTGGCGGTTTGCCCTCTGCTTCCGCGATTGGCTGCGCGCCGACCCTGCTGCCCGGTCGGAGTACGCCGCCGAGAAGCGGCGAGTGGCCGCCCTGCACGCCGGCGACGACTCCACCGCCGGGTACGCCGAGGGCAAGGAGGCCTGGTTCAGCGGGGTGGCGGCTCCCGGCATGGAACGGTGGGCCGAAAGCAGCGGCTGGCAGCCGCCGTCGTACGCTTCCACCTCCGCCAACGCCGGCCAAAGGTGACCGGTACAGCCCAAAGCTGAATCAGCGGTTTCTGTCAGTGGCCGACGGTAGATTAGATGCATGAGTCTTGCGCAGGAGATCAACCGCGTCGTTGCGCCCTTCGAGGTCATCAGCGAGTTCAAGCCGGCAGGTGACCAGCCGGCGGCCATCGCCGAACTCACCGAACGCATCAAGAACGGTGAAAAGGACGTGGTCCTGCTCGGCGCCACGGGTACCGGTAAGAGCGCCACCACCGCCTGGCTGATCGAACAGGTCCAGCGGCCCACCCTGGTGATGGTGCAGAACAAGACCCTCGCGGCGCAGCTGGCAAACGAGTTCCGCGAACTCCTGCCGAACAATGCGGTGGAGTACTTCGTCTCCTACTACGACTACTACCAGCCCGAAGCGTACGTGGCACAGACGGACACATTCATCGAGAAGGACTCCTCCATCAACGAGGAAGTGGAGCGGCTCCGGCACTCCGCCACCAACGCGCTCCTCACGCGCCGCGACGTGATTGTGGTGGCCACTGTGTCCTGCATCTACGGCCTGGGTACGCCGGAAGAGTACATCGCCGGCATGGTGACGCTTCGCAGGGGCGCCGAGATGAACCGTGATGACCTGCTGCGCAAGTTCGTCTCCATGCAGTACGTCCGCAACGACATGGACTTCCACCGCGGCACGTTCCGCGTCCGCGGCGACACCGTGGAAATCATTCCGATGTATGAGGAACTGGCCATCCGGATCGAGTTTTTCGGGGATGAGATTGAAAACATCCATACCCTGCATCCGCTGACCGGCGAGGTGATCCGGGACGAAGAGGAGATGTACGTGTTCCCGGCCTCGCACTATGTGGCCGGACCCGAGCGGATGGCGCGCGCCATCAAGCGGATCGAGGACGAACTTGCCGACCGGCTCCAGGTTCTGGAAAGCCAGAACAAGCTCGTGGAAGCCCAGCGGCTGCGCATGCGCACCACCTACGACCTCGAGATGATGCAGCAGATGGGTTTCTGCAACGGCATCGAGAACTACTCGGCGCATATCGACGGCCGCGCCCCCGGAACCGCCCCTCATTGCCTCCTGGACTACTTCCCGGACGACTTCTTGCTGGTGGTGGACGAATCCCACGTGACCATCCCGCAGATCGGCGCTATGTACGAGGGCGATATGTCCCGCAAGCGGAACCTTGTGGACTTCGGCTTCCGTCTGCCGTCTGCCATGGATAACCGTCCGTTGAAGTGGGACGAGTTCCTGGAGCGCACAGGCCAGACCGTCTACCTGTCCGCCACGCCCGGCAAATATGAACTGGGTAAGGCAGACGGCTTCGTCCAGCAGATCATCCGGCCTACCGGGCTGATCGACCCCGAGGTGGTGGTCAAGCCCACGAAGGGCCAGATCGACGACCTGCTGGGTGAGATCAAGACCCGCACGGAGAAGAATGAACGGGTCCTGGTCACCACGCTCACCAAGCGGATGGCGGAGGACCTCACCGACTACCTGCTGGGCCACGGCGTCAAGGTCGAGTACCTGCACTCCGACGTGGACACTCTGCGGCGTGTGGAGCTGCTGCGCGAACTCCGGATGGGCACGTTTGACGTCCTGGTGGGCATCAACCTGCTCAGGGAAGGCCTGGACCTGCCGGAAGTCTCCCTGGTGAGCATCCTCGATGCGGACAAGGAAGGGTTCCTGCGATCGTCCACGTCCCTGATCCAGACCATCGGCCGTGCCGCGCGAAACGTCTCGGGCCAGGTCCACATGTACGCGGACCGGATTACCGACTCCATGGCGCATGCCATTGATGAAACAAACCGGCGCCGTGCCATCCAGGTGGCCTACAACACCGAAAACGGAATCGATCCGCAACCGCTCCGGAAGAAGATCGCCGACATCACGGACCAGCTGGCCAAAGAAGACGCCGACACCGATGCACTGCTGGGCAGCTTCGACTACGGCAAGGGCAAGCGCGGTATTACCGCGGCGGCCAAGACCGGCAAGGGCGCCAAGAAGGGCGCGGCCATGGTCCGCGCCGACGGACTGGCCGCGGCGCCTGCCGAGGACCTGGTGGGCCTGATCGAGCAGCTGACCGAGCAGATGCACGGAGCGGCCGCCGAGCTGCAGTTCGAAGTCGCTGCCCGGATCCGCGACGAGGTTGCCGAGCTGAAAAAGGAACTGCGCCAGATGCAGTCGGCCGGGCACGCGTAGCCCTGGTGCGTCGGCTGGCGCGGCAGGTACGGGGGTCATGTGGCGCGGCGGGCATCCCTTGGCGCGCGTGGCCGCGCCTCTAGGGTAAAGTTGAGGTCACGTAGGGGAGTATCCCAAGCGCTACGAACGTCAACACGCAGGGCACAGATGCCTTGCCGGGCGTAGCGGGCAGCCACATCAGCACAAAGTGCACAGGTTCGCCGGAGAGACTTACACCGGTTTTCTGTACCCTGCGAAAGGCATTTTTGTGGAACTTCCCGTCTGGTTTGAGGTCGGCTCGTTCGTCGTCCTCGGCATCATCCTCCTTATGGACCTGCTTCTGGTTCTGCGCCGTCCGCACGAACCCTCCATGAAGGAAGCCGGCCTCTGGGTGGCCTTCTATGTGGCACTGGCCCTCGTGTTCGCCGGTGCCATGTTCATGTTCACGGGACCCGAGTACGGCAGCCAGTTCGTGGCCGGTTGGGTGACTGAGTACAGCCTCAGCATCGACAACCTGTTTGTCTTCATCATCATCATGGCCCGCTTCTCGGTGCCTCGTAAGTACCAGCAGGAAGTGCTGATGGTGGGCATCATCATCGCGCTGATCCTGCGCGGCATCTTCATCATGCTCGGCGCCATCGTGATCGAGCAGTTCAGCTGGGTCTTCTACATCTTCGGGGCCTTCCTTCTGTGGACCGCCTGGAAGCAGGCGCAGGACGAGGGCGAGGACGAAGAGGACAAGGAAAATGCCCTCATCGGCAAGCTCCGCAAGGTGATCCCGATGTCCGAGAAGTTCGACGGCGGCAAACTGCGCACCACCGTAGACGGCAAGAAGGTGTTCACCCCGATGGTGATCGTCTTCATCACCATCGGCATGACGGACCTGCTGTTCGCCGTCGACTCCATCCCCGCCATCTTCGGCCTCACGCAGAGCGCCTTCATCGTCTTTACGGCGAACATCTTCGCCCTGATGGGCTTGCGGCAGCTGTACTTCCTGCTCGGCGGCCTGATGAACCGCCTCATCTACCTGAAGCACGCGCTGTCCATCATCCTGGCCTTCATCGGCGTGAAGCTGGTCCTGCACGCCATGCACGTCAACGAACTGCCGTTCATCAACGGCGGCCACCACATCGAGTGGGCTCCGGAAATCCCGACCTACGTCTCGCTCGCGGTCATCATCGGCACCATCATCATCGCCGTCATCGCCAGCCTGGTGAGCTCCGGCGCGCAGAAGGCCAAGCTGGACGCCCGCCTCGAGGAGGACGCCCGGAAGAGCCTGAGCGACGTCGACTAAGGTCTGACGTCGACTGGTTCCACTGACCCGTCTCAGCAGAAAGCAACCCCGGCCACACCTGGTGGCCGGGGTTGCTTTGTCTTTTTGGTCTGCCGGCGGATCTCAGCGGGCGGAGCGGACCATGCCGAGCAGCCGCCCGAAGATGGCCTCGCCGTCGTCGGCAATGCCGTCGTGGTGAAACTCCCCGGTCTCCCAGGTCTTCAGCTTGCGGACTGCGGCGGCGGTCTCCAGGGAGAGCCCGTGGTCCACGTAGATGTCGTCGCGGTAGACGGCAGCGGCCGCCGGAACGATGCTGGCCGCCAGCTGGTGCGGGTCATACAGCGGCTTCCAGTCAGCCTTGGCCGCCAGCAGTTCCGCGACCTCCTTCAGCGGCCTAAGGGCGGGATCCTGGTCGAAGTACCACGGGTAGACCATCTCCCCGGTGAGGAGGATCTCGGCAGCGTCCGGGCTGAACTCGGGGAACTCCTCGAGGACCCGCCAGGCAGCCCAGCCCGTGGCCGCGCCCTGTCCGTAGATGGACTCATGCATCAGCGCGTACAGCGGGTTGGCTGCGCGCGAGACCAGGCTGCGGACCTGCTCACGGAACGGATCCGAGAGCCGCTGGCCCTCGGGAGTTTCCACGAAGGCGTCCTCCAGCAGATTGTGCAGGTTGTCCACCCGAGTGTTTCCGCCGAGGAAGGATCCCACCATCTGGAATCTCTCCACCGTGAGCGGAGAGCCGTCGGGGAGGTATTCCGGGGTGCTGCGAAGGTGATCGGCGATCCGGTTCGCGGCGTCCCGGTCCTCGGGGTACCAGCCGAAGTATTCGGCGTTGCGGGCTGCCACCCGCTTGAACGTCTCGCGGTAGACCCGCTCGGGAGAGCCGGTCAGCGGGGCCAGCCCGCCGGTGATCAGCACCTCGCGCAGACCGGCGGGCGCGAACGACAGGTACGTCAGCGCACAGAAACCGCCGTAGCTCTGCCCGTAGACAGTCCACGGGTCGGAGCCGAGCGCCTGCCGGATCATCTCGGAGTCGGCAACGATGGAGTCGGCGCGGAAGTACTCAAGGTACCTCGCCTGCGCCGCAGCGTCACCGCGCAGGGGCAGGGTGTTGCGGTCAATGGGGGAGGAGAGGCCAGTGCCCCGCTGGTCCAGCATCAGGATGCGGAAATCCTTTGCGGCCGCCTTGCTCCAGCCGCCCAGCGACGCGAAGCGGTTGCCGCGGCCGCCGGGACCGCCCTGCAGGTACAGGAGCCACGGCAGCCCCGCCGCCTCGGCCTCGCTGTGCTCATCAGACACGTATTCGCGGGCGAAGACCGTGATGGTCTCTGCCGCGCCTTCTCCGTCCGAACCGGCAAAATGGTCCAGCGGCAGGGTGAAGAAGTGTTCTGCGGTGCGCATGCCGCGGAACTTGTGCCGGGCGCGGACTGTATGGACGGGGCCTTGGTGGACGCCGGTGTCCAGCGTTGCCTCAGCCATGGACACCAACCTCGCGGCGGCTGCCGAATTCGGCCAGCGCCGTTCCGGTCAGCCGGAACGTGGACCATTCCTCCATCGGGAACGCACCGAGCTTGCGGTAGAAGTTGATGGACGGTTCGTTCCAGTCCAGGACGCTCCATTCGACGCGTGCGTAGCCACGTTCGACGGCGGTGGCCGCCAGATGCTGCAACAGCGCCTTCCCGTGGCCCTCGCCGCGCCCCTCCGGGGTGACGTAGAGGTCCTCGAGGTAGATCCCGTGCACGCCCTCCCACGTTGAGTAGTTCAGGAACCACAGAGCGAAGCCCCGCACCTCGCCGTCCTCGTTCTCGGCCATGTTCGCGTACACGCGCGGGTTGCTGCCGAAGAGCACTTCGGTGAGCATCTCGGGGGTGTTGCGGACGGCGTCCGGCTCCTTTTCGTAGACAGCCAGTTCATGGATCAGCTGCAGGATTACGGGAACGTCGGCGGGTGTTGCGGGACGGATTACACTCATGGGTTCGAGCTTACTGGGTCCGCGCCTGGCGGGTCAGGCATGGCGGCACATGGGCAGCACTCCGGGCACGGTGCCACCGGAGTATAGGCTGTTGATTCCAATGACTCATCAACCGAGCAGCAACCCTCCCGGAGGCAGCATCGAAAGGCCAGCCGGGCCGGACATTGACCGGATCCTGCTGGCCGCTGTGAAGCTGTCCAGCGTGGACCTTGGGCAGGCCGGCACGTTGGACGACGGCGAGCGTCTGCGGGCGGCGTCGTTCCGTCCCGAGCTGCAGCGGGACAGGTTCCTCGCCGGCCGCATAGCGTTGCGGCGTCACGCCGCCACAGCCGCAGGAGTCGGTGCCGGCGCCCTGCAGGCCGATTATGTCTGCCGGGAATGCACCCGGGACGACCACGTGCACGGAAAGCCCCGGTATCAGGCCGGTCCGTCCGGGCCCACCGTACTGGCGAGCCTAAGCCGGGCAGGTGACTGGTGCCTGCTGGCCGCAACAACCGATGAACAGGTGCTTGGCGTCGGCGTGGACCTGGAGGGCAGCACAGCCGCAGGCTTCGACGGGTTCGGGGCGGTTGCCCTTTCCGAGCGCGAGCGGGAACACCTTCAGAGGGCGGAGCCCGCACTCCGGCCGCGAGTCCAGACACTCCTGTGGACGCGCAAGGAAGCAGTCCTCAAAGCGCTGGGCAGGGGTCTGGCCGTCGTCGACCCGAGTCTTGTGGACGTTGCCGGGCCAGTTCCACTGCTGCCAGGGTTTCTACAGGCGCCGGCCGGGCCTTTGGTGGCGGCGGTGCCTCTGGTGGGGGGCCAGGAAGGCGACCGTCATCGCTGGCTGGTCGACGCCGTAGAGCCGGATTCGGTGGGGCTGCCGGATTCCTTCACTGCGGCAGTGGCGGTTCTTCTGAAGCCTCATTCGTAGCCCGCAGCCCCGGTCCTGCACTTAGTCGGGGGTCCCTGTCAGTCAGGCCGGGCCATTATCGCGTAGGCGGCCGTGGCGTAACCCAGGGCACCCGCCATTTCGTTGAGCAGCTTCGGGTCGATGTTCGAGATGGTGTCGCAGCTCTTGTGATAGCAGGGGTCCAGATCGTCGTCCTCGACCCCGCCGAATTCCTCGACCTGGTCTGCCGTCTTCCGGTCCACATCCCCGCTGAACAATCCGCCGGTCGGGATGCCTGCCCGCAGGAAGGGCTGGTAGTCCGAGCCACCGTCAAACACCGTGGCCTCAGCTGCCAATCCATTCTGCGCGAAATAGTCCATGAAAGTGCGCTCGATCCCGTCCGATCCGGTGGGACCGGCATCCCCGAAGGTGGACCCGTCTCCGTCGTGGACGAACCGTCCGCCGTTGGGCGACGCCACCATGTCCAGGTTGACGTTCAACATCGTTTGGGAGATTTCGCTGTCGCTGAGGGAGTCCACGTAGTGCTTGGAACCGAGCAAATCAACCTCTTCGGCTCCCCAGAAGGCAAAGCGCACCCTGTTCTTTGGCTGGATCTTCGTTTCGGCCATCCAGCGGGCCGTTTCGATCATGGCGGCTACGCCGCTGCCGTTGTCGTTGATCCCGGGTCCGCGGCGAACAGAGTCCAGGTGCCCGCCCACGACGATCGTATGCGCCGGATCGCCCCCGGTGTCCGCGAGGATGTTGAAGGTCTCAACATCCGCATCGTCGTCCCGGTACGTGAAGACCTGGCGGACCGGCTTGTAGCCGGCGGCGCGCAGCTGCTCTTCAACGTACCGGGCGGAGGCTTCGTAGCCCGAGGTGCCCGCGGCACGGTTTCCGCCCGCATCGTCCGCAACCTTCTGCAGCGCCTCAAGGTGCTTCATCAGGTTCCTGCTGGCGAAGGCTGCATGTACCTGGCTGGCCTTTGCCTTCGGCGCGGGGGTGACGGCTTCCGGCGCGGGGGTCACGGTCTCCGGCAGCGTGGGCAACGGCCGGGCAGACCGCGGAGTTTCCTCCGCCGGCAAAGTCACGGCCGGCGGCGCCTCGTTGGGGGGCCTCGCGCCGGGCGACGAACACCCCGCCAGCAAGACAGCGACCGCAGCAAATAAGACTCCTGCTGTGTTCTTTCGCGGTCTGCGCATCGAGCGGAACGCGTCCATATTTGAAAGTTACCGCCTGCTTCGGGGGAGCCGGAAGGACTTCAACAAGAGTCAGGTAGGGCACCGCACAAAATGCTGCGAGTGCGAGTAAGTAGGTACTAACAGTGTC
Source organism: Arthrobacter sp. NPDC058097 (assembly GCF_042884885.1). Classification (NCBI taxonomy): domain Bacteria; kingdom Bacillati; phylum Actinomycetota; class Actinomycetes; order Micrococcales; family Micrococcaceae; genus Arthrobacter; species Arthrobacter sp. NPDC058097. The sequence continues at coordinate 114,938 of NZ_JBHVSZ010000012.1, forward strand.
CGGGAAGCAGGTACTCAGGGTGGTTGCGGTGGGCCACGGATTCTGCCTACTGTCGAATCAGCAGGTTTGAAGCCTCAACTGCATTCCGGAGTACTCGCGGTGGGGAAGCCAGGTATTCGCTGCTGGGGGAAATAGCGGCGGCCGCAGTGTTCCGTCCGTGCCGCTGTGCGCGGCTCTTCTTGAAACGTGATCTGGGTCTGGACGCAGATGTCCGCCACCCTTCACACACAAGCTGGCAGGAACATCCCCATGATGGATATTTTTGAATCCCTGGAATCCGAAGTCCGTTGCTATTGCCGAAATTGGGACACCGTTTTCGAGCGTGCGGCCGGCAGCATGATCTACAGCGAGGACGGACGCGAGTACGTCGATTTCTTTTCCGGTGCTGGTGCCCTGAACTACGGACACAACCACCCGGCGCTGCTTCGCCCGCTGGTGGAGTATCTGCTCTCCGGCGCGGTGGTCCACTCCCTTGACATGAAAACTGCCGCGAAACGACGGTTCCTGGAGACATTCCACGAGCTGATCCTGAAGCCGCGGGACCTCGACTATAAGGTCATGTTTCCCGGGCCAACCGGGACAAACTGCGTGGAGGCCGCGCTGAAGCTGGCCAGAAAGGTGACCGGGCGCCCGCACGTCCTCGGTTTTACCAACGCATTCCACGGGATGACCCTTGGTTCGCTGGCTGTCACGGGCAACTCCATGAAACGGCACGGCGCCGGTGTCCCCCTGACCAACGCATCCAGCATCCCGTACGACGGTTTCCTCGACGGCGATGCCCCCGACTTCCAATGGCTCCGCCTGGCCTTGGACGACCGTGGCTCCGGGCTGGAAAAGCCGGCAGCGGTCATCGTTGAAACCGTTCAGGGCGAGGGCGGCCTCAGGACCGCACGGGCTGCCTGGCTTCGGGAGCTCTCAGACATCTGCCGCCAGCACGGGATCCTGCTCATCGTGGACGATGTTCAGGCCGGATGCGGGCGGACGGGGACCTTCTTCAGTTTCGAGGAATCAGGAATAGTCCCGGACATTGTGTGCCTCTCCAAATCCATTTCAGGCTTCGGGCTGCCGCTGGCCCTCACCCTGTTCAAACGCGAACTGGATGTCTGGAAGCCGGGGGAGCACAACGGAACCTTCCGCGGGCACAACCTGGCATTCGTCACGGGCACCGCAGCGTTGGAGCACTTCTGGCAGGACAAAGGCTTTGAGGCCAAAATAGCGGCGCGATCGGAACAGTTGCACGCCGGACTGGCCCGCATCGCAGACGGGGCCGAGGGCGCCACAGTCCGGGGCCGGGGCCTGCTGGCGGGAATCCATTACAGCGATGCCAAAGTGGCCGGAAAGATCGCGGCCGAGTCATTCGCCCGAGGCCTCCTGGTGGAGACCTCGGGACCGGAAGACGAGGTGCTCAAGACCATGCCGGCCCTGACCATCAGCGCCGAGGACCTGGGCCGCGGACTGGCGATCCTCGCCGGAGCAGCCGAATCTGTCACCGGCCGCAGGACGGTACTGAAAACTGTCGCCTGACCCTCCGCCTGTGTCAGCAGATTGTGCCTGAACAGGAACACCGCCGTACGACGACGTAAGGAATCCGGGAAATCCAATGAGCATGCCATTTGAACATCCGGCCGATGACCATTCCTTCGGATCTGCACCGCCCGCCGGCCCAGTTGAAGCCACAGCCAGGACACCGCTCTGGACGGAGTGGACTCACTCCCTGTACACGGACGCGGGGCCCACAGTACCCAGAGGGTCGCTCATCGTGCAGAAGTTCGGCGGCTCATCAGTCGCCGACGCCGCCGGCATCTGCCGGGCCGCCCGCAGGATAGCCAAGACGCGCGAGGCGGGATACCAGGTGGTCGCAGTGGTGTCCGCCATGGGAGACACCACCGACCAGCTGTGTGAACTGGCAGCGGGCGTTTCGCAGAATCCGAATCCAGGGGCACTGGACTCCCTGCTCAGCATGGGGGAAGCCGTCTCCTCGTCATTGCTGGCCATGGCCCTCGTGGACTGCGGCCAGGCGGCCCGGACCTTCACCGGAAGCCAGGCCGGGCTGATAACGGACAGCGTCCACGGCAAGGCGCGGATCACCGATGTCAGGCCCGGACGGCTCCGCACCTGCCTTGACCATGACACCGTACCGATCGTGGCGGGCTTCCAAGGCAGGACCCAGAAAGGCCGGCGGGTGACGACGCTCGGACGGGGCGGATCTGACCTGACAGCGGTGGCACTCGCAGCCGCCCTCGGGGCAGGCATCTGCGAGATCTACACGGACGTGGACGGCGTCTACACGGCGGATCCCCGCATAGTTCCGATGGCGCGGAAGATCGCCGCCCTGTCGAGCGAGGAGATGCTCGAATTCGCAGCCTGCGGCAGCAAGGTCATGCACCTGCGCAGCGTTGAGTACGCCCGCCGCTTCGGCCTGCCCATCCATGTCCGGTCGTCATTCTCGGACGAGATGGGAACCCTGATCCTGCCCGGCCTTGACCGGAGCCCCTTCCAGCGGCCCGCGCCGGAGCAGGCAGTCATCACCGAGGTCTCCGGATGCGAGGCGCTGGCGGAAATCACAGTCGCCGGGCTGCCTGATGACGCCGCCAGCATGTCGGCACTCTTCCGCAGCCTTGCCCAGCCGGGCATCGGTGTCCAGTCGATCGTCGAGAAGAGGCCCGGCACCGCCCGGCGTGCCGACGTCGTGTTTTCACTGCCGGCAGCCCAGTCCGCCAGTGCCCTGTCCCTGCTCCGCTCCCGGCAGCCGGATCTTGGCTTCGAGGGGCTGCAGCACAACGGGCTGGCGGGCAAGGTCATGCTGTCCGGGCTCGGCATGAGGTCGTCTCCCGCAGTCTTCTCCACCTTTTTCAATGCGCTGTCAAAGGCCCGGGTGGACCTGGACCTGATCGAAATTTCAGAGACTGGCCTCGGGGCACTGACGCGGGCCGACCAGCTGGAGAATGCCGTTCGGGCTGTCCGGGCGGCCTTCGGCCTCAGCACGGACAGGGCGGCGGCGAAGACTTCAGCGGCCACGCGGCTCGCAGCCGCCCGCGGCCCGGCTAGCCATCAGCACCCTTCACGGAGCGCTCCGGCGAAGCTGACACGGCGGGCATAGGGCCCGGCTCAGGGGATCGATTCCAATGAAGGAACCAGCACGATGACCAAAAACGTGAAGACCCGGAGCCGCGGTGGCCTCCGGCCCGCCGAGCTGCGCGGAATCCTGACAACAGGCCGGGACGGGGCAGGACCGGTCCTGACCTCGGCCTTTCCGGACCATGTGGCTCGCTGGAGCACAGGCGAGCGGCTAAACAAGCTGTTTGAGGACCGGTGTGATGCCTATGCAGAGCAGGGCAGGGCGGACCAGCTCGCCGTTGACGCCGACGACGCGGTCCTCACGTATACGGAGCTGGACCGGCGTGCCAACCAGCTGGCACGCTACCTGCACGACTCCGGTGCGCGGCCAGGGGACCGGATAGCTCTGCTGTTCGATCAGCCGTCCTTCGCCTACGTCGCGATGCTTGGCGTGCTCAAGATCCACGCCGCCTATGTCCCGCTGGATCCGGGCTTCCCGCCGGACCGGCTCAAGTACATTGTCGAGGACGCCGATGTGACGGCTGTCCTTTCCCTGTCCCACCTGCGGGACCTGCTGCCGGAAGTGGCCGCCCTGACGGTCTGCCTGGACGACGTTCGTGAAAGCGTTGACGCCCAGGACCCGGCCCGCCTGGATGAAGCGTCCCTGCCGGGCGGGACGAAGGATGAGCTGGCCTACATCATTTACACCTCAGGATCGACCGGCAGGCCAAAAGGCGTCGCGATCGAGCACGCCAGCATCTGCAACTTCGTGCGGGTCGCCTCCGCCCTTTACGGGATCGAGCCCACCGACCGCGTGTACCAGGGGATGACCATTGCCTTCGACTTCTCCGTTGAGGAAATCTGGGTTTCCTGGCTCGCTGGAGCCACCCTGGTGCCCAAACCCGCAGGGTCCACCCTGCTGGGCGCCGATCTTGCCGCTTACCTGGTCGCCAAGCGGATCAGCGCACTGTGCTGCGTGCCCACGCTGCTGGCCACCATCGACGAGGACCTCCCCGAGCTTCGCTTCCTGCTGGTTTCCGGCGAGGCATGCCCGCGGGACCTGGTGACCCGCTGGCACATCCCAGGCCGGCGTTTCCTGAATGTGTACGGACCGACGGAAGCCACCGTCACAGCCACCTGGGCGCTCGTGGACCCGGACGCTCCTGTCTCCTTGGGCGTCCCGCTTCCCACCTACTCTGCTGTCATCCTGGATCCCGTCGAAAGCCGCTGTCTTCCGCAGGGAGAATCGGGTGAGATCGGGCTGGCCGGCGTCGGCCTGGCCCGGGGATACGTCAACCGCCCGGACCTGACAGAGAAGGCCTTCGTCCCGGATTTCCTGGACATCAGCAACAATCCATCGGGCAGGATCTACCGCACCGGTGATTTGGGCAGGATCAACAAGGACGCGGAAATCGAGTACCTGGGCCGCATCGATACCCAGGTCAAGATCCGCGGGTACCGCATCGAACTCGCGGAGATCGAGTCATTCCTCTTGCAGTTCCCAGGAATCGCACACGCAGTGGTCAACACCTTTGAACCGGAGCCGGGGTTGGTGGAACTGGCGGCGTACTTCACGCTGCGCCACGATGCCGGAACCGTCGATACGCCGGACATCTATCAAATGCTGCGCACCAGGTTGCCCGGCTACATGGTGCCCGCCTACTACGAGCAGCTCGACTCCATTCCGATGATGGCCAGCGGCAAGGCCGACCGGAAGCGGCTACCGCGGCCGTCCGAGCGGGTCAGCCTGGCCGTGTCCGGAATCTACACCGCCCCAGAGACACCAGCCGAAGTCGCACTCGCCGGGCAACTGGGCGCAGTCCTCGGCCTTGACCGGGTCTCTGCCGACGCGCACTTCTTCAGCGACCTGGGTGCCAATTCCCTCCTGATGGCGCACTTCTGCGCACGCGTCAGGAACAACACGGACCTGACAGCCCCGGCCATGCAGGACGTCTACCAGAACCCGACCGTCCGCCAGCTCGCCCGCGTGCTGACTCTCGCGGAACCTGACGGAACTGTGGAACCCGCCACGGCCGTCGCGGCCGACGGCCGAGGGCTTGACCTTGCGATAGAGCCGGCCGCGCCCCTCCCCGGCACTTTCCAGTACGTCTCCTGCGGCGTCATCCAGTTGGCCATCTACCTCGGCTACACAACGTATGCGGCGTGGCTGCTGGTCGTAGGCACCGCATGGACCACAGCCGGACGGGACCTCCTCGATACCTGGCTGCGTTGCATCGGTTTCGGGTCGGGTATATTCGCGGCACTCGCGGTGACGCCCATCATCCTAAAATGGGTTCTGATCGGACGGTGGAAGCCACGGCAAATCCAGATTTGGAGCCTGGACTACCTTCGGTTCTGGGCAGTCAAAACCCTGACACGGATAAACCCCTTCGTGCTGTTCGCCGGTTCACCGCTCTACGTTCTTTACCTCCGCCTGCTCGGGGCTAAAATCGGCAAAGGCGTGGCCATTTTCTCCCGGGCGGTGCCGGCCTGTCCCGATCTGCTCACCATCGGCGAGAACACGGTGATCCACAAAAACTCCTCCTTCCTGTGCTACCGCGCCCGGCCCGGCTACATTGAAACGGGCCCCGTGACATTAGGCCGCAATGTACTGGTCTCCGAAAGCACTGTTCTGGACATCGGAACCTCAATGGGGAACGACTCCCAACTCGGCCACGCCTCCTCATTGCAGACATCGCAGTCCGTCCCAGAGGGCCAGGTCTGGCACGGGTCTCCCGCAGTACGCAGCAGCGCAAACTACGGACGAGTCCCCGCCGCTCGCTGCACCACGCGCCGCAGAGTGACCTACAGCGTTTTCCAGCTGGTCAGTCGCTTTGTCGTGTTTGTTCCCGCCGTCATCCTGGCGTTTGCCGGAGTACTGCCTTCGTACCTGCACTTTACCGATATGCGACTGGACGACCCTAATCTGATTCTTCAGGTGCTTGCGGCCACACTCGTTCTCTTCGTAGGAACGCTGATCGTAGGGCTTCTCTTCGTCATAAGTGTTCCGAGGCTGCTTAATCTCTTCATCAAGCCGGACAAGGTCTATCCGCTGTACGGCGTTCACTTCTCGATCCAGAGGATGATCTCCAGGATTTCCAACGCCAATAGATATCTGATCCTCTTCGGCGACAGCTCGTACATCGTCCACTATCTGCTCGCATTGGGCTACAACCTGGGCAAGGTGGAGCAAACGGGCTCGAACTTCGGCCCCGGCGTCGCCCACGAATCACCGTTCCTCAGTACTGTGGGAACCGGAACGATGGTCTCGGACGGCCTCAACATGATGAACGCCGACTTCTCAAGCACCTCATTCCGCCTTTCGCGGGTACGTGTTGCCGGGCGGAATTTCCTGGGAAATGACATCAGCATCCCGGTAGGAGCGCGCGTTGGCGAGAACTGCCTTCTGGCAACGAAGGTGATGATTCCAATTGACGGTCCGGTCCGGACGGACGTGGGGTTGCTGGGCTCTCCGGCATTCGAGATCCCGCGGTCTGTTCAGCGCGACGCCCGGTTCGATAATCTCAAGACCGAAGAAGCCAAGAGCAGGCTTCTTCCAGCGAAGAACCGGCACAACATCCTGACCATGCTCCTGTATTTGGCCGAGAACTGGTTCATGCTGTTTGTGGGCACGATCGACGGTGGCATAGCAGTTGCCGGCCAGACCGTCCTCGGAGCACTGGCGATATCCGCGGCATTTGTTGGCTTCATGTTGTTCCGCATCCTGTTTGCCGGACTGGTGGAGGGCTTTGTCTTGGGTTTCCACCGCTTGAGGCCACAGTATTGCTCTATCTACGATCCCTATTTCTGGCACCACGAACGGGTGTGGAAGCTGATGGCGGCTGCAACGTTCAATGGGACACCGTTCAAACCCCTGATCTGGCGGCTCTTCGGAGTGAGGGTCGGCAAACGGCTCTACGACGCCGGTGTTAATATGCCCGAAAAGACACTGGTGACCATCGGCGATGACTGTGCCTTCAATGAAGGGTCGATCATTCAGGGCCACTCGCTCGAGGACGGGACCTTCAAGTCCGGCTATATTGTTTTGGGCGACCGATGTTCGCTTGCAGTGCGGGCATTTGTCCACTACGGAGTGACGATGCGCAACGGATCAACCGTTGGGGCCGACGCCTTCCTGATGAAAGGCGCTGAAGTGCCGGAGAACTCCGTGTTTGTGGGCAACCCGGCCCGGGACGTGACCCCACCGCGAGGCATCAAGGCGCCTTCGCCGAAAGTCTCCTCCAGCCCGCGCCACAGTGCACTTGCCGACAACCAGGCACCGGACAGAGCGGCTCAGGACAGGGTGCCGCTTGGGGGGCGGCGTGACCCTGTGGCCTCCGTGCATCCCCGCCACCGGGCAACGGCGGACAGGTGGAACGAAGGCGGGGTGTCCACTGGGGAAGACACGCACCGGAGGTCCCACGCCCGGTCCCACCGGCACCGGAGGACGGTGTCACGGTGACGGAACTGCCAGGCCCATGGAAGCGCCGTCTTCCATCGCCGGAACCCGCCCGTTGCTGACCACGGCCACCGCCAAGCATCAGGAACCGGTACCGACGGTGGTTAGTCAGATGCATGAGATGACGACAGGCAGCAGCATGCCGCCCCCAGTGCAGACCCATCCCGCAGCGAACGTGCAGGCGGGCGTCACTGTCTACTTCCTGGGCGGCGGGCAGGATCTGCTCTATGTTGAGGTCGACGGGCAGTGGGTGGAATACGTAAAGTCCGCCCCGCCGTCGGGGACAGCGGTGCCGGCGGCCCCGGCGCCCCGCACCCCGGCGGGTCCGCACGATAACCCGCCCGGACCAGTCCACTGGGCCGGCTACACCTGCCACAGCCCGGACGAGATCACCCGGGAACGGAAGCCACGGATCTACTACGACCCCGCCACCAGGCCGGATCTGTTGTTCACCGGGAACGGGACAGCGCCCGCCCTTCCCTTGCCGGTCCTGGAGTTTGCCGGGCCCCTGGAGGACCCGGAACCATGGCTCGATCCCGAATCGGGTGACCGGTTCTCGTCCGGCCAGGCGAGCCTGGTCCTGAAACTGCTGAGGTTCGCCCCGCGTTAGCCGTTTACGGCCCTGGTGTTTGGTAATACACTGCTCGTTCACACGGAGGTTTCAGTTTGTCGAAATAGCCTGAATGGGTAAGCCAGCCGCAGCTTAGGAGAACGCAATGGCCGATGACGCAAGCACCATGGAGTTCGTCGGGCGGGTCGCGATGAAGTGGCTCGAGGATTTTGCGGACCATCCCAAGCGGGGCAGCTATATGGAGGCCGTGGCCGACCTGAGCACGCTGATCCTGGGTGGCGCCATTGACGCCGCGGCACTGGTTGCCGGGGAGGACTCCGGAGTCATTGGCTCCGGAACCATCGGCCGCCAGGACGCGCTCGACGATGAGGCCCAGGCCGGCTAGCAGCGCCCCGCCGGCCGCTAGAGCCGGTTCACTCCGGTCACCCGGACCACAGCCGTGCCGGTCTCGTCCGAGGCGGCAAGGTCCACCTCCGCAGAAATCCCCCAGTCGTGGTTGCCCGCCGGGTCGTCGAAGATCTGCCGGACCTTCCAGACGCCGGGCTCCTCGGTGATGATGAGCAGCCCGGGGCCGCGGGCGTCAGGGCCGGTGCCGATGTCGTCGTGCTCGTCGAAGTAGTCGTCCAGGACGTCTTCCCAGCGGTCCGCATCCCAGCCGGCATCGCCGTCGAGTTCGCCCAAAGCTGTGGCATCCTCGTCGGCAAAGAGCTCGACGCGCCGGAACATTTCGTTGCGGACCATGACCCGGAACGCCCGGATGTTGGACGTGAGCGACGGCGGCGGGGGAGGGGGTGCGTCGTGGGGCGTCGGGGCGGCCCCGGAGGTCAGTTCCTCCCACTCGTCCAGCAGGCTGGAGTCCACCTGCCGCACCAGCTCGCCGAGCCAGGCGATCAGGTCCTCGAGGTCCTCGCGCAGCGCATCCTGCGGCACGGTCTGCCGGAGCGCCTTGAAGCCGTCCGCCAGGTACCGCAGCACGATGCCCTCGGAGCGGGCAAGGCTGTAGAACTGCACGAACTCGCCGAAGTTCATCGCGCGCTCGTACATGTCGCGGATGACCGACTTGGGGGCAAGTTCAAAGTCGCCTACCCACGGCGCTGCCTTGCGGTACACCTCGAACGCCTCGCCGAGGATTTCCGCGAGCGGCTGGGGATAGGTGACGTCGTCGAGCATGGCCATCCGCTGCTCATACTCGATGCCGTCGGCCTTCATGGCGGCCACGGCCTCGCCGCGTGCCTTCTTCTGCTGCGCGGAGAGGATCTGCCGCGGTTTCTCCAGCGTCGCCTCAATGACGGAGACCACGTCGACGGCGTAGGACGGGGATTCGGGATCCATCAGGTCCAGCGCGGCCAGGGCAAACGGGGACAGAGGCTGGTTCAGGGCGAAGTTCGGCTGCAGGTGGACAGTCAAGCGCACCGTGCGGCCGTCGGGCCCCTGCTCCGCGGCCGGAATGCGCTCCACAACCTCGGCCGCGAGCAGCTCCCGATAGATCCCGAGGGCCTTCTTCATGAGCCGCAGCTGGGAAGGACGGCTTTCGTGGTTCTCGGTGAGGAGGCGCCTGGCGGCGGCAAACGGGTCGCCCGGACGCTCCATGAGGTTCATGAGCATCGCGTGGGTCACGGTGAAGCTGGAGCTCAGCGGCTCCGGGACGGACTCCACCAGGCGGTTGTACGTGGGCTGGCCCCAGGACACAAACCCCTCCGGCGGCTTTTTCTTCACCACCTGGCGCAGCTTCCGCTGGTCATCGCCGAACTTCGCGGTGGCCTTGGCCATGGCCTTGACGTTCTCCACCACGTGTTCGGGGGCCTGGACCACCACGGTGCCGGCCGTGTCATAGCCGGCCCGGCCGGCCCTGCCGGCAATCTGGTGGAACTCACGGGAGTTGAGCAGGCGGGTGCGTACGCCGTCGTACTTGCTCAGTGCGGTGAGCACGACGGTACGGATGGGCACGTTGATGCCCACGCCCAGCGTGTCCGTGCCGCAGATGACCTTGAGCAGGCCGGCCTGGGCCAGCTGCTCCACGAGCCGGCGGTACTTGGGCAGCATGCCCGCGTGGTGCACGCCGATGCCGTGCCGGACCAGGCGGTTCAGCGTCTTGCCGAAGCCCGCCGCGAAGCGGAAGTTCGCGATCAGTTCGGCGATTTTGTCCTTCTCCTCGCGTGTGCACACGTTGATGCTCATGAGCGTCTGGGCGCGCTCAATCGCTTCCGCCTGGCTGAAGTGCACCACGTACACCGGCACCTCCCTGGTGCCCAGCAGCTCTTCGAGGGTCTCGTGGACCGGTGTCTCGCGGTAGTAGTAGTGCAGCGGAATCGGGCGCTCGGCCGAGCTGACGGTGGTGGTGGGCCGTCCCGTGAGTTCGGTGATGCCGGCTTCGAAGCGGCTGACGTCGCCCAGCGTGGCGGACATCAGGAGGAACTGTGCCTGCGGAAGTTCCAGCAGCGGAACCTGCCACGCCCAGCCGCGCTGCGGATCGGAGTAGAAATGGAACTCGTCCATAATGACGGACCCCAGCTCGGCAGCGGAGCCTTCGCGCAGGGCGGTGTTGGCCAGGATCTCGGCCGTGCAGCAGATGATCGGCGCGTCCTGGTTCACCCCGGAGTCACCGGTGATCATGCCGACATTTTCCGCACCGAAGATCTCGCAGAGGGCAAAGAACTTTTCGGACACCAGGGCCTTGATGGGCGCGGTGTAGTAACTACGCTCGCCGCGGGCCATCGCCTGGAAGTGCGCTGCGATGGCAACGAGGGATTTGCCGGATCCGGTGGGGGTCGCGAGGATCACGTTGGCGCCGGAAGCCAGTTCCATGATGGCCTCGTCCTGGGCCGGGTAAAGCTGCAGGCCACGGCTTTCGGTCCACTCCACGAAGCGCTCGTACAGCGTGTCCGGGTCCGCGCCGGTTCCGGTGGCGATCCGTGCGGACGGGGCGGGGAGCTGTTCAACGAGTTTCATTGCCTTCCAGCTTAGTGCCAGCGCGTCCCGCAACGCTTTCAGGCCGGCCCGGCGCTAGGCTCGCTCTGCCAGCACAAACCATCAACAGGCAACCGGAGGCCATGTGTGGGATCCCGCCAGATACGTCCAGTTCGGTGACTACAGGCAGCGTCCGTTTTTTGACCTGACCGGCCGCGTCCTCGCCGACGCCCCGCGGGAGGTGGTGGACCTGGGCTGCGGCCCCGGCAACCTGACCGCCACGCTCGCGGCGCGCTGGCCTGACGCGCGGGTGGTGGGCCTGGACTCCTCCGCAGAGATGCTGGCCACCGCCGAACAGCACCGGCAGTCCGCTTCGGGGCTGGAGTTCAGCCTCGGTGACATCGCCTCCTGGCAGCCGTCCGCCGACACCGATGTGGTGGTGACCAACGCGGCGCTGCAGTGGGTCCCGGGGCACCCCGAACTGCTGGCCGGCTGGCTGGCGGCGCTGAAGCCGGGCGCGTGGTTCGCCCTCCAGGTGCCGGGCAACTTCACTTCCGCGTCCCACACGCTGATGCGCGACGTCGCCGAGTCGCCCAGGTGGGCCGGAAAACTCGCCGGCGTGCTGCGGCACGACGAGGCGATTGCCGCGCCTGCACGGTACCTGGAGATCATGCTCGACGCCGGGTGCGCGGCGGACGCGTGGGAAACCACCTACCAGCAGGTGCTTTCCGGAGACAACCCGGTGCTGGACTGGGTGCGCGGCACCGGCCTGCGGCCGGTGCTGGCCGCGCTGGCGTCGGAGGACGCCGCCGAATTCGAGGCCGAATACGGCGCCCGGCTGACCGAGGCCTATCCGGCTACGGCGCACGGGACGGTGTACCCGTTCCGCAGGATCTTCGCGGTGGCACGCAAGCTTTAAGGCCGCTGCACCCGCCGCGAGGGCAATCTCCCGCGCGTCCCTGTGATCTGGCTTACAATGGCCAAGCGGCTATTGGGGGCCTGCCCGGGCTCCCGTACGCCTTGGCAATGGAGGAGGCGCCGTGCTGATTCGCTTAATGCTCCGCCTCCTCGGCGAGCACCGGGCCGCGGTCTGGGCGATCATCATGCTGCAGGTTCTGCAGACGGCGGGAAACCTGCTGCTGCCCACTCTGAATGCCAGCATCATCGACGACGGCATCCTGGCCAACCAGCCCGGAGTGATCCTGGGGCTTGGCGGCTGGATGCTGATCATCACGGCAGTGCAGGCCGCAGCCGCCCTGGGCGCCGGGTACCTCGGCGCCGGCGTCGCCATGAAGATCGGCCACCGGCTGCGGCGGGAGCTGTTCGACCAGGTGCAGGCGATGTCGTCGCAGGAAATCGGCACCTTCGGCACCCCCAGCCTCGTCACCAGGGCCACCAACGACGTCCAGCAAATCCAGACCTTTGCCGTCCTGGTCTTCACCATGCTTGCCGCGGCGCCCGTCATGGGCATCGGCGGAATCATCCTGGCCGTCCAGCAGAATGCGGTCCTGTCCTCCGTCGTGATCGTCATCGTCCCGGTGCTGGTCCTCATCATGTACCTGATCGTGCGGCGCCTCATTCCGCTCTACCGGCAGGGGCAGGCGCTCATCGACGGCATCACCCGGATCCTCCGCGAGCAGATCATCGGCGCCAACGTCATCCGCGGCTTCGTCCGGCAGAAGCACGAGGTTGCCCGTTTCGCGGAAGCCAACCGGCTGCTGACCCGAAACAACCTCCAGTCTGCGCTCCTGGTGGCCGGCATGCTGCCGATGATCATGATCGTGGTGAACCTCTCCTCCGTGGCTGTGGTCTGGTTTGGCGGGCACCTGATCAGCAGCGGCGCCATGGAGGTGGGCGCCCTGACCGCCTTCATCGCCTATATCCTGCAGATCCTGCTGGCCATCATGATGGCCATGTACGTATTCAGCACCGCACCTCGCGCGGCCGTCTGCGCGGAACGGATCCAGGACGTGCTGGATGTGACCCCGGCGGTGGCTGGACCTGCTGCGGCAGGGCCTGCCGGAGCGCGGCTTGCCGGGACGGCGCCGGTGAGGATACGGCCTGCCACCGCTGCTTCTGAGACCCGCGGCGGCGGGGGAGTGGAATTCAGCCACGTCTGGTTCGCCTACCCCGGGGCGGAGTCCCCGGTCCTGGCCGACATCTCTTTTTCTGCCCTCCCCGGCACCACCACGGCCATCATCGGCGCCACCGGCAGCGGCAAGACCACGCTGCTGAATCTCCTGCCGCGCTTCCTGAACGCCACCTCCGGTGAGGTCCGTCTAGGCGGCGCCGACGTCCGTACTCTGCCCGCCGACCGGCTGCGGCAACGGATTTCCGCAGTGCCGCAGCATTCTTACCTGTTTTCGGGCACCTTGGCGAGCAATCTGCGCATGGCTGCGCCGGAGGCCACCGACGACGAACTGTGGCATGCCCTGCGGCTGGCACAGGCCGAGGAATTCGTCCGCAAGCTCCCGGACGGCCTCCAGTCGGCCGTGGCCCAGGGCGGCGCGGGGCTTTCGGGCGGGCAGCGGCAGCGCATCTGCATCGCCCGCGCCATGCTCCGCGCCGCGGATCTGTACCTCTTCGACGACAGTTTTTCCGCCCTGGACTACGCCACCGAAGCCGCGGTCCGGCAGGCACTTGCGCCCGCGCTGGAATCAGCCACCGTGCTGATGGTGGCCGAACGCATTCCCGCCATCATGGGCGCGGACCGGATCCTGGTGCTGGAGGAGGGCCGGCTGGTGGCCCAGGGTACCCACGCCGAACTGCTCGGATCGTCGTCCACCTACCGCGAGACCGCCGAGTCCCAGCTGGCCCTGGACGAGCAGCCATGAGCAGCGGACCGCCATGAGTGGCACTCACGCAGCCAGACGCGCCAACAGCAGTTTCCTGCCGGCGGCCAAGCGCCTTCTGGGGCTGCTGCGCCCGTCCAAGGGCAGAATGGCTCTGGCAGTCGCGGCAACCTGCGGCTTCGCCGCCCTCAATGTGGCCGCCCCCAAGCTCCTCGGTGACGCCACCGACGTCGTCGTCGACGGTTTCATGCACGGCGCGCTCGACGCCGGGAAACTTGCCATGCTGCTCGGTGTGGTCTCGCTGATGTATGTCGGCACGTCCATCTTCAACTGGGTCCAGGGTGCGCTGACCGCCCAGGCGGTGCAGCGGCTGGTCTTCGGCCTCCGCGCCGCCGTCGAGGACAAACTGCACCGGCTGCCGTCGTCGCACTTCCACGAGCAGGCGCGTGGTGATGTCCTCAGCCGGGCCACCAACGACGTCGACAACATCACCCAGGCCCTCAACCAGGTGCTCACGCAGCTGATCATGTCCGTTCTGATGCTGTGCGGTTCACTGGCGATGATGCTGTGGATTTCGCCGCTGCTGGCGGCCATCGCGCTCGTGTCTGTGCCCGTCTCAACGCTGATAACGGTGTACATGGCGCGGCAGGCCCAGACCTATTTCGCCGCCCAGTGGGCCTCCACCGGGGAGCTGAACGCCCACGTCGAGGAATTCATCACCGGACACGAGGTGATCAAGGCGTTCGGGCAGCAGGACACGGCGTCGGCCATCTTCGGCCACGGCAACGACCGGCTGGCCCGCGCCAGCGCGCGCGCCCAGTTCGTTTCCGGAGCCGTGCAGCCGCTGATGGTCCTCGTCGCCAACATCAACTACGTGGCGGTGGCGGTCGTGGGCGCCCTGCAGGTGGCCGGCGGGGCCATGACGATCGGCGGCATCCAGGCGTTCATCCAGTTCAGCCGCCTGTTCACCCAGCCGATGGGGCAGATCGGCGGCATGCTCACCCTGATGCAGTCCTGCGCGGCCTCGGCTGAGCGGGTCTTCGAGCTGCTTGACGAGCCCGAGATCCCCCGCGAGGATGAGGCACCTGGCGGCCAGGAAAACCTGCGCGGCCGGATTGACTTCGAGGACGTCACCTTTGCGTACACGCCCGGGGCGCCGGCCGTCAGCGGGCTGTCCTTCTCCGTCCTGCCGGGCCAGACCGTGGCCATCGTGGGCCACACCGGCGCCGGCAAGACCACTGTGGTGAACCTCCTGATGCGCTTCTATGAACTTGATTCCGGGCGCATCACGATCGACGGCACGGACATTGCCACCGTGCCTGTGGACTCGCTGCGGTCCAACTTCGCCGTGGTCATGCAGGACGTCTGGCTGTTCAGCGGAACGGTCCGCGACAACATCGAGTACGGCTGGCCGGGCGCCGATGATGACCGGGTTTTGGCAGCTGCCGAGGCCAGCCACGTGGACCACTTTGTGCGGTCGCTGCCCGCCGGCTACGCCACCGTCCTGGGGGACGACGGCGATTCGCTGAGCCAGGGCCAAAGGCAACTGATCACCATCGCCCGGGCCCGGCTCGCCGACCGCAGCATCCTGATCCTGGACGAGGCAACCAGCTCCGTGGATACCCGGACCGAGGTGCAGATCAAGCTCGCGATGAACCGGCTGAGGCAGGGCAGGACGAGCTTCATCATTGCGCACAGGTTGTCCACGGTGCGCGACGCTGATCTAATTCTCGTCATGGATCACGGACGCATCGTTGAACAGGGGACGCACAGCAGCCTGCTGTCCGTGGACGGACATTACCGGCACCTGTATGAGGCCCAGTTCCGCGGGGTGGACCGCGAACTCGGCGCCATCCGCCGGCACCACGGCAGGCACGCCGCCGGCCAGCAGCGCTACCGGGAGTCCGGCCTGTGACCGCCGGCGACGCCTTCCCGGGACAGTGGAAGCCAAACACCGCCAGCTCCGTGGCCCTCTTTGAGCAGCTGCGGCTCCACGTGATCGAGCAGGCCGACCAGGGAAAGCTTGCGCCGGGCACGCGGCTGCCTGCGGTGCGGGCCCTCGCCGGAACCCTGGGCGTAGCACCCCACACCGTCGCGCGGGCGTACAAAGAACTCGAGGCCGCGGGCGTCGTCGCCACCAAGGGCCGCAACGGCACGGTGGTCTGCGCCCGGGACGAGCGCTGGGGTGCTTTGTCCGAGGCCGCAGCCGACTATGCCGCAGCCGCCAAATCGCAGGGCGCAACCTTCGCCCAGGCCGTCCACCTGCTGGCGGCCGCCTACGACGCCGAGTAGCGAAGGTGGCGTAGCACACCCGCGTGGATATTCGAAGAAGTTTTCGACTAGCATTAGTGGGTGCCTAAAGCCGTAGCTGAAGAAACCGCTGTTGCCCCCTCCGCCGTCGTCCCCCTGAGCCCCGCCAAACCGGCGCGCCCGGACCTGTCCCGGCTGGTGGTCAAGGGCGCCCGCGAGCACAACCTCCGCAACGTCGATCTCGACCTGCCGCGCGACGCCATGATCGTTTTCACGGGGCTGTCCGGTTCCGGAAAGTCATCCCTCGCCTTCGACACCATCTTCGCCGAAGGCCAGCGCCGCTACGTCGAATCGCTCTCCGCCTACGCCCGGCAGTTCCTAGGCCAGGTGGACAAGCCCGACGTCGACTTCATCGAGGGTCTGTCGCCTGCGGTCTCGATCGACCAGAAATCCACCAGCAAGAACCCGCGCTCCACCGTGGGCACCATCACCGAGATCTACGACTACATGCGTCTGCTGTGGGCACGTGTGGGCCGTCCGCACTGCCCGATCTGCGGCGAGCCCGTCATCAAGCAGACGCCCCAGCAGATCGTGGACCAGCTGCTCGAGCTGGAGGACGGCACCCGGTTCCAGATCCTCGCCCCGGTGGTGCGCGGCCGCAAGGGTGAATTCGTCGATCTCTTCAAGGAGCTGACGGCCAAGGGCTACTCCCGCGCCCGGGTCGACGGCGACCTCATCCAGCTGAGCGATCCACCCAAGCTGGGCAAGCAGTTCAAGCACACCATCGAGGTGGTGGTGGACCGGCTCGTGGTCAAGGAAGGCATCCGGCAGCGGCTGACCGACTCGATCGAGACGGCGCTCGGCCTCGCCGAGGGGCGGGTCCTGGCCGACTTTGTCGACCTCGAGGCCGACGACCCGCACCGCACACGTGCCTTCTCGGAAAACCTGGCCTGCCCCAACGAGCACCCGCTGGCCATCGACGAGATCGAGCCCCGCTCCTTCTCGTTCAACAACCCGTTCGGTGCCTGCTCGGCCTGCAGCGGCATCGGCACCCGGCTGGAAGTCGACGAGGAACTGATCATTCCCAACCCGGAGCTGGCGCTGGAGGACGGAGCCATCGCACCGTGGTCGCTCGGCACCGCCACCACCGAGTACTGGAACCGGCTGCTCGGCGGTCTCGCCAAGGAACTCGGTTTCTCCATGACCACGCCGTGGCAGGACCTTCCGTCCGACATCCGGCAGACTGTCCTCCACGGCAAGGACCACAAGGTTGTGGTGCAGTACCGCAACCGGTTCGGCCGGGAACGCAAGTACAGCACCGGCTTTGAGGGCGTGGTGCAGTACGTGCACCGCAAGCACACCGAAACCGAGTCTGACTACGCCCGGGACCGCTATGAGGAATACATGCGGCAGATCCCCTGCCCCGCCTGCGACGGCGCGCGGCTGAACCCGGCGTCGCTCTCGGTTCTCATCAACGGCAAGTCCATTGCCGACGTCGCGCGGCTGCCCATGCGCGAATGCGCGGCGTTCCTGGACAACCTCGTGCTGACCGGCCGTGAGGCGCAGATCGCCCACCAGGTCCTCAAGGAAATCCAGGCCCGCCTGACCTTCCTGCTGGACGTGGGCCTCGAGTACCTGAACCTGGAGCGCCCTTCCGGCACCCTTTCCGGCGGCGAGGCCCAGCGCATCCGGCTGGCCACCCAGATCGGCTCCGGCCTGGTGGGCGTCCTGTATGTCCTCGACGAGCCTTCCATCGGCCTGCACCAGCGGGACAACCGGCGCCTGATCGAAACCCTGACCCGGCTCCGGGACCTGGGCAACACCCTCATCGTGGTCGAACATGACGAGGACACCATCCACGAGGCCGACTGGATCGTGGACATCGGCCCGGGGGCCGGCGAGCACGGCGGAGAGGTGGTCCACTCCGGTTCCTACAAGGAACTCCTGGAGAACACGAAGTCCCTTACCGGCGACTACCTCTCCGGCAGGAAGAGCATCGACGTCCCCAAGAAGCGGCGCAAATACGACAAGAAGCGCGAGCTGAAGGTGGTGGGCGCCCGCGAGAACAACCTCGTCAACGTCGATGCCGCCTTCCCGCTGGGCCTGTTCACCGCGGTGACCGGCGTCAGCGGCTCCGGCAAGTCCACCCTGGTCAACGAGATCCTCTACAAGGTACTGGCCAACAAGCTTAACGGCGCCAAGCAGGTGGCCGGCCGCCACCGCACCGTCCAGGGCCTCGAGCACCTGGACAAGGTGGTGCACGTGGACCAAAGCCCGATCGGCCGCACCCCGCGCTCCAACCCGGCCACGTACACGGGCGTGTTCGACCACATCCGGAAGCTCTTCGCCGAGACCACCGAGGCCAAGGTCCGCGGCTACCTCCCCGGACGGTTCTCCTTCAACGTCAAGGGCGGCCGCTGCGAAGCCTGCTCCGGCGACGGCACGCTGAAGATCGAGATGAACTTCCTGCCGGACGTCTACGTGCCGTGCGAGGTCTGCCACGGTGCGCGCTACAACCGCGAGACCCTCGAGGTGCACTACAAGGGCAAGACGATCGCCGACGTGCTGAACATGCCCATCGAGGAGGGCGCCGAGTTCTTCGCCGCTTTCTCCCCGATTGCGCGCCACCTCAAGACGCTCGTGGACGTCGGACTCGGTTACGTCCGGCTCGGCCAGCCCGCCACCACGCTGTCCGGCGGCGAGGCCCAGCGCGTAAAGCTCGCGGCCGAACTGCAGAAGCGGTCCAACGGGCGCAGCGTCTACGTCCTGGACGAACCCACCACCGGGCTGCACTTCGAGGACATCCGGAAGCTGCTCATGGTGCTGCAGGGCCTCGTGGAGAAGGGCAACACGGTCATCACCATCGAGCACAACCTCGACGTCATCAAGAGCGCGGACTGGATCGTGGATCTTGGCCCGGACGGCGGCTCCGGCGGCGGCCGGATCGTCGCCACGGGTACGCCGGAGCAGGTCTCCAAGTCCTCGGAGAGCCACACGGCGAAGTTCCTGGCAGAAATCCTCAGCTAGGAACGCCTAAAGCAAGCACCGAGCCGCAACGCCCCGAACCACGGACACTGCGGCTCAGCAACACTCCGGCTCAGCAACACTCCAGCCCGCGATCGCACCAACGGCGCAACGGCGGCCCGCCAGACCAACTGGCGGGTCGCCGTCGTCCTCCGTCCTTGGAGTTTTTGTCCAGATAATGGCCGCTGAATGCCTCCGAAGTCGCGATACGTGGACAAAAACTCCTTCGTAGGGGCAGAAGTATTCCTCAGAGGGCATACGAGTTTGAGCAGGCGTGCCATCGTGAGAAACTAAGCCGGTGACTTCAACAACTGTGCCCGTGATCTTCGACCTGGACGGCACTCTTGTCGATCCGGCCGGTGGAATAACGGACGGAATAGCCACCGCCCTTCGGGAGCATGGCCTTCCCGTCCCCGGCCAGGACCTCCTCGATGCGATGGTGGGGCCCAAGCTGAGTGATTCCCTGCTGAATGTCGCGGCTGTGCCCCCGGCCATGCTGAAGGCGGTCATCCGCACCTACCGGATGCATTACCTGGACGTCGGCATTTCCCAGAGCCGACTGTACCCGGGCATTGTCGAGCTGCTGGACGAGTACGTGGAGGCTGGGCGGCCCGTAGCCGTCGCGACGCAAAAGCCGGAAGCCCTTGCCCACATCGTGCTGGAGCACCACAAGATCGCCCGCCAGTTCCTCGCCATCAAGGGGTCTGCCGCTGACGAGACCGCAGCAGCGGCCGGTCCGGTCGGCAAGGCCGGTATCATCGCGGCGGCCATGATGGCCCTCGGCACGCAGCACGCCATGATGGTGGGTGACCGGGCGCAGGATGTGGCCGGTGCGCTGGCCAACGGACTCGACTGCATCGGCGTCAGCTGGGGCTTTGCGCCCGACGGCGAACTGGAGGCGGCCGGGGCCGTGGCCGTGGTAGACGACGCCGACGGCCTGCGCAACAAAGTGGAAGAGCTGGAAAGCGTCCGTTCCGCAGCCCTGAGCGAGGTGCGCAACGATGGAGCTGTTTGACGGCGTCCGCTGGACCACGCGGACACTCATCGCCGGCAGCTGCCGGCCGACTGTCATCGGGCTGGAGAATGTGCCCAAGAGCGGGCCGTTCATTGTGGCGCCCAACCACCTCTCCTTTCTGGACAGCGTGATTGTCCAGGCCCTCATGCCCCGTCCGGTCGCATTCTTCGCCAAGGCGGAATACTTCACCACCAAGGGCTTCAAGGGCCGCGTGATGAAGTCCTTCTTCACCGCGGTTGGGTCCATTCCGGTCGAGCGCGGCGAGCAGGCCGCGAGCGTGCAGGCCCTCAAGACACTGCTGGACATCCTCGAGGACGGCAGGGGCATCGGCATCTACCCCGAGGGGACCCGGTCCCGCGACGGAATCCTCTACCGCGGCCGGACCGGCGTCGGCTGGCTGGCCCTCACCACCGGTGCGCCGGTGATTCCGGTGGGACTGATCGGCACGGAGAAGCTGCAGCCCGCGGGCCGCAACGCCGTCAAGCCCCAGCACTTCACCATGAAGGTGGGGGAGCCTCTCTACTTCGACAAGACCGGCCCGGACCATTCGCTTCCCGCCCGGCGCCAGGTGACCGACAAGATCATGGACGCCATCGCCGAGCTCAGCGGCCAACAGCGCTCAACCAGCTACAACCAGAGCAAGGTCATCGAGTAGGCGGGCTGCCTTCACGGCAGCCGGCGAGTCCCCCAAGGGTTACGGCCGGTCGCCCAGGCAGCCCGGCGGCAATCCGCAGCCCCTCAGCTCAGTAGACTGGAACCGTGGCAGATCCATCGAGTTACAGGCCCCAGACGGGTGAGATTCCGACCAATCCGGGTGTTTACAGGTTCAGGGATCCCCATGGGCGGGTTATCTACGTCGGGAAGGCCAAGAACCTCCGGTCGCGCCTGAATTCGTACTTCGCGAACCCGGCAGGGCTGCTGCCCAAGACCCACGCCATGGTGTACGCGGCCAGCAGCGTCGAGTGGACCGTGGTGGGCAGCGAGCTGGAATCCCTGCAGCTGGAATACACCTGGATCAAGGAATTCAAGCCGCGGTTCAACGTGGTTTTCCGGGACGACAAGACATACCCGTACCTCGCCGTCACCATGGGGGAGAAGCTGCCGCGCGTGCAGGTCATGCGCGGCGAGCGGCGGAAGGGCACCCGGTACTTCGGTCCCTACACGGCCGGTGCCATCCGGGAGACCATGGACACCCTGCTGCGGGTCTTCCCCGTGCGGAGCTGCAGCCCGGGCGTGCTGAAGCGTGCCCAAGCCAGTGGCCGGCCCTGCCTGCTGGGCTACATCGACAAGTGCTCGGCGCCCTGCGTCGGCCGGGTCACGCCTGAGGAACACCGCGCCCTGGCCGAGGACTTCTGCGCCTTCATGGGAGGCGAGGCGAAGCGGTTCATCTCACGGCTCGAAAAGGAGATGGGGGCCGCCGTCGCCGTCCTTGACTACGAGCGCGCCGCCCGGCTGCGTGACGACATCACCGCTCTCCGCAAGGTCTTCGAGCGGAACGCCGTGGTGCTCGCCGAAGACACCGATGCCGACGTTTTCGCCCTCCACGAGGACGAGCTCGAAGCGGCCGTCCAGGTGTTCCACGTCCGGGGAGGACGGGTGCGCGGCCAGCGCGGCTGGGTGGTCGAGAAGGTGGAGGACTTCACCACCCCCGACCTCGTCGAGCACCTCCTCCAGCAGGTCTACGGCGAGGACGCCGAGGTCCAGGGCAGGCTTCCCCGCGAGGTCCTCGTGCCTGTCGAGCCGAGCAACGCGCAGGACCTGGCTGTCTGGCTGGCCGGCATCCGCGGAGCCAAGGTGGACATCCGCGTTCCGCAGCGCGGCGACAAAGCCGCCCTCATGTCCACAGTCCGCGAGAACGCCGAGCATGCGCTCAAGCTGCACAAGACCCGCCGGGCCGGCGACCTGACCGTCCGCTCGCAGGCGCTGCAGGAACTCCAGGAAGCCCTGGAACTCCCCGTTCCGCTGCTGCGCATCGAATGCTACGACGTGTCCCACGTCCAGGGCACCAACGTGGTGGCGTCCATGGTGGTGGTGGAGGATGGCCTGCCCAAGAAGTCCGACTACCGGAAGTTCTCCATCACCGGGGCGGCGGCCACGGACGATACGGCTGCGATGCACGACGTCCTGACCCGGCGCTTCCGGCACTACCTCGTGGACAAGACGGCCCAGGTCGAGGCCGCCGAACTCGTCGCGGCGCCGACGGCTGGCGCCGCCGCCAACGGGACCAACGGGACCGTCTCCAACGGGACCAACAAGGCCACCGCCGCAGCCCTGGATGCCGCGCTGTCCGACACCACCACACCCGCCTCGCGCGCGAAATTCGCCTACCCGCCCAACCTCGTGGTGGTCGACGGCGGCAAGCCCCAGGTCAACGCGGCCGCCCGGGCCCTCGAATCGCTGGGCATCGACGACGTCTACGTGGTGGGGCTCGCCAAGCGCCTGGAGGAGGTCTGGCTGCCGGACAGCGACTTCCCGGTTATCCTGCCCCGCTCCTCACAGGGTCTCTACATGCTCCAGCGCATCCGCGATGAGGCCCACCGGTTCGCCATCTCGTTCCACCGGCAAAAGCGCGGCAAGGCGATGACTGTTTCGGCTCTCGACGGTGTGCCCGGCCTGGGCGATTCCAAGCGGAAGGCGCTGCTCGCCCACTTCGGTTCCGTCAAGAAGATCAAGGCGGCGACGGCGGAGGAACTCACCGCTGCCAGGGGGGTCGGCCCGGCGCTGGCCGCGGCCATCGTCACGCACTTCACTCCGGGCGGAGCCGGCGTCGATTCGGGCGACGCGGTTCCGGCGATCAACATGACCACGGGTGAAGTGCTGGAAACTTAGCCCGTGCCCGGAAACTTGGTTAGGGTAAGTACGGGAAATCGGCGTGTGCCGCAAACACTAGCGAACGGCTCCCGCGCGGCAACGGCGCGCGGGAAGCAACAGCAGGAATGAGGCTGGAATCAATGGCAGAGTCGACGGCGGAGTCCAGCACGGAAGAGGACGGCCTGACACCGGTCAAGCCCGCCGAAGCGGAACTGCTCATCGTGACCGGAATGTCTGGCGCAGGCCGCAGCACCGCCTCCGATGCGCTGGAGGACCACGGCTGGTACGTCGTCGAGAACCTTCCGCCGCAGATGCTGGGGACGCTCGCCGAACTCGTGTCCCACGCCCCGCAGTCCATCCCCAAGCTTGCCGTGGTGATGGACGTCCGCAGTAAGGCGCTGTTCGCCGATATCCGGGCGGCACTGCGGGCGCTTGAAGCCAGCGGTGTCACGTTCCGGGTGCTCTTCCTTGACGCGAGCGACGACGTCCTGGTCCGCCGCTTCGAACAGGGCCGGCGTCCGCACCCGCTGCAGGGCGGCGGCAGGATCCTGGACGGCATCGCCGCGGAGCGTGAACTCCTCAAGGAGCTGCGGGATTCCTCCGACCTCGTCCTGGACACCTCGTCCCTGAACGTGCACGGCCTCGCCACCGCCATCACTGAGCTGTTCACCGAGACCGGACCCATCGCGATCCGCCTGAACATCATGAGCTTCGGCTTCAAGTACGGCCTGCCCGTGGACGCCAACTACGTGGCCGACGTCCGGTTCATCCCGAACCCGCACTGGGTGCCCGCGCTGCGGCCGCACACCGGCCTTGACCAGGACGTCAGCGAGTATGTCCTCGGAGCCGAGGGTGTGCCGAACTTCGTGGAGCGCTACGTCCTTGCCCTGGAGCCTGTCCTGGAGGGCTACCGCCGGGAAAACAAGCACTACGCCACCATCGCCGTCGGCTGCACGGGGGGCAAGCACCGCTCGGTTGCGGTCGCCATGGAGCTCTCCAAACGGCTCGCGCAATATCCGCGGGTTACCGTGACCACAACGCACCGGGACCTGGGCCGCGAGTAATGGGTGTTCTTACCGGCCCGCTGCCCCTGATTCCGCCGGCCGGCCTGACCGGTTCCCAACAGGCCAAGGGGCCCACCGTCGTCGCGCTCGGCGGCGGCCACGGCCTTTCGGCTTCCCTCTCGGCGCTGCGCCTGCTGACATCCGAACTGACGGCGGTGGTCACCGTGGCGGACGACGGCGGGTCCTCCGGCCGTCTCCGTGAGGAGTACGGCGTCCTCCCGCCCGGTGACCTCCGGATGGCGCTGTCCGCCCTGTGCGATGACACCGACTGGGGCCGCACCTGGCGGGACGTCATGCAGCACCGCTTCCGGTCCGCCCGGGGCGGGGCCTCCCTGGATGAGCACGCCATGGGCAACCTGCTGATCGTCACCCTCTGGGAACTGCTCGGGGACGCCGTGGCCGGCCTGAAATGGGCCGGCGCCCTGCTCGGCGCCCGCGGACAGGTGCTCCCCATGTCCACCGTTCCGCTCACCATCCAGGGCGACGTCCGCGTGACGGCCCCGGACGGCAGCAGCACGGTCACCACCATCACGGGCCAGGCACGCTGCGCGGTGGCGGGCTCGCTGGAGAGTGTCCGGCTGCTGCCCGAGCAGGCTCCGGCCTGCGTTGAGGCCCTGACCGCCGTCGAACTGGCCGACTGGGTGGTGCTTGGCCCCGGCTCCTGGTACACGTCCGTGCTCCCGCACCTGCTGCTGCCGGAAATGCGGCAGGCGCTGTGCGATACGCCGGCCAAGCGCTGCCTCACCATGAACCTCGCCATGGACACCAAGGAAACGTCCGGCATGTCAGCCGCCGACCACCTTCACGTCCTGCGCGACTACGCCCCGGAGTTCAGCGCCGACGTGGTGCTCGCGGACCCGGCTTCGGTTTCGGACCTGGCCGAGTTTGAGCGGGCAGCGGGGATGATCGGCGCCGAGGTTGTCTTGGGTAGAGTAGGGGCTTCGGGCCGGCGACCGGTCCACGACCCCTTGCGGCTGGCCACGGCCTACCAGGATATTTTCGGGAACAGTTAGGAAAGGTGCCATGGCACTGACAGCATCAGTCAAGGAAGAACTCTCCCGCCTGGACATCAAGAAATCATCAGTCCGCAAGGCTGAGGTCTCGGCAATGCTCCGCTTCGCCGGAGGACTGCACATCATCTCGGGCCGGATCGTCATCGAGGCCGAAGTGGATCTTGCCTCCACCGCCCGGCGCCTGCGCGCCGCAATCGCCGAGGTCTACGGGCACCAGAGCGAGATCATTGTCGTATCCGGCAGCGGCCTGCGCCGCGGCAGCCGGTACGTCGTCCGCGTCGTCCGCGACGGCGAGGCGCTGGCCCGGCAGACCGGCCTCCTTGACGGCCGGGGACGGCCCGTGCGCGGGCTGCCGTCTGTCGTCGTCAACGGCTCGGCCGCCGACGCGGAAGCGGTGTGGCGCGGGGCCTTCCTGGCGCACGGTTCGCTCACCGAACCCGGCCGGTCCTCCTCCATGGAGGTGACCTGCCCCGGTCCGGAATCCGCCCTCGCACTGGTCGGCGCGGCGCGCCGGCTCGGAATCCAGGCCAAAGCCCGGGAGGTCAGGGGAGTGGACCGCGTGGTGATCCGCGACGGCGATACCATCGCCGCGCTGCTCACCCGGATGGGCGCCCACGACGCCCTCATGGTCTGGGAAGAGCGGCGCATGCGCAAGGAAGTACGGGCGACGGCGAACCGGCTCGCCAACTTTGACGACGCCAACCTCCGCCGCTCCGCCCAGGCCGCCGTCGCGGCCGGTGCCCGGGTGGACCGGGCCCTGGAAATCCTCGGCGACGACGTCCCGGACCACCTCAAGTACGCCGGTGAACTCAGGGTGGCCCACAAGCAGGCCAGCCTCGACGAACTTGGCCGGCTCGCCGATCCGCCCATGACCAAGGACGCCATCGCCGGGCGCATCCGCCGGCTGCTGGCCATGGCGGACAAACGGGCCTCCGATCTCGGCATCCCGGGCACGGATGCCAATGTGACGCCGGAAATGCTGGACGAGTAAACGGCGCCCATAGAATCAAGACCAGGTGGCGGCAGTTGCCGCCACCGGAGTTTTCCGGATGACCCGTCATCCGGGATGCACAATCCGAGAGTTAGCACAACCGGACAAACTGTCCACGACATTGGAGGATTTTGTGACCGAGTACGTTCTGCCCGAACTCAGCTACGACTACGCAGCGCTCGAGCCCCACATCTCTGCACGGATCATGGAGCTGCACCACAGCAAGCACCACGCCGCGTACGTGACGGGCGCCAACAACGCGCTGGCCCAGCTGGCCGAGGCACGCGAAAAGGGCGACTTCGCCAACATCAACCGCCTTTCCAAGGACCTGGCCTTCCACACCGGCGGCCACGTCAACCACTCCGTGTTCTGGAACAACCTCTCCCCGGACGGAGGCGACAAGCCCGAAGGTGAGCTCGCCGCAGCCATCGACGACGCCTTCGGCTCGTTCGACGCCTTCCGTGCACAGTTCTCCGCAGCCGCCCTCGGCCTGCAGGGTTCTGGCTGGGGTTTCCTGGCCTACGAGCCCATCGGCGGCAACCTCGTCATCGAGCAGCTCTACGACCAGCAGGGCAACGTCGCGCTGGGCACCACCCCGCTGCTGATGCTGGACATGTGGGAGCACGCCTTCTACCTGGACTACGTCAACGTCAAGGCCGACTACGTCAAGGCATTCTGGAACATCGTCAACTGGGCTGACGTGTCCGCCCGCTTCGCTGCGGCACGTGCCAATGCGACGGGCCTCATCACCCTCTAAGTGTGATTTGTCGTACACAATGCAGTAACAAACTTCACATTCGGCCAGTTTAGGGCTGAATTCCGGACGGTCCGCCCCCGCACTTGCGGGGGCGGACCTACTTAAACGTAAGATGGATCACGGAAGGCGGTTAGCCTTCAGCAATGAGGCTGGTCGCCCTCCTATCTGAAAAATATCTCTGCCCAATGGCGTGCGGGATCTGTTAGTTGGCTTGAACGCCCGCTTACTAGTTGTGCTTCCAAGGCACAAAGGAGACAAAAGTGACGACCCGTATTGGTATCAACGGCTTCGGCCGCATCGGCCGCAACTACTTCCGCGCAGCGCTTGCCCAGGGCGCGGATCTTGAGATCGTAGCCGTCAACGACCTCACCAGCCCCGAGGCGCTGGCCCACCTGCTCAAGTACGATTCCGTGGGCGGACGCCTGGCCGAAACCATCGAGGTCAAGGAAGGCAACCTCGTCGTGAACGGCAACGCCATCAAGGTCCTGGCCGAGCGCGACCCCGCCAACCTCCCGTGGAAGGACCTGGGCGTTGACATCGTCATCGAGTCCACCGGCTTCTTCACCAAGGCTGCTGCCGCCAAGAAGCACATCGAAGCCGGCGCCAAGAAGGTCCTGATCTCCGCCCCCGCCTCCGACGAGGACATCACAATCGTGATGGGCGTCAACGACGGCCTGTACGACCCCGAGAACCACCACATCATCTCCAACGCTTCCTGCACCACCAACTGCCTCGGCCCGCTGGCCAAGGTTGTGAACGACGCCTTCGGCATCGAGCGTGGCCTGATGACCACCGTGCACGCCTACACCGCAGACCAGAACCTGCAGGACGGCCCGCACAACGACCTCCGCCGTGCCCGCGCCGCCGCCATCAACATGGTCCCCACCTCCACGGGTGCGGCCAAGGCCATCGGCCTGGTCCTGCCGGAGCTCAAGGGCAAGCTGGACGGCTACGCCATCCGCGTACCGGTCCCCACCGGCTCCGCCACCGACCTCACCGTCACGGTCTCCCGCGAGACCACCGTCGAGGAAGTCAACGCCACGCTCAAGAAGGCTGCAGAGTCCGATGAGTGGCAGGGCATCCTGACCTACACGGACGCCCCGATCGTCTCCTCGGACATCGTCGGCGACCCCGCATCGTCCATCTTTGACTCCGGTTTGACCAAGGTCATTGGCAACCAGGTCAAGGTTGTTTCCTGGTATGACAACGAGTGGGGCTACTCCAACCGCCTCGTGGACCTCACGGAGCTTGTTGCGGCAAAGCTGGGCTAGGGTTAGCTACATGACATCTCACACCCTCAACGAACTGATCGCTGAAGGTGTCCGCGGGCGGTACATTCTGGTTCGAAGTGACCTGAATGTGCCGCTCGACGGCTCTACAGTGACTGACGACGGCCGTATCCGGGCCTCACTGCCAGTGCTGGGAAAGCTCACGGACGCCGGTGCCCGCGTGCTGGTAACAGCCCACCTTGGCCGCCCCAAGGGCGCCCCTGAAGACAAGTACTCGCTGAAGCCGGCAGTTGCCCGCCTGGCCGAGCTGGCTTCCTTCCCTGTCTCCCTCGCGGAGGACACGGTGGGACCCTCGGCGAAGGAGAAGGCGGCTGCGCTGCAGGACGGCCAGGTCCTGGTCCTCGAGAACGTGCGGTTCGACCCACGCGAGACCAGCAAGGACGAGTCCGAGCGCGGCGCGTTCGCCGACGAGCTGGTGGGACTCACCGGCGAAAACGGCGCCTTCGTGAACGACGCCTTCGGCGCTGTGCACCGCAAGCACGCCAGCGTGTACGACGTCGCCACCCGGCTGCCGTCGTACCTGGGCGACCTTGTGGCAACCGAAGTGGAGGTCCTCCGCAAGCTGACCACAGATACCCAGCGTCCCTACGTGGTGGTCCTCGGCGGCTCGAAGGTTTCTGACAAGCTCGCGGTCATCGACAACCTGCTCGGCAAGGCCGACACCATCCTGGTGGGCGGCGGCATGCTGTTCACGTTCCTCGCAGCCGAGGGCTACAAGGTGGCCGGCAGCCTGTTGGAAGAGGACCAGATCCCGATCGTCCAGGACTACCTCAAGCGCGCAGCCGACGCCGGCACGGAGTTCGTGATCCCCACGGACGTCGTGGTGGCAGCCAGGTTCGCCGCCGACGCCGACCATGAGACGGTCAGCGCCGACGCCATCGAAGGCAGCAGCTTCGGGGCGCAGGGCATCGGCCTGGACATCGGACCCGAGTCCGCCCGGGCGTTTGCGGAGCAGATCAAGGGCGCCAAGACGGTGTTCTGGAACGGCCCCATGGGCGTCTTCGAGTTCGAGCCATTCTCCGCGGGGACCCGGGCCATCGCCCAGGCGCTGACGGAGACGGACGCGTTCACCGTCGTCGGCGGCGGCGACTCCGCGGCTGCCGTGCGCACGCTCGGCTTCGCCGACGACCAGTTCGGACACATTTCCACCGGCGGCGGCGCCAGCCTGGAATACCTTGAAGGCAAGGAACTTCCCGGCCTGAGCGTTCTGGACCGCTAAAGACACACCAGCCGGCAGGGCACCTTCCGCACCGCGAAGGCGCCCTGCCGGCTGTTCACATGATCAGCAGATTGACCGGCACTATTGGAGAACACGTGACTACGTCAACCAACGGCACCTTTGACCGTACGCCTTTGATCGCAGGCAACTGGAAGATGAACATGGACCACGTCCAGGGCATCACCCTCCTGCAGAAGCTGGCCTGGACACTGTCCGACGCCAAGCACGATTACAGCCGTGTGGAAGTGGCCGTCTTCCCGCCCTTCACCGACCTCCGCGGTGTGCAGACCCTCGTCCAGGGCGACGAACTGGACATCGTCTACGGCGGCCAGGACCTGTCGCAGTTCGATTCCGGCGCCTACACCGGGGACATCTCCGGCCAGTTCCTGAACAAGCTCGGCTGCAAGTACGTCCTCGTGGGCCACAGCGAACGCCGGACTATCCATGGTGAGTCTGACGAAGTCCTGAACGCCAAGGTCAAGGCGGCCTACCGCCACAATGTCATCTCCATCCTGTGCGTCGGGGAGGGCCTGGAGATCCGCCAGGCCGGCACCCACGTGCAGCACACGCTGGACCAGCTCCGCGCCGACGTCGAAGGCCTCACCGCCGAGCAGGCGGCAGAGCTCGTCGTCGCCTATGAGCCCGTCTGGGCCATTGGCACCGGTGAGGTTGCCGGCCCGGAGGACGCCCAGGAAATGTGCGCCGCGATCCGTGCCGAACTCACCGAACTGTTCGACGCCGACGTGGCTGCCAAGGCCCGCCTGCTGTACGGCGGTTCGGTCAAGGCCAGCAACGCTGCCGCCATCCTCAAGGAGCGCGACGTCGACGGCGTCCTGGTGGGCGGCGCCAGCCTTGATCCCGCTGAGTTTGCTAATATTGTCAAGTTCGAGAGCCACCTCGTAACGGGCTAGTCCGGTACCGGCACGCTCCCGCATCCACCAACTTTGGAAAGGCCGTCGTGGACGTTCTTCATGTGATTCTGCAGATCCTGCTGGGCATTACCAGCCTTCTGCTGACCCTGCTCATCCTGCTGCACAAGGGGCGCGGCGGCGGCCTCTCGGACATGTTCGGCGGCGGCATGAGCTCGGGCCTGGCCTCCTCAGGCGTTGCTGAGCGCAACCTGAACAGGTTCACCATCATCCTCGGCGTCACCTGGGGCGTCGTAATCATCGCGCTCGGCCTGCTGATGCGCTTCACGGGTGTGGCTGACTCCTAGGCTGACACACCCGTCCGGCTTAAAAGCCCGGCCCGATCAGGATCCGTTCCTGATTGGGCCGGGCTTTTCCGTGCCGCCAGAGCGAAGCACGCACTAAACTGTCGCTATCGGATCTAACGGCAGCGCCGCCATTAGTAGCGAGGGAGTTCCCATGGTGCATACCTCTTCAGGATTCCGCGGCACCCGCGTGGGTGTCATACAAGGGGCCGGATTGAAGAACCAGGGGGATGATCCTCTCGGGGAGCCCCTGCCGCGTATTTGTGTCTCCTATTGGTGCGCCATGGGACACGAGACGCGGCCCGTTTTTCTTAAACTGCCGGACGACCAGATTCCGGAGGTGTGGGACTGCCGCCACTGCGGCCGGCCGGCGTCCCGTAATCCCGGTGCCGGCGTGCCCGGCGAAGCCCAGGAGGAGGGCTTCAAGACGCACCTCGAATACGTTAAAGAAAGACGCTCCAGCCAGGACGCCGAAGACGTTCTGGCTGGAGCGCTGCAGCGGCTAAGAGCCGGCAGGCGCCTTCCTGACTAGCTGTTCAGGAACACGCGAGGCTGCGTTTTCATCGATCAGCCACAGCGTCCGCGACCGGCCCGCGGGACCGGACGCGGGCACCTGCACGGGATTGGCCCCGGCGAGGGCCAGTCCCACCGCACCGGCCTTGTCCTCGCCTGCCACCACCATCCACACCTCGGCGGAGGTGTTGATCGCCGGCAGGGTCAGGGAGATGCGCTCCGGCGGCGGCTTGGGGGAGTTGCGCACCCCGACCACCGTCCGCTGCTTCTCGCGGATGCCGGCCTGCTCCGGGAACAGGGACGCCACGTGCGCGTCGGGGCCCACGCCCAGCAGCACGACGTCGAACCGGGGAAGCCGGCCCGGTTCCTCCGGGCGGTTGTCCGAAGCGTCGGCGGCGTGCTCGGCGGCAGCCGCCTCGCTGAGGCGGCGTGCGTAGTCCTCTGCAGCCTCCTCCGGTGATCCAAAGTCATCCGTCGACCCGGGCACGTGGACGCGCGCGGGATCAACATCGATGTGCTTCAGGAGCGCCTCCTGCGCCTGGACCGCATTGCGGTCCGGGTCCTGCGAGCCGACGAAGCGCTCGTCGCCCCACCAGAAGTTCACCTTCGCCCAGTCCACCGCGGGCGCGGCCGGCGAATCGGCCACGGCCTTCAGCGTTCCGATGCCCACCGTGCCTCCGGTAAGCACCACCGTCGCTTCCCCGAATCGGTCCTGCACGTCCACGAGCTTGGTGATCAGGCGGGCCGCAATGGCGGCCATGAGTACGGAAGAGTCAGGATGGATGCTTACTCTGGGCTCAGCGCTCACTGGGACGGACACTCCTTAGATTGGTACGTGGCAGTCCAATAGTAATCACTTCGCCGAACACTTCGTCGGGGTCCAGGCGGCGGAGCTCCTCCGCGAGGCAGTCGCGGAGGCTGCGCCGGGGGAGGGAGATCCGTTGCGCGGGCTGGCCGGGCTGGGTGAGTTCGGCGACGGAGAGTCCGGGGCGGAAGAGCTGGACGTCGCCGCCGGGGCGGGTGAGCCGGACGCGCCGGATGCCGGTGCCTGCGGGGTCGGCGACGATCGTGACCGGGGCGTCCAGGGACAGGGTCAGCCACGCTGCGAGCAGGATGGTGCTGGGCGAGTCCGAGGCGCCTTCGACCGCAACGGCGGTGACAGGTGATGAGTCGGCTTGGTCCAGGACCGCGGCGAGCTGGATGCGCCAGTTGGTCAGCCGGGTCCAGGCGAGGTCGGTGTCGCCAGCCTTGTAGGTGTTCCGGATGTTCTCCAGCGCCACCTGCGGTTCGGCCTCGTTCGCCGAGTCGGTGATCCTGCGGTGCGCGATGCGGCCGATCGAGGTTTCGGACGCGTTTTTCGGTGCCCCGTGCGGCCACCAGGCCACGATCGGGGCGTCGGGCAGCAGCAGCGCGGCGACGAGGGACTCGCTCTCCTCGGCGAGTTCACCAAAGCCGCGCAGCACGATGACCTCCGAGGCGCCGGCGTCCCCGCCGACGCGGATCTGCGCGTCGAGGCGGTTCGGCGCGGACGAGCCGGCGTCGGCGAGCACGATGATCCGGCACGGGTGCTCGCGGCTGGCCTCGTTGGCCGCCTCGATCGCTTCTTCCTCGAGCCCGGACTTGGTGACCACCACGAGGGTAAGGACACGGCCCAGGGCGATCACGCCGCCCTGCTCGCGCAGGGACTGGATCTTCTTGGAGACGTTCGAGGTGGTGGTGTTCGGCAGGTCTACGATCATGGCCTTCTCCAGGTGCGTCCGTCGCGGGCGAGCAGCTCGTCAGCCGAGGCCGGGCCCCAGCTGCCGGGCGCGTACGGCTCGGGCTGTTCGCCGAGGCCGGCCCAGTACTCTTCGAAGGGGTCCAGGATCTTCCAGGACAGCTCCACTTCCTCGTGCCGCGGGAACAGCGGCGGCTCGCCAAGGAGCACGTCCAGGATCAGCCGCTCATACGCTTCGGGGCTGGACTCCGTGAACGAGTGGCCGTAGCCGAAGTCCATGGTCACGTCCCGGACTTCCATCTGGGTGCCGGGAACCTTGGACCCGAACCGGATGGTGGCACCCTCGTCGGGCTGGACCCGAATCACGACCGCGTTCTGCCCGAAATCGTCGTCGCCATTGTCCCGGAAGAGCAGGTTCGGTGCCCGCTTGAACACCACCGCGATCTCCGTGACCCGGCGTCCGAGCCGCTTGCCGGCGCGCAGGTAGAACGGCACGCCGTTCCAGCGCCGGGTGTTGATGTCCACCCTGATCGCGGCATACGTTTCGGTGGTGGAGTCGGCCGGGATGCCCTCTTCCTCCAGGTAGCCCTGGACCTGTTCGCCGCCCTGCCAGCCGCCGGCGAACTGCCCGCGTGCAGAATGCGTCGAGAGGTCTTCGGGGAGCCGGACCGCGGCCAGGACCTTTTCCTTTTCCGCGCGCAGGTCGTCGGCGTTGAAGGAGATGGGTTCCTCCATCGCGGTCAGTGCCAAGAGCTGGAGCAGGTGGTTCTGGATCACGTCGCGGGCCGCGCCCACGCCGTCGTAATACCCTGCGCGGCCGCCGGTGCCGATGTCCTCGGCCATGGTGATCTGGACGTGGTCCACGTAGTTGGCGTTCCAGAGCGGTTCGAACAGCTGGTTCGCGAACCGCAGGGCCAGGATGTTCTGGACCGTCTCCTTGCCCAGGTAGTGGTCGATCCGGAACACCGCGTCCTGCGGGAACACCGACTCGACGATGTCGTTCAGCTGCCGGGCCGACTCCAGGTCGTGCCCGAACGGCTTCTCGATCACCACACGCCGCCACTTCTCGCCCTCGGCCTGCGCCAGGCCGTGCTTGGACAGCTGCCGGCAGACCTGCTCGAAGGCCTTCGGCGGGATCGAGAGGTAGAACGCGTGGTTGCCGCGGGTGCCGCGGTTCTCGTCGAGTTCCTTGATCGTCTCGCCGAGCCGCTCAAACGCGGAGTCGTCGTCGAACGCGCCCTGCACGAACCGGATGCCCTCGGAGAGCTGGTTCCAGACCGCCTCATCGAACGGGGTCCGTGCGTACGACTTCACAGCGTCCTTCACCTCGGCAGCGAAGTCCTCGTTGTCCCAGTCCCTCCGGCCGAAGCCGACCAGCGCGAAGCTGGGCGGCAGCAGGCCACGGTTGGCGAGGTCATACACGGCGGGCATGAGCTTCTTGCGGGCAAGGTCCCCCGTGACTCCGAAGAGCACAAGCGAGGACGGTCCGGCAATCCGGTTCAGCCGCCGGTCCCGCGGATCCCGCAAGGGGTTCCCGGACCGGCTGGCTGGCCTTTTGCCGTTCAAAGTATCTGGCATGGTGGAATCGGTGCCTTAGCTCTCAGTGGCGGATGCTGCGTTGCTGGCCAGCGACGAAACGATCTCCTGCAGCTGGGCAACGCCCGCTGCGCGGTCGGTGAGGTGCAGGCGCAGCACGGGCCGGCCGTGCTCGCTGAGCACCTGGGCGTCGCCGGCGGCCTGGGCCGCGATCAGCTCGCCGAAGGTGAACGGGCGTTCCGGGATCGCGAGATCCATGGCGGAAGCCGCCGTGACCTGCAGGAAGACACCGATGGCGGGGCCGCCCTTGTGGAACTGGCCGGTGGAGTGCAGAAAGCGGGGTCCCCAGCCGAAGGTGACCGGACGGCCGGACACGGCGGCGAGCTCGTCGCGGACGCCCTCGAACTGGGCATAGGCCAGGCGGTCGAAGTAGGCCTGCACGCTCAGGTACCCGTCGTCGTCGAGCTGTGCCAGCAGCGCCGACACCGCATCGGCTGCCGTGGCGGCGCCGCCCAGCCACTCTCCGCCGCGGACCTCGATGGCGCCGTCGGTGAAACGGGCCGGCGTCGGTTCCGGCTGTGCATCCAGCAGGCCGCGCGCAGCTACCTTGGCGGCTTCGACGTCGGGCTGGTCAAACGGGTTGATGCCCAGCAGGCGCCCGGCCACGGCGGTGGCAAATTCCCACACCATCATCTGCGAGGCGAGGCCGCCGGCAATGGCAACTTCGTTCTCGCCCAGTTCGACGTCGGCATCCGTGCTGACCAGCCGGACCACCAGGATGTCCTCGGCGCCGGAGGTGACCTCCGGAGCGTCCGGGCCGGCGACCACCGGCAGGATGCCGGTGCCGGACTTGCCCGTGGATTCGGCGATGAGCTGTTCGGCCCAGTCAGCGAACCCGACGATGCCGGAGCCGTCCTCGGCGATGACCACCTTGTTCCGCAGCGGGCTGGTGCCGCCCAGGGCGGCACCCAGGACCAGCCCGATGTTCTCGGGCGCGTCCTCGTTCAGGATCTCGGCGGCTTCCTCAGCCTCGTCCAGCAGGGCCGCGATGTCCACGCCGGCCAGGCCGGAGGGAACCAGACCGAAGGCCGTCAGCGCCGAGTACCGGCCGCCCACGTTCGGGTCAGCGTTGAAAACAGCGCGGTAACCGGCGTCGCGCGAGGCCTTGTCCAGCGGGGAACCCGGATCCGTGACAACGATAATCCGGCTCTTGGCGTCGAGGCCGGCCTCGGTGAAGGCGTGCTCGAAGATCCGGCGCTGCGAATCGGTTTCCAGGGTCGAACCGGACTTCGAGGAGACCACAATCGCGGTTTCCGTCAGACGGTCCGCGAGGGCAGCACCGACCTGTTCGGGGTCGGTGCTGTCCAGCACAGTCAGCTCGACGCCGGCGGTGCCGGCGATCACTTCAGGAGCGAGGGAGGAACCGCCCATGCCGCACAGGACAATGCGGGTCACCCCTTCGGCCTTCAGGGCATCCCGAAGTTCCAGGATGCCGTCCACCAGGGGCCGGGAGACGGTGGGCGCCTCGACCCAGCCCAGGCGGATGGCCGACTCGGCTTCCGCGTCCGGGCCCCACAGGGTGTGGTCCTTCGCGAAGATCCGGGTGGCGACGCGGTCTTCCACGAGGGCCGGCAGGTGCTGCTCAAGGGCCTTCCGGGCGGCACCGGTGGCGTCGTAGCTGAGTGTGCTCATGTTGGGTTAGGAAGCCTTCCGTGCGGTGGCGAGTGCGCCTTCAACGTCGGCCAGCAGTTCCTTCCAGCTGGCCACAAACTTGTCCAGGCCTTCGGATTCCAGCAGGGCGACGACCTCGTTGTAGGACACGCCGAGCGCGTCGAGGGCGTTGAGGGTGGCGTTGGCTTCATCGTAGCGGCTGGTGATGGTGTCACCGGTTACCACGCCGTGGTCGAACGTGGCGTCCAGGGTCTTCTCCGGCATGGTGTTCACCACGCCGGGAGCCACGAGTTCCGTGACGTACAGGGTGTCCGGGTAGGCCGGGTCCTTCACGCCGGTGGAGGCCCACAGCGGGCGCTGCGGCAGGGCGCCGGCTTCGGCGAGCACGGCCCAGCGTTCGGTGGAGAAGAGCTCCTCGTAGACCTGGTAGGCGAGGCGCGCGTTGGCGACGCCGGCCTTGCCCTTGAGAGCCTTGGCTTCCTCGGTGCCGATCGCGTCCAGGCGCTTGTCGATCTCGGTGTCCACGCGGGAGACGAAGAACGAGGCGACGGAGTGGATCTTGGAGAGGTCGTGGCCGTTGTCCTTGGCCTGCTCCAGACCACTCTGGAAGGCGTTGATCACGGCGCGGTAGCGTTCCAGCGAGAAGATCAGGGTCACGTTGACGCTGATGCCCTCGGCCAGCGTTGCCGTGATGGCTTCCAGGCCCTCAAGCGTTGCCGGGATCTTGATGTGGACGTTGTCGCGGTTGACCTTCTTGTAGAGGTGCTTCGCTTCGGCGATGGTGCCTGCGGTGTCCCAGGCGAGGCGGGGGTCCACCTCGATGGAGACGCGGCCGTCGACGCCGTTGGTGGCGGCGGCGATCGGGGCGAAGAGGTCGCAGGCGTCGGCGACGTCCGTCGTCGTGATTTCGAAGATGGTCTCTTCGACGGAGGCGCCGGCGGCGGCCTCCTTGGCGATAACGGCGTCGTAGTCCGTGCCGGAGGTGATGGCGGCATGGAAGATGCTGGGGTTCGTGGTGACACCCACAACGTTCTTCTCTTCGATCAGCTTCTGCAGCGTGCCGGTCTTAAGACGGCCGCGGGAGAGGTCATCGAGCCAGATG
This sequence comes from Arthrobacter sp. NPDC058097, assembly GCF_042884885.1. Classification (NCBI taxonomy): domain Bacteria; kingdom Bacillati; phylum Actinomycetota; class Actinomycetes; order Micrococcales; family Micrococcaceae; genus Arthrobacter; species Arthrobacter sp. NPDC058097. The sequence continues at coordinate 151,909 of NZ_JBHVSZ010000012.1, forward strand.
GAAACGCCGGCATCGGAAAGCTGCTGGGTGGGAGTGCTAGTCATTTCTAATCTCCTTGAACTTTGGGGGTGCTGTCAGGACTGGAGTCCGGCGAGGGAATCCTTGGCGGCGGCGGTAACTGCTTCTGCCGTGATGCCGAATTCCTGGAACAGGCGCTTGTAGTCGGCGGAGGCACCGTAGTGCTCGAGGCTGACGGAACGGCCGGCGTCGCCGACGAATTCCTTCCAGCCCAGGGCAAGTCCGGCTTCGACGGACACGCGGGCCTTGACCGATGCGGGCAGGACTGCCTCACGGTAGGCAGCGTCCTGCTTGTTGAACCACTCAACGCACGGCATGGACACCACGCGGGCGGCGATGCCCTCGGCCTGGAGTGCCTCGCGGGCCTCGACGGCCAGCTGGACTTCCGAGCCGGTGCCGATCAGGATGACCTGCGCGTCCACGGTCTTGCCGTCCCTGGACGCCTCGGCCAGGACGTAACCGCCCTTGGCAACGCCAGCGGTCGAAGCGAACGTGTCGCCCTCGGCCGCGCCCTCGCCACGCTCGTAGGTGGGGATGTTCTGGCGGGTCAGGATGATGCCGGCCGGGTTCTCGTGGTTCGCCAGCATGGTTTTCCACGCTGCCGCGACTTCGTTGGCATCGCCCGGACGGACGACGTCGAGGCCGACGATCGCACGCAGCGACGCGAGCTGCTCAACCGGCTGGTGCGTCGGGCCGTCCTCACCGAGGCCAATGGAGTCGTGCGTCCAGACGTACAGGGACGGTACGCCCATGAGGGCGCCGAGGCGGATGGCGGGACGCTGGTAGTCGCTGAAGATCAGGAACGTGCCGGAGAACGCGCGGGTCTTGCCGTGCAGGCTGATGCCGTTCACGATCGACGCGGCGGCGTGCTCACGGATGCCGAAGTGCAGGACGCGCCCGTACGGGTTGCCGGACCAGGCGTTGGTCTGCTTGCCCGCGGGAATGAACGACGGCGAGCCCTCGATCGTGGTGTTGTTGGACTCCGCGAGGTCGGCCGAGCCGCCCCAGAGTTCCGGCATGACCGGGCCGATGGCGTTCAGGACCTTGCCGGACGCGGCGCGGGTGGAAACATCCTTGCCGGCCGGGAAGACCGGCAGGACGCCGTCGAGCTCGGCGGGAAGCTCGCGGGCTTCGACGCGCTCCAGCAGGGCGGCGGCTTCCGGGTTGGCGGACTGCCATGCGGAGAAGGACTCTTCCCATTCCTTGCGTGCGTGGGCACCGCGGTCGACGACGGCACGGGCGTGGGCGAGCACGTCCTCGTCAACCTCGAAGGACTTCTCGGGGTCGAAGCCGAGGACATTCTTCAGTGCTGCCACTTCTTCCGAACCCAGGGCGGAGCCGTGGATCTTGCCGGTGTTCTGCTTCTTGGGGGCCGGGTAGCCGATGATGGTGCGCAGCGAGATGATGGACGGCTTGGACGTTTCCGCCTTGGCGGCCAGCAGGGCCGAGTACAGCTCCTGGACGTCTTCCTTGTAGTCGCCGGTCTTGGTCCAGTCCACACGCTGGGTGTGCCAGCCGTAGGCTTCGTAGCGCTTCAGGACGTCCTCGGTGAAGGCGATGTCGGTGTCGTCCTCGATGGAGATGTGGTTCTCGTCGTAGATGACCACAAGGTTGCCGAGCTCCTGGTGGCCGGCGAGGGAGGAAGCCTCGGAGGTGACGCCTTCCTGCAGGTCGCCGTCGGAAGCGATTACCCAGATGGTGTGGTCGAACGGGCTGGTGCCCGGGGCGGCGTCGGCGTCGAACAGGCCGCGCTGGCGGCGCTGGGAGTATGCGAAGCCAACCGAGGAAGCGAGGCCCTGGCCCAGCGGGCCGGTGGTGATCTCAACGCCGGCGGTGTGCATGTATTCCGGGTGGCCGGGGGTCAGCGAGCCCCAGGTGCGGAGGGCTTCCAGGTCCTTCAGTTCCAGGCCATAGCCGGAGAGGAAGAGCTGGATGTAGAGCGTCAGGGACGTGTGGCCGGGGGAGAGGACGAAGCGGTCGCGGCCGATCCAGTCCGGGTTCGCCGGGTCGTGGCGCATCAGTTTCTGGAAAAGAAGGTAGGCGGCCGGGGCCAGGCTCATAGCGGTGCCGGGGTGGCCGTTGCCCACCTTCTCGACGGCGTCGGCGGCCAGGACGCGCACAGTGTCAACGGCGCGCTGGTCGAGGTCGGTCCAAGTCAGTTCTTGCTCTTTCAAATGTGCCACGTAACCGGGCCCCTCTCTGTGTTAACGGCAGCGGTAAGAACACACAGCGGCAGGGCAGAATTTGGTGCCCCGCTGCATTTAGTGCGTACCAGCCGTTCACCATTGAATCGTTGATCTTCATTCAGTCGCCGGACGGTCCGGAATGCGGTTTCTACCCGGTCTTCCAGTGTGCGCTGATCTGCAGACAGCTTAGCTCTATTCCACACTTCGGGCGGCCAAAATCTCACCAGTTGGACGCAATTTCTCTTTTGTGAAACATTCGTGCCGTGAGGCTGCGTTAATGTGATTGAAGCAAGCACGAACGAATCATTTTCAGTGATTTGCCGTCACACGCCGATGCCAACGATCCATGCGGGACCGCGGTATGATATCGGGAGGCCACCGGCGGACAGGGCGGGGTCAACTGCGCACATGACAGCCCCGCCAGCCGCCGTTGAGGGATCGGTCCGGACCGCGAGTCCAGAGCGGCCGATCAGATAAACAGCCAGACAGAAACAGAGTGACTGCCACGTGAGCACAACAGATACGCCGCTGACCTCGTCCCGGGTCCACGGAAGAGCCGGACTAGCCCGCAAGGCGAAGGCGTACCTTGCACTCACCAAGCCCAGGGTCATTGAGCTCCTGCTGGTCAGCACCCTGCCCACCATGATTTACGCCCAGCGCGGCTTCCCGTCCCTCGGCCTCATCATGGCCACCCTCGTGGGCGGCGCGTTCGCGGCCGGCAGCGCCGGTGCCTTCAACTGCTACATCGACCGCGACATCGACAAGCTGATGCACCGCACCGAGAAGCGTCCACTCGTGACCGGCGAAGTCACGCCGCGCGAGGCGCTGATCTTTGCGTGGCTGCTGGGCGCCGCGGCCATCGCCATCCTCTGGTTCGGCGCGAACCCGCTCTCCGCGTGGCTCGGACTCGGCGCCATCGTCTTCTACGTCGTCATCTACACGATGATCCTCAAGCGCCGGACGGCCCAGAACATTGTCTGGGGCGGCGCCGCTGGCTGTTTCCCGGTGCTGATCGCCTGGTCCGCCGTGACCAACACGGTTGAGTGGCCGGCCATCGTCCTGTTCATGGTGATCTTCCTCTGGACCCCGCCGCACTACTGGCCGCTGTCCATGCGCTACGGCGAGGACTACCGCAACGCCAACGTGCCGATGCTCGGTGCCATCGCCGGCGCCAAGGTCGTGTCCGTGCAGGTGGTCCTCTACGCCTGGGCCATGGTGGCCTGCTCGCTGCTCATGATCCCCGCGGGCAGCGCGGGCTGGGTCTACACCGCCGTTGCCGTGCTGGCCGGTGCCTGGTTCCTGTACGAGTCCCACGCGCTTTACAGCCGGGCACAGGGCGGGGATCTCTCGGACAAGGGCGCCATGAAGGTCTTCCACGGCTCCATCAGCTACCTGACGCTCCTCTTCATCGCGCTGGCCGTCGACCCCTTCGTCGGCTCGCCGATCATGGGCTAACCCAACCCCCAGCACCCCAGCCCTTCAGGACGCTCTCTCAGATCCTGCAGGTTCTCCGGCGACGCCTCCTCACCTCCTGCAGGTTCTCCGGCGACGCCTCCTCACCTCCTGCAGGTTCTCCGGCGACGCCTCCTCACCTCCTGCAGGTTCTACCCGGACGCTTCCTCACCTCCTGCAGGTTCTCCGGCGACGCCTCCTCACCTCCTGCAGGTTCTACCCGGACGCTTCCTCACCTCCTGCAGGTTCTCCCGCGACGCCTCCTCACGTCCTGCGCTGAATGGGGTCTGTCAATTATTCGGTGTAGCTGGGGTTGTTGCTTTTTCTAGTTCCTGCCTGCAACGAGGCGTCGGTCGAAGGTGATTTGGAAGGCATTCAGGGCGGCCTTCCAGCGGTTGCTCCAGCGTCTTCGGCCTTTGCCAGTGGGACCCATGCTCATGATCGCGAGGTAGATGCACTTCAGCGCGGCTTGTTCCGTGGGGAAATGGCCTCGGGCGTTCATGCCAGGCGGATCCGGGCGTTGATGCTCTCGATTGCATTGGTGGAGCAGATCACCGTGCGGATCTCGTTGTCGAACTGGAGGAACGGAACGAACTCCGCCCAGGCGTTAGTCCAGAGTCCGATGATGGCCGGGTACCGTTTCCCCCATGTGCCGGCGAACTCGGCAAACCGGTCCAGCGCTGCTGACTCGCTGGGAGCGGTGTAGACCGGCTTGAGGTCCTTGGCGATCTGGCAGCAGTCCTTCCTCGCGGCGTAGCGGAAGCTGTTGCGCAGCAGATGAACGATGCAGGTCTGAACAATGGTCCCCGGCTACACCGTCCCTGCGGCGTCCGGCAGGCCCTTGAGGCCGTCGCAGACCACGATGCAGCACTCGGCCACGCCGCGGTTCTTGATCTCGGTCAGCACCCGCAGCCAGCACTTCGCGCCCTCGCCGTCGCCGTGTTCGCCGGCCCACAGTCCGAGGATGTCCCGGGTGCCGTCCACCGTGACGGCCAGGGCTACGTAGATCGGGCGGTTCGCGACCTGGCCGTCGCGGATTTTCACGTTCACGCAGTCGATGAAGATCACCGGGTAGACCGGGTCAAGCGGGCGGTTCTGCCACTCGCCCATCCTCTCCAGCACCCGGTCGGTGATGGTGGAAATGGTCTGTTGGACACCTCGGCGCCGTAGACCTCTGCCAGGTGCGCCGAGATCTCGCCACGGGTCAGGCCCTTGGCCGACAGGGACAGCACCAGGTCGTCCACCCGGTCAGCCGCCGCTGCCGCTTGGGCACGATCCGGGGCTCGAACGACGCGTCGCGGCCCCTGGGCATGGAGAGCTCCACCGGCCCGGCCTCAGTCAGCACTGTCTTGGAACGCCGGCCGTTACGGGAGTGCCCCCGTCGCGCCCGGCCGGATCGTGCTTGCCATAGCCGAGATGATCGTCCAGTCGCCCTCCAGCACGGACTCCATCACCAGCTTGGTGAGCTTCTGCAGCAGACCGCCCTCCCCGGTCAGCTGCAGCCGCTCAGCCCGGGCACGCTCCGTCAGCTGCCGAACCAGTTCCTCGTCCACCGCGTCGAGCGCAGCGCATCTGTCACGGCGCTCTCCTTTTTTCCTCAGGAGTTACACCGCGAAATTTACAGTCCCACAGTCAGTCTCCTAGCCGGCAGCATCGGGAGGGAAGCGACGGGACGTGAGGACGCATCGGGAAGGAAGCGACGGGATGTGAGGACGCGTCGGGAAGTTAGCGACGGGACGTGAGGACGCGTCAAGAAGGAAGCGACGGGATGTGAGGACGCGTCATGAGGGAAGCGACGGGACGTGAGGACGCGTCCCCCGGCCGCAGGAGTGATCGAGCGTCGGGGGAGGACCGGCCGGGCGGGAGTTACCTGACGGGGCTGGAGCGGGCGATGTCGGCGGCGTTGGTTGCGGCGGCCATCAGCAGGGCGGCCCCCAGCATGTGCGTGCCCACGAGGAGCACAGGGATGCCGTTGTAGTACTGCGTGAAGCCGATGACCGCCTGTAGCAGCGTAACGCCGAGGAGCATCAGCACGGCCGTCCGGAACGTGCCGGAGATGCCGCGGCGGAACACGAAGTACACGGCGAGCAGCGTCCCCGCGGTGACCAGGTAGGCGGGTACGGCGTGGATGTGCGAGAACAGGTCCCAGTCCAGGTCGTTGCGCGGCGCCTTCGCGTCACCCGCGTGCGGGCCGGCGCCGGTCACCACGACACCCAGCATGACCGCAATCCAGGCAAACACCGCGACGGCGGTCATCGCCGGCCGCAGGACGCCCGGCAGGGCAGCGAGCGGCGAGGTCCGAAACCCGCCCGTCCTGCCGTACGCCCGGTTGACCAGCAGCGTGGCGAAAACCACGAGGGCCATGGACACCAGGAAGTGCAGGCCAACCACCCACGGGTTCAGATGGGTGAGCACGGTGATGCCGCCGATGATGGCCTGCGCCGGGATGCTCGCCAGCAGGCCCAGGGCCAGCAGGAAAAGGTCCTTGCGCTCCTTGCGGAGGTTCCACAGGTAGACGAGCATGAGTGCGGCGACGGCGGCCAGGGCGAACGTCAGGAGGCGGTTGCCGAACTCGATGAAGCCGTGGATGCCCATCTCGGGGGTGTTCACCAGGGAGTTGCTCGTGCACCTGGGCCACGTGGGGCAGCCCAGGCCTGAGGCGGTCAGCCGCACGGCACCGCCGGTGACCACCAGCACCGTCTGTCCGATCAGGGACAGCACGGCCAGGCGGCGGACGGTCGAATCGACGGTGACGGGCAGCTTGGATGCCAGGCGGCCGACGAACTGGGGGAGGCGTGAAGCCGTGCTCACTTTATTCTCAATTCCATTTGAACCAGCGGATGGCTGCTGCGCCGGCGAGAACCGTCCACATCAGCAGGACAATGACAGCGTTGCCGTTCACGGCGCCGTGCAGGAATGCGTCCCGCAGGCCTTCGCCGAGGGAACCGGACGGGAGCAGGTGGACGGTGTTCTGGGCGAGTTCCGGCAGCCGCTGCATGGGGATCACGATGCCACCCAGGGCGCCGAGCAGTATCCACAGCAGGTTAGTGATGGCCAGAGTGGCCTCGGGCCGGACGGTGCCGGCCACCAGCAGGCCCAGGGCGGTGAACGCGGCCGCGCCCAGGACCAGCAGGCCCAGGCCGGGCAGAATCCCCAAGGCATTGGGCTGCCAGCCCAGGGGAAGGGCGACGGCGGCGACGATGACCACCTGGATCACCAGGACGGCCAGGACGGCGAGGATCTTGCCGGCGATGAGGCCGGCCCGTCCCAGCGGCGTGGTGGACAGGAACCGCAGCACGCCGTACCGCCGGTCGAAGCCGGTGGCGATGCCCTGCCCGGTGAACGCCGTGGACATGGCGCAGAGCGCCAGGATGCCGGGGACGGCAACGTTGACCCGGCTGTCCCCGATGCCGTCGAGCAGCGGCGTGACCGTCAGACCGACCAGGGCAAGAAGTGGCAGGACCACGGCGAGGATCAGCTGCTCGCCGTTCCGGAGCATGGTGGCGGCCTCGTATTTGCCCTGCAGCAGGATCCGGCGGAGCAGGGGAGCGGGCGCGCCGCCCGTGGCTGTCGTCATCGGATTTCCCTTCCGGAAATGTCAAGGAACACATCTTCGAGGCTCCGGGCCTCCATGCTCAGCGAGCCCGGCATGATGCCGTGGTGTGCCCACCAAGCCGTCAAGGCGGCAAGATCCTCGGGGGTCAGCGCCCCGGTGGCCGTGTAGCTGCCGGAACGCGTCTCGCGGATCTCGATCTCGGCAGGCAGCACACCGTCAAAGTCCAGACCCGGCAATGCCTCGAAGTGCAGCGTCCGGACATGGTCCCGGTGGGGCGTCTCCGGCATGTTGTGCTGCAGCAGCTGGGCAACGGTGCCCTCCGCAACATTCCTGCCGGAATCGATGATGTAGACGTAATCGGCCAGCCGCTGCGCATCATCCATGAGGTGGGTGGTGAGGATGATCCCCATCCCGCCGTCCCGGAGTTCGCCGATCAGTTCGAACACCAGCTGGCGGGACTGCGGGTCCAGACCGGCGCTCGGCTCGTCTAGGAACAGGACCTCCGGGTTGCCGATCAGGGCAGCGGCGAGGGCCAGCCGCTGCTTCTGTCCGCCGGACAGCCGGCGGACATTGGTCCTGCTGAACGTGTCGATGCCCAGCCGCTGCACCAGCTCATCCAGCGGCCTGGGATTGCGGTACATGCCGGCAATGTGCCGAAGCAGGGGAATGGGACGGGCCGACGGCGGGAGGCCGCCGTCCTGGAGCATGACGCCGACGCGGGCGCGCAGTTCCGCTCCGGCAGTCCCGGGGTCGGCGCCGAGGAGCGTAATAGATCCGCCCGAACGCTTCTGGAGCCCCTGGGCGCATTCGATGGTGGTAGTCTTGCCGGCACCGTTGGCTCCGAGCAGCGCCGTGACCTCGCCGCGGCCGGCGACGAGTGAGACGTCGCTCACCACCCTGAGCATCTTGCCATCGAGGGTGGGGAGCGGACCGACGTCCTTGATGAGCCCGTCGATGGTCAATACGGGGGATTTGGGGGATCGCACCCCAATATTCTACGTGAAGTAGTACTGTCACGCTGGAGCCACGTGCCGGGCGCAGGTCAGCCTTGCCTTACTGGAACGCCGCAATAAATTACGACATGATTGTGTTGTGTATTCCATGACCAATGCCACCTCCGCGCCTTTGGCCGGGCAGGGCGCGCCTGCAGGTGCGCTGCGCGGTGGAAAACGTGCTGCCCTGGCCTCCGTGCCGGCCGCGGCCGACTCCGACGAGCGCACGCGCGACCGCGTCCTCAGCGCCGTCCTGGAACACGGGCCGGTCAGCGCCGCGGAACTGGGCGACCTGCTTGGCTTCACCCCGGCTGCCGTCCGCCGCCACCTGGACCACCTCTCACGCGCCGGCGTCATCGAGGTCAAGCGAGTGGCCCGCGCAGGCGCCGGTGCCGGCCGCCCCGCCCGCCGCTACGTCCTCAGCTCCCAGGGCCAGTCCTCACTGGGCGACGACTACCTGAACATCGCCACCCTGGCGCTCAAGCAGCTCGGCGCGGTGGCGGGCGATGAAGCCGTCCGCCAGTTCGCCGTCGAACGATTCGCGGAGATGGAACGCCGTTACGCCCCCGAGGTGGAAGCAGCCGGAACGGACATCACAGCCCGCGCACAGGCCCTGTCCGCCGCCCTGTCCCGGGACGGCTTCGTCGCTTCCACTGCCACCATCGAAGCCAAGGCTCCGCTGCCCGCAGCCCTCTCCAGCGTCCAGCTGTGCCAGGGCCACTGCCCCATCCAGCAGCTTGCCACCCAGTTTCCCGTGTTCTGCGACGCAGAGACGGAAATGTTTTCGCGCCTCGTCGGTGTCGATGTCCGCAGGCTTTCCACGCTCGCCCGCGGGGGACACGTCTGCACCACCCACATACCCACAGGCCGTCCGGCCGTGACGGTGGCCCCGGCCGCCGGCAGCGCTCCGGACAACCTGGACGAAGTATCCAACCATCTGCAAGAAAGGCCGTGATGACGGACCAACTATCAGAGAAGAAGGTTGCCGAGCCTGGTGTTATCGCCGAGATTCTGGAAAAGAATCCCGAGCTGCACGGCATCGGAACCTATGAGTACGGCTGGGCCGACAAGAACGACGTCGGCGCTAACGCCCGCCGTGGCCTCGACGAGGACGTGGTCCGCGACATCTCGGCGAAGAAGAGCGAGCCGGAGTGGATGCTGGACCTGCGCCTCAAGGGTCTGAAGTACTTCGACCGCAAGCCCATGCCCACATGGGGTGCCGACCTCTCCGGCATTGACTTCGACAACATCAAGTACTTCGTGCGCTCCACCGAGAAGCAGGCCGCTTCCTGGGAGGACCTGCCCGAGGACATCCGCAACACGTACGAGAAGCTCGGCATCCCGGAAGCTGAGCGCAGCCGCCTGGTCTCCGGTGTGGCAGCCCAGTACGAGTCCGAGGTCGTCTACCACCAGATCCGCGAGGACCTTGAGGCCCAGGGCGTCATCTTCCTGGACACGGACACCGCGCTGCGCGAGCACCCGGAGATCTTCCAGGAATACTTCGGCACGATCATCCCGGTGGGCGACAACAAGTTCGCCTCGCTGAACACGGCTGTCTGGTCCGGCGGTTCCTTCGTGTACGTGCCCAAGGGCGTCCATGTCGACATCCCGCTGCAGGCCTACTTCCGCATCAACACGGAAAACATGGGCCAGTTCGAGCGCACGCTGATCATCGCCGACGAGGACTCCTACGTCCACTACATCGAAGGCTGCACGGCGCCGATCTACACCTCGGACTCGCTGCACTCGGCCGTCGTCGAGATCGTGGTCAAGAAGGGCGCCCGCGTCCGCTACACCACCATCCAGAACTGGTCCAACAACGTGTACAACCTCGTGACCAAGCGCGCCATCTGCGAAGAAGGCGGCACCATGGAGTGGATCGATGGCAACATCGGCTCCAAGGTCACCATGAAGTACCCGGCTGTGTACCTCACGGGCGAGCACGCCAAGGGCGAGACCCTGTCCATCGCGTTCGCCGGCGAGGGCCAGCACCAGGACACCGGCTCCAAGATGGTGCACATCGCGCCGAACACCAAGAGCTCCATCATCTCCAAGTCCGTTGCCCGCGGCGGCGGACGCGCGGCCTACCGCGGCCTGGTCCAGGTCCGCGAGGGCGCCAAGCACTCCGCGAACACGGTGCGCTGCGACGCGCTGCTGGTGGACACCATCAGCCGCTCGGACACCTACCCGTACATCGACATCCGCGAGGATGACGTGCAGCTGGGGCACGAGGCGACCGTCTCGCGCGTTTCCGAAGAGCAGCTCTTCTACCTCATGTCCCGCGGCATGCGCGAAGACGAAGCCATGGCCATGATCGTGCGCGGCTTCATCGAGCCGATCGCCCGCGAACTGCCGATGGAATACGCCCTCGAGCTGAACCGCCTCATTGAACTCCAGATGGAAGGATCCGTCGGTTAATGACTGCCGAAATTACTACTGAAAAGGCCCGCATCGGAGCTCCTTCCATCGCCGGGTTCACGGAGGAAGGCGAGGCGCTGGTCCCCGCAAAGGTGGACCACAGCCACAACCACGGCGTCACCGTCATGTCCTCGCGCGCCGAGCGGCTCACGAGCTTCGACGTCGCCGACTTCGCGCTGCCCACCGGCCGCGAAGAGGAATGGCGCTTCACCCCGGTCCGCGGACTGGCCAACCTGTTCTCCGACACCGCGACGGACGGCGCAGCAGCTGCGTTCACCGTCGAAGCCCCTGAGGGCTACGTCCGCGGCACCCTGGCACAGGGAGCCGCCCCGCGCGGCACCGTCCTGACCCCGGCCGACCGGGCCGCCGTCGTCGCTTCCGCCAACACGGACGAAGCGCTGCACGTGGTCATCCCGGCCGACGCTGAGCCGGCCGAGCCGGTCCGCATCCTGGTCAACGGCGCCGGTGCAGGCCGCCGCTCCAACGCACACTTCGTGCTGGAAGCGGGCGCCAACTCCCGCAGCGTGGTCATCGTCGAGCACACCGGTGCCGCTGACCACAACGGAAACCTGGAAGTGATCGTCGGCGACGGCGCGCAGCTCACCGTGATCTCCGTGCAGCTCTGGGAAGACGACGCGCGGCACCTCGGCCAGCACGACGCCCAGGTGGGCAAGGACGCCGTCTACAAGCACATCGCCGTTTCCCTCGGCGGTTCCGTGGTGCGCCTGAACTCCAACGTCCGCTTCTCCGGCGAGGGCGCCGAGGCCGAGCTGCTGGGCCTCTACTTCGCCGACGCCGGCCAGCACCTGGAGCACCGGTCCTTCGTTGACCACAACGTGGCCAACTGCAAGTCCAACGTGCTCTACAAGGGCGCCCTGCAGGGCAAGAACGCGCACACCGTCTGGGTGGGTGACGTGCTGATCCAGAAGCAGGCCCTGGGCACCGACTCGTACGAGAAGAACCAGAACCTGGTGCTCACCGACGGCTGCCGCGCGGACTCCGTGCCGAACCTCGAAATCGAGACGGGCCTCATCGAGGGTGCCGGCCACGCCAGCTCCACCGGACGTTTCGACGATGAGCACCTGTTCTACCTGATGGCCCGCGGCATTCCCGAAGACGTGGCCCGCCGTCTCGTGGTGCGCGGCTTCCTCAACGAGATCATCCAGCAGATCAAGGTTCCGGCCCTCGAAGAGCGCCTGACCGAGGAAGTCGAGCGCGAGCTCGCCGCCAACGAGAACTGACCGTACGGAACCAGGCCCGGCCCACCCGGCCGGAAACGACAGCACAGGACAACGGATGACTGAACAGCCAAAGGGTGAGCTCGTCTGCAAAGCAAACGAGATCCAGCCCAAGCAGGCCCTGCGGATCCTGATCGACGACTTCCCCGTCGCGATCGTCAAGGACTCCATGGGAGAAATCCACGCAATCGGCGACACGTGCTCGCACGCCGATATCTCCCTCTCTGAGGGCGAAGTGGAAGGCTGCGCCATCGAGTGCTGGGGCCACGGCTCCCAGTTCGACCTGCGCAGCGGCGAACCCCTGCAGCTGCCGGCCTACGACCCCGTTCCCGTGTTCGCGGTGGAGATCCACGGAGACGACGTCTACGTGGACTTCACCAACGTCCTGAACGGCGCCGAAACGCCGAACTTCAGCTAATCCGGCTAACCCGCCGGGCCTGAACCAGAACTTAACAACTTCCAGACCAAAGACCGCACCGCCGACAGAACGGCACGGTGCAGAGGAGAACAAGACACATGTCTACTCTTGAGATCAAGGACCTGCACGTCAGCATCGACACGGAGCAGGGCACCAAGGAGATCCTGAAGGGCGTCAGCCTGACCATCCGCACCGGTGAGACCCACGCCATCATGGGCCCCAACGGCTCGGGCAAGTCCACCCTGGCGTCCACCATCGCCGGCCACCCGCGCTACAACGTCACCGGCGGCACCATCACGCTGGACGGCGAAGACGTGCTCGCCATGAGCGTTGACGAGCGCGCCCGTGCCGGCGTCTTCCTCGCCATGCAGTACCCGGTTGAGGTCCCGGGCGTCACCATGACCAACTTCCTGCGGACCGCCAAGACGGCCATCGACGGCGAAGCCCCGGCCCTGCGCACCTGGACCAAGGACGTCAAGGCCGCCATGCAGCAGCTGCGCATCGACGCCGACTTCGCCCAGCGCAACGTCAACGAAGGCTTCTCCGGCGGTGAGAAGAAGCGCGTGGAGATCCTGCAGCTGGAACTCTTCAAGCCGAAGTTCGCCGTCCTCGACGAGACCGACTCCGGCCTGGACGTCGACGCCCTCAAGGTGGTCTCTGAAGGCGTCAACCGTGCACACGCCACGGGCAACATGGGCACCCTGCTCATCACGCACTACACCCGCATCCTGCGCTACATCAAGCCTGACTTCGTTCACGTGTTCGTGAACGGCCAGGTTGTGGAAGAGGGTGGCCCGGAACTCGCCGACCGCCTCGAAGAAGAAGGCTACGACCGCTACGCCGGTGCCGCCGGAACCGCCACGGCTGCCGCTGCGGTCCAGGCCTAGTAAGGACTGACCGACCATGACCGAAATCGACGCAGCCCGCACCGGGCTGGAGGATGTCGAAGAGGCACTCAAGGACGTCATTGACCCCGAGCTTGGGGTCAACATCGTGGACCTGGGCCTGCTCTACGGGCTCAAGTACTCGGAGGACGACGGCGCCCTGCTGATCGACATGACCCTCACCACGGCCGCCTGTCCGCTGACCGACGTGCTCGAGGAGCAGGTCGGCAAGGCGCTTGACGGCGTCGTGGACGACTGGCGCCTGAACTGGGTTTGGATGCCGCCATGGGGTCCGGAGCGGATCACCGACGACGGCAAGGACCAGATGCGGGCCCTCGGCTTCAACATCTAAATAAAGTACGACGACGGCCGGTTACCTTCCCAGCGAAGGTAACCGGCCGTCGTCGTACCCACCCATCGATTGCTCCGTAGATGCCCTTATGGCCGGCCAAAACGGCTGGCCATAAGGGCAGGGTTCCCTGGCCGAGCTTGCGGGGCGAGGGGTCCGGTGGGGAGGAACAACGGATGCGGGGGGTCAGAGCGTCGCGGCGCTGAACGTGTCGCACTGATTGATGTCACCGGTCTTGTAGCCCTGGTAGAACCACTTCTGCCGCTGCGCGCTGGACCCGTGCGTCCAGCCCTCCGGGTTCACGCGTCCCGTGGCGGCCTTCTGGATCCTGTCGTCGCCGACGGCGGAGGCTGCGGAGAGCGCGTCGTTCAGGTCCTGCTGCTTGAGCGGCTCAAGGAAGGGCTTGCCGGTTTTCGGGTCCTTTTGTGTGGTGGCGTACCGGGTCCAGAGCCCGGCGTAGCAGTCAGCCTGCAGTTCCACCCGGACAGCACCGGACTCTGCGCCCTGCGGATCCTGCTGGGCCTTGTCCAGGTCACCGAGGATGTTCTGGACGTGGTGTCCGAACTCGTGCGCCACCACATATTCCTGGGCCAGCGGACCGCCCGAGGAACCGAAGCGGGTCACCAGGTCCTGGAAAAAGCCGGGATCGAAGTAGGCCGTCGTGTCCGGCGGGCAGTAGAACGGGCCCACCTCGGACGTGGCCGTGCCGCAGCCCGTACGGGTGGCCCCCTGGAACAGCACAGCCTTCGGCCGCGGGTACTTCACGTTGTAGTCGGCCAGATACGCGGGCCAGAACGCGTTGAGGCTGTTCACCGTCCCGGCAATCCGGCAGTCGAGGTCCCTGTCGGCGTCGGAACCCAGCTTGCACTGGGTGAGGGGTGTCCCGGTGCTCTGGGCGGGCTGCTCCTGCCCGGAGCCCAGGAGCGGGCCAAGCAGCTGCGGGTTGATCCCGAAAAGCGCCGCCAGAAGCAGGACCACTCCGCCCCCGATGCCTCCGCCGATCTTCGTGCCGCGGCCCATTCCGCCGCCGCGCCGGTCTTCTACCTGTGATGGGTCCAGCTCGACCCCGTCATTGAAGCTCATGTTGTCACAATAGCCCCGGCCGCAGGGCAGCGCCGGGTTTTGGCCGGTAAAGTTGATCCGATGCCTTTTCTCAACAACCTCCAGCGTTGGGCCGATGAACGCCCCGACGACACCGCCGTCGTCGTGGCCGGAAAACGGCTCAGCTGGGCTGAACTGCGCGACAAAGCGCAGGCTGCCGCAGGCGACAGCACGGCTGCGATCACCGTTCTCGCCCAGCCCAACTCCACCCGGTTCGCGGTTGACTTCGCCGCAGCCGTTGCCGGTGACCGTGAGTGCGCGGTCCTGGACCCTACCTGGCCGGACGAGCTGCGGGACGAGATCGTCCAGCGCCTGGGCAGCGGCGTTGACCCGGTTCCCGGGGGTGCCGGCGGTGACCTGGCAGACGGCGACCCCGCATCCTCCTTCCTGATCGGCCTGACCTCCGGCACCACCTCGGTGCCCAAGGCGTTCACCCGATCGCGCCGCTCCTGGCAGCAGTCCTTTGATGCGTCCATGGAGTTCTTCGGGCTCAGCCAGGACGACAGGACGCTGGCGCCGGGACCGCTGGCCGCAAGCCTTAACCTGTATGCGCTGGCCGAATGCCTCTACGCGGGCTCTGAGTTCCACACGCTTGAATCGTTCGACGTCGGCGACGTCCACGCCGCCATCGCCCACGACGGCATCACCCGGCTCGTGCTGGTTCCCACCATGCTGCGGCTGCTCAGCGAACGCGGACTGCTGGGCTGCGTGGACGCGTCGAGCGTGCGGACCATCATCTGTGCGGGCTCGAAGCTGGATGCGCGCACGCTGGAAGCCGCCCGCCGGTGGGCTCCGCACGCCACAATTTTTGAGTACTACGGCGCCTCGGAGCTGAGCTTCGTCTCCGGCGCCGGGCTGGCCGCGGGGGAGCCGTTCGCCGCGGGCAGCACCGCGATCGGCCGGCCGTTCCCGGGCGTCGAAGTCCGGATCCTGGACGACTCCGGCACGGAGCTCCCTGAAGGGGCCGCCGGCAACATCGGCGTCCAAAGCGGGATGGTCAGCAACGGCTACCTTTGGGGCGACGACGGCCAGGCGCTGCGCTGCTTTGACGGCTGGTTCACAGTGGGCGACCAGGGCTATCTGCTGGACGGTGTGCTGCACATCCTCGGCCGCCGCGCCGACATGATCATCACAGCAGGCAAGAACGTCTACCCGCATGAGGTGGAGCTGGCGCTGTCCTCGGTGCCCGGGGTCGCCTCGGCCATTGCCGCCGGCATGGCGGATGACCTCCGCGGCCAGCGTGTGGTGGCCGGCATCGTTCCCTCTCACGGCGGGGTTACCGCCACGCAGCTCAAGACCGGTCTCGAGGACGTGCTGGCCAAGGACAAGCGGCCGCTGCAGTACTTCGCCCTCGACGAGCTTCCGGTGACCGACCGTGGAAAGGTGAGCCGCCGGCTGCTGCTCGACTGGATCGCGGCCCGTGACAGCCGGGTCCGGCACCTTGTCTAGCGTGCCCTCGGGGGCGGGGCTTCCTGGATTCCGGCTTTCCGACGACCGGCAGCCGGTGATCATCGCCGCGCTCCGCACGCCCGTCTGCCGGGCTAACGGCGCGCTGAAGCACCTGCGTTCCCACGAGCTCCTGGCACCGGTTCTGACGGCCCTGCTTGCGGAAACGGGAGTCGGTGCTGGCGACGTGGCGGACGTCGTCATCGGCAACGCCGTGGGTGCCGGCGGAAATGTCGCGCGGCTCGCGGCCCTCGAGGCCGGCCTGCCCGTCACCGTCCCGGGCCTCACCGTCGACCGGCAGTGCGGCTCCGGCCTGGACGCCATCGTCCTCGCGTCCCGGCTCGTCGCGGCCGGCGGCGGCACTTACCTTGCGGGCGGCGTCGAAAGCATCAGCACGGCACCGCTGCGCGCACACAGGAACGACGACGGCGAACCCGCCTTTTTCAGCCGCGCCCAGTTTGCGCCGCCCAGCCACGGCGACCCGGACATGGGGGTCGCGGCCGAGAACGTGGCCCGGGAGTACGGCATCAGCCGGGCACGGCAGGATGAGTTTGCCCTGCGCAGCCACCGCAGGGCAGTGACCGCACAGGCCAGCGGCACGTTTGCCCGGGAGACGGTGGCGCTGCCCGCCGCGTCAGGAACCGCACCGGAATCACCGGCGGTGACGGCCGACGACGGTCCCCGGCCCAAACTCAGCGAGGCCCTCATGGCTCGGTTCCCCGCGGCATTCGTGGAGTCCGGGACTGTCACCGCCGGAAACTCGTGCTTCGACGCGGACGGGGCGGCCGCCGTCGTGATCACCTCCCTGGCCAGGGCCCGGGAACTGGGCGCTGCCGACGGGCTGGCCGTACTCGGCACGGACACGGCCGGGGTGGAGCCGCAGCTGCTCGGTATCGGTGCAGCCGCCGCCGCCTCACGGCTGCTGGCCGCGCAGTCGGTGGACGCGGCTGACGTGGACCTTGTGGAGTTCAACGAGGCCTTCGCCTCACAGACCCTTGCCTGCCTGGATCATCTGGGGATCGATCCGCTGCGGGCCAACGCCGACGGCGGGGCGCTGGCCTTGGGCCATGCCTACGGTGCGTCCGGCGCCGTGCTGGTGACCCGCCTTCTGGCGCAGGCCCGGCGGGATCCGGCCGCGGCTCCCGATGGAAAGCTGGCCCTGGCCATGATCAGCATCGCCGGCGGCATGGGGACTGCCGCGCTGTTCCGCCACATCCGGCTGTAGATCCGGGTAACTTACCGGGCTTCGAAGACTTCCTTCAGCTTTTGAAGCTGGGCAACCTCGGATTCCATGGTCTTGGTCACGAGTGAGTCCAGGACCGGCATGAGGACCGGCAGCTTGAGGTCGAGGCTGAAATGGACTCTGGTGCCGCCCCCGCTCGCCGTCAGGGGCTCCAGCGTAATGGCTCTAACTTCGACGCTCTATCAGCTCCTGCGGGTTTTCCCCCGACGCTTCCTCAGCTCCTGTCGCTTAGGGCGAAACCCCCTATCAGCTCCTGCCGTTCGACGTGGTCCCGATGGTGCTCCGGGTTAGAACAGAGCCGTAACAGCCACTGCAAGTACCGCAACAACTCCGACGGCGACCACAGGCATGTTCCAAGTTGACGTGACTCCGTCCCGGCTAGCGGAGAATCCTGCATGACGGGCGTTTTGCCAGGCGGCCACAATGGCGTCACGCCCGGTTTTCGCCTCCGGCTGGCTGATCCGCTCGTTGCTCGGGAGGACGGTGTACGGGCGGCTCTTCAAGTCGCTGAGATGCTGGAATCCGGATTCAAATGCGGACGGAGGCGTGGGCGCGCCCCAACTGACATACTTTTTGCCGGCGGTACAGATGACCGTGGTGTAGCGAACCTCGATGTCCTCTATCGCCCCAAACGGTATCCGGTGATCGCGCATACCGTTGATCACTTCTAAACCGTGGCCGTCTACGCGCAGGCACGGACGCCACTGGGCAACGTAGGCGAACCAGGACACAAGGACCAGCCAGGGCGCCGCCTCAAGCCCGGTTTTGGTGGCTCCGGCAACCAGGAGCCATGTGAGCGTGCCGGCGGCGAACAGCCACAAGGCCACAGCCAGTGGGCGGGCTGAAGCACTTCGGTGGGTGACCGCCCGGCGTTCCTCCCCGGTCCCCGGACCACGGCCGTGAGGACGAACCGGGCGCACCGCAGAAGTATCCTCTAATGCCACGACGGCCCCGAACCTTCGCCGTCGGGCCGTCCCTTGGCCATCCGCAGAATCCAGCGGGCGATGAAAACCACCGCGACGACGGCAACTGCCACTAACACCAACACCAAAAACACGACGATGTGCCAACCCTCAAGCCTCATCGGTTCCCCCATTCACAATCCGACGCCTGCACCGACCCTACCCCTGCCGAGGTCCATCTCGTAGCCTTTGTTGGATGACGGGGGAGAATGCGGGCCGGGTAAAAGTGGGTGGCGCGGAAATCTATTGGGAGACGTCGGGAAACCCCGCGGGGATTCCCGTGCTCTACCTCCACGGCGGCCCCGGCGCTCCCTCGGGCCAGGGCTACCGGACCCGCCATGACGCTTCAAGATTCTGGACTATCGGCCTGCATCAACGAGGCTGTGGGCAGAGCACGCCGGCCGTCCAGGACGATCTTGCCTCCCTGCCGGCCAACACCACCCAGGCCTTGATCGAGGACATTGAGGCTGTGCGCCAGCATCTCGGGGTCATGAAATGGATAGTCACAGGAGCATCGTGGGGAAGCACGCTCGCCTTGGCATATGCCCTTCAGCACCGGGACCGTGTGCATGGGATCGCTTTGATGGCCGTGACCGCGGGGAGCCGCGACGAGGTCGAGTGGATCACCGAGGGCGTGGGCCGGATCTTCCCGGAAGCGTGGGCGGAGTTCTCAAGCCATGCCAAATGCCGGTCCGGGGAACGGGTGGTGGACGCGTACGCCCGGCGCCTCGCGGGCGAGGACCGGGACGACGCCGAGGCGGCTGCCCTGGCATGGGTCCGGTGGGAGTCGACGCACGTCTCGCTGGATCCGCTGTGGCAGCCTGGGCCGATGTTTGACGACGACCTCGGGCGCATGACCTTGGCCATCCTTGTCACCCACTACTGGTCCCACGACTCGTTCCTTGGCGGCGGGCAAGCCATCATGGAAAGGATCCACGAGCTCAATGGAATTCCCGGCTATATGATTCATGGCCGTAGAGACGTGAGCGGGCCCGTGATCACGCCCTGGGCCCTTCATCAGCGCTGGGAGGGCAGCCGGCTCATCGTCGTCGAGAACGAAGGGCACGGCGGACCGGAATCGCTGACCGCGCTTATCGGCGCCGTCGAGGAAATCGCGGCTGGTCTGCCCTGAGCTGACGGGCGGGGCCATGAAAGCGGCATAACCAGGACCGCGAATCGTGCTTTAGGCTTACTCCACATCTCGCGTCCGCCGTCGCGGGTTGAGCATGGAGCAGAACGAAGAGAGGCAGAGCCAATGCAGCCAGACCTCGGCCAGCGCGCCGCGGATGAGCATGTCGACATCGCCCGGTCCCTGCTGGCCTCCGCCGAGCAAGCACTCTCAGGCGCCGATGTTGACGCCGAACTCCAGATCAGGCTGGCCCAGGCCCACGCCACTCTTGCCCTCGCACTCGAAACGCGCGCCGCGGCCTACGACACCCGGACTGCCGCGTACGTCGCATATCTGGCGACGCTCAAATCGGAAGCCCGCGCGGACAAGAACCAGCACGCCGCCGTCGTCGCGAAACTTGTCCGCGACCGCCTCGGGTTCGAAGCCGAGTAGGCGGCGGCCCCGGCCAAGGAGGCTGCATGGCGACACTCTGGTGGAAAAGCCTGTCCGACTTTGAACGGGACCTGCGTTCTGCAAGTGATGACAAAGTAGAACTAATGCGCCGCTGGGCAAGCGACAAGGAAGACTCCGCCGACGCGCCAGGCACGGGCCGGGCACCAAAAGCCCGACGCCATTTCAGGCAGATGCGTGTGGCGGCTGAACATGAGCTCCGACAACGGGGCCAGTGGTAACGGAACCGAGAGGGCCTTCCCCAGCTGCGCTGTCAGGTCTACCCGCGCACAGGAGCGCGGGTGGACCTGCGCCGTTTTGTTACTCGTCGATGCCCGTGCTGAGGCTGAGGCCGCGCCACTGGTCCAGTTCCGTGCGCTGCGCGTCGGCGACGGCGGCAAACGCGCCGTACGCGTCCTGGCCGAGCACCAGCAGCTGCGGCGGAGTGGGGCTTTCGACGACGGCGATGATCGCCTCCGCTGCCTTGGCCGGGTCGCCCGGCTGGGTACCGTGGACGGTGTCGTGCTCCTTGCGGCGCTTGCCTGCCGTCTCCGCGTAGTCCGGAATCGCCGTCGCCGACTGGGTGAGCGAACGGCCGGCGAAGTCGGTGCGGAACGCGCCGGGTTCGATGGCCGTGACACTGATGCCGAGCGGCTGGAGTTCCTTGTGCAGCGAAACCGACAGGCCCTCCAGGGCCGCCTTGGTGGCGGAATAGTAATCGGAGCCGGCGGGCGAGATGCGCGCACCGATGGAGGAGATGTTCAGGATCGCACCCGTCCGCTTGGCCCGCATGTCCGGCAGGACTGCCTTGATCATGTCGACGGCGCCGAAGAGGTTCGTGTCGAACAGCTGGCGGATGTCGGCATCGTCCGCTTCTTCCACGGCGGCACGGTAGCCGTAGCCCGCGTTGTTGACGAGGACATCGACCCCGCCGAAGCGGGCCCGCGCCTGCTGTACCGCCGAACTGATCTGTTCCTTGTCGGTGACGTCGAGGGGGAGAGCCAGCGCGGTGTCAGGGTAATCGGCCGCGATGTCCTTTACCGCGTTCACGTTCCGCGCGGTGACCACCGCGTTGTGGCCGTGGGCGAGCACGGCCTGGGCGAGGGCGCGGCCAAGTCCGGTGGAGCAGCCTGTGATGAGCCATGTGGTCATGTGGATTTACCTTCCGTTGGGCATTTCGGGACTAGCGAGTCACATGTCCAGAAAACCGTACTCCGGGCGGGCATGGCAGTTGCTGCTGATACAGGTGACGCCAATGCCTCCCAAGGTGGCCGGACGGGAAGGATGACCTAAGGCGATCCGTCAGGACACGCCCAACGCGGTCAGGACGATCAGCACGCAGTTCAGGCCGACGATGAGCGTGGCGCTGGTCCAGCCGGCGATTTTCAGCGGCATCGAATCGGTATGGATCCCCATAACCTCGCGCTTCCCGGTGAGCCGGATCAGCGGAATCAGCGCAAACGGAATGCCGAAGCTCAGGAGCACCTGGCTCAGCACCAGCGCCAGCGTCGGCTCGATGCCGGCCCCGAGGATCACCAGCGCCGGAATCAGGGTGATTACCCGGCGGGTCAGCAGCGGAACACGGACCTTCAGCAGGCCGCCCATGATGGTGGCGCCGGCGTAGCAGCCGACGGAGGTGGAGGCCAGGCCCGAGGCGAGAAGTCCGATGGCGAACACGACGCCGATCGCCGGACCCAGTGCCGACGTCACCGCCGCGTGCGCACCGGCAATGGTGTCCGTACCCTCCACGCCGCGCAGGCTCGAGGCTGCCAGCAGCAGCATCGCGATATTAACGACGCCGGCCAGAAGCAAGGCGCCGACCACGTCAAAGCGGGTGGCCCGGATCAGGCGCGTCCGCACCACAGGGTTCTCGGAGAAGCCGTGCCGGTCCCGGGCGAGGGCAGAGTGCAGGTAAATGGCGTGCGGCATCACGGTGGCGCCGAGCATGCTCGCCGCAAGCAGGATGGTGTCGGTTCCCTCAAAGCGCGGCACCAGACCGGTCAGGGCGCTGCCGGCGTCCGGCGGATTGACGAACAGGCCCGACACAAACCCGACGGCTATGACACCGAGGAGCGTCAGAATGGCCAGTTCGAAGGACTTCTGGCTCCGGTTCGACTGCAGCGAGAGCAGTGCCATCGACGCGAGGCCGATGATGATGCCGCCGGCCAGAAGCGGAAGTCCAAACAGCAGGTTCAGTGCGACGGCACCGCCGATCACCTCGGCCATGTCGGTGGCTCCGGCCACGATTTCCGCCTGGGCCCAGTACGCCCGGCGGCGACGGGTCCCCAATCGCTTGCCCAGGATTTCGGGCAGGCTCATTCCGGTGGCCAGGCCGAGCTTGGCGGACTGGTACTGCACCAGCACGGCCATGGCATTGGCTGCCACGAGCACCCAGACCAGCAGATAGCCGTAGCTCGCCCCGGCCGTCAGGTTCGCCGCAACGTTGCCCGGGTCGACATAGGCGATGGCGGCCACGAACGCCGGGCCCAACAGCAGCAGGCGCGACCACACCCGTGCCGGAGCACTGCGTTCTGAAAGGGTCGAAACAGCCATCATCCATCCTCGTCATTGGGGTACCGATAAGACGAGGATAACCGAGATTTAGGCGTACCGAAAAGTAGGGATTAGGAGTACAGGCGAATGGTGATTCCGGTCAGTGGGTATCCCTTCCAACGACCTCAGAGGAAAGTGCCCCGCACACGTGGTGAGAGGCGGTGCGGGGCCTTCCTAGCGGCAGTCCCACGAATCTGTGTGGCAACTGGGCACAAGGTTCCATAGCAATCCTTCGGACAGGCTTGGTGACAACTGGGAATTCTCTGAGAATCACGCGGCGGGCAATCCTAGCCAGCTCCAGTTGCGGAAAGCCCCGGCAGGGCCGGCCGTCTGAAGTGGGTGGACCCCCTGATCTGGGGGAGGCCGGCGCCCCCGCGGCGCCAAATCGACCTAGAAAGCACCGGGCGCACGCCTTGCCGCCGGTGCGATCGGCGTCTTTAGCGGCAAAAACGGCCCAAGGTTTCCGCAAGGCATCCTCCGCACTCTTGCACCGTCCAATGCAACGTTCAATCAGAGCGTTCTATCAACAAAATAAGCAGGTGCGTCATGAAAGTGTTCCACCCAATAAAAGCCGTCGGAGGTGATTGGACGTCGTCCCGTGGAGCGCCACGGCGCCCGAAGCACGCACAGGGGAGCCGGCGGCGCCTGTTCGGCGCCCCAAACCGCGTCGTTGCGGCCGGCGTGGTCATGTCCCTGGTGGCGGCCATCGGCCAGTCGGCAACCATCGCGGCCCACGCGGTCACCGCCCCGGTGGGCCAGGGCTTTACCGTCACGGCCTCAGACCTGGCGTTCATCCTCAAGCAGATCAAGATCGCTGAAGCCCATGTGGCCAACACGACGTCGGCCACCGGCCCCTGTGGCGCCCTCATCGGTTCGGGCCCCAACCAGATCCCGGACGCGCTGACCTCGTACGGTCTCCGCACCGTCGACGGATCGTGCAACAACCTCCTGGCCGGGCGTGAAACCTACGGCGCCGCTGATCAGAAGTTCCCCCGCTACACCACGCCGGTCTTCAATGATGCAGACCCCGTGCCCGCCGGTTTCGGTCCGCCCGGCCCCACCTCTTACAAGCAGAAGAGCGGGAACGTTTTCGACAGCAAGCCGCGCGACATCAGTAACCTGATCGTGGACCAGACCTCCACGAACCCTGCAGCCGTGGCTGCCGCCGGATTCCCGGTCCGCACCCAGGGCAACGTGGGCGTCCACCCCTGCACCACCGACCCGGATCCGCTGGCCACCCCGCCAGTGGCGGGGGTTCCCGCCGGCTGCGTGCCGTCGCACAACACGCTCTTCATCCCGAACGTCACCACCGACGTCGGCCTCTCGCCACCCTACAACTCAATGTTCACGCTGTTCGGACAGTTCTTCGACCACGGCGTGGACCAGACCGTCAAGAGCGGCGGCAACGTGTTTGTCCCGCTCCGCTCTGACGACCCGCTGGTAGCCGGACCGGACCACATCTTCGGCAACGCCGACGACCTTCCCGCCAACCAGCGCTTCATGGTGCTGACGCGTGCGCAGAACCTTCCCGGCCCTGACGGCATCATGGGAACTGCAGACGATGAGCAGAATGCCTCCAACACAGACTCCCCATACGTGGACCAGTCCCAGACCTACACGTCGCACCCGTCCCACCAGGTCTTCCTGCGCGAGTACGTGAACGACCCCGACGGCAAGCCGGTTTCCACGGGCAAGCTGCTCGGCGGCGCCGCAGGCACCAACGCGGAGAAGGGCATGGCCAACTGGGCCAACGTCAAGGAACAGGCCAAGAACCTGCTCGGCATCCAGCTCCTGGACAAGGACGTCCTGAACGTGCCGCAGCTCGCCGTCGACCCCTACGGCAAGTTCATCCCCGGTCCGGCCCGCGGACTCCCGCAGTTCGTCACAGCTGGCGGTCTCATCGAGGCGAACCGCGCCGACAACGGCGGACTCGGCACCCTGGTCCCGGCGAACGTCCGGTACTTCGACACCCCGTTCCTCACCGACATCGCGCACAATGCGGACCCATCCCCGCAGGACACAGACCACAACCCGTCAACCCCGCCGGTTGCGCCGATCCCCGACGCCGACACGGTCGCCTCCGCTGACTTCGCCAGCCAGCCCCCGGGCACCTACGACGACGAAATGCTGAACGCGCACTTCATCGCCGGCGACGGCCGTGTCAACGAGAACATCGGCCTCACGACCATCCACCAGATCTTCCACTCGGAACACGACCGGCTGGTGGACGATTTCAAGAACACGCTGACCAACGACACCTCGGCCGCCGGCACCGCCGCACTGGCCGAATGGAAGCTGGCCGGGGGCGCAGCCGGATGGAACGGCGAACGCCTCTTCCAGGCCGCCCGCTTCGTCACGGAGATGGAATACCAGCACCTCGTCTTCGAGGAGTTCGCCCGCAAGGTCCAGCCCGCAGTCCAGCCGTTCCACGTCTACCACACGGACGTCAACTCCGCGATCCACGCCGAGTTCGCGCATGCGGTGTACCGGTTCGGCCACTCGATGCTGACGGAGACCATCGCCCGGACCAACCCGGACGGAACGGACAACTCGATCCCGCTGCTGAACGGCTTCCTGAACCCGCCGTCGTTCACCGACGACGGCCATGGAAACCAGCTCACCTCCGAGCAGGCCGCAGGTGCCGTGGTCATGGGCATGAGCGACCAGACGGGCAATGAGCTCGACGAGTTCGTCACCGACACGCTCCGCAATAACCTGCTGGGCCTGCCGCTTGACCTCGCGACGATCAACATGACCCGTGCACGTGAAGCCGGCGTTCCGCCGCTAAACGAGGTGCGCCGCCAGCTCCACGACTCCACCGGTGACGGCCAGCTTGCCCCGTACACCAGCTGGGCTGACTTCGGCCAGAACATCAAGCACCCCGAGTCGCTGATCAACTTCGTGGCCGCCTACGGCACCTACCCGAGCATCGTGAACGCCGTGACCCTGGCGGACAAGCGTGCAGCCGCGAAGGCGATCGTGGATCCGGGCCCCGATGCCGTGCCTCCCACGGCGGACATGATCGACTTCATGAACAGCTCCGGCGCCTGGGCCAACCAGGAAACCGGCCTGAACAAGATTGACCTGTGGGTCGGCGGCCTGGCGGAGAAGACCAACCTCTTCGGCGGCCTCCTCGGCAGCACTTTCAACTACGTGTTCGAGAACCAGCTGACGGACCTGCAGAACGGCGACCGGCTGTACTACCTGGCCCGCACGCCGGGTATGAACCTTCGCACGCAGCTCGAAGGCAACAGCTTCTCCGAGATGATCATGCGCAACACCGACGGCGTGAACACGCTCAAGGCCGATGTGTTTGCAACGGCTGACTGCAAGTTCCAGCTGGGCAACCTCTCCGGCACGCCAGCCGGGTTCACCTCATTCGGTCCGACGGTCGCAGACGACACCACGACCACCGACTGCAACGAGAACGCGCTGCTCCTGCGGAAGCCTGACGGCACCATCCAGTACCAGGAGAAGAACACCGTCGATCCCTCCGGCATCAACGGCCAGTCCGTGTACAACGGCACTGACGGCGTGGACCGGGTGACCGGCGGCAACGACAATGACACGTTCTGGGGTAACGCCGGAAACGACGTCATTGAAGGCAACGGCGGCGACGACGTGGCGCTCGGCGGCGAAGGCAACGACAGGATCACTGACCTGTCCGGTGCCGACGTGCTCAAGGGCGGTCCCGGCAACGACTACACCAATGCCGGCATCGGTGACGACATCATGATGGGCGGCGACGGCCAGGACTTCATGAACGGCGGCGCCAATGACAACGAGACGTTCGCAGGTCCCGGCAACGACTTCGTCCGGGCCGGCGACGGTGCGGACGCGGTGTTCGGCGACGGCGGCGACGACTGGATCGAGGGCGGCTCAGGGCAGGACCTGCTCCAGGGCGACCACGGTGCTCCGTTCTTCGATGACCCGGCGCAGACCAAGCCGGGCAACGACATCATGGTTGGCCAGGTCGGTGAGAACGACTACGACGCTGAAGGCGGCGACGACCTCATGGCTGCCAACGCGGCGATTGACCGGTTCGCCGGTGCGGCCGGGTTCGACTGGGCCATCCACCAGTACGACACCGTGGGCGCCAACGATGACATGAAGATCAACCAGAACCTGGGCGGCCTGCCGCTGCAGATTGTGGTCAACCGGGACCGGTGGCAGGAAACGGAAGCCAACTCCGGATCCGCGTTCGACGACGTGATCAAGGGCGATGACCGGGTGCCCAGCACCGTGGGCGGCGCCGGCTTCAGCGGCTGCGACGTCCTCGACCAGGCAGGCATCGACAGGATCGCCGGCCTGGGGGACATCCTCCCGGCACCCAGCACACCGCTGGAACCGATCGCGGCGGCTTCGGCCATGGGAGCCTGCCCCCTTACCGGACCGGTCTGGGGCGACGGCAACATCCTCCTCGGCGGCCTCGGCAGCGACCGGCTGGAAGGCCGCGGCGCCAACGATGTCCTCGACGGTGACCGCTACGTCCAGGTCCGGATCAGCGTCCGCACCAACCCGAGCGACCCGGCAACCGAAATCGGCAGCACCGACCTCATGGAGCACACCTACCAGGCGGGCAACCCCCACACCCTGGAGGCCGACGTCGCCGCTGGCGTCATCGACCCGGGCAACCTGGTGGCAGTCCGTGAAGTCATCACGCCGACGGCGGCCCAGACCGCGGGCAACGTCGACACCGCAGTGTTCTCCGGCCCCGAGGCCAACTACACCGTCACCACCACCGGCGGCGACGGCACCCTCGGCTCACCCGGCTCGACGACGACGGTCACCGACAACGTCGGTGCCGACGGCACCGACACGCTGCGGAACATCGAGCAACTCGGCTTCGCCGACACGGTGGTCACCAACGCTCCGGTCATCGGCGTCGCAACCGCCGGCAACGCCCGGGCCACGGTTACCTGGACCGTGCCGATCGTCGGCATCGCCAGCAGCTTCAACGTGAAGACGCTCGACGTGACGACGAACCCGGCCGGCGTCCAGGTGGGCGGCCTGCTCACGGCCCCGGGTACGGACACCAGCCTCGTGGTGCCGGGCCTGACCAACGGCAACAAGTACGTGTTCCAGGTTTCGGCAACGAACGCCCAGGGCACGAGCCCGTTCTCGGCAGCATCCAACGTGGTGATTCCTGCGGCAACCGTCGAGGTTCCCCCGCCGCCTGCGGCCACCGCGCCCGGTGCTCCCACGGGACTGACCGCCACGGCGGGCAACGCGGCAGCGACGCTGGCCTGGACCGTTCCGGCCTCCGACGGCGGTGCACCGATCTCCGGCTACGAGGTCCGCACGTTCGTCGGTTCCGAAACCACCCCGGCACGGACACTGACCGTCGGCACCGGAACGGGCGCCGTCGTGGACGGGCTGATCAACGCCACCGGCTACACCTTCGACGTGGCTGCGATCAACTCGGCCGGCACCGGGGCCAGGTCGGCCCGGACGGCAGTTGCGACGCCGCGCACGGAGTTCGTTGCCCCGACCATCACGGCACGGACCCCTGCAGCCGGAGCGAAGTCGGTCAGCCAGAGCAACAACCTGGCTGTCACCTTCAGCGAGCCGGTGGCCAACGTCACCAGCGGGACCGTGGTCCTGCGCCTCGGCACCACCGTCATCCCCGCCACGGTCACGTATAACAACGCGACCCGGACGGCCACGGTGAACCCGACCGCGAACCTCCTGGCGGACCGGACCTACACCGTGGCAGTCTCCTCTGTCCGCGACACTGCCGGAAACTCCATGGCGTTCACGTCGTGGCAGTTCACCACAGGGCCCGCCCCCACACTGGTCTCGGTAAGCCCCGGGATCTCGGCACGGGGCGTGTCCCGGACGGCCAACCTGACGACGCGCTTCAGCGAACCGATCACCGGCGCCAGCACGGGAACGGTGGTGCTGCGGTTCGGCACAACGGTCATCCCCGCCGCGGTGAGCTACAACAACGCCACCCGTACGGTGACGCTGAACCCGACGGCCACTCTGGCGGCGAACCGGACGTACACCATGTCGATCTCGTCCTCGATACACGACCTGGCCGGCAACCCGTTCGTCGCCCGGAGCTGGACCTTCACCACGGGAACGCGGTGATCGGCACTAGCCACCACTAATCCGCAATAACCAAAGGAGCGGGGACCGTCTGCAGCAGACGGTCCCCGCTCCACTGTGCTGCTAAGTGCCGCGTCACGGCCGTCCCCTGCAACATTGACTGATGTGACTGACCATTAGTCGGCAGGGTCGCGTTGCCTACGCGTTCGCTACGGACCTACGCGCGCTTGCCTGCCGACACCTGGGCAGCTTTGATCTTTGCCCTGATGAACGACTGCTCCGCGGCTGACAGCTGGTGTTCGCCGTGCTGGTCCTGGGCGAGGTGACCGCCTGAGGCCTTGTGAACGACGTTTGCCACGGTCCGCGGAAGAACCACGCAACCGGGATTTTCGACAAGCCACTTCTTCGTGACTTCATCAAGCTCATCCCACCACTCAACAACCGACCGTTGGCCCATGAGGTGCTCCTCGGATTTGAGACTCTACATAAATTGGCAGCGGCCGCCGGGGCTTGGGCCTCGGTGCACCGCAGAACGTACAGAACCCGCCAAACGCACACAGCCTAGGTATTCATGCCCACCTGCCCCCAATCGCGGCACGGGCCCGTCAACAATCCGCTGTCCGGCTCAGCACATGGCGCTGTTTATGGGGTGTTGGCGGGGATTCACGAATCTCGAAATTGGTATCAGTAACGAGTGTGGTCCCGATTGCCGGGAGGGGTCAAGAGGTCGCGTTGACTCATCAAAGATGCCCGCGTGGCGGTGTTCGAAGAATCATTTGAGAATGCCCGCGTAGCGGCGTGTCCGCCGGGGTGGTGTTTGCCGCGTCGGCATTGTGAGCCATGGAGCTTTCGATGAGTGAACGCAGGGCTGTCACTAAGGTCATCGCCACCCGCTACGCCCGGGCGGACCGGGCAGTGAAGAAGCAGATTCTTGATGAGCTGTGCGCGACGACGGGATGGCACCGCGACCATGCCCGCAAGGCCCTGCGGCTGGCG
>NZ_JBHVSZ010000013.1:0-98955 GCF_042884885.1 Arthrobacter sp. NPDC058097
CCAGTTCATCCCGAACGACTTCGCCACCCTCGGCGCCGACGGCTTCGGCTTCTCCGACACCCGCGCCGCAGCACGCCGCTTCTTCAAAAACGACACCCACTCCATCATCGTCAAAACCCTCCAGCTGCTGGCGGCGAGGGGCGAGGTGCAGGAGGGCGCGCCGTCGTACGCCATGGACCGCTACAAGCTCCTGGACGTCACGGCGGGAACAACGGGAGGAGCCGGCGGCGACTCCTGACGCCCTGCAAACCAAAAACGACGGCGGCCCGCACCTGATGGTGGGGGCCGCCGTCGCGGTTTTAGGTTGGGTCAGGGACGCCGGCGGTCGACGACGAAGCCTGTGGCTGCGCTCTCCCGGACTGCCGTGATCCCGGCGGTGACGGCCTTGATGTTTGAGAAACTGGGCGAGACCGCAACCACGGTTCCGTCGTCAGCCGTCAGCCTGAACCGGTATTGTCCTGCGCCTGCCGTCTCGATTACGAATGCGCCTGCCATATACGCTCCTTCCGCCAACTGCACCGTTGCAGCTGCCATTACGACCCCCAATTGCCAACACGACATATCCGACGTTAGCGGCCATTCACTGGACGAACCACCCCTACTACCGGGTAGTATCCCGCCGAATGCCCGCTCCGGCATGATTTAGGGTGATTCCATGACCGACTTTCCCCTCCCCCAGACCACCGGCGTGCTGCTGGCGGCGGGTGCCGGGACCCGCCTGGGCCGGGGACCGAAGGCGCTGCTTCCGTTCCGGGGACGGACCCTCGTAGAGGCCCTGGCGGACGTGCTGCTCGACGGCGGCTGCCGCGAGGTTGTGGTGGTGCTCGGCGCGGGCGCCGGCGAGGTCCGCGCCCGGACTGACCTGACCCGGCACACGGTGGTGGAGAACCCGGCGTGGGCCGCCGGAATGGGCAGCTCGTTCACAGCGGGACTGGAGAGCGCACCGCAGGAGAACCATGTGCTGGTGGCGCTCGTGGACCAGCCCGGGCTGACTGCAGAAACTGTCGCCCGGCTGCTGGGGGCACACCGGCCGGGTCGGGTGACTGCGGCGGCGTACGCCGACGGTTCGGGGAAGCTCCGGCGCGGCCACCCGCTGCTGCTCGACGCCACGCTCCGCGCGGAAGCTACGGCGTCGGCAGGTGGCGACGCCGGTGCCCGCCGTTTCCTGCAGGGCCATCCGGAGCTGATCGACCTGGTGGACTGCACTCTGCCGCCCGGTTCAGGCCAGTCCGGCGGCGAGGACCTCGACACACCGGACCAGCTGCACCTGCTGGGCTGATTCAGCGGCGGCCGTCGCTGAACCCGTTACTGGACCATCCCCGCTTCAAGAAGTTCCTGTAGCCCCTGTTTGAAGCGGGCCCTGCCGCCGTGGGCCGGATGCCTGATTTTCGGCGCGTTCAGGCCGCTGCGGCCAAGGCTCCGGTGCGCGACATTCCCGACGGCCAGCACGGTTTCGATGGGGAAGATCCCGGTCAGGGCCTGCCAGAACGGCGTGCCCAGTGCGGCTTCCGCGGGTGTGGGTGTCCGGTTGGACAGCGGCTGATCCGGCACGTGCGTGTGCCAGGGGCAGGCACTCCACAGCAACGGGAGGAAGTCGAGTTCGGCCAGCACCTCCCACATGACGGTGGCCGTGGGTTCGGCGGCGACGCCGGCAGCCTCAGGGGGCAGGACATACCCTGCCCCGGAGCCGAACAGCCCGAAGTGGTTGGCGGGTCCCGCGAACATGGTCCGGTTGGTGAAGGGAACGCCGGTGATCCGCATGCCCCGGAAACCCGGGGCCTCCCCCACCAGCAGCACCTTTGGAGCGCGGGCCAGCACGTCGCCAAGGTAGGCCGCCAGGTTCTGCCGGCGCAGGGCATTCGCCGGAACCGAGTGGTCGAAGAAGTTGGTGCACTCCGGAGGCGTCTCGGCGGCGGCGAGCCGGGCAATGAAGTCTTCGATCGACGATGAGCCCATTCGCCCGCCTCCCTTCAGCCCCCGGATCAAAGCAACGCGGGGTCACTTATCGCCCAATGGAGGCCCGGATTGGGCGGTAAGTGACCCCGCGTTGCTTTTACCAGCGGGGGTGGATTGCCTCGCGGAAGTAGTGGTCGTAGATCCAGCGCACGCCCTCGTCGAACTCCGGGCTGAGCACTGTGGCGGCCGCGGCGGCGTTGGCCCGCGCCTGCTCCACGGAACGGGCACCGGGGATGACTGAGGTGACGCCGTCCTGCGCCGCAACCCACGCGATCGCAGCCTGCGCGGTGCCCGAGCCCTCCGGCACCAGCTGCTCGAACTCGGCAACCGCCTTGAGCCCCAGCTCGAAGTCCACCCCGGAGAAGGTTTCGCCGACGTCGAAGGCGTCGCCGCCGCGGTTGTAGTTGCGGTGGTCGTCCGCCGCGAAGACAGTCTCCTTCGTGTACTTGCCGGACAGGAGACCGGAGGCGAGCGGAACCCGGGCGATGATGCCCACCCCGGCGGCCTTCGCTGCGGGGAGCACCTCGTCCAGCGGCTTGAGCCGGAAGGCGTTCAGGATGATCTGCACAGAGGCCGTGCCCTCGTGCCGCAGGGCTTCGAGGGCTTCATCGGTCCGTTCCACGCTGACGCCGTAATTCTTGATGGCCCCCTCGGCCACGAGGGTGTCCAGGGCGTCGTACACCTCGGCGCGGCTGTACACGGCGGAGGGCGGGCAGTGCAGCTGGACCAGGTCCAGTGCGTCGGTGCGCAGGTTGCGGCGGGAGCGGTCCACCCATTCGCGGAAGTTGGCCAGGCTGTAGTTTTCCGGGAGCTGTTCCAGCCTGCGGCCCATCTTCGTGGCCACGGTGATTCCTGTGCCGGGGTTGTCGGCCAGGAACGCTCCGATGGCCTGCTCGCTGCGGCCGTCCCCGTAGACGTCCGCCGTGTCGAAGAAGGTTACGCCGGCCTCCGCCGAGGCCGCGAGGATGGCCTGAGCCTGGGCCGGGTCAACGTTGCCCCAGTCCGCGCCGAGCTGCCAGGTTCCCAATCCAACGACTGAAGCGTTCCGTCCGGTCTTGCCTAAGATGCGCTGTTCCATCCCCCGACTATATGTTGCCAACCCCACGCGGGGTCACTTCGCGCCCTCCGGCGGCGCTTCATTGGGCGCAAAGTGACTCCGCGTTGCTTGGACCTGCGGGAACGTTGCCTGCCGGAACGCTCTCCGGAACAAGCCCCGCCTCCTTCAGGCCCAGGTAGATCTTGTCCCGGGCGATCGGCAGCTCGGCGAACCGCACCCCGGTGGCATTGCGGATGGCGTTGGCCAGTGCAGGGGCCACGGGGTTGAAGGGGCTTTCGCTCATGGACTTTGCCCCGAGCGGACCCAGGGAATCGTTGGTGTCGGCGAAGTACACCTCGCTGCGCGGCACGTCCGCGAAGGAGGGGATGTGGTACTGCCGGAGGATGTCCGTGGTGACCCGGCCGGCGTCGTCCACCCGGACCTCCTCGTAGAGGGCGGCCCCGAGGGCCTGGGCAATCCCGCCCTCGATCTGCCCCCGGCACTGCCGCGGATTAACGACGACGCCGGCGTCGGCCGCCTGCACGCTCTGCAGGATCCGCAGCTCGCCGGTTCCGGTGTTGACCGCCACGCGGAAACCGTGGACGTTGAAGGCCACCGAGCGCGGCGTTCCGCCCCAGCGCCCCTCGGCCTCGAGTTCGACGCCGGCCTGCCGGGCGGCGTCGAACAGTTCAGTCAGCGGCACCCTGGTTCCCTCGCAGACGACGGCATCGCCGTCGAGCACGCAGCCGGAGGCCTGGATCTGCCGGACGCCGGCGGCGAACGCCCGGATCCGGACGGCCAGTTCCTCGGCGGCGGCCAGCGTCGCCTTGCCGGCCACCACCGTGCCGGCCGAGCCGAAGGCGCCGGTGTCGTGCTCGATCAGGTCCGTATCCGACTGCCGTACGGCGACCCGAGTGGCCACCGTGGACAACGCCGTCGCCGCAAGCTGGGCGTGCACCGTGGTGGTGCCGTTGCCGAATTCGGCGGTTCCGACGTCGGCGGCGTACGTTCCGTCGGCCAGGAGCCGGAGCCTGGAATGGGCGAAGTGGCCCCGCGGCGGCACGGTGTCGATCATGGACAGGGCCGTGCCCTCCCCCGTGACCCAGTCCGGCCCCAGGTCGTCGAGTCCGGCCGCCCGGTAACGTTCGCGGCCGCGTTCCAGCGCGTCCTGCACCAGGCGCGTGCACTGGTCCAGCCCGTAGCTGCCGTAGTGGACGTCCTCCTCGGGATCGGGGTGGGTGGAGAGCATGTCGTCGCCCTCGCGGACCATGTTGCGGCGGCGGAATTCCAGCGGGTCCATGCCGATGCCCGCAGCCAGTTCGTCGATGGCCGATTCGATGGCAAAGATCATCTGGCTGAGGCCGTAGCCGCGGAAGGCGCCGGACGGCACGGTGTTCGTGTAGGCGGCGAGCGCATCCACCTTCTTGTTGGCGCACTTGTAGACGGCCAGGGACTCTCCGCAGCCGTGGAACATGACGCCCGGCGCGTGGTTGCCGTAGGCGCCCGTGTTGGTGAGGACATCGAGCTGCAGCGCCGTGAGCCGGCCGTCATTGCTGGCGCCGGCCCTGAGCCTGATGGTGAACGGGTGCCGCGTGGTGCTGGCGGTGAACTGCTCGGTCCGGGTGAACTCCAGCTGGACAGGGCGCCGCAGCTTCAGGGCCGCGAGCGCGGCGATATCCTCCGTCAGGACCTCCTGCTTTCCGCCGAAGCCGCCGCCCACCCGGCCGGCCACCACGTGGACCTGGTCCTCCGGCAGCCCGAACACGCGGCAGAGCGTGCGGCGCACCAGGAACGGGACCTGGCTGGAGGTGCGAACCTGCAGCCGGCCGTCGTCGTCCACCGAAGCGATGGAGGCGTGGGTTTCCAGCGCGACGTGCTGGACCCGCTGGGTGCGGTAGGTCTGCTCGTGGATGAAGTCGGCCGCCGCGAAGCCGTCGCTGACGCTGCCAAGTTCGGAGTGCAGCTCGGCAACGATGTTCCGCCCCGGCTGGGCGATCCGCGCGGCGCCGGCCTCCTTGTCCCCGTGCAGGGCGGGCGCACCGGGCACAATGGCGTCCTGCGGGGTGAACACCGCGGGCAGTTCCTGGTACTCAACCCGCACCGCGCGGACGCCCGCTTCCGCAGCCCCCACCGATTCGGCGACGACGGCGGCCACCCGCTGCCCGCGGAACCTCACCACGGTGTCCAGCAGCCGGGTGTCATCGGGGTCGTCGGTGTATAGCTCGTGCTGGGCGCTGGAGTACAGCAGGTCCGGGGCGTCCTCGGCAGTGAGGACGGCCACGACTCCCGGCACCTCCATGGCAGCCGAGGTGTCGATGGACAGGACCCGGGCGTGGGCGTGCGGCGAGCGGACGAGCTTCATGTGCAGCAGGCCGGGCAGCGCCTCGGCGGGGACGTCCAGCGTGTAGCGGGCCTGCCCCGTGACCACCGCGCGGCTGGCCGGGGCGGGAACGTCGTCGCCCAGCCGGCCTGGCGCGGGGACGGGCTGGTTCTCGCCGGCAATCCCCGAGCCGGAGCCTTCCGGCGCCGGGTGGCCCTCGTGGCCGCAGACGGCGTCCGTGATGGCGCGGTACCCGGTGCAACGGCACAGGTTGCCTTTGAGGTTCCGCGGCAGGTTTTCCTTCTGCGCGTCGTCGAACGTGGCCGCCGTCATCACCATGCCAGCAGTGCAGAAGCCGCACTGGAAGCCCTGGCGGTCCAGGAACTGCTGCTGCACCGGGTGCAGGCCGGCCCCCTCGGTCGTGGCGGCGAGGCCTTCGATCGTGGTGACGGTGTGGCCCTCCGCGCGGACGGCCGGATAGATGCAGCTGTGCACCGGGGTGCCGTCCACGTGCACGGTGCAGGCACCGCAGTCGCCGCCGTCGCAGCCCTTCTTAACTCCGAAGTTGCCCTGCTCCCGGAGGAACGTGCGCAGGCACTGGCCCGGCCGCGGCTGCGCCTGCACCGGCGCGCCGTTGATTTCCATGGCCATGCTCAGGCCCCTCTCGTTGTCTGTTGCGGCGGCGTCTGCCGGGTCTGCTGTGTGCTCTGCTGCGCCGGCCAGAAGTCGCCGGACACTGCTGTTGGCGCTCCGGCCGACAGGCCTAGTTCTGCCCGGATTTCCTCGGCCAGGCGGTGCGTCATGTCGCGGCGCCAAGCAGGCAGCCCGTGAATGTCGTCGTGGTACAGGCCCGCCGGGATGGCGGCCTCGAGCCTGTCCGCCAGCTCCGGCGCGTCCGGCAGGGAGCTGAACCGGAGCTGCACGGGCCGCTTGGTGGCGGCCGTGACGGTGAGCGTGAACCGGCCTCCGCCGTCGAGCCTTCCGATCAGCAGCACGCCCGACCTGCCGAGGTTGCTCAGCGAGAGACGGCGGAACGCCACCCGGGAGGACAACGACGACGCCGGCAGGCTGACGCTGCGGAGCAGCTCGCCGGGTGCCAGGACGTTTTGCCCGTCCCCGGTGATGAGGTCGGCCACCCGCAGCTCCCGGCGGGCGCCTCCCGGAGCGAGGATGGTGGCCGCGCCGTCCAGTCCCGCGCACAGTGAGATCATGGGTCCGGCCGGAAGGGATGTGCACAGGTTGCCGCCCACGGTGGACATGTTCCAGACCTTGAAGGACGCCACGAAGGAGTCGCAGCAGGGCCGGATCAGGTCGAGTCCAGGCCAGTCCGGAGCATTCACTGCCCAGTCCGGAGTGCCGCCTTCGCCTGCCAGCTTTTCCGGGAGCGCGTACAGTTCGGCGACCGTGCAGGTGGCCGCGAGCTCGATGCCGTCCGCCGTCACGGTGATGGGCTGCCAGCCGGCGGAGCCGAGATCCAGCAGGCGCCGCAGCGGCTCGGGCCCGAAGGCCGTGCTGCCGTAGGAAAAGAGGACGGTGCCGCCCGCGAGCCAGGCGTCGCCGTCGCGCCAGTCGGCGGGGTCGGTGGTGCGGACCACCGCCTCGATGGTGTTCATGTCCATGCGATCTCCTGGGATGCCTCTGTAGTGAGTGCCGGTTGGTGGCTTAACGCGGGCCGCGTGCCCCCGGCGGGAAGGAAATGGATGGGTCCGCTGCCGTCCCGCAAAGGAGTGCAGGCGGCGGCCCCGGTGCGGGCTGCGATCAGCTCCGCGGTAATGGAGACGGCCACCTCCGCCGGTGTGACGGCGCCGAGATCCAGGCCGATGGGCGAATGCAGCCGGGCCAGCCGCTCCGGTGCAACGCCGGCCTCGAGCAGCCCGTCGATGCGCTGCCGGTGGCTGCGGCGCGAACCCAGGGCACCGACGAAGGCGACGTCCAGCTCCAGCGCCTCCTGCAGCAGCGGAATGTCGAACTTGGGGTCGTGGGTGAGGACGCAGACGACCGTGCGGGCATCGATCCGGCCTGCTGCGGCTTCAGCGGCGAGATACCGGTGCGGCCAGTCGGTGGCCACCTCGTCCGCGGCGGCGAAACGCTCCTGCGCCGCGAACGCCGGCCGGGCATCGCACAAGGTGACGCGGTAGCCGAGCAGCTTCGCGGCCGGCACCAGCGCCGCGCCGAAATCGTTGGCGCCGAACACCAGCAGGCGGGCCTGCAGCAGGCGGCTCTCCACCAGCAGGGTCACCGGTTCGGGCGAGGTCTCCGCGCCGCCGCACAGGGCCTGACCGCCGGCACAGCCCTGCGGCGGCCCCAGCCGGACCAGCCCCGTCCGGCCGCCGCGCAGCAGCGGCTCGACCTGGGCCGCGGCCGCTTGGAGTGCTTCCCGCCTGGCGCCGGCGTCAAGGTTCAGGGCGTCCAGCCCCAGCAGTGCCGCGAGGTCCACCGATCCCGCAACCTCAAAGGTGCCGGGATCGGGAACCACGACGACGGACGGCGGCTCTGCGGACGCCGTCACCAGAGTTCCGGCTCCCTGGGCTCCGGCAGCCCCCAATGCGCTGCCGGGCACGGTTTTGGGGGCCGCAGCGCCGTCGATGCGCCGGATCAGGGCCAGCGGCCGTTCGGGGTCCCCGGCCGCGAACTTCCGGAGCGCGCCGAACCCGGCGGCGCCGGCGTCCAGCGGCTGGATGTGGACCTCCAGCTCACCGCCGCAGGTGAGCCCGACGGCGAATGCGTCCTCGCTGCTGAAGCCGAACGCCTCAAGGCGGGTACCGCCGTCGGCCATCACCTCCAGCGCCGAGGCAACCACGGCGCCTTCAACACAGCCGCCCGAGAGGCTGCCGAGAATCTCCCCCGATTCGGACACCAGCATGGAGGTCCCGGGCGGCCGCGGCACCGAGCCGCTGGCGGTGATGATCGTGGCGACGGCGCACCGTTCCCCGGACGCTGCCGGGCGCCAGCCGGCCAGAGAAGGCATCAGATCCAGCATGGCAGCACTCCCTCTTCCCGTGCGATGGTGCCCATATTCTCGTTCCTATTCGTGTCAGTTGAAAGCATTCGACGCCGGTCCGGCCCGGCGACGCGCAAACGGTCCGGGGATGCGCGGATTCCCGTGTCCGCCGGCCGTTTGCGCGTCGCGTGGCATTTTCCGCGTCGTGGCGCCTGTCCTGCCCCTGGCCCTATGCCCCGAGCAGTGCCCCGATCGGACCCCGCGCGAAGTAGACGATGAAGCCCACGGTGACCACCCACATCAGCGGGTGGATCTTCTTCGCCTTGCCGGAGGCCGCGCCGATGACCGCCCAGGTCACGAAGCCCACGCCGATGCCGTTGGCGATCGAGTAGCTCAGCGGCATGGTGACGATCGTCAGGAAGGACGGCAGTGCCACCGCGAATTTGCTGAACTTGATCTCGCGGATCTGCGCCATCATCATCGCGCCCACCACCACCAGGGCGGCGGCTGCCACCTCGAGCGGCACCACGCTGGTGAGCGGGGTGAGGAACATGGAGCACAGGAACAGCGCGCCGGTGACTACGGAGGCCAGCCCGGTGCGTGCGCCCTCGCCGATACCGGCCGCGGAGTCGATGTACACGGTGTTGGAGGAACCCGACGTCGCGCCGCCCGCCACCGCGCCCACGCCTTCGACGATGAAGGCGGACTTGAGCCGGGGGAAGGTGCCGTCCTTGTGCGCCACGCCTGCGCTCTTCGCGAGGCCGGTCATGGTGCCCATGGCATCGAAGAAGTTGGTGAACACGAGCGTGAACACGAGCATCGTCGCGGCCAGGCCACCGATCCGGCCGAAGGCGCCGAACAGGTCGAAATGTCCCACCAGGCCGAGGTCCGGCGCGGAGACCAGGTGGCCGGAAAGCACCGGCGTGTTCAGGTGCCAGCCGCCGGGGTTGGTTTTGCTGGCGGGGCCGATGTGCATGATTGCCTCGACGACGGCGGCCAGTGCCGTGGTGGCCACGATGCCGATGAGCAGTCCGCCCTGGACCTTCCGTGCCACGAGGATTCCCATGACCAGCAGCCCAACGATGAACACCATGGTGGGGATGGAGGTGATGGAGCCGTTGTCGCCGAGCTGGACCGGAGGCCCGCCGGCGGTGGCCTTGACGAAGCCCGAGTCCACGAAGCCGATGAAGGCGATGAACAGGCCGATGCCCACGGTGATGGCGGCTTTCAGTTCCTTGGGCACGGCGCGGAAGATCGCGGTCCGCGCGCCGGTGACGCCGAACAGGACGATCAGGATGCCGTTGATGACCACCAGGCCCATCGCCTCGGCCCACGTGACCTCGTGGATGACTGCCACCGCGAGGAAGGAGTTGATGCCCAGTCCCGCGGCCAGGCCGAACGGCAGGTTGGCGATCAGGCCGAACGCGATGGTCATGACGCCGGCAGTCAGCCCGGTGACTGCGCCCACCTGCGCGGCCGAAAGCCAGCCGCCGGCGACGTCCGTGGGGGCGTTGTCCGCACTGAAGCCGCCGAGGATCAGCGGGTTCAGGATGACGATGTAGGCCATCGTGAAGAAGGTGACCAGTCCGCCGCGCACCTCTCGGGCCACGGTGGAACCGCGCCGGGTGATGTGGAAGAAGCGGTCCAGGAACGAGTTCGACGCCGGGGGCCTGGGGCCGTTGCCCCGCTGTGCTTTCCCGGTTGTCTGGTGCATTTCGAGTGCCGCTGTCTGCCCCGCGCCCTGAAGCGCAGCCTGCTTTTCAGCGGTGTTGTCCAGGATTGTCATGTCAGCCACCGGGCCCTAGTAGTCAATCCTGGAGTCGAGCGTGTTCCAGGTGTTGAACGGTTCCAGGATGGCCGGGGCTTCGGGGTGGCCCAGTTCGAGCTTGGAGACCGGCATCAGGGCGTGCCGGTCCTCGTTGTCGAAGTACTCGTAGAAGACTGCGTCGTCGAAGCCCACGGAAGCGGCGTCGTGCCGGTCGGCGGCGAAGACGACCCGGTCGATGCGGGCCCAGAGCGCCGAGGCGAGGCACATGGGGCATGGCTCGCAGCTGCTGTAGAGGGTGGCTCCGCGGAGGTCGAAGGTGCCAAGACCGCTGCATGCGCGGCGGATGGCCGTGACCTCGGCGTGGGCGGTGGGATCGTTGTCGGCGGTGACCCTGTTGACGCCGTCGAACGCCTGACCGTCGGCGGTGACGATCACGGCGCCGAACGGGCCGCCGCTGTTCAGGACGTTGGCGGTTGCCAACTGGATGGACCTGGCCAGGTATGCCTCGGCCGTGACGGTGGTACTCATGATGCGACTCCCTTTGCTGTGGAAGCCGGTACCCCGCGACGGAACGGAAAGGACCAAGTGCGACGGTTACCAGGCTTCAGCATGTGCTTTTGAAGGTTAAGTTGCGCCTGGTAGATAGCTTC
The DNA here is from genome assembly GCF_042884885.1 of Arthrobacter sp. NPDC058097. NCBI lineage: Bacteria > Bacillati > Actinomycetota > Actinomycetes > Micrococcales > Micrococcaceae > Arthrobacter > Arthrobacter sp. NPDC058097. The sequence continues at coordinate 10,672 of NZ_JBHVSZ010000013.1, forward strand.
CCGGAGTCCCGGGTGCCCGCCTTTGGCAACATCGAGATTAGCACCGGAATGTGGCCCGCGCCATAATTTTCTGGAAATTTAATTTCGCAATGTGAAATGCGTGTTTCGAGTGCCTCACAGCCCCTTGCCGGGCTGCCGGGCGCGCCTGTCCGCCGGACCGGTCACAAAGTGCGGCCATTGACCGCCGTCCCGCGCCCGCCCTACGCTGGTGCCGACCCGCCGCCCGGACGTCACGTTGCAGGGCAGCACGTCCCCTGGATCAGCAGACAGGACCACTGAGCTGGAAAGTATCAGCACGCTCAGACAAGGACCCCCATGACCCAGCCCTCTTACCTTTCAGGGACTCTCCCCCAGCCGGCATCCCGGCTCTGGATCCGGAACCCGCTGGCGGCCTTCACCGCCAACGGCCTCGACGCTTCAGGCGGCCTCGTGATCAGCGGCGGCAAAATCGTGGAGGTGCTCGGCGCCGGCCAGACGCCCTCCGCACCCTGCGGACAGACGTTCGACGCCGGCAACCACGTGCTGCTGCCCGGCCTGATCAACACGCACCACCACTTCTACCAGACACTCACCCGCGCCTGGGGTCCGGTGGCCAACGCTCCCTTGTTCCCCTGGCTGCAGAACCTCTACCCGGTCTGGGCGAGGCTCACCCCGCACGACCTTGACCTCGCGGCCACCGTGGCCCTCGCCGAGCTGCTCCTCTCCGGCTGCACCACCGCCGCCGACCACCACTACCTCTTCCCCGCAGGAATGGAGGACGCCGTCGACGTCGAAATCGGCGCCGTCCGGCGCCTCGGCATGCGGGCCACGCTGACCCGCGGCTCCATGACGCTGGGGGAGGACGACGGCGGGCTGCCGCCGCAGTCGACGGTTCAGGCACCGGAGGTGGTGCTCGCCGACAGTGAACGGCTCATCCGCGAGTATCACGAGCGCGGCGACGGCGCCGTGATCCAGATTGCGCTGGCGCCCTGCTCGCCGTTTTCGGTCACCAAGGAGATCATGGCCGAGAGCGCCGCGATGGCGGAACGGCACGACGTCCGGCTGCACACACACCTCGCGGAGACCCTCGATGAGGAGCAGTTCTGCCTCGAGACCTTCGGCCTGCGCACCGTGGACTACCTGGACACCGTGGGCTGGCTGACGGACCGGACCTGGCTAGGCCACGGCATCCATTTCAGCGACTCAGAAATTGCCCGGCTGGGAGCTGCGGGAACCGCCGTCGCCCACTGCCCGACGTCGAACATGCGCCTCGCGTCCGGCACCGCGCGGGTGCTCGAACTGGAGGACGCGGGAGTGCCCGTGGGGCTGGGAGTGGACGGATCGGCGTCGAACGATGCCTCCAACATGATCCTGGAGGCACGGCAGGCGCTGTACCTCCAGCGGCTGCGCTACGGCGCGCAGGTGCCGGTGGAGCGGGCGCTCGGCTGGGCCACGCGCGGCTCGGCGGCAGTGCTGGGGCGGCCGGACCTGGGCCAGCTGGCACCCGGCCTGCAGGCGGACCTGGCCCTGTTCCGGCTGGACGACCTGCGGTTTTCCGGCAGCCATGACCCCGTTGCAGCCCTGCTGCTGTGCGCCGCCGACCGCGCGGACCGCGTGATGGTGGGCGGGCAGTGGCGGGTGGTCGACGGGCAGATTCCGGGGCTGGACGTGGCCGGCCTGGTCGCGGAGCATTCGGCGGCGGCGCGGCGGCTGGTGAACGGCTGACGCCGCGCCGCGCCCGCCATTTCGACGGTTCCCTGCACAGACGACGATTCGCAACGTCGAGTGCGCACGGAACCATCGAAACGGGGCCGGTCAACTGCTAGCGTGGCGGCATGACTCCGTCGAAGACGCCGGCCGAGATCCTGGACATCGCCGGCACCGAGGTCCGCATCTCGAGCCCGGACAAGGTGGTGTTCCCGGAGCCCGGGCTGACGAAGCTCGATCTGGTTCGCTATTACCTGGCGGTCGCGGAGGGCGCGCTGCGCGGGGCAGGCGGGCGGCCGATGGTGCTCAAGCGCTTCCCGAAGGGCATCGACGCGGAGCCGTTCTTCCAGAAGCGCGTACCGGACAACCACCCCGACTTCATCGACACGACGACGCTGCACTATGCGTCGGGGACGTCGGCGGAGGAAGCCGTCATACGGGATGCCGCGGGCCTGGCATGGGTGGTGAACCTCGGCTGCCTCGACCTCAACCCGCATCCGGTGCGCGCCGAGGACCTCGAGCACCCGGACGAGCTGCGGGTGGACCTGGACCCGATGCCGGGGGTCGACTGGTCGCAGATCGTCGACGTCGCGTATGTCGCGCAGGAGGTGCTCGACGACATGGGGCTCGTGGGGTGGCCGAAGACGAGCGGGTCGCGGGGACTCCACATCCTGGCTCGGATTGCGCCGCGGTGGTCGTACCGCGACGTACGGCTAGCAGCCGAGACTCTGGCCCGGGAGGTCGAGAACCGCGCTCCCGGCCTCGCCACAGCGAGGTGGTGGAAGGAGGAGCGCGGCGAGAGTGTGTTCGTGGACTTCAACCAGAACGCGAAGGACCGCACTGTGGCCTCGGCGTACTCGGTACGGCCCTTGCCCGACGCCCGGGTCTCGACGCCGCTCACCTGGGACGAGGTCCGCTCCGCCCGGCCGGAACAGTTCACGGTGCCCACAGTGACGGAGCGGTTCGCCGAGGTGGGCGACCCCCACGCCGGCATCGACGACGCCGCCGGAACCCTCGACGGGCTACTCGCCCTGGCCGCCGAACTCGGCCCCGCGGAGAAGGCGCCGCGCGCCGGCAACGGCTCCGGCCGCCGACAGTCGGTGATGCCGCTGATCGAGGTGGCACGCACCAAGACCAAGCCGGACGCGCTCGCCGCGCTCGACGAGTGGAAGTCGCGGCATGCGGACGTGGTGCCGTCGCTGCATCCGGCCGATGTGCTGGTGGACGGAATGCGCGGCTCGAGTTCGCTCTGGTACCGGGTGCGGGTGAACCTGCAGCACGTTCCCGAGGCCGAGCGCCCCGCGCAGGAGGAGCTTATTGCCGACTACGACCCCTGGGCCGGCAAGGAGTGGCCGGGGCGTCCCGGCTCTTCGCCTACGGACTGAGGACGCGGATACTGTCCGGCGACACAGAAATGGTCCGGCGACGCCCGAAAACGGGTGTCGCCGGACCATTTGCGCGTCCTGCGGCGGTTACGGCGTTACGGGCGCCGGCCGAAGACCGGAAGCGCCCGCAGCCAGCGCGACAGGCCGCCGGAGCGCCGGTCGCAGTCGGCCGGGATGTAGAAGTCGGGATCCGTGGCGCCGAACGGCAGGTACAGCTCCTGGCCGGGTGCCGGGAATTCCGCGACGTTGTTCTGATCCTGAGAGTCCATCTGTTCCTCCTCGTTTCTTGCGCTCATCCCCTCGAGTATTTTCGTATAGCGGAAATTAGTTTTTGATATATGGAATCTTAGGGATGTCCGGCGCTCCGCGTCAAGACCCCCAGCCCGGCCATCCGCCATCGCCGGTCACAAACGGTTTTTTGGATTTGTGATGTACACCACCGGCAGCCTGCGCTACGCTTGAAGGCAATTCGTGGCGCACGTCACGTAACCTGGGAGCAGCAGGCAGGGTCGTAATGAGCTGGCATCACAACTGATGTCGGCTCATTTTTTGTTTGGGTCGACGCCACAGAAACGCGTGGGAAACACGCACTTAATTTCTATGTGGGACCTTCATTCCACATACCGGAAGTTGGGAACAGACCATGAGCAACAAGATCGTCCTCGGCCACAACCAGTACGGCAAGGCTGAAGTCCGCGTCGTCAAGATCACCCGCGACACCGACCGGCACGAGATCGAGGACCTGAACGTCACCTCGCAGCTCCGCGGCGACTTCGAAGCCGCCCACCTCGAAGGCGACAACGCCCACGTGGTGGCCACCGACACCCAGAAGAACACCATTTACGCCTTCGCCCGGGAAGGAGTCGGCTCCCCCGAGGCTTTCCTGCTCCGCCTCGGCGAGCACTTCACCTCCAGCTTTGGCTGGGTTACCGGCGGCCGCTGGGAAGCAGAGTCCTACGCCTGGGAGCGCATCCAGGCGCACGGCAGCGCCCATGACCACTCCTTCGTCCGCAAGGGCCAGGAAGTCCGCACCGCCGTCCTGGTCCGCGACGGCGCAACCACCCACCTGATCTCCGGACTCAAGGACCTGACTGTCCTGAAGTCCACGCAGTCCGGCTTCGTCGGCTACCCGAAGGACAGGTACACCACCCTGCCGGAGACCACCGACCGCATCCTGGCCACCGACGTCTCGGCCCGCTGGCGCTTCAAGGCCGGCACGGATTTCAGCGCGCTGGACTTCAACAAGAGCTACGAGGACGTCAAGGGCCTCCTGCTTGAAGGCTTCACCGAGAAGTACTCCCACGCCCTGCAGCAGACCCTGTTCGACATGGGCGCCAAGGTCCTGGAAGCCCACAGCGAGATCGAGGAGATCAAGTTCTCGATGCCCAACAAGCACCACTTCCTGGTGGACCTCTCGCCGTTCGGGCTCGACAACCCCAACGAGGTCTTCTACGCCGCTGACCGCCCGTACGGACTCATCGAGGCCACCGTCCTGCGCGACGACGCCGAAGCAGCCGACGCCGCCTGGCAGGGCATCGCCGGCTTCTGCTAAACCCCAGCCGGCCGGACACGCGTCGCCGGCGGGCCCGCGGACCCCAAGGTCTCCGCGGGCCCGCCGGCACCTCATCGCACCATCCGGCCCGGAGTTTTTGTGCAGGTATCGCGACTTAATCGCCCCTGAACCCCTAATAAGTGGACAAAAACTCCCGGCCCGCGCCACAAGACTCAAATTGTTAGCCAGACATTGTTAGCCAGACGAAGGCGTCTGCCATGAACCAAGAAAGTCTGCCATGAACATCACCAAGAAAAGCCGCCCGGCGGCGACCCGCCCGGAAGATCAGCGCCTCCCAATCGGCAGCACCTTCGCCTATGGGTTCCAGCACGTCCTCACCATGTACGGCGGCATCATCGCCCCGCCCCTGATCATCGGCGCCGCGGCCGGCATGTCATCCCAGGACATCGGCCTGCTGATCGCCGCCTGCCTCTTCGTCGGCGGCCTCGCCACCATCCTCCAGACCGTCGGCGTCCGCTTTTTCGGCTCCCAGCTTCCGCTCGTCCAGGGCGTCTCCTTCGCCGGCGTCTCCACGATGGTGGCGATTGTCCATGGCGGCGGCGGAATCCAGGCGGTCTTCGGTTCGGTGATCGCGGCCTCGCTGATCGGCCTGCTCATCACCCCGCTGTTCTCCAAGATCATCAAGTTCTTCCCGCCGGTTGTCACGGGCACCGTGATCACCACCATCGGCCTCACGCTGATGCCGGTGGCTGCCAACTGGGCGATGGGCGGCAACAAGGCAGCCCCCAACTACGGCAGCATGGCCAACATCGGACTCGCCGCTGCCACCATGGCGATCGTCCTGCTGCTGAGCAAGGTGGGCAACGCCGCCATCTCCCGGCTGTCCATCCTCCTCGCGATGGTCCTCGGCACCCTGATCGCGCTCGCCTTCGGCATGGCCGACTTCTCCAAGGTGGGCACCGGCGAGATCATCGCCTTCCCCACCCCCTTTGCCTTCGGTCCGCCGACGTTCGAGATTGCGGCCATCATCTCCATGCTCATCGTCATCCTGGTAACGCTCACCGAAACCTCCGCGGACATCATCGCGGTGGGCGAGATCGTGGGCACCAAGGTCGACTCCAAGCGGATCGGCGACGGCCTGCGCGCCGACATGCTTTCCAGCGCCATCTCCCCGCTGTTCAACTCCTTCACCCAGAGCGCCTTCGCCCAGAATGTCGGCCTCGTGGCCATCACCGGCGTCAAGAGCCGGTTCGTCGTCAGCGCCGGCGGCCTCATCCTCGTCATCCTCGGCCTGCTTCCGGTCCTTGGCCGGGTAGTAGCGGCGGTGCCGACGCCCGTCCTGGGGGGTGCCGGCGTCGTACTCTTTGGAACTGTTGCCGCCAGCGGCATCCGCACGCTCTCCAAGGTGGAGTACCGCAACAACATGAACCTGATCATCGTGGCTGCGTCCATCGGCTTCGGCATGATCCCGATCGCCGCGCCGGCCTTCTACGACCAGTTCCCGTCCTGGTTCAGCACCATCTTCCACTCCGGCATCAGCTCGGCGGCCGTCATGGCCATCCTGCTGAACCTGCTGTTCAACCACTTCAAGGCGGGCAACTCGGACAACCAGTCAGTGTTCGTGGCCGGAACCGGCCGCGTGGTCCGCGAGGAGGATTTGAAGTGCCTGGCAGACGGCGACCGCTACGAGGGCGGCAAGCTGATCGACTGCGACGGCAAGGAAGTCCCGGTCCAGTCCTCCACCACGTCGGAGCACTGAGCCGCCCCACCCAGCGCGAACGAACACTTGAGGGTCCCTGTTTCCAAGGGCCTCAAGTGTTCGTTCGCGCTCCCCGCGTGACGCCTGACGCCTTATGCCGCGGGCGCTGCCGGCGTGAGACGGTTGTTTCATGAGGATCGACGAACGAATCGAACGGCATTATGCGGGGCTGAGCCCCCAGGAACAGAAGGCGGCAGACACGCTGCTGGACCGCCTCGGCGACCTCGCTACCTACAACGCCGCAGAACTGGCGAGGCTCAGCGGCGTTTCCAAGGCAACCATGAGCCGGCTGTTCCGGCGGCTTGGCTTCGAGGATTTCAACGAGGTCAAGGAACACACCCGGTCCATCCGCTCCAGCGGAATGCCGCTGGGGCCGCAGTCGTCCGACGGCGGCCTTGCCGCTCACCTGGGGCAGGAACAGGCAAACCTGCGACGCCTGGCCGAATCACTCGACCAAGACAAGTTGTCCGCGGCCAGCGGCACCCTCGCCAGCGCCGGAACCGTGCTGCTGCTCGGCTTCCGCAACAGCTATCCGGTGGCACTGCATTTACGGCAACAGCTGCTCCAGTGCCGCAATGGCGCATCCGTAGCGCCGCAGCCCGGGCAAAGCCTCGGCGAAGAGCTTGCCGGGCTCGGATCCGGCGACGCGGTGGTCCTTTTCGGCTTCCGACGGCGGCCCGCTGAGTTCCGCAAAGTCCTCCAGGCAGCATCGGCCACCGGAGCCGCGACCATTCTGATCGGGGACCCGAGCGCGCGTCGTCTGGCTGCCGGCGCCAGCCTTTGGCTCGAGTGCCCGGTGGACGGCGCCCACGCCTTTGACAGCTACGCTGCGGCAATGAGCCTGGTCAGCCTCCTGGCCAACGGCGTGCTCCTGGCGCTGGGACGTTCCGGCCGCGAGCGGGTGCGGGAGGTTGCGGGCCTGTTCGACTCGCTGGGCGAGATCGAGGCTCGCTGACGCCGGAACGGCAGGGCAGAAGTAAAGAGGATTTGTTCCAGCAGAAACAGCGCTGAAACATGGGTTCCATCTAATTGAAAGCGTGAAACGGCCGGACCGGCGGCTGTCCCAATCTTTTAGAGGAATCCATGACAGAATCCGCAACGGCCGCAGCCCGGGTTGAAGCACCCGTCCGCACCGGCCAGCTCCCCGACTACGACCCGCAGCTCAGCAACGAGGACCTCGTACCGCTGAAGAACCAGCGCTGGTCCAGCTACAACCTGTTCGCCTTCTGGATGTCGGACGTCCACAGCATCGGCGGTTATGTCACGGCTGGAAGCCTGTTCGCGCTGGGCCTGGCCAGCTGGCAGGTCCTGGTAGCCCTGCTCGTCGGCATCGTGATTGTCAATGTTTTCTGCAACCTCGTGGCCAAGCCCAGCCAGCTCACCGGCGTCCCGTACCCGGTCATCAACCGGGCGGTTTTCGGGGTCAAAGGCGCCAACATCCCGGCGATCATCCGCGGACTGATCGCAGTGGCCTGGTACGGTGTCCAGACCTTCCTGGCCTCCGAGGCGCTGGCGATCGTGTTCCTGAAGTTCTTCCCCGATATGGCGCCGCTGTACGACGTCGAACAGAGCGGCTTCCTGGGCCTCTCCACCCTCGGCTGGATCTGCTACGGCATCCTCTGGATGGCCCAGGCCGCGCTCTTCTGGAACGGCATGGAGAGCATCCGCAAGTTCATCGACTTCGCCGGCCCCGCCGTCTACGTGGTGATGCTGATCCTGGCCATCTACCTGGTCTCCAAGGCGGGCATCGGCAACATCAGCCTGAACCTGTCGAGCGGCGAACCCCTGGACTTCGCCGCCTCCATCCCCGTGATGATCTCCGCAATCGCCCTGGTGGTGTCCTACTTCTCCGGGCCGATGCTCAACTTCGGTGACTTCGCCCGCTACGGCAAGAGCTACAAGGCGGTCAAGACGGGCAACCTCCTGGGCCTGCCGGTGAACTTCCTGTTCTTCTCGCTCCTGACCGTGATCACTGCATCGGCCACCATCCCGGTGTTCGGCCGCCTCATCACGGATCCGGTCAAGACTGTTCAGGAAATCGACACGGTGTTCGCCGTGCTGCTGGGCGGACTCACCTTCGTCATCGCCACCGTGGGCATCAACATCGTGGCCAACTTCATCTCGCCGGCCTTCGACTTCTCCAACGTCAGCCCGCAGAAAATCAGCTGGCGGGCGGGCGGCATGATTGCCGCCGTCGGCTCCGTCATCCTGACCCCGTGGAACTGGTACTCGAACAACGACGCCATCCACTACACTCTGGGCGTGCTGGGTGCGTTGATCGGACCGCTGTTCGGCATCCTGATCGCCGGGTACTACGTGGTCAGCCGCCAGAAGGTCTGGGTGGACGACATGTACACCATGAAGACCACAGGCCGTTACTGGTTCCGGAACGGCTACAACCCGAACGCCGTCAAGGCCGTGGCCATCAGCGGTGCACTCTCCATCGCCTCCGTGCTGATCCCCAAGATCCTGCTCGACGCCGGGGCCACATCAGTGAATGCCACCTGGATCGGAAACTACAGCTGGTTCCTCGGATGCGCACTCGGCTACGTCGCCTTCCGGGCGATGGAGCGCAAGTCCCCGATGATCTCGCTCGAACCCTCCGGAGAGGACACCGGCACCGTCAGCGACGGCACGCGCGTTTAGTACCCGCCGCCGTCGAACTCTGAGCTAGGCAGCGCGCTGCTTAAGCGCGGACGAACACTTGAGGCCCCAGTTTCCAGGGGCCTCAAGTGTTCGTTGGCGCTCAGGCGTTCCGGGAGAAGAACGACGGCGGGGGTCAGTTTTGGTTGAGCTCGTCCGAGATGGCCTGGGCTGCTTCGCGGAGGAGGGGCACGGCGCGGTCGGCGAACGCCTGGTCCACTCGGGAGACCGGCCCGGAGACGGAGATGGCGGTGGGCGTCGGAGCGTTGGGCACGGCCATGGCGAAGCAGCGCACGCCGAGCTCCTGCTCCTCCTCGTCGATCGAGTAGCCGCGCTCCCGGATCCGGTTCAGGTCCGCGATCAGGGAATCGAAGTCGCCGATGCTCTTGGCCGTGGGCGTAGGCATGCCGGTGCGGGTCACGATGCCGCGCACCACCTCGTCGTCCAGCTGCGCCAGGATCGCCTTGCCCACTCCGGTGTCGTGGGTATGGGCGCGGCGGCCCACCTCGGTGAACATGCGCATCGAGTGCAGCGACGGCACCTGGGCCACGTAGATCACCATGTCCGAGTCCAGCACGGCCATGTTGGACGTCTCCCCCAGCCGGTCCACGAGGGACTTCAGCTGTGGCCGGGCCAGGGCACCGAGCTGCTTGTTGGCGCCTTCGCCCAGGCGGATGAGCCGCGGGCCGAGGGCGTAGCGGCGGTTGGGCAACTGGCGGATGTACCCCAGCGCCACGAGCGTGCGCAGCAGCCGGTGGATCGTCGGCAGGGGCAGGTCCGTGGAGGAGGAGAGCTCACTGAGCGTCACGTCGCCGCCGGCGTCGGTGATCAGTTCCAAAAGTTCAAAGACGCGCTCGACCGACTGCACGCCTCCGCTGGCCTTCTCAGCCATGTAGCACTCTCCTGTTGCCTCGAATACGACAACTCTTATCCGCATCGTGAAAAAAGTTGCTTAGACAGCCAAAGATACAGCACGGCGCCCGGCCGCGTCGATGGAATCAATCAGGGCTTGTGTTTCCATAAAGTAGATAATAATATCCATAATACGAAAACATTTAGCTGAAGAGTCCGCCCCAACGGCGGGCCTGACCAGGAGGACATTCAATGGCGAACCCGAGCCCCGGAAACTCAATCACCCTGCGCGTGGAGGCCCCCTCGAGCTTCTCCGCCACCAGCGAGCTCGCGGCAGCCGTCGGCGCGGCCGGTGCCGCGATCACCGCACTGGACGTCACCGAGTCCCACCACGAAACCCTGGTTGTCGACGTCACCTGCAACACCACCGACCAGGACCACGCAGACCGCGTGAAGGATGCGCTCAACGCGCTCGACGGCGTCACCGTCCGCAACGTCTCGGACCGCACCTTCCTCATGCACCTCGGCGGCAAGCTCGAGGTGGTCCCGAAGGTTGCCCTGCGCAACCGCGACGACCTTTCCCGCGCCTACACCCCCGGCGTCGCCCGCGTCTGCCTGGCCATCGCAGAAAACCCCGACGCCGCCCGGAACCTGACGGTCAAGCGGAACACCATCGCCGTGGTCACCGACGGCTCTGCCGTCCTGGGCCTCGGCAACATCGGCCCCGCAGCTGCGCTTCCCGTCATGGAGGGCAAGGCCGCGCTGTTCAAGCAGTTCGCCAACGTCGACGCCTGGCCCGTCTGCCTTGACACCCAGGACACCGAGGAAATCATCAAGATCGTCAAGGCCCTCGCGCCCGTCTACGGCGGCGTGAACCTCGAGGACATCGCCGCACCGCGCTGCTTCGAAATCGAAAACCGGCTCCGAGAGGAACTGGACATCCCGGTCTTCCACGACGACCAGCACGGCACCGCCATCGTCACGCTGGCCGCCCTGGTCAACGCCCTCCGCGTGGTCGGCAAGAAGCTCGCGGACGTCCGCATTGTGGTCTCCGGCGTCGGCGCCGCGGGCTCCGCGATCATCCAGCTCCTCAAGGCCCAGGGCGCGCAGCACATCATCGCCGCCGGACGCTCCGGCGCCATCCACTCGGGTGAAAAGTACGACGACGAGCACCGCACCTGGATTGCCGCGAACACCAACGAAGAGGGCTTCTCGGGCACCCTGCACGAGGCCCTCAAGGGCGCCGACGTCTTCATTGGCGTCAGCGCGCCGCATGTGATCGGCGAGGAGCAGGTCGCCTCGATGGCCAAGGACGCCATCGTCTTCGCCATGGCCAACCCGACGCCGGAAATCGATCCGACCGTGGCCTCCAAGCACGCCGCCGTCGTCGCCACCGGCCGCAGCGACTTCCCGAACCAGATCAACAACGTCCTCGCCTTCCCGGGCTTCTTCCGCGGGCTGCTGGACGCCGGGGCATCCGACATCACGCCGGAGATGCTGGTGGCCGCCGCCGAAGCGATCGCCAACCGGGTTGCTGACGACGAGCTCAACGCCAGCTACATCATCCCCAGCGTCTTCGATCCCCACGTTGCCGCCGACGTCGCGGCAGCAGTCGCCGCGGCCGCCCACGCCGCAGAGGGTACTGGCGCCGCGGCAACATCAGCGGAAGACTCAACAGAAGAAGCTGCGCCCGCGGACGCGGCCCTCGCCAACGCCTGAATCAGCCCTGGAAAGGACCCACAATGGCTATTACAGTCACAGACCCCCGGCCGATAGAGCGTGCGGAGGAAATTCTCACCCCGAAGGCCCTCGCGTTCGTTGAGGAGCTCCACAAGCGCTTCGCCGGCCGGCGCGGCGAGCTGCTCACGGCCCGGAAAGCCAAGCGTGAGCAGGTGGCCCGGACCGGCAGCCTGGATTTCCTGCCGGAAACCAAGAACGTGCGCGACGGCGACTGGAAGGTTGCGCCGGCACCGGCGGCCCTGCAGGACCGCCGGGTTGAGATGACCGGCCCGGCGTCGCCGGCCAAGATGGCCATCAACGCCCTGAACTCCGGCGCCAAGGTGTGGCTCGCCGACCTTGAGGACGCCAGCACGCCCACGTGGGGCAACGTCATCGATGCCATCCTCAATCTCCGTGATGCCGCCACCGGAACCCTGAGCTACACCTCCCCCGAGGGCAAGGAGTACCGGCTCCGCACCGACGCCCCGCTGGCCGTCGTCGTGGCCCGCCCCCGCGGCTGGCACATGGAGGAGCGGCACCTGCTGCTCAACGGCGAACCCGCCGTCGGCGCGCTGGTGGACTTCGGCCTGCACTTCTTCCACATCGCCAAGCAGCTGGTGCTCAACGGCCACGGCCCGTACTACTACCTGCCGAAGATGGAGAGCCACCTCGAGGCACGGCTGTGGAACGACGTGTTCGTCTTCGCCCAGGACTTCCTGGGCCTCGGCCAGGGCACCATCCGCGCCACCGTGCTGATCGAAACCATCCCGGCTGCGTTCGAGATGGACGAGATCCTCTACGAGCTGCGGGACCACGCCTCGGGCCTGAACGCCGGCCGCTGGGACTACCTGTTCAGCATCATCAAGTACTTCCGCGACGCCGGCGCCAGCTTCGTGCTGCCGGACCGCGCCACAGTGGCCATGACGGCTCCGTTCATGCGGGCCTACACGGAACTGCTGGTGAAGACCTGCCACCACCGCGGCGCCTTCGCGATGGGCGGCATGGCCGCGGTCATCCCCAACCGCCGCGAACCCGAGGTCACCGCGCAGGCCTTTGAGAAGGTCCGTGCGGACAAGACCCGCGAGGCGAATGACGGCTTCGACGGCTCCTGGGTGGCCCACCCTGACCTGGTGCCCGTCTGCCAGGAGGTCTTCGACTCCGTGCTCGGCGACAAGCCAAACCAGCTGGACAAGCAGCGACCGGAGGTTTCGGTCACGGCCGGCCAGCTGCTGGACATCGCCTCCGCCGAAGGCCAGGTCACCGAAGCCGGCCTGCGCCTGAACCTCTACGTCGCCGTGGCGTATACCGCCGTCTGGATCTCCGGCAACGGCGCGGTGGCCATCCACAACCTAATGGAGGACGCCGCCACGGCAGAAATTTCCCGCTCGCAGGTCTGGCAGCAGATCCGCAACGAGGTGGTCCTCGCGGACACCGGCAACAAGGTCACCCGCGAACTGGTCACCCGCATCCTCGCCGAGGAAACCGAGAAGCTGCGCGGCGAGGTGGGCGAGGAAGCGTTCGCCCGCTACTACCAGCCGGCCAGCAGCCTGATCGGCGACATCTGCCTGTCGGAGGACTACACGGACTTCCTCACCACCCCCGCATACGAACTGGTGGGCTGAGATGGCGGTACCCGAAACATCGCTCACCGCGGCGGACCTGGCCCGGATCGACGGGCAGCTGGCGGACACCGACCGGCTGCTTGAGCAGAACTACCCGGGCGACGACGGCTCACGCCAGCCAGTCCACACCGTCTACGTGCCCGCCGACCGTTTCACGCCGTCGCTCGCCGCCGACTGGGGAACCCAGGCGATGGCGACGGCGGCCGCCCACGGCGGGCTGGCCCGGCTCGGTTCGCTGCTGGGCCAGGACGCCGAGCTCGCCGAGGCGGTCGCCTCCCGGGTGGAGACGAAGCTGGGCAGCGAGCCGATCGAGGACCTCCGGCTCGACTTCGAGGACGGGTTCGGGGACCGGGGCGACGACGCCGAGGACGCCGCCGCCGCTGCCGCGGCCTCCGCCATGGCCACCGCAGTCTCGGCCGGCTCCGCGCCGCCGTTCATCGGGATCCGGTTCAAGTGCTTCGAGGCGCCTACCCGCGCCCGCGGGCTGCGCACCCTGGACCTGTTCGTTTCCGGCCTGGCCGCCGCCGGTGAACTGCCTGAGGGGCTGGTCCTGACGCTGCCCAAGGTCACCACCGTGGCGCAGGTGCAGGCGATGGACTACGCCGTCTCCCGCCTCGAGGAGATCCACTCGCTCCCGGCCGGCCGGCTCCGGTTCGAGGTGCAGGTGGAGACTCCGCAGCTCATCCTCGGCCCCGAAGGGACGTCCCCGGTGGCCCAGCTGCCGCATGCCGTTCCCGGGCGGATCAGCGGCCTGCACTACGGCACGTACGACTACTCCGCCTCCCTGCAGATCTCGGCGGAGTACCAGTCGATGGAACATCCGGTGGCCGACTTCGCCAAGGAGGTCATGCAGCTGGCCGTGGCGGGTACCGGCATCCGGCTGTCCGACGGTTCCACCAACATCATTCCCGTGGGCGACAACGTGGAAAACGCCTGGCAGCTGCACGGCCGCCTGGTGCGCCGTTCCCTGGAGCGCGGCTTCTACCAGGGCTGGGACCTCCACCCGGCCCAGCTGCCGAGCCGCTTCGCAGCAACCTATGCCTTCTACCGCCAGGGCCTGCCGGCTGCGGCCGCCCGGCTGCGGAACTATGTGGAGCAGACGGAAGGCGGCGTGATGGACGAGCCGGCCACGGCCCGCGCGCTTGCCGCGTTCGTGCTGCGCGGCGTCCAGTGCGGCGCAGTCGGCGCCGAGGAAGTGCTGGCCCTGGCCGGCGTCGCAATCCCCAAACTCACTGGCCTGGCCCACCCACGGCTGGCCCAGACCACATCAAAGTAAGGATCCACTGATGGGCAACTACTACTACCCCCAGGGCGGCCTGCCGCCGCAGACCCACCTCACCACGGAACGGGCCATCGTCAAGGAGGCCTACACGGTCATCCCCAAGGGCGTCCTGACGGACATCGTCACGTCCAACCTGCCGGGCTTCACCAACACCCGCTCCTGGATCATCGCCCGTCCCATCTCCGGGTTCGCCACCACTTTCTCCCAGCTGATCGTCGAGATCGCCCCGGGCGGCGGCGCACCGAAAGCTGAGTTCGAGGCGGGCGTCGAGGGCGTTGTCTTCGTCACCAAGGGCAGGCTCAACCTGACGCTCGACGGCGAACTGCACCTCCTCGAGGAGGGCGGCTACGCTTACCTCGCCGCGGGTTCCGAGTGGGGCGTCGAGAACGTCTCGGACGACATCGTCTCCTTCCACTGGATCCGGAAGGCCTACGAGCGGCTGGAGGGGTACGAGGCCAAGTCCTTCGTGACCAACGAGAAGGACGTCGAGCCCACCGCGATGCCCGACACCGACGGCGTCTGGAAGACCACCCGCTTCACGGACTCCAGCGACCTGGCCCACGACATGCAGGTCAACATCGTCACTTTCCAGCCCGGCGGTGTGATCCCGTTCCCGGAGACCCACGTCATGGAGCACGGCCTGTACGTGCTCGAGGGCAAGGCGATGTACCTGCTCAACAACGACTGGGTGGAGGTGGAGGCCGGCGACTTCATGTGGCTGCGGGCCTTCTGCCCGCAGGCCTGCTACGCGGGCGGGCCGGGCGAGTTCCGCTACCTGCTGTACAAGGACATGAACCGCCAGGTCCGCCTGACGTAGTCCCTGCTTTCGGGTCAGGACCACCGAAACCGCCGGAAGACTGCCAGTACGCTGGAAGCTTCCGGCGGTTTCGCGCGTTTCCGGCGATTTCGTCTCCTTCCGCGAGAAAGGTCAACCCAGCCGGAACCCTTGCATCGCAACTGGTCGCGCGGAAGCATGGGGGCATGCTGACGATCGGAACGACAGTCCTTGGCGTCAACGACGTTGCCCGCGCCACCGCTTTCTGGTGCGACGCCCTCGGCTACATCCCGCGGGACGACGGCGACGAGACGTGGGTGGTACTGGTCCCGCAAAAGGGCGACGGCGCCCGGCTCGCCCTCATGCTCAGCGAGACCCCGGTGCAGTCCCATCCGCGCCTCCACCTCGACCTCTATGCCGATGACCAGGCCGCCGAGGTGGAACGCCTCGTTGAGCTCGGGGCCTCCCGGGTGGACTGGGACTCCTATCCGGATGACCCGGACTTCATCGTGCTGGAAGACCCGGACGGAAACCGCTTCTGCGTTGTGGATGCGGCGGCCTGATCCCGCAAGAACGCCCGGCCTGAAAGGACGCACCGTGAACTTCTCGCCCGAATTTTCGCCCCGCACCGCCATCGTTACCGGCAGCGATTCCGGGATCGGCCGCGCCACCGCGGTGGCCCTGGCCCAGGCCGGGCTGGACGTCGGCGTCACCTGGCACACGGACAGGGATGGCGCCGAGCGCACGGCCGGGGAGGTCCGGGCCGCGGGCCG
Source organism: Arthrobacter sp. NPDC058097 (assembly GCF_042884885.1). Taxonomy (NCBI): domain Bacteria; kingdom Bacillati; phylum Actinomycetota; class Actinomycetes; order Micrococcales; family Micrococcaceae; genus Arthrobacter; species Arthrobacter sp. NPDC058097. The sequence goes on from NZ_JBHVSZ010000013.1 coordinate 26,681, forward strand.
GAACGCGGTGGTCCGGCAGCTCGATACCACCGACCTGCTGACCTGCGCCGGTGTCATCGACTCCCTCGCGGAGGAGCTGGGCGGCGTGGACGTGTTCGTTAACAACTCCGGCACGGGCGACGGCACCAAGTTCCTCGAACTGAATTATGAGACCTGGGCCAGGACCATGGACACCAACCTGAACGGCGCCTTCCTCTGCATCCAGGCGGCCGCCCGCCGCATGGTCGACGCCGGGCGGGGCGGCCGGATCATCGCCGTCACCAGCGTCCACGAGACACAGCCGAGGGTCGGCTCGTCAGCGTACGACGCGTCCAAGCACGGGCTGGGCGGACTCATCAAGACCATTGCGCTGGAGCTGGCCAGCCACGGCATCACGGCCAACTCCGTGGCCCCCGGCGAAATAGCGACGCCGATGACGGGCCAGACCGATGAGGACCCGCACACCAAGGACCGGCCGGGCGTTCCCCTCGGCAGGCCCGGCGACGCCCGGGAGGTGGCCGCCGTTATCGCGTTCCTCGCCTCACCGGCGTCAAGCTATGTCACCGGCGCGTCATGGGCGGTCGACGGCGGCATGCTCCAGATGGGGCCGCAGGCCGGCTCCCACATCACCGGCCACGATTGGCGGGAGCCATAGCCACTTGCGAGCAGTAGCCCTTAACGGAAAGCGGCTGACGGGTGAGTCCACCCGCCAGCCGCCGTCCCGGACCTCGCTGCTAAAGTCCGGCGTCTCTGGAACCCGTCAGGGTTTGAGGACCACCTTGATACAGCCGTCCTCTTTCTTCTGGAACTTTTCATAGAGCTCCGGCGCCCCGGCCAGTCCCGCGGTATGGGTGACCAGGTCCATCACACCCAGCGGATCGGCGTCGTCCTCCACCAGCGGAAGCAGCTCATCGGTCCACCGGCGGACGTTGCACTGGCCCATGCGCAGCTGGATCTGCTTGTCGAACATGGTGAGCAGCGGCATGGGGCTCGCCGTGCCGCCGTAGACGCCGCTCAGGGAAACCGTGCCCCCGCGCCGGACCGAGTCGATGGCCGTGTGGACCACGGCGAGCCTGTCCACGCCGGCGGTTTCCATGGCCTTCTGTGCCACCTTGTCGGGGAGGAGGCCCAGTGCCTGGTGGGCGAATCCCGCCACCGGTGAGCCGTGTGCCTCCATCCCGACGGCGTCAACCACCGCGTCCGGGCCCCTGCCGCCGGTCATTTCCCGCAGTTCGTCGGATATGCCTTTGGCATAGTCAAGGACCTCGACGCCGTGGCGCGCGGCCATCTCGCGCCGCTCCGGCACGGGATCAACACCGATGACCCGCTGGCCGAGGTAGGCACCCACCCGGGAGGCGAACTGTCCCACCGGACCAAGGCCGAAAACTGCCAGCGTGCCTCCGGCCGGTGAGTCTGCGTATTTCACCGCCTGCCAGGCGGTGGGAAGAATGTCCGAAAGGAACAGGTACCGCTGGTCGGGCAGCTCCTGCCCCACCTTCACGGGACCGTAATCAGCGAACGGCACCCGCAGATACTCCGCCTGGCCGCCGGGAACAGAGCCGTAGAGCTCCGAGTAGCCGTAAAGCGCGGCGCCCGAGTTCTTTTCCCGGACCTGGCTGGTTTCGCACTGCGACTGGAGGCCTTGCGAGCACATGTAGCAGTGGCCGCAGGAAATGTTGAAGGGAATGACCACGCGGTCACCCTTGGCCAGGCTGGTGACTGCGCTCCCTACCTCTTCCACGATGCCCATGGGTTCGTGGCCCAGGACATCGTCCTCGTGCATGTAGGGGCCAAGCACCTCGTACAGATGCAGGTCGGAACCGCAGATCGCCGATGACGTGATCCTTACGATCGCATCCGTGGGCTCCTGGATGACGGGATCCGGTACTTCCTTCACGCTTACGGAGCGCTTGCCTTGCCAAGTCACTGCCTTCATGGAATGCCTTCCCGTAGCTGCGCGTCGCGTTCTTTCGACCGTAGCCCGATCCGGCGCCGATGTGAAGGTCAGTATGCTTATCAATTTTTTCCGGATTTCGAGAACGGAAAGTAAGCATCCTTGCTTTTCTCTTGTTTCAGCCGGAGAACGCTCCTAGCGTAGGAACTGTTCTTGCCCCCAAGGAAAGGCGCCACCATGTCGCTGTACCAGCCCGAACCGGTGGAAATCTCCACGCGCATGCGTCCCGGTGAATGGACGGAGGCCAGCCTCGAGGAGCTGGTCACCACCTACCGCGCGAAGATCCTCGCCATGGGGGCGGCGGTTTCGGAGGTGGTCACCGAGGTAGTGAGGAACGACGACGGTTCCGTCGCCGTAGCGGTGTCGTGGAACAAGGGAGTCTACGCCGACGAGCCCGAGGGCGGGGGTTTCACGAACACCGAATCCAGGGTGGACACGGCCGAAGCCTGAACACCTACCCCCCGAGCAGCTTTCCGATCGCGCTGACGCCCAGGTTGTCCAGCAGTTCCCGCGGCCCCGCGTAGACCTCGACGGCCCCTGCATCCCGCAATTCTGCCTCACTGGTGCCGCCGCAGGTGAGGGCAATGGTAGGCATGCCGAGCCTGCTGGCCGCCATGACATCCCACACCGCGTCCCCCACATAGACGGCATCGGAGGCCTGCACCCCCACGGCCTTTAGCGCAGCAATCAGGATGTCCGGCTCGGGCTTGCTGTTTTCCGCATCATTGGAGCTGGTAGCGGCGTCGATGAACTCATCCGCCGACAGAGCCGAGCGGAGCGCCTTGAGATCCTGCTCCCTCGCGGACGAGGCCAGCGCCACCGCCAGCCCGTCCTGGCTGCACCGGGCCAGCAGGTCGCGGGCACCGTCGAGGGCGCGGAGCGACGGCCCGTAGGTGCCGAAAACCCCGGAATGGGCAGACAGAATATCCTCGTCCACATCCTTGTCCCGGGCCTCCGGCAGCAGGCTGTCGACCAGGCGCGCCCCGCCCATCCCCACACAGCGGTGGATCCGGGCCATGGGCACGTCGAAACCCGACTGGCGGAACGCCTGCCACCAGGCGAGGGTGTGGATGTACGCCGAATCGATCAGCGTCCCGTCAACATCGAACAGGACACCCTTCCGCCCGTTTACCTGCTCCGGCACGTCCACCGGCCTCAGCGCTTCGCCAGCAGCGGTGCGGGCACCCGGCCAGTCACGGCTTTCGGGGATCCGTAACCGACACCCACCGCCGACTTCACCGGCTGCCTTGCCGGCTTTCCATGACGCTTGGGCGCGGGGCGCTTCACTGCGTCCTTGCAAAGGTCACGGATCAGGCCGGTACCGGCGATCTCCCTGGCCTGGGCCACCCCCGCAACAGCTGCACGCTTCGTCGGGAAAGTAACAGACACCGCCATAAGCGCCCCCGTTCCGTCCAGCAACCGGATCCTGTATCCGCCGTCGGGAGCGTCCACCAACTCGAAATATCCAGACATTTGGCTCTCCTCCTTCTTCACCCTTCGGTGAGGTGTTAGTAAGTATACTTACCTACCCGCCAAGGTGAGAGACGTCATCCAATTTTGGCCTAACCGCCTTCGCTACCGGGTAGCGGCCTTCGAGGGGAGCGGCTTGTCGCTCCGGCGGGGCCGCCGCTGGCTCAGCTCCAAGGCGCTGGTCACCAGCGCGAAGTGGCTGAACGCCTGCGGGGTGTTCCCCAGGTGCCGGCCGCTCTGGACGCCCCATTCCTCACTCAGCAGGCCGACGTCGTTGCGCAGCGACAGCAGCCGCTCGAACAGTTCCGTGGCCTCCCTACGACGGCCCGCCCCGAGCAGCGCCTCCACGAGCCAGAAGGAGCAGGCGAGGAACACTCCTTCTCCCCCCGGCAGCCCGTCGTCGCTCACCTGGGGGCGGTACCGGAGCACGAACCCGTCCTCCGTCAGTTCGCGCTGGATGGCGTCGATGGTGCCGAGGACCCGGGGGTCGTCCGGCGGAAGGAAGCCGACGCGGGGAATGAGGAGCAGGCTGGCGTCAAGTTCGGGCCGGCCGTAGCTCTGCGTGAAAGTGTTCCTGGCGGGATCGAAGCCGTTCTTCATGACTTCGGCATGGATCGTGTCGCGGAGCGCCTCCCACCGGTCCGCGGGACCGGGAAGCCCCGAATCCCGGACGCCTTTGACCATCCGGTCCGCAGCCACCCATGCCATCACCTTGGAGTGGGTGAAATGGCGGCGCGGGCCGCGCATCTCCCACAACCCGTTGTCCGGCTGGTCCCAGGCGCCCTCGAGGTACTCCATCAGCGCCACCTGGACGTCCCAGGCTTCGTCCGTGTGCTTCAGCAGTGAGTTTCGGGTCAGGGAAAGGCAGTCCAGCACCTCACCCCAGACATCCAGCTGCAGCTGGCCCGCGGCCGCGTTGCCCACCCGGACCGGCGCCGAATTCTCATAGCCGGCCAGCCAGGGCAGTTCCAGTTCCGGCAGCCTGCGTTCGCCGTGGATTCCGTACATGATCTGCAGGTCGGCCGGGTCCCCCGCCACGGCCCGCAGCAGCCAGTCGCGCCAGGCCGCCGCCTCGGACGTATAGCCGGCGGCGAGCAGTGCCTGCAGCGTCAGGGTGGCATCGCGGAGCCAGCAGAAGCGGTAGTCCCAGTTCCGCGGACCGCCCAGCTGCTCGGGCAGCGATGTGGTCACGGCCGCAACGATCCCTCCGGTGGGCGCGTAGGTGAGGGCCTTGAGGGTGATCAGCGAGCGCTGCACGGCGTCCTTGTACGGCCCGGACACCTTGCACTTGTCCGTCCATTCCCGCCAGAACCGTTCGGTGGAGTCGAGGACTTCCTCGGCGTCCACGGACCGGGGCCGGCGGACATGGCTGGGCGCCCACGTCAGCACAAACGGCACCCGTTCGCCGGCCTTCACGGTGAAATCGCTGAGGGTGTGCATGCGTTCACCGCGCAGCGGGGCGGTGGTCACCAGGTAGGCAGAGTCCGGCCCGGCGATGGCGTGGAGGCCGTGGCTGTCCCGGCGCACCCAGGGCATGATGTGGCCGTAGTCGAACCGCAGGGCCAGTTCGCTTCTCATCCGGACGTGTCCGTGCAGCCCTACCACGATCCGGACGATGTCCGCCACCTCGTCGCGGGGCGGCATGAAGTCGATGACGCGGACGGCGCCGTCGTCGGTTTCCCACTCAGTTTCCAGGATGAGGGTGTGACGGCGGTAGCGCCGGCGCGTGCAGCCGCCCCCGGCCGCCGGGGCCACAAGCCAGCGTCCCGCTTCGGGGGTGTCCAGGAGCGCATTGAAGCAGGCTGGCGAATCGAACCGCGGCAGGCACAGCCAGTCAATCGACCCTTCTGTGCTGACCAGGGCTGCTGTGTGCAGATCCCCGACCACCGCATAATCCTCAATGCGTACCATGCCCTTACAGTGCCACAGCAGGCCCCGCTGCACGAGGGGTGCCCGGGTGTAGCCTGAAGTCAGGCGGAGCGGCCGCCGGAGCCTAGCCAATCAGTTCTTGCCAGTAAGCCTTCCCCCGGTTCAGCCGGATGGCGGGGCGGAAGTGGAGCCTTGCGTGGAGAGTCGCGTGAACGAAGCGGACGTGGTGGGCCGCGTCCAGGACATGCTGCTGGATACCCAGGATGTCCAGGACTTCCTCGACGAGCTGGCACGGTTCTCGGCCGAGAGCATGTCCGGCCCGCGCGGCCAGATCTATTGCGGCATCACCCTCCTGCGGCACCGTTCGGCCGCCACCGTGGCCAGCAGCAGCGAGCACGCGCAGGCACTGGACGAAATCCAGTACCAGTTCGGCGACGGCCCCTGCCTTCGCTCCTGCCGGGAAGGCGTCCTGGTCCATGTTCCGGATTTCGAGCTCGACACCGAGTTCCCGGATTACAACGACACCGTGCTGAGGAACGGCATCCGGTCGGTCCTGGCGGTCCCCTTCGACCTGCCCGGCGCTGACGCCCGGGCCGGACTCAACCTGTACTCCGAGAAACCAAACGTCTTTGACCCGGGTGCCGTTGAGAGCGCCATCAGTTATGTCCGCCAGGCCTCCAAGGGCCTCCGGCTCGCGGTCCTGCTCGCCCAGCGCAACGACAACGCCGCCAATCTGAAGCGGGCCATGGAGTCCCGGACCATCATTGACACGGCCGTCGGGATCATCATTGCGCAAAACCGTTGCAGCCAGGAGGACGCCATCAACCTCATCAAGTCGGCGTCGAGCACGCGCAATCTGAAGCTGCGCGACGTCGCTGCGGCCATTGTGGAGTCCGCCGGTGGCGGCACCGTGACCACCCACTTCGACTGAAGTACCGCCCGTGAACATCCACATCGGCACGTCCGGCTGGAGCTACGACCACTGGGAAAACGTGCTGTACCCGCCCGGACTGCCCACCAGGGACAGGCTGCAGCACTACGTGGCGCGGTTCAGCACGGTGGAGCTGAACGCCAGCTTCTACCGCTGGCCGCGGGACACCACGTTCGCCGGCTGGCGGACCAGGCTGCCGCCCGGCTTTGCCCTGTCCGTCAAGGCCCCGCGCGGGCTCACCCATGCCAAGAAGCTGTACGGCCCGGAGGTCTGGATCGAACGGATCTCGCGGTGCTGGCATGAGCTCGGCGACAAGCGCGCGGTACTGCTCGTCCAGCTGCCTCCCGGCATGGAGCGGGATGATGCCCGCCTGGACTATTTCCTCGGCGCCTTGCCCGGATGGATCCGGGTGGCCGTGGAGTTCCGGCATCCTAGCTGGGAGCAGCCGGAGGTATACGGGCTGCTGGAACGGCACGGCGCCGCGTACACCGTCATGAGCGGCGCCAACCTGCCCTGCAATCTGCAGGCGACCGCCCCGTTCGTCTACGTCAGGCTGCACGGGCCCGACCACCAGTACCTGTACGGCGGCTCCTACTCGGACGAGGAACTGGGCTGGTGGGCGGACAGGATCAGGGAGTGGCGCAGCTCCGGCCGGGAAGTCTTCGCGTACTTCAACAACGACGGCGGCGGAAACGCCGTGCGGAATGCCGCCACCCTGCGCGGCATGCTGGGAGACGGCGAGTAACAGAGCGCAGGCGGGCAGCCCATGGGCCGCTGCCCTGTGGCAGAGTGAAGGCATGGACATGGCGTCACAGGAATCACCGTTGTCAGAGGCGAGTTTGTCAGGGACGCGCGTCTTCCGCCTGGCCCACCGGCTATCCGATGCGATCAACACGGCGCGCCTGAAGCTCGCCCGGCGCTGGAAGTTCGAGCCCAAGACCATCGCCTACCAGGGCTATGGGTCCACCGAGTGGGTCCGGGTCCTGGGCCGCGTGGTGCTGGCCAGCAAACCCGTGCCCGGCAGCCGCGCCGACCATGCCGCCCGGAACGGCACCGAAAACGTGCGCGGCTGGCGGGCCTTCACCAGCGTTCCGATTCCCGGTTCCGAGGTGGAGATCGAGATCGGCGGAACGGTCACGAAGGTCAAGGCCGACCGCGGCGGGCTGGTGGACATCGACATTCCGGTGTCCCTGGCCCCGGGCTGGCACACCGCCATCCTCCGTTCCCAGGGCACCGAACCGGTGGAAGCCAACATCTTCATCATTGCCCCCGACACCAAATTCGGCATCGTCTCGGACATCGACGACACCGTCATGGTGACGGCGCTGCCCCGGCCCTTCCTGGCACTGTGGAATACCTTTGTGCTGAGTGAGCGGGCCAGGATGGCCACCCCGGGGATGGCAGTGCTGCTGGACCGGCTCACCATTGAACATCCCGACGCGCCCGTCATCTACCTCTCAACGGGCCCGTGGAACGCGGCGCCCACCCTCGCACGCTTTCTGACCCGCAACATGTACCCGGCAGGTCCGCTGCTGCTGACGGACTGGGGGCTGACCCAGGACCGCTGGTTCCGCAGCGGCCAGGAACACAAGCGCCGCAACCTGGAGCGTTTGGCGGCGGAGTTCCCGCACATGCGCTGGCTCCTGATCGGCGACAACGGCCAGCACGACGAGCAGATCTACTCGCAGTTCACGCAGCACAACGCGGACAAGGTGGCGGCCATCGCCATCCGGCAGCTCTCGGTGAGCGAGTCCGTCCTGGCAGGCGGCCACTCCGAGGACGGGGACCACAGCGCCTCGACGGTGCCGTGGATCTACTCCCCCGACGGCGCGGGCATAGCCCGCCAGCTCCGGCAGCTCGAACTGCTCTAGGTGACCGGAGCTGCCTGGGTGACCGGGCTGCCTAGGTGACCGGTCCGGCGTCGGGCGTGCCGCCGTCGGACATCCCTGCCTCTGTCAGCATTCCCTCAGCCACGGCGCTGTCCGGCCCTGCTGCGGCAGCGGCGACGGCGGCATCCGCCGAGGCTGCCAGCTTCCGTTCCTCCTGAAGTTCCTGGAACCAGTAGAACGAGGCTTTCGGGGTGCGCACCTGGGTCTCGAAATCAACGTGGACCAGGCCGAACGGCTGGTTGTAGCCGCCCGACCATTCGAAGTTATCCATGAACGACCAGACGTAGTATCCGCGCAGGTCGATTTTTTCAGCCTCGCCGCCGGGGGCGGTGGCGCGGAGGGCTGTGCCGAGGTGGTCGGAGAGGTAGCGGAGCCGCCGCTCGTCCGGAATGAAGGTCCGGTTGGTGGACTTGTCCCGGACCTTGATGTCCTCAAAGCTCGCGCCGCCCTCCGTGATGATCACCGGCGGGAGTTTCGGATAGCGTTCGGCCATTTCCTTGAGCGCCACGGCCATGTACTCGGGCTTCACCGGCCAGCCATAGGCAGTGGTTTCCGTGTCCGGCCACGGTTCGATGTGCAGCGGGGCGCCGGGCGTGGCGTCCTTGAGGTCGTCCCCCATCGCTTCGGCCATGGCCGCCGGGACGGGGCTGTCGCCTCCGCCGGCCGCCACCCTGGTGGGCATGTAGTAGTTCATGCCGTAGAAGTCCAGCGGCTGGGAGATGACGGCCATGTCCTCGTCCGGATGCTCGAAGGACGAGAAGAACTTCGCCGCCCGGACCAGATCCGGATATTTTCCGGTCAGCACGGGGTCCGCGTAGAGCCGGTTCTGGGCCACGTCCATGGCGCCGGCGCTGATCCAGTCCAGCGGGTTGCCGGAGTTGGGCACCACGGGCGAGTACACGTTGGTCATGCCGATTTCGCCGGGCACTTTCGCGGCCCGCAATGCCTGCAGCGCAAGGCCGTGGCCCAGCAGCTGGTGGTGCACGGTGGGCAGGCCATTGGCGAAGTCGGCCTTCCCCGGGGAGTGCAGACCCAGGGCGTAGCCGTTGGTGGTCACGGTGGCGGGTTCGTTGATGGTTACCCAGCGGGCCACGCGGTCGCCATACGCGGCGGCGGCGATGGCGGCGAACTCCCCCAGCCGGTAGGCGGTGTCCCGGTTGAGCCAGCCGCCGTCCTCATCGAGGGCCAGCGGTGTGTCCCAGTGGTAGAGCGTGACCATCGGCGAAATTCCGTTGGCCAGCAGCTCATCCAGCAGCCGGTCGTAGAAGTCCAGGCCGGCCCGGTTCACCGCTCCGCGGCCGTCCGGCTGGATGCGCGGCCACGCCAGCGAGAACCGGTAGGAGTCGATGCCCAGTTCCTTCATCAGGGCCACGTCCTGCGGCATGCGGTGATAGTGGTCGCACGCCACGGCCGGGCTGTGGCCGTCCACGATCGTCCCTGGCTTGGCGGCAAAGACGTCCCAGCCGGCCGGTCCCCGGCCGTCCTCGTCGAGTGCCCCTTCAATCTGGAATGCTGCGGTAGCCACCCCCAGGGTGAATCCGGTCGGAACCATGGCGGCCAATTCTTTGGCGGAAGGATGCATCGCTGGACCTCTGTGACGTTGTGAAAGGCCGGTGGGCCGAAAACTTCAGATTGCCGGATTCTACCGCTAAGGCGCAGCGTTGTCCGGGCTGGCGCTGCCCGGATTAATCACGGAGATCACGTTGCCGGCCGGGTCCTTGAACCAGGCGATGTCCGGGCCCATCCCCCGGGCAATTCCTTTGTCGTCCGTGGGCAGGCTGGGATCGTCGTAGATCTTGGTCTGCACGCCTGCCGCGTTGAGCTCATCAACGGCCGCCTCGACGTCGTCCACCACAAGGTTCAGGACGGTGAAGGTGGCTGGCGCGTGGTTGTCCTTGGGGTAGACAAAAATCGTGTGGCCCTCGGGCATGGACAGCTCCAGTGTGCCCATCGCGCCGTCGGACACGGACAGGCCCAGCGTCTGCCCGTAGAACTCCCTGGCGCGCGCCACGTCGTCAACGCTGAAGCTGGAAAACGAACCCTTGGGCGCAAACATGGCCTTCTCCTTCGACGGCTCCGGTCCTTCGTCAGCTCGGGAGGACTGCCGTAGCTCCAGGCTGCGGCACCTCCGGACTGCGTACCTCCCAGAATGACATCCGGACTGCGTACCTCCCAGAATGACACAGGCCGGTGCCGCTGACGAGGGGACCTTGACCGCCGCTGGTAGGGTCTGCGGCATGGATGAAAAACTGGGGAAGTTCATCGACGATTTCGCGCATCTGGTGGAAATCGCGCAGTCCGGCCAGCACCGCGTCAAGGCCGGCACGCAGCTGCTGACAACCATCACCGAACATTTGGCGGTACCGGCCGAATCACTCGCGGTGGTGGTGGAGGAGGTCCCGGCGCACCGGTTCGTGGACGCGGACATCCTGATGGCCGAACTCGCCGGCGAGGATCCCGAGTTCCGGCTGGTGGGCATCGGCGGCGGTGACCAGCGGCACCACCAGTCCCTGAGCGACATGCTCCAGCAGTCACAGTTCTTCCCCCAGTTCCCGTTGTCCCAGCCCGACTACATCAACCTCGCGGTGGGCCCGGACGAACAGCGGCAGGCCGTGGCCCTGGGACTGTGGCTCTTCCGGCACGCGGGCAGCCCTGTTGCCGTCCTGCAGCGTGACGCGGCGCCGCGCTACGGCCGGCAAACGGCCTGCCTTGAGGTCCTGGCTGCCGATGCCAAGAACGCGGCGGACTTCCTGGCCGAGTTCGGCAGGCGAATGCAGCGCGGCAGCATCCTGAAAGGCCAGGTCATTTCGCTGGTCATGGGCGAGTACGGGCCCAGCAGCGGCGGCGTGACCTTCCACGCGCGGCCGGAACTCACTGCTACCGACGTCATCCTGCCGCAGGGTCTGCTCCAGAAGGTGGCCGATCACGCCCTGGGCATCGCCGAGCACCGGGAGTCCCTGAAGGAGTACGGCCAGCACCTCAAGCGGGGCATCCTGCTGTACGGCCAACCCGGCACGGGCAAGACCCACACGGTGCGGTACCTGCTGAGCCAGGGCGCCGGCATCACGGCGGTCCTGCTGTCCGGAGGGTCGCTGGCCAGGATCTCCGAGGCGGCCGCCATGGCCCGCGCGCTGCAGCCGTCCATCGTGGTGCTTGAGGATTGCGACCTGATCGCCGAGGACCGGAGCTTCGGGCACGGGCCGCAGCCGCTGCTGTTCGAGGTCCTCGATGCCATGGACGGCCTGGACCACGACGCCGACGTCGCGTTCGTCCTCACCACCAACCGCGTGGACATGCTCGAGCGGGCCCTCGCCCAGCGCCCCGGCCGCGTTGATCTGGCCGTGGACATTCCGCTTCCCGCCCTTGATGAGCGCATCGGGCTCGTGACGCTGTATGCGCGCGGGACCCCGTTCAGCCCGGCCGCCGTCCGGGACGCGGCCGCGCGCACCGAGGGAACCACGGCCTCATTCGCGCGCGAGCTGGTCCGCAGGGCCGTCGTGCGTGCCGCACTGGACGGCGCCCCTGTCTCGGACAGCCACCTTCTGGAGGCGGTGGAGGAACTGATGGCCGACGGCGAGACGCTCACCAGAAGCCTGCTGGGCAGCGGCCCAGCCCGCGGCGGGGACGGGCAGGGCGGTTTCGGCGGCCCCGGCTTCCCCGGGCCGGGCTTTGGCGGGCCGGGCTTCTTCCCTGGGCCCGACGCTGGCAGCGTCGGCTTCGCCGGACCGGGTTAGTCCACCAGCGGCGGCGGGCCGAAGAGGAATTCGTTGGCGTGGGATACGGCTTTGCGGAAGGCGTCGTTGCGCAATGCCACGAGGTTGGCGGAGCCGTCCTCGCCCGGCTCGAGGAAGCCGGTAAGGCCCGGGCGAAGCACCCAGATGTCCCCGGCGGGCGGCAGGTAAAAAACACCAAAGGTGCGGTGCTGGTGGTCGTCGTCCGACCAGATCGGAACGACGGCCAGCGCAGCACCGGTTGTGGGATTGATCCACTGCGCGCGGGGAAGCGGCTCCTCGTGGGCCTCGGGATCCAGAAAGGGCGCTGTGCCCTTGCCCCAGCGTTGCTCGAAGCGTTCGTGGAAGGCCGGGATCAGGTGGGAGTCGTAGCGGCGCCAATCACTCATGGCTGTGGTTCTCCTCCGAAATTTGGATCGGTTTCAGGCCCAGGGGCCGCTCTCCCACCGGACAGGGGTGACGCGCAGCGGCGGTTCCGGGGGCCGGACCACGCGGATCGGAATGTCTTGTGGTTGCCCGCCGGACCCGCCGGACGCCGCGGCACCGAGGACTTCGCGGTCGTATGCGGCGCGGCGCTTCGGGTCCCGAAGCACCGCGAAGGCCTGCATGATGAGCTGCAGCTCTGCCGGCAGCGCGTCGTCGCCGGCAACATCCGGATGGTGGCGGCGCATCAGGGCGCGGTAGGCGCGGGCGATTTCCTGCTGCGACGCGCCGCGCGGAATCTGCAGCACCGCATAGTAGTCCGCTGTGGGGCTGGTCATCACAGAAGCCTGTTGCAGTTGCGTTTCTGGTTGCCGCAGCCGGGACGGCCTGGGGAATCCGGCTGGAACCCGCAGGCCGCCCCTGTCAGTGCGGCGGCCGGCTACGTCTCGATCTGATGCAGCTGGCCCTTGCTTTCGATCTCGATCTTCCGCGGCTTCGCCTGCTCGGCAACGGGGATCCGCAGTGTCAGCACACCAAGGTCATAGCTGGCCTTGATCTTGTCCGCGTCCAGGGTGTCTCCGAGAATGACCTGGCGGCTGAAGACGCCGCGGGGCCGCTCGGAAACCACCAGTTCGACGTTGGGCTGGGTGGCGTCCCGACGCTCCGCCCGGACAGTAAGGACGTTCCTCTCGACGTTCAGATCCACGTCGTCGGGCGAGATCCCGGGCAGGTCGAAGGCCACCACAAACTCCCCGTCTTCCTGCCACGCATCCATCGGCATGGCCGCCGGACGGGCTGCTGTTCCGAAGACCTGCTGGGTGAGCCGGTCCAGCTCACGGAACGGGTCAGTACGGATTAGCATCATTTCCCACTCCCTTCAGCATGTAGGTTTCATGGCTACCCACCACCCCTATATCTATGGTGGTGAATATAGATTTTTTATAGCACCAGTGACAAACTGGGGCAAGAGGAAAAACGAGGAAATCTGGACGGGGAATCACATGGCCAACAGGGACGGCGCGGAGCGCGGGTTGTACGCCATTTCGGTGGTGGCTGAGCTCCTGGGAACGGGCCAGCAAAACATCCGGCTTTATGAGCGCCGCGGCCTGCTGACCCCCGAAAGGACCGACGGCGGAACCCGCCAGTACAGCGACGCGGACCTTGCCGTACTGCGCCGCATCGCCGAGCTCCTTGCCGAAGGCCTCAATCTGGCAGGCGTGGCCAAGGTGCTGGAGCTGGAGCTGGACAACGCCCGGCTCCGTCGCCAGCTGCAGCGGGCCAGGGGCCGCAGGGCCGGCCCGCCGCCGGGCACCGATCCGGACGCCCAGACTTAATCCGGACGCCGAGACATGAAGCGCCGGCGCCCAAGGACCTACAGCCGCCCGCCGGCCAGCAGGAAGGAGTCCTCGAGCAGTTCGGCGAGCTGGTCGCCGTCGACCCTTGAAAGCCGGACAAGGACCAGCTGCGGCGACCGCTCATGGTGCGGCGTCCAAAAGTACGTCTCCGGATCCGTGCCGGCCAAAGCCTCGCGCTCCGCGGTCTTGACCGTTAGCACACCGGTTTCCCAGATACGCGCCATCAGGGTCTTGGCGAACCACGCGGGCTGGTTCCAGCTGGGGCGCTCCGTCACACCCGGCAGGGCAAGGCAGATCCTGCGGACATCATCCTCGTTGGCCATGCCGTCAGTCCGGGGAATCCGCCTTGGACAGCTCGCCGGTCACCCGTTCGCCGGCCACGCGGGCGGTGCGCCAGGTGTCCACGGCAATCACGGCACCGAGCACCACCAGTGAGAGCGCTACGGAGGCCACGGCGTCGCTCACCCAGTGGTAGCCGAGGTACAGCCGGCTGACGGACGCCAGAATGACTCCGATGATGGCGCAGACAAAACCGACCACCGTGGTCTTTGGTTTCCGGAGGCGTGAAAAGACCAGGAACGCCGTTATGAGCAGGAAGTCCGAGGCCCCCAGAACGTGCCCCGACGGAAAGGAGAAGGTGTGGTCTGCGCCGAACAGCATCTGGTCCACCGGAGGGCGTTGCCTGTCCACCGACCTGCCGATGAGCTGCGCCAGTCCCACACCGGTCAACATTCCCGCCGCCAGCAGAATCGGCCGCCAGGCATGCTTGGCCAGAATGCCCCATGCCACCGTGACAACGAGGACAATGATGGGCAGCGCCACGGGCCCGAAGATGACAGCCAGGACAATCATCACCACGGTCAGCACCTGGCTGCGGGTAGTCAGGAGCCACCTCCACGACTCATCATCAGCGCTGGCCAGCCCGTCATGGTCCTGAACACCTGAGAGCGCAAAGAAGAATACGGTTGCCCCCACAACGGCAAGGATGACCGCCGTCAGGTAAAGGCCTTTTCTGGCACCAGGATCCATATAGCGTTCTTCCACCACGAACTTGTCATGGAAGGCCCGCCACCGGCCCTGCTTGCGCGCTGATTCTTCTGCCAACTGAAAGACCGCCTGTGCACTGAGGAAAACTGCCTAGATGTGAAGGTTATCCCTGTTCCGCGCCCGGCGGCAGAAAATCCTAAGCCCCCTTACGGATGTCCTCCCCCGCTGTTACGGTAAAACTTCCAGCCCCACAAGGTCTCAGGAGACAACATGAGCACTGAAGGAACCGGCCAGGACCGCCAGAACAGCGGAACGTCACCACAGACTGATTCACCCCAGACCCAGGGCGACGGCGTCCCGGACTCCGGCTCCGGCGTCGCCGTGGGAGCGGGCGAGCCGAACACGTTCGAACCAGAAGAGGGCACGGACGGCACCGGAGCCAAACCCCCCGGCGACGGCCAGATTGCCACGGCGGACGACACCCCCGACGTGGAGGAAACACCGGTGGACACCACGGAACCCAGCTGACCCGGCTGCAGCCCAGGGCCACCCCGCAGAACCGATAGACCCCTTCCGGCAGCCCTGTCCGGAATGACAGCCGCGGTGGATAATTAGTCCCACATTAAAGTGGCAACGGGGCTACGGAGGCTGCCGTGAGGATCATCGGAACGCTTGTGGTCATCTGGCTCATCGTCGGCGTGTTCGCCGCGTTTCAGCGGGGCTACTTTGGCGGCTCCCCGGACTCCTGCACGGAGGCCGGAACCGTCGCGATCACCATCGCCGCCGGACCGCTGAACTACATGGGCGCGAACCCCAAGCTGACCTGCGAAGTGCCCCAGCCGTCCAAGTAACGGCGCTCCGCCTGGCTGCGCGCCGCTTCGCCGGACGGCGTGTTACCGTTCACTCGCGATTCACGCGCGCGTCCCCGCCTGTCCAAGCTGCCTCGTTAGGTTCGGGGCCATGGACATCACGCGCAGAACACTCATCACCAGCAGCCTCGGCGCCGGCCTCGTTATCGCCTTGCCGGGCACCGCCGTCGCCGATCCCCGGAATGCAGATGCCAGCCTCCCCACCGACCCCTTCACCCTCGGCGTCGCGTCCGGCGACCCGTGGCCCGACGGCTTCGTGCTCTGGACCCGGCTCGCGCTCGACCCGCTCGCGGAAGACGGCCTGGGCGGCATGCCCTCCCGCGTGGTCACTGTGTCCTGGGAGGTCGCCGAGGATCCGGCGATGCGGAACGTGGTCCGGCGCGGCGTGGAGCAGGCCCTGCCGGAAAGCGCGCACTCGGTCCATGCGGAGCTGCGCGGCCTCAAGCCGGGGCGCGAGTACTTCTACCGGTTCCGTGCCGGCCGCCACATCAGCCGCGTCGGCCGTACGCTGACCAGCCCTGCCTGGTACGAAACGCCGGCCGCCCTGGCCATGTCCTTCGCCAGCTGCGCCCAGTACGAGCACGGCTTCTTCACTGCCTACCGCCGCCTCGCCGAGGACCAGCCGGACCTGGTCCTCCACCTCGGCGACTACCAGTACGAGTACAAGAAGGGCTCCTACGTGACCGGCGGCGGGAACGTCCGCGATCACGAAGGCCCGGAGACGGTGACGCTGGAGAACTACCGCCAGCGCCATGCCCAGTACAAGGCCGACGCCGACCTGCAGGCTGCGCATGCCGCCGCGCCGTGGCTGGTGGTCTGGGATGACCACGAGGTGGACAACAACTGGGCGGACGAGGTGCCGGAAAACGCGGACCCGGCCCAGCTGAACGACACTGCGGCCAACTTCAGGAAGCGCCGGGCCGCCGCGTTCCAGGCGTACTACGAGAACATGCCGCTCCGCGCGCCGTCCATGCCTGCCGGTGCGGACATGAAGATCTACCGCACGGTGCAGTGGGGCCAGCTCGCCAACTTCCACATGATGGATACGCGCCAGTACCGGGACGACCAGCTGGCCGGTGACGGCTGGCGGAAGAACGTCCAGGAGCGCCTGGCGGAGAACCGCACAATCACCGGGGCCGAGCAGGAGCAGTGGCTGCTGGACGGTTTCCGGAAGTCCAAGGCCCGGTGGGACCTCCTGGGTCAGCAGGTGTTCTTCGCCGAACGGGACCGCAACCAGGCCGCCGACATCGACGACATGTCCATGGACGGCTGGGACGGCTATGCGTCCTCCCGCCGCCGCATCACCCAGGGGTGGGTGGACGCGAAGGTGCGCAACGCCGTCGTCCTCACCGGCGACGTGCACCGCAACTGGGCCAACAACGTCAAGGTGGACTACAAGAACCCGGACGCACCCGTGGTGGGTTCGGAGCTGGTGTGCACGTCCGTCACCTCCACCGGCAACGGGACGGGTTCCGTCACGGACCCCGTGATGGCCTGGAACGAGCACCTGAAGTTCTACAACGACCAGCGCGGCTACGTCCGGACCACCATCACCAAGGACTCCCTGACGGCTGACTTCCGTGTGCTGGACTACGTCAACACCCCTGGTTCGGCGGTCAGCACCAAGGCATCCTTCCGGATCGTCGACGGCGTGCCCGGCCTCCAGCCCCGCGCCTGACCGCACCCAACAGGACAGTGCGCGCTCACCAGTCGTGGACCGTTCCGTCGACGAGGCGGTTGTAGGGCAGGTAGGCCTGATGGTACGGGTAGGCGGCCGCGGCTTCCTCGTTGAATTCGACGCCGATGCCGGGCTTGTCGCCCGGGTGCAGGTAGCCGTCGGTGAAGGTCATGGACTGTTCGAAGACCTCGTTGGTCTTGTCCGAGTGCTGCATGTATTCCTGGATGCCGTAGTTGTGGATGGCCAGGCCCACGTGCAGCTGAGCGGCGAACCCGACCGGGGAGATGTCGGTAGGGCCGTGGAAGCCGGACTTGATCTGGTACTGCGCGGCGAAGTCCATGACCTTCTTCAACGGGCTGATCCCGCCGAAGTGGGTGGACGCTGCCCGGACGTAGTCGATCAGCTGTTCCTTAATGATGGTCTGGTAGTCGTACACGGTGTTGAAAATTTCACCGATCGCCAGCGGGGTCGTGGTGTGCTGGCGGACCAGGCGCAGAGCTTCCTGGTTCTCGGCCGGGGTGCAGTCCTCGAGCCAGAACAGGTCATACGGCTCCAGGGCCTTGCCGAGCTTCGCGGCCTGGATCGGCGTCATCCGGTGGTGCCCGTCGTGCAGCAGCGGCAGTTCAGGGCCGAACTCGTTCCGGACCGCCTCGAAAACGGTGGGCAGGTGGCGCAGGTAGGCCCGGGTGTCCCAGTCCTCCTCCACCGGGAACGCACCGCGGCCGGCGGGTTCATAGTCGTAGCGCTCCCCCGATGCCTGCGCCTGCGCGGCCACCCCGTACACGGCCTTGATCCCGGGCACGGCGGTCTGGATCCGCACCGACTTGTACCCGAGTTCCAGGTGCTCGCGGACCGAATCGAACAGGGACGGAATATCCGAACCGGACGCGTGACCGTAGGCCCGCAGCCCGTTCCTGGACGCCCCGCCCAGCAGCTGGTACACGGGCATGCCGGCCAGCTTGCCCTTGATGTCCCACAGCGCCATGTCCACCGCGGCGATCGCCGCCATGGTCACCGGGCCGCGGCGCCAGTACGAGGACCGGTACAGGAACTGCCAGGTGTCCTCGATCCGGTGCGGGTCCTTCCCGATCAGCAGCTGCGCCACGTGCTCCTTCAGGTACGCGGCCACCGCGAGCTCGCGCCCGTTCAGCGTGGCGTCACCGATGCCGGTCACACCGTCCTCGGTGGTGATCCGCAGCGTCACGAAGTTACGGGACGGGCTCGTCACGAAGACTTCCGCGGCAATGATTTTCACGGTCCAGACCTTTCTTTCATATCCATCAGTTCAGGTTCGGGCCGAATGGCCCAGGAGTATGCGCCTCAGCGCTGGGTGCTGCCGGCAACATGGTCGCCCAGCAGCGCGAGTTCGCCGGTGCGCGGCAGGCCTTCCCAGTCCCCCTCCGTGCTGACGGCGAACGCGCCGGCAAGTGCCCCGCGCCGGAGGCGTCCGGCCACCTCCTCGCCGTCGAGCAGTGCAGAGAGGTATCCGGCCGTGAAGGCATCGCCCGCGCCGACGGTGTCGATGCTCGTCACCGGCACGGCGGGAACCTCGAAGCGTTGGTCGGCGGTGTGCACCTCGGCACCGGCAGCGCCGCGCTTGACCACCACTTCCCGCACGCCGGCAGCCAGGAGGTGCTTGGCCGCGAGGACCTCGGCAGTTCCCGAAGAATCCCGTTCCAAGACCGTGTGGTCCATGTCCGGCGCGACGAGTTCGAGTTCATCGTCGGACGCGATCAGGACGCTGGCGTGCGGGACGATCCTGGCCAGGGCGGCGCTGGCCTCCTCACGGGACCAAAGCTTGCTGCGGTAATTGACGTCCAGCGAGACCAGGATCCCTTCGTTCTTGGCACGGTGCGCGGCGTATTCGACGGCTTCCCGGGCCTGCGGGCTGAGGGCCGCCGTGATGCCGGTCAGGTGAAGCACCCGGGCGCCGCCCTGCAATGCGAGGTCAACGTCCTCGCGGCTGAGCGTGGACCCGGCAGAGGCGGAGCGGTAATAGTAGGCGCGAGTGACGTCTGTGGTGCGCCGTTCCAGGAACATCACCCCGGTGCTGCGGGCGGCGTCTTCCCGGTGCCGCACGTCGATGCCCTCCCCCCGCAGCTGGCGCAGGATGAACTCACCGTGCGGGTCAACGCCGACAACGCCGGCCCATCGCACCCGCTGCCCCAACCTTGCCGCACCCACGGCAACGTTCGACTCCGCCCCGGCCACATGCATCGACAGGCACCCGCCCGCGGAGATGGGCCCGGCGGTGCGGAGCGAGACCATCGATTCGCCAAGGGTCACGAGGTCGACTGCGGGGCTCACCGTGCGCCCGCCGAAGGCGTCCGCCGGCCGAAGTCGGCGGCCAGTCCCACAAAGCTGCGTGCCCGCGACCGCACCTGCGCAAGGTCCCCGCCGGAGCCCGCGTCGCCGAAGAGCGGCCCGCCGAGGCCCACCGCGATGGCTCCCGCTTCCCAAAACGCTGCCGCCTGTTCCAGTCCAACACCGCCCACCGCGATGAAGGGAATCTCCGGAAACGGGTCTCGGAGTGCCTTGAGGTAGGACGGCCCGCCGATGGAGGCGGGGAAAAGCTTCACGGCGGTGGCCCCTCGTGTCATCGCCGCGTACGCCTCGCTGGGCGTCATCGCCCCGGCCAGAACGGGTATGCCCTGCCGTGCGGACTCGTCCACCGATTCGGCCAGCGCCGGGGTGACGGTGAACTGCCCGCCGGCAGCCAGGACATTGTCCACGTCCCGCGCTGTCAGGACGGTTCCCGCTCCGACGAAGCATCCTGCCGGGGCCGCTGCCCGGACATCGGTGATGGCCTGCAGGGCGCCGGGGGTGGTGAGGGCGATTTCGACGTATCTGAATCCCTCTTCCATGGCCACGAGCGCTGCCTTCGCGGCGGCCTGCCCGTCTGAGCCACGCACGATAGCCACCAGCCGGCTGTCCCTGACGCCGTCGAGCAGCAGTTCCGGTTTCACGGTTCCTGTGTTGGTCATTCTGCCTGTCACCATTCTGCGAAGGAGCCGTCGGGGTGCCGCCATACCGGCCCGCGCCAAGCGTGGCCCTGCTTGTCCGCGGCACGGACAACGGCCTCGTCGATCTCGATGCCGAGGCCCGGCCCGGTCAGCCGTTCGATGTGCCCGTCCACGAACTTCAGCGGTGTCTTGTCCACCACGTAGTCCAGAACTTCGGCGCCCTGGTTGTAGTGGATGCCGATGCTTTGTTCCTGGATGAGGAAGTTGGGGGTCGCGAATCCCACCTGCAGGCATGCGGCCAGCGCGAGCGGGCCGAGCGGGCAGTGCGGGGCAAGCTGCACCTCGTAGATCTCGGCCAGCGAGGCGATCTTGCGGGTTTCCGTGATGCCGCCCGCATGCGAGAGGTCTGGCTGCGCCACGGCGATCCCTGCCTGCAGCACGGGCAGGAACTCCTGCCTGCTGTAGAGCCGCTCGCCGGTGGAGACCGGCGTCGTGGTGGCGGACGTGAATTCGCGCAGCAGGTGACTGTTCTCGGGAACCACGGGCTCCTCGAGGAAGAACGGCCGGAACGGTTCCAGCAGCGGCGCCACCCGGCGGGCGTTGGCGAGGCTGAAGCGGCCGTGGAAATCCACGGCGACGTCGCGGTGGTCCCCCAGGACTTCGCGGGCGGCGGCCACACGGCGGACCACACCGTCGAGCTCCGCGACCGAGGCCACCGGGCTCATCCTGCCGCTGGCATTCATCTTAACGGCGGTCAGGCCCACGTCGAGCTGGGCGCTGATCTGGTCAGCCACCTCGTTGGGCTCATCGCCGCCCACCCAGCCGTACATCCGGATCCGGTCACGGACCGGTCCGCCCAGCAGCTGGTGCACGGGAGCGTTGAAGTGCTTGCCGGCAATGTCCCACAAGGCCTGGTCCAGCCCGGATACCGCGCTGGCCAGAATGGGGCCGCCCCGGTAGAACGAGCCCTTGGTCATGACCTGCCAATGGTCTTCGATGCGGAGGGCGTCCTGGCCGATAAGCAGCTCGGAGAGCTGCTCGACGGCGGTGCGGACCGTTTCACTGCGGCCCTCGCAGCTGGCCTCGCCCCAGCCGATGATCCCGCTGTCCGTCTCGATGCGGACGAACAGCCAGCGCGGCGGTACGAGGAACGTTTCGATCCTGCTGATTCGTGTCATTTCCGAGCCCCCTAGCCCTTGGTGGCACCGGCGGTCAGACCGGAGACGATGTACTTCTGCGTGAACAGCGCAATGATCATGATCGGGATGGTCACCACCGTGGCGGCGGCCATCAGCCCGCCCCAATCGATGCTGGCGTAGGAGACGAAGTCGAAGATGGCCACGGGCAGTGTCTTCGTCTTGGAGCCGGAGAGGACCAGCGCGAACATGAAGTTGTTCCAGGAGAAGATGAAGGCGAGGATGCCGGCGGTGGCCATGCCCGCGACGGAAAGCGGCAGCGTGATGTGGCGGAAGGCACCGATCGGGGTGAGCCCGTCCACCTGCGCCGACTCCTCCAGTTCCAGGGGCAGCGAGTCGAAGTAGCTCATCATGATGTAGACGATCAGCGGCAGTGCCACGAACATGTGGCTCAGGATCAGCACCTCAAAGCCCCCCACCATCTTCAGGTTGGAGAAGACGTAGTACCAAGGCACCAGGAGCGAGACGCCGGGAATCACACGTGCCATGAGTACCACCAGCGCGGAGCGGTGCATGGTGAACCGGCTCATGGCGTAAGCGGCCGGAACACCCAGGACCAGCGACAAGGCAGTGGAAACGAAGGCCACCCAGAAGCTGTTGAAGATGAAGACGAAGTAGTTGTTCCGCTGCAGGACATTGGCATAGTTCTCGCCGGTCGGGGTGAACAGGAACGACTTCCCGGCGTCGTAGATGTCCACGTTGGTCTTGAAGGAGGCCAGCAGCATCCAGAAAAGCGGCGCGATGAGGAACAGCACCACCACGACCAGGGCCACCACCCGGAACACCTTGTACCCGCTGCTACGCAACGGTTTCCTGCGGCGGACCGTTGACCGCCGCAGGGCAGCCGGGGTCCGGGATTCTGTGTTCTCTCCGTTTTCCGTCTGGACGGTCATTTGCTTACCGCTTTCTTGCGCATGGTCAGCAGCCACATGGAGCCGATGATGATCATGAAGAACAGGATCAACACGGCTGAGGAGATCCCGTACTGGTTGTAGTCGAAGCTGAGGCCGTAGGCGTAGACGTTGAGCGTCTCCACCTCGTGAAATGAGCCGCCGCCCTTGCCTTTGGTGGCGTAGAGGATGTCGAACGTCTTGAGCGCGTCGATGCCGCGCAGCAGGATGGCCACGATCACGGTGGGCATCATGAGGGGCAGGGTGACGAAGAAGAAGCGCTGGAACGCGTTGGCGCCATCCATGCGTGCAGCCTCATCCGGTTCGTCGGACAGTGAGGTCAGGCCGGCCAGGAGGATAAGGACCACCATGGGGGTCCACTGCCAGATGTCCATGAAGATAGTGGTGGGCAGGGCAGAGTCCTGCCCGGAGAGCCAGGGCTGCGGCGGAATGCCGATCAGCCCCAGCAGTTGGTTGGCGAACCCGATGTTCGGATCAAAGATCAGGCGCCACATCATGCCAACCGCCACCGGGGTGGCCACGAGCGGCAGCAGAATGGCTACGCGGACCCACTTTTCGCCGCGGAACGGCCGCCACAGGAGCAAGGCGATGCACATGCCCAGGACAATCTCGCAGGCCAGGGCGGTCAGCGTGAAGGACAGCGTTCGGCCTACGGCCGGCCAGAACCGTTCGGTGTCTGTCAGGACGGTGAGGTAGTTTTCGAGCCCCACAAAGTCAGAGGCCGCGCGGACGGACCCCTGGGAATCAGTCAGGCTCAGGTAAAGGGTCCAGGCCAGCGGAAAGACGATGAGGATGCCGACGAAGATCATGGCAGGGGCTGCAAACAGCCATTTCCGGTGGCGGTTCGCCCAGGCGGAAAAATTATCCCGGCTGCTCGCCGATTGACCGGACGTCCGGGCAGGGGTCAGTACAGACATGGTTCACCTAAGAAGTTGGGGGTGAAGGCTTTTCAAGTTCGACGGCGGGACAACAGCCGAGCGGTTGTCCCGCCGTCGCGCTTTACTTACTTGTTTTCGCCGTCCAGGAACTTCTGGAAGGCAGTGTTGGCCTGGTCGGCAGCGGACGACGCGTCAGAGCCGGTGATGGACGCGACGATGGGTTCACCGACAATTTCGCGGGCCTTGCCGACGGTGACGACCTGCGGGCGGTCGTGGCCCACGCCGTTTTCGGCGCTCACTGCGATGGCGGAGGCCAGGTCCTTCGGGTAGGTGGAGGTGCCGGCCGGGTCGGACCAGACGGAGGCACGGGGACCGGGAACGCCAGCCTTCTGTGCTTCGAGGGTGCGCTCCTTGCTGGTGGCCCACTTGATGAACTTCCAGGCGTTGTCCTGGTTGCCGGAGGCCTTGTTGATCGCCAGGCCCCAAGACGGGATGTTGTACGGCTTGGAGCCTGCCGGTCCGGCCGGAAGCGGGGCAAAGCCCACTGTGTCGGCCACCTTGGACTTGGCCGGATCGGTGGCGTTCTTGTAGAGGGAATCCGCCTCGGTGTAGAAAGCGGCCTTGCCCTGGGTGAAGATGGCCATGGCTTCCGGCCAGCTCATGTCGGTGCTGACGTTCTTGGGGCCGTAGTTCTTGATGAGCCCGCCGTAGAAGGCGTAGGCCTTCTTGGCTTCCTCGCTGCCGACGGCTGACTTGCCGCTTTCGTCGGTGAAGTCGCCGCCGAAGCTGTACAGGAAGCTGGAGAACTGGGTGACCGCGGCGGACTTGCCAGTGCGGGCAACGAAGCCGGCGGTGTCCGCGGAGGCGATCTTCTTGGCCGCAGCCTCGAGCTCCTCCATGGTCTTGGGCACCTCAAGGCCGGCTGCCTTCAGCAGGTCCTTGCGGTAGTAAAGCACCTCGCGCTCGGTGATGATCGGAACACCCATGACCTTGTCTTCAAAGGTGGAGGCCTTGACCGGGCCGTCCTGGTAGTCCTTCCAGTTCCAGTCCGCGTCTTCGGCAACCTTGCCGGTCAAGTCCGCCAGGTAGCCGTTCTTGGCGAACGCTTTGCCCTCCTGAAGCGGCCGGTACATCATGACATCGATTTCGTCGCTGCCGGCGTTGAGCTTGACGTTGTACTGGTCGGACAGCTGGTCCTCGCCAAGCTGGGTGAGTTCCACTTTGAGCCCGGTGGATTTTTCGAATTCCGGGGTCGCCGCCTTAATTCCCTCAGTCCAAACATGGTTGGCGAGAGTGACCCGGACCGTGTCCGATCCCTTCGACTCGCTGCTTCCGCCTCCCCCACAGGCGGTAAGCCCCACCGAGAGGGCAGCGGCGACGGCCGCGTACTTCACTACTGAACGTCGCTTCATTACGACTCCTTGACTCAGGGCCGGAGATCGTCCGGCCGCCCACAAACGCATCCTTGCATTCGCTCCGCCAGCGATCCTTACAAATAAGACAGACTTAAACAAGACCTGACTATCAAGCCGTATGATTTATTTATGAAAACTCCAACGGCGGAGAACCCTAAGGCCGCACCCGCCTCCTTCCTGGAACGGCTGGGCCTGGCAATCGCGGACGGGACCTTGGCCCCGCACTCGGTCCTACGGATCGAGGAGCTGGAACTCGAGCACAAGGTTTCCCGGTCCGTGGTCCGGGAAGCCACCAAGGTGCTCAGTTCCATGGGCATGCTCGAATCGCGCCGGCGCCTGGGAACGGTGGTCCAGGCTGAGGACCACTGGAACCTCTATGACCCCCAGGTCATCCGGTGGCGACTGGCATCCTCCGCGCGGCTGGATCAGCTCCGGGCACTGAATGAGCTGCGGGGCGCCATAGAGCCGCAAGCAGCCAAGCTCGCCGCAGGTCGGATCTCACTGGAAGCCGGCTCCGACCTGGTGTCCCTGGCAGCACGGCTCTGGGCCGCTGGCCAGGGCGATAACCAGGAACAGTTCCTGCGCCTCGACATCGAATTCCATGCCGCGGTCCTCAAGGCATCCGGCAACGCGATGTTCTCCCAGCTGCACGACCTGGTGAGGGAAGTACTTACGGGCCGCACCGAACACGGACTGATGCCGCATCTGCCGCATCACGAAGCCCTGCAGCTCCATGTCGACGTGGCCAGCGCCATCCAGCGCGGCGAGGCCGAGGCTGCGCATGGGGCGATGAGCAGGATCGTTGAGCAGTCCACCGAGGAAATGGGCGACATCTGGTCACTGCACCAGCAGGGCACTGCTTCGCCAACGCGAAACGATCCTTAGCGTTTAGGAAAAGCAGTCCCCCTTCGGTGCTCAGTCCTCGGTGGGCGTCGTGCGGTTGGAGTGGTAGGTCCGCCAGCTGTGTTCGGGCGCGTAGCCAAGGAGCCGCTTGGCCTTGTCAATGGACAGCAGGGTCTCGTGCTCGCCCAGCTCCTTGGTCACCTCCACCCGCGGGAACACCTCCGCCGCCAGGCTGGCACTGGAACGGCCCATGACGGTGTCCTCGTTGGCGATGATGAAGGCTTCGAACCCCGGCGTGCGATAGTCCAGGGCGCGCGCCACTGCCTGCGCACCGTCGCGCGCGTCGATGTAGCCCCAGAGGTTCCATTTGCGCAGGGCGGTGTCCGAGTCAAAGGACGGGAACTCCTCGTAGTCCTCCGGGTCCATGACGTTGGAGAACCGGAGGCCAACGATGCTCAGCTCCGGGTCCCAGCGCGTCATCTGGATGGCCATCTGCTCCTCCAAATGCTTGACCAGCGAGTAGGTGCTCTCCGGGCGGGCCGGATACTCCTCGTCCACCGGGATGTAGGGAGGGTCGACGTCGAACGGCAGTCCCAGCACCGTCTCACTGGAGGCATAGACGATTTTCTTGATGCCCGCCCTGCGGGCCGCCTGGAACACGTTGTAGGTGGACAGCATGTTGTTTTCGAAGGTGGCGGCGTCGGGCACCAGGCCCGGAGCCGGGATGGCGCCCAGGTGGACCACGGCGTCAAAGCCCTGGTGCCTGTCGTCCAGGCCCAGGATGACGTCCACAACCTGCCCGTAGTTGCGCAGGTCCACGGCGGCAAAGTCCGGGCTCCGGCTGCCGGTCCGGTCCAGGTTAAGGACGGAATGCCCGTCCGCCACAAGCCTGCGGACCACGTTCCGTCCGAGCTTTCCGCTGCCTCCCGTTACGGCAATTCTCACCGCGGCCTCCTTCTGTTGGTTGGCCGGCCCTGGCCCGGGCGGCCGCAATCCGATGGCCGCTGCGGCTTCCGCCGCCCGGCACCTTTCCCCCAGCCTAGGGCCCGCGCCTGTAACCACGGCCATGGCGCGTGCGGTTCTGGTGTATATTTTCTCGGTACGGTTTAGCAGAAGGCCGTTGGATTGTTGTTCGATCCGGCACCTTGCTTGCTGCTACCGCCCCGCCAACGGGGTCCCCTGCGCTGCGCCCGCCGGTTCGTCTTGACCTGAGCGAAACGGTACCGAAAGATCGTGGCCAGCGAGTCGACCGCAAAACCTGAAAACTCCGTCACGGAGCACCTCAACGAGCTTGTGCTCACCAGCTCCGACGTGGGCGAATTCCTCCACGAGCTTGCCCGGATTTCCGCACGCAGCCTGTCCGAACCCGGCGACGAAGTCCTCTGCGGCGTGACCCTGCTGCGGCACCGCAAGGCAGCAACCGTGGCGAGCAGCAGCCCCGAGGCGCAGGCCATGGACGAGATCCAGTACGACTTCGGCGACGGCCCCTGCATGACGGCTTCCCGCGACCAGGTCACCATCCACATCACGGACCTCGAGAAGCACGACCGCTGGGAGAGCTACGCGGAGAAGGTTCTGGGGCAGGGCGTCCGTTCCATCCTCGCCATCCCGTTCGTCCTCGAGGGCGAGACCCGTGCCGCGCTGAACCTGTACTCGCACCGTCCGGGCCGGTTCGAGGGCCGGGTCCTGGAACTGGCCCAGGACTTCGTCAGCCAGACCTCAATGGCCCTGCGGCTGGCCGTACGCTTCGCCCACTACAGCGACGCTGCCGCCAACCTCAAGGCCACGCTAGAAACCCGGACCGTCATTGACGTCGCCGTCGGCGTGATCATGGCCCAGAACCGGTGCAGCCAGGAGGAAGCCTTCGACCTGCTCAAGGCAGCGTCGAGCACCCGCAACATCAAGCTGCACAGCGTTGCGACGTCAATCGTGGACTCCCTCGGCCAGGGCCCGGCGAGGACGCACTACGAGGGCTGAAGTGGATCCTGCCCCGTAGTGCGCGAAGTCCCCCCAGTTCCCGCGGTACCGGCTCCGAAACCGCCAGTCCCGGCACCGCCGGTTCCGGCACCCTCGGCGCCCGCACCGGCAGATCCAGCGCCGCGGGAGACCCGGATCTTCTGGCCGCCCGCTGCGGGTTCCTCGGTCAACGGAACGCGGACTTCCAGGACGCCGTCGGTGTACGAAGCACGGATGTCCTCCTGATTCACCGGGGCCGGAAGGCTTACTGTCCGCGAAAACGTGCCGAAGCGGAATTCCGAACGGTACCCTTCCCTCTCCGTGTGCTCCGACTTTTCCTCACGGCGGACCGTGATCCGCAGCTGGCTGCCGGCGAGGGTGATATCGACGTCATTGTCAGGATCGATGCCCGGCGCCTCGGCCCTGACCACCAGGGAGCCTGACTCACGGTATTCCTCCACCCGCAGCCAGGCGTCCAAATCCCCCTCCAGGAAACGCCGGAAGGGTTCCGGGATATCGACGCCGGCACGCCTGAATATGTTGGTCAACGCTGTTACCTCCTGTCAGCTTCCGGCCCCATTGCAGGATGCGGAGAACCGGATCGGGTCCCAACACCAACAAAGCTACGCCCATGTGGAACGCTTGTCTCTTGCCGAATGCCTGTCCAGGGCGGTGGCCAGCCCGCTTGCTGGAACCAACCGGCCTCCGGCAGCCCACGACGGACGAATCCTGAGAGTTTCCTTGTGAAAAACCGGGAACTTTCCGCCGGCAGCGCCCGCCGCCGGCCTGGGGGAGGCCTTTTTGCTGCACTGACCCCCCAATTTCCACCCGGCGCGTTCCAATCGAGGGGTCCCCGGAACGAGGTTTTCACAGGAGCCCCGCCGCACATTGTCACCATGCAGGAATCATGCCGCCAATGGAGGAGCCGTGATGAAGAACGCAGTGAAGACCCTCGAGGAAGACGCGAACATGTCCGGAGGTCCCGATGGACGCTAATGCCCACTCCCCTGCTGAGCCTGAATGGCTGAAGACGGCCACGGAACCGGTCCGGTGTACCCAGGATGCAGCGGACGCGCTGGAGGTCTTCTGCAGCGACTCGCTGAGGTCCATCGACCGGACCGTGATGCGCGCCCAGGTCATCGAACTCATCCTGGATATCCTCGCCACCACGGACGTCCAGTCGGACGCCCGGCGCCGGCTGCTGCAGCACCTGGCCTCGCATCCCGGGTCCCCCGAGCAAGCCCTGCTGTGCCATCTGAGTGAGAACGCCTGCCTCCCGCCGGCGGCCGGCGACGGCAACCTCCCGGCCGGTGACTATCTCCCGGCGGGCGGGGACTACTTCACAGCCGGCGCCGCGGAGCCCTCGAAGGAGAGTGATGAAAACCCGGCTGACGGACCGAAGCCGAAGTGGCTCCCGGCTCCGCTGCGGAACCTGCTGCGGCACGACTGAACGGGCCGGAAGGGGTCAGCCCCGGTGGTGTGCGATCAGCCAGCCGGCCATCTGCTGCGCCCGCTTGTTGGCGAGGAAGTCGCCTTCGGTCGCGGAAATGATGGAGCCCTTCATCAGGATGTGCCACGAGCGGGCGAATTCGTCGGGGCGTTCCAGCCCCGCCTCCTCGGCAAGCGCCTGGATGTGGCCGCGGATCCTGGCGAGGTAGCCGATGCTGGCCTCCCCCAGCGGATGGCCGGGGCCCATCTCAAGGAGGACATTGATAAAGGTGCACGCCTCAAAATCGTCCCGCTGGAACCAGTCGCCGAAGACGTCGAAGATGGCCAGCAGGCGCGCTTCGGGAGTGCCACCCCGGCGCCGCGCCTCGGAGACGATCAGGTCCACGGTCCAGACCTGGTCGCGGAGTGCCAGGAATGCCAGGACCAGTGCGTCTTTGGACGGGAAGTGGCGGTAAAACGTGGACTTGGCCACTCCGGACCGCTCGATCAGTTCATTGATTCCGACGTCGCGGACACCGCGGTGCGAAAAAAGCTCGTAGGCGGTAGCCAGGATCCGGTCCACTGGTTCACTATGGCCGGTACGCACCTCTTCAGGCAGCAACGCATCCCCGGTTGCATCAGGAGCACTCATCAGAGATTCAGTGTACCTTGGCACTGGCAGAGACAGACCTGTCTGTCTTATTGTTTTAGGATCATGACACTTCGTCCGGGGAGCAGTTGCAGCTCCCAGCGCCTGGTGTCACTGCAATGGGGCAGATACAGGAGGGTACCGATGGACGAAGACATCCGCGCGGTGGAAGAAGCCGTGGCGACGCTGGAATCCGCAGCAGTAGAGCATGACCCCGCGGCTGCAAGCCTGCAAAGTGCAGTTGCCGCGGCAGTAACCCACGGCAAGCCGATCCGTGAAGTGGCGGAAGCCGCGCACATGACAGCGCTGGAGGTGCTCGACGCCGCCGACGCCGCCACGTATCCGCAGCACTCGCTCCAGCCCTGGATGATGGCCCAGTAGCCGCAGAACACCCGGCTGCAGAACATCTTGCGGAAACTTGATTCGATCCCGGGGTAAACCTGCGGCAAGCCTGATCGGCCGGCACCACCCTTAATGCATCAGCCCCTGGAGGAGCGATCCTTCCAGGGGGAGCATGCAACGAGGACCGCAAGGAAGCGGGGGGCCGCCATGAACCAATCAGCAACTCTCGAGGAAGTCGTCGAAGTCGGGGGTCTCATCACTGACCGTCAGCCGCTGGACTTCTACCGGCTGGGGCTGGCCGGCTGCATCGACAGGCTCACGGCCCCCTTGCGCCGTCAGGGTACGTGCGTCCGCTGGGAGACACCGCACCACGGCGTGGAGATCTCATCCGGCTGCGCCTCCCTGCTCTACCAGTCGGCGCAGGAGGCGCTGAGCAACACGTTCAAGCATGCGCACGCCACGGATGTGACTGTCCGGCTTGCCGCCGTCTTCCACGGCATCCGCCTCATGGTCGCGGACAACGGCACCGGCTTCGAGTCGGCCCCCCAGTCGCCGGGAGAAGTCAACGGCCACGGCCTGCGGACCATCTCGCAGGCCGTAGAGGAAGCGGGCGGAACCGTGAACATCACCTCGGCTCCCGGCACCGGCACCGCGATCACCATCACCATCCCGCTCGACTGAACCTCCGCGCATTACGGCGTCTGCATCCCGGGCCCCGCCTAGGATGCTGTGCATGACCCTTCCAAACGTTGAGCCACGCTCCCTCCGGGCTTTCGATTCCGCGGAAATCCAGCAGGCCGTCGCCCAGCTGCGCAGCCGGGTGACCTCCGGAAGGCGGTTTCTCCTCGGCGTGGCCGGCTCGCCGGGGTCCGGCAAGTCCACCTTCTCGGCCTGCCTCGCGGAGGCCCTCGGCTCCGATGCCGCCCTCGTGGTGCCCATGGACGGCTTCCACCTGGGCAACGCCATCATCGACAGCACTCCGCTGCGGCAGCGCAAGGGCGCGCCGGACACGTTCGACGTCGGCGGTTACCTTTCGCTCCTGCAGCGGCTTGCGCGCCGGGACGAGGACGTTGTGTATGCTCCGGACTTCCGCCGGACGCTCGATGAGCCGGTGGCCGCATCGCTGGCCGTTCCGGCCGCTTTCCCCGTCATCATCACCGAGGGCAACTACCTGCTCAACGACGGTCCGCGCTGGCAGCAGGTGCGGGCACAACTGGACGAAGTGTGGTTCATCGACACACCGCATGACATGCGCCTTGCCCGCCTGATTGAACGGCACATGCTCTTCGGCATGGACCGCGCGGCGGCCGAGGCCTGGGCCAACGGGCCGGACGCGGCCAATGCGCGCCTGATCGAAGCCACACGCTCCCGCGCCGACAGGATCCTTCCCTGGCTTTAGCTACCTGTCCCCGGCGTCCCACAGCCCCGGTTCGTCCGCGGCCTCTTCCGGCTTGTGTCCGCCCTCCGGCGCCCCACTGCCCACGTAGCTGGCTGGAACCGTGCCGCCCGCCTGTGTCATCTGCTCCTCACGGATGTTGTGCGGCGTACCGGCCTCGGGATGGGGCTGCTCCTGTTCGACGGTGTCCGGGTCGCCAGGGCCCCGAAGGCCGCCGGGCTCTTCCGCGTTGCGCTTGCTGTCGGTCATGCCACTGCCTCTCACTGGGAAATGCCGGTCGCGTCCCAGTCTAGGCGCAGGCACCACGGGCAGCTCCGGGTTACGCCTGCTCCCGCACCTCGTGCGGCGCCCATCCCAGGACCGGGGCAACATGGCGGGCGATGTTTCCCAGCAGCTTGGCGTTGTACTCCACGCCAAGCTGGTTGGGGACGGTGAGCAGGAGGGTATCCGCCGCCTGCACCGCGGCATCGGCGGCGAGCTCCCCGGCGATGGCGTCCGGCTCACCGATGTAGCTCTTGCCGAAGCGCGCCAGGGTTCCGTCGAGGGCACCCACCTGGTCCCGGCCCTCACGGAGTGCGCTCAGCCCGAAGTACTGGCGGTCCTCGTCATCAACCAGTGGCAGGACGCTGCGGCTGACGGAAACCCGCGGCTCGCGGCCATGCCCGGCCGCGTCCCATGCCTCGCGGAACATGGCAATCTGCTCGGCCTGCAGCTCATCGAACGGCACCCCGGTATCCTCGGTCAGCAGCGTGGAACTCATCAGGTTCATCCCCCGCTCTGCCGCCCAGACCGCCGTCTTCCGGGTCCCGGCGCCCCACCAGATCCGCGCGGGCAGGCCCTCGGAGCGGGGCTGGACGGGCAGCAGCCCGGTGGCCCCTCCGGCGTACCGCGGGTCGGCTTCCACCACGCCGGCGCCGGCGATGGCCCGCCGGAACTCCTCGGCGTGCCGGCGCGCCATGTCGGCATCCGTCTCGCCCTCCCGCGGCGCATACCCGAAGGCCGCTGCGCCGTTGCGGGCGGGCTCGGGTGAACCGCGGCTGATGCCGAGCTGGAGCCGGCCGCCGCTGATGAGGTCCGTGGCCGCCGCCTCCTCCGCCATGTACAGCGGATTCTCATAGCGCATGTCGATGACCCCGGTGCCAAGCTCAATGCGGCTGGTGCGGGCCGCGGCGGCCGCCAGCAGCGGGAACGGCGATGCCTGCTGGCGTGCGAAGTGGTGCACGCGGAAGAAGGCGCCATCGATGCCCAGATCCTCCGCGGCCACCGCCAGCTCTATCCCCTGCAGCAGCGCATCACGGGCCGTCCGGGTGCGGGAACCCTGCACCGGGCCCCAGTGGCCGAAGGAGAGGAAGCCAATTCGTTTCATGCCCTGCACAACACCCCGGTCCCTGCTGCCATTCCTGCAGGCTACGCCCTGTGACAGGCCGCGCGCACCGGCCCGCGATCCCGATAGGTTGGTACCACCGCTTGAGGACGTCCGTTCTCACGAGACCGAAGGGAATGCTGACATGGCTTACATCACCGTTGGACAGGAAAACAGCACCGACATCGAGCTCTACTACGAAGACCACGGAACCGGACAGGCTGTTGTCCTCATCCACGGCTACCCCCTGGACGGGTCCTCCTGGGAGAAGCAGACCGCTGCCCTGCTGGACGCCGGCTACCGGGTCATCACGTACGACCGCCGCGGCTTCGGAAAGTCCAGCAAGCCCACCACCGGCTACGACTACGACACCTTCGCGGGCGACCTCAACACCGTCCTCACCACCCTGGACCTCAACGACACGGTGCTGGTGGGCTTCTCGATGGGAACCGGTGAGGTGGCCCGGTACCTCTCCACCTTCGGGTCGGCCCGCGTGGCCAAGGCCGCTTTCCTCGGGTCCCTGGAACCGTACCTCCTGCAGGCCGACGACAACCCCACCGGAGTGCCGCAGTCCGTGTTCGATGGCCTCGCCGAGGCAGTCAAGGCAGACCGCTACGCCTTCTTCACCGAGTTCTTCAAGAACTTCTACAACAGCGACACTTTCCTCGGCACCCCCCGGCTCAGCGAGGAGTCCGTGCGGGCCAGCTGGAACCTCGCCGCCAGCTCCGGTGCTTTCGCCTCGGTGGCCGCCCAACCCACCTGGATCACCGATTTCCGCCCCGATATCCCGAAAATCGACGTCCCGGCACTGATCGTGCACGGCACGGCGGACAACATCCTGCCGATTGACGCCACCGGCCGGGAGTTCCACAAGGCCCTGCCGGAGGCTGAGTACCTGGAGATCGACGGCGCCCCGCACGGACTGCTCTGGACCCACGGCGCAGAGGTCAACGAGGCACTGCTCGCTTTCCTGCGCAAGTAGCCCCGCGCGATTCGGTCAATGCCGCGGCAGGCGACCGACGCCGGGATCAAAACGGGACGGTCGATTTCGGCCACAGCTACTGACACCGCCAGGCGTTTCAGGCTGACCCTTCATCCAACTAACTGAAAAGGCCGACGGCGGCACGCGGGTGCCGCCGTCGGCCTCCCTTTGACTCTCGCCCGGTTTGTTATGGCTCAGAGAGAGCCTGTGGTGAACGTCCAGCTGGCAGACTTCAGCGGATTGCCCGCCAGGTCGCGGACCGCCGCGGCGCCGCCGGTCACGCTGACCGCGTAGGCGGTCCGCACGGCCAGGGTTGCCGTAGGCTTCAGGATCCACTGGTTCGTGGTGCCGTTGCGGGAAACGGTGGCGGTCACCTTGGCGCCGGTGACGGTGTTCTTTAGCGTGACGGTGCCGGTGCCCGCACCCTGGATAGCCTCGCTGAAGGTCACCGCGATGTTGGTGGCGCGGCGCACCAGCGTGGTGCCCTGGCGCGGCGTCATGGCCGTGATGGCTGGGGCCGGGCCGGTGGTGAACGTCCAGCTGGTGGTGGCCAGCGGCGTGCCTGCGGCGTCGCGGACGGCGGTGGGCCCGCCGGTCAGGGCCACCGTGTACTTGGCGTCGTTGGCGAGGTTGGCCGCGGGGTCCAGCGTGGCGGTCCGGGTGGTGGCGCTGTAGGTGACGGCCCCGGGGACAACGGTGCCGCCCGGGCCGCGCAGCTCGAAGGTGCTGCCGCTGATGCCCTGTATTCCGGTGCTGAACGTCGCCGTGACGTTGCTTCCGGCCGCAATGGCGGTGGCGTTCGCGCCGGGCGTGCGTGCGGTGACCGTGGGGGCCGCGGCGGTGGTGAAGGACCAGCTGCCCGTTACGAAGGGGGTGCCTGCGGCGTCGCGGATGGCGGCGGGTCCGCCGGTCAGCGTGGCCGTGTATTTCTGCGATGCTCCGAGCAGGCCCTCGGGGTTCAGGGTTGCCGTGTGCGTGGCGGCGTCGTAGCTGACGGCGGCGGGCACTGTTGCTCCGGAGGCGTTCCGGAGGATGAAGGTGGAACCGTTCACGCCCTGGACCGCTGAGCCGAAGGTGGCTGTGACGTTGGCTGCCACGGCGGTGCCCGAGGAGCTGGCTGCCGGGCTGAGCGCCGTCACTGCCGGCGCGGCGAGGACCGCGGCGGCGGGGTCGGTGAACAGCAGGCGGTTGGGGGTTCCCGCGGTGGCGGCGGAGACAGCACCTGGGGTAGCTGCGGACAGCAGCTTCGCCGCCACGTCCGCAGGGAGCAGGCCCGGCGAGCGGGACAGCAGGACGGCTGCGGCGCCGGCCACGTGCGGGGACGCCATGGAGGTGCCGCTCATCAGGGCCGTGGCCGTGGTGGAGGCAGGGGAAGCGGACTTGATGCCGACTCCCGGCGCATACAGGTCGACGCAGCTGCCGTAGTTGGAAAAGGACGCCTGCTTGTCCGCGGAGTCGCTCGCGGCGACGGTCAGCGCGCCGGCCACGCGTGCCGGGGAGCTGTTGCACGCATCAGCGGCGGCGTTCCCGGCGGCGACCACCGCGGTGACGCCGTCGTTGATGATGCCCTGCACCGCGGCGTCCACCATGGCGCTGGCGGTGCTGCCGAGGCTCAGGTTCGCCACGGCCGGGGTCCCGGCCTGGTGGCTGGACGCCACCCACTCGAGCCCGGCGATGACGTCCGAGTTGAAGCCCGATCCGTTGCAGTCCAGCACGCGGACGGGAATCACGGTGGCCGCCTTGGCCACGCCGTAGGTCTTTCCCGCGATGGTGCCGGCAACATGCGTGCCGTGGCCGTTGCAGTCCCCGGTGCCCAGCCCGTCGGAAATCGCCGTCCAGCCCTGTGCGACGCGCCCGCCAAACTCCGCGTGCGCAGACAGCACGCCGGAGTCAATCACGTAAGCGCTCACGCCGGCGCCGGAGGACGCCGAGGTGTAGGTCCCGGACAGCGGCAGGGCACGCTGGTCAATACGGTCCAGACCCCACGTTGCGGACGGCTGGGTATCGGCGGCCGTCACCGGGGCATCGAGTTCGACGGCGGCAACGCCCGCCGAGCGCTTCAGTTCCGCGGCCTGCCCCGGCGTCGCCGTCACGACGGCACCGCGCATGGCCTTGGCGAAGATGCGCCCGACGCCGATGTTCCGCGAGTGCAGGTTCCGCACGGCCGAGGATACGTCGGTCCCGGCGGAGTAGCGCACGATGTAGCGGGCAGGAGCTGCGGCCTGGGTTTCCGGGGCGGCGCCGGCTGCAGCACCGGAGTCGGCAGTGCCCGGCGAGACCCCCGCGAAGGCGGCGGCCAAGCCCGTGAGCAGCAGCGTGGCCAGGGCAGGACGGAGAACAGACGAAGCGCGAATTTTGGGTTCCTTCGAAAGCTGAGGGGCCGGCGGGAAGAGCCAGCGGACGGCTGATTCCAGTGTATTTTCCGCGGTCCCGCACCGGCCCGGAGCTGCACGGAAGCTTCGATGAAGCTTCGGGTCCTGCGGAAAAACCGCGTAAACCTGTGCTTTCGCTAGATCCAGTTATTCCGTTTGAAGGCGGCGTACAGGATCAGCCCCATGCCGATCATCAGCCCCAGCGCCATGGGATACCCGAAGATCCAGTCGAGTTCGGGCATCGTGTGGAAGTTCATCCCGTAAATCGTCCCGATGAGCGTCGGCGCGAAGAGGATGGCCGCCCAGGAAGAGATTCTCTTGACCTGCTCGCTCTGCGCGAAGCTGGACTCGGTGAGGCGGCGCATCTCGTCGTTCTGCCGCTGGGCCACGAGTGCCGCATTGACGGCGAGCGCGTTCTGCAGCAGCGCCCGGAAGGACGCGATCCGGTCGTTGAGCCGCAGGACGTGGTCCAGCACGTCGCGGAGGTGGTCCTGGAGTTCGGGGCCGGGGTGGTGGTCCGGCGTTCCGCTGATCAGGGCCTGTAGGATTCCGGCCAGCGGCCCCGTGGCACGCTGCACGGTGATGACCTGGCGGGAAAGTTCGTAGATGCGCCGGGACACCTCCGGGTCCGCGCCGAACAGCTCGTCCTCGATCTCGTCGATGTCGTTTTCCAGGCCAGCCGCAACCGGCTCGTACTCGTCGACCACCTGGTCCAGGATGGCGTACAGTACGGCGTCGGGACCCAGGGCGAGGAACTCGGGCTGTGATTCCATCCGGCGGCGCACCCGCGCCAGGTCCGGTGATTCCGCGCGGCGGACGGTGACCACGAAATCCGGCCCGGCAAAGACGTGGATCTCGCCGAACTCCACCTTTTCGATGTCGTCGAGGTACCGTGCCGGGCGCAACACCAGGAAGAGCGTCTCACCGTAAAGCTCAAGCTTGGCGCGCTGGTGCCCGGTCAGCGCATCCTCGACAGCCAGGGCGCTGAGGTCGAACTCGTCCGCCACCGACCGCAACTCGTGGGGGTCGGGACGGTAGAGGCCAATCCAGGCCATCCCCTCGCGCTGCCGCAGCAGGAAGTAGGTCTCCTCCAGCCCCTCCGGATCAGCCGTCCGGCGTCCGGCCACGTAGACGGCGTTATCGATAATGGCCATGGCAGCGACTCCTCAGCTGGACCGGCATCCCATGGCAGTGACGTTATCCCTTCCGGGACGCCGTGCCAATAAGGGGCCGGGGGACCAAGCCGCCGCGCGGGGCCAATCAGATTCTGGCGTGGAGCCCGCGGCTGACCGGCCGCCCGAACGAGGCCGCGCCGAGGAATTCAACCGCCACGAACGGCTCGGAGCCCACCACCCACTCATCGTGTCCCGGCGGAATCGCATACGTGTCATTGGCATGGATGAAGGAGCGGACCCCCTCCGGTGTCTCGACCTCCATGGCACCGGAGATGCAGAACCCAAGATGGTTGTGCTGGCAGAAGGGTGTCTGCTCCGTGGGCTTGGTGCATTCGGACCAGCGCCAGCCGGGGGCAAGGATCAGTCGGGCGACCGAGAAGTCGTTGACGCTGACCAGGTCCACCTCGGCTTTGTCGGGGCACCTCTTCTTGTCCGGTTCATCGAAGGACTTGACGGCTAGGGCAGTAATAAAATTGGCGGTCATGGACGGCACCTGCAGACTGGGTTGAGACCTGGAATGTGAAGGTGGCTCCGGAGGGGAGCCAAACGCTGGCGAGGTGCGGACTGCCGCCTAGACGTGACGGTGCGGCAACCGCGTATGTTGGTGTGGCTGCCCCTCGCCGCACGCGCACGCAACAGATCAATGTTGACGTAGTTCAACCGTAGACCTCCGCAGGCCGAAGTCAATGGGCAGCGTTGGCCCGCGAAAAATGGCCGCCCGCGCACCGGTGTGCCGGCCGGCCAAACCGCGTTAAGCCGTCCTTTGCCGCCGGTTCACGGCCGGCCGTTAGCGTCGTTGCGGTCCGAACCAACGAGAGGGTCTCCCCATGCGCATCACCCGCACGCGCACCATTTTCGCCGCAGCCGCGGCGGCGGTCATCGCCGCGTCCGCCATCGGCGGCACTGCCGTCGCACAGGCATCCCAAGGCGAGCGCCGCTCGCCGGAAACCGCCGTCGCCGACGGGTTTGCCGCCGTCGGCCGCGCTACGGCCTGGCAACTGACCGGCACGCTGAAGCTGGACTTTCCCACCTTCCACACGGAAGGCATCGCCTTCACGGAGGACCACATCTTCCTCTCGTCCGTGGAGATCATCGAACCGACTGTGAAGTTTCCCAGCCCCCAGGGCGGCTACGACCGCACCCCGGGAAAGGGTAAGGGCCACCTCTTTGTCATGGACAAGGCGGGCAAGCTCCAGAGGGACATCGTCCTGGGCGAGGGTGCGATGTACCACCCCGGAGGCATCGACTTCGACGGCGGGAACGTCTGGGTGCCGGTGGCGGAGTACCGCCCCAACAGCAGCTCCATCGTGTACCGGGTGGACGCCGAAACCTTGGATGTGCACAAGCAGTTCGAGGTCAAGGACCACTTCGGCGGCATCGTTCTGGACAAACAGACCGGACACCTGGTGGGCAACACCTGGGGTTCGCGCCGCTTCGCCGAGTGGAATCTGAAAGGCAAGGAACTGTCCACGTGGCAGAATCCGGACAACTTCATCGACTACCAGGACTGCCAGTATGCGGCGGACTCCAAAATGCTGTGCGCCGGCCTGGCCAACCTGCCGCAGACACCCGCTGCCGGCGGGCCTGCCGCGAACTACGAGCTTGGCGGCATCGCCCTGCTCGACATCAGAACCCACAACGTCCTGCACGACGTGCCTTTCCAGCAGTGGACCGCGGGAGGCCATGTGGCAACCCGCAACCCCTTCAAGATGACCGCTGACGGCAACCGCCTGACAATGCGGGTAGCGCCGGACAACGGCGAAGAGGGCAACGGCACCGAGATCCTCACCTATGAGGCCACGGTGACCCCGGCGCACTAAGCGCCGTACCGCAAAAAGGAAGCGGACGACGGCGGGTGCGTCCCGCCGTCGTCCGCCTCTGTTATCGCTGTGCCTACTTGCCGTAGAGCTTCACGAAGTTCCGCAGGATCTTCATCGGTTCCGTGGCCGTGAAGGTCCGGGCCTCCGCCATCAGCTGTTCGGCGGATTCGGGCGGGAAGTATCCGGCGTGGCGGTAAATGTCGATCCTGGTCACCAGGCCTTCGGCGTCGAGCTCGGGGTGGAACTGTGTGGCGTACAGGTTCTGCTTGATCCGGAACATGTGCACCGGGCAGGCGGCGGAGCTCGCCAGCAGCACAGCGTGCGGCGGCAGCACCGTGCAGCCTTCCTTGTGCCCCGTGAACGCGGTGAACTGCGCGGGCAGGCCGGCGAGCAGCGGGTCCTCCAGGCCTTCCGGGCTCAGGCTGATGGTCACCCCGCCCAGCTGCTCGCCGTAGGTCCGGTCGATCACGGCGCCCTGGTGCAGGCCAAGGGTCCCCACGCCGTAACAGGCGCCCAGGAACGGGAAGTCCTCCGCCACGATCCGGTCCAGCAGCCCGGACAGTTCGCGCTCCACCCGGTGCTGGGCTTCGCTCTTCTTCGCGGGCGGGTCGCTCGAGGTGAACGGGCTGCCGCCGACGATGACGCCGGCATAGTCGTCCAGGTCCAGCTCCGGCAGCGGCGCCCGCTCCATCCGGATCCGCGTCAGCTGATCCGGTTCCAGCCCGCCAAAGCGCAGGTACGCCTCGTATTCGTCCTCCGCGGCGACGTCCTCGGCCCGCGAGGCGAGCAGCAGAAACGGCTTCACGTGCTTACTTCAGCAGGGCGACGTCGGACACGAGGGTGATGTGGTCCAGCATTGCTGCCGCGGCGGCCTCCGAATCCTGGGCCCGGATGGCGTCCGCGATCTTGCGGTGGGATGCCAGGGACTGCTCCGGCCGGCCGGGCTGCCCCAGCGACTCGAGCCGGGTTTCGAGGATCATCTCGGCAATGAAGGTCATGAGCTGGGCCAGCACGCCGGAGTGCGCCGCGGCGGTGATGGCCTGGTGGAACAGCTCGTCGCCATGGGCCCCCTTCGCGCCCGCGGCCACCTCCTCCGCCATGACGTCGAGTGCCTTGTCGATCGCCTGCATGTCCTCGTCCGTGCGCCGCGCGGCCGCAAGCTCGGCCAGCTTGACCTCAAGCGTGCTGCGGGCCTCCACGATCTCGGGGAGGCGGCTCCGGTGCTCGCGCAGTCCCTTGAGCACAGAGGGAACGTTGGGACGGTAGACCAGCACCGCTCCGGTGCCGTGCTGGACGTCGATAACGCCGAGGACTTCCAGGGCCACCAGCGCCTGGGCAAGCGTCGCCCGCGAGACGCCCAGCCGTTCGGCCAGGTCCCGTTCGGCGGGCAGGGTGTCGCCGGGCCCCAGCTGTGCTGACTCGATGAAATCCATCAGCTGCTCTACAAGCTGCTCGTAGAGACGCGGGCGCGCGACGCGGGAAATCTGTTGCGTTGCGGTCTTCTTGGGCATGCGCATCCTTCCGGCGGTCTTGCATCAGCTTAGCGGAGGAGTATTGACAAAGTCACCTAGTGTCTAGGAGGCTAGGCCAGTGAGCCTGTAATCCCCATCACATCAACTCTCATCCCCGGAGGAACAACGATGTCCGCTCCCGTCCTGTCCATCATCATCCTGGCGGTGATGTTCCTGCTGGCCACGGTGCTGCCCCTCAACATGGGCGCCCTGGCCTTCGTAGGCGCCTTCCTGCTCGGCTCGGTGGTCCTCGGAATGTCCACCACCGACATTCTTGCCAACTTTCCCGGCGGCCTGTTCCTGACGATCGTCGGCGTCACCTACCTCTTCGCAATCGCCCAGAACAACGGAACCATCGACCTGCTGGTCCGCGGCGCGGTGCGGATGGTGGGCAGCAAGGTGGCCCTCATCCCCTGGGTCATGTTCGCCATCACGGCGGTCATCACCGCCGTCGGCGCCCTGTCTCCCGCCGCCGTCGCAATCATCGCCCCCATCGCCCTGAGCTTCGCCGCCAAGCACAAGATCAACCCCCTGATGATGGGCATGATGGTGATCCACGGGGCGCAGGCCGGCGGCTTCTCCCCGATCGCCGTCTACGGCGTCACGGTCAACGGCATCATCGCCAAGACGGACCTCGAGGCCAGCCCCATGGCGATCTTCCTCGCCAGCTTCGTCTTCAACCTCGCCATCGCCGTGGTGCTCTTCATCGTCCTGGGCGGCAGCAAACTGCTCTCCACCAAGACCGGCCGGCTCGTGGAGCACGCCGCCGAGTCCCGGATGGCCGTGAGCGTGGGCGCCCGCGCCGCCGGTGTCACCCTGCAGGGCTCCGGCTCCGACATCTCCTCCTCCGGCGTCGCCCGCAAGGGAACCTCCGGCTCCTCTTCAGCTGCCGCTGACGCGGCTGACGCCTCCGGCGCCCGGGCCACTGTCCCGCAGCTGGTCACGATTGCAGGCCTGATCGCGCTCGCCGTCATCTCGCTCGGCTTCAAGGTGGACGTCGGGTTCGTCTCCATCACCATCGCCATGGTCCTGGCCCTCGTCTCGCCCGCCGCCCAGAAGGGCGCCGTGAACAAGATCAGCTGGTCAACCGTCCTGCTCATCTGCGGCATGCTCACCTTCGTGGGCGTCCTCGAGGAAGCCGGCACCATCAAGTTCGTGTCCGACGGCGTCGCCCACCTCGGGATGCCCCTGCTCGCGGCCCTGCTGATCTGCTACATCGGCGCCGTGGTCTCGGCCTTCGCCTCCTCCACCGCCATCCTGGCCGCGCTCATCCCACTGGCCGTCCCGTTCCTGTCCACCGGTGAGATCGGCGCCGTCGGCGTGATCGCCGCCCTGGCCGTCGCCGCCACGATCGTGGACGTCTCCCCGTTCTCCACCAACGGCGCGCTGGTACTCGCCAACGCCCCGGAGGACGTGGACAAGGACAAGTTCTACAAGCAGATCCTGGCCTACAGCGGCGTCGTCGTCATCGCCGGCCCCGCCATTGCCTGGCTGGTTATGGTCCTCCCGGGCTGGATGTAGCCGCCCGGACGTCAATGCCCGGGACCAGCACCAGCAGCCCCTCCAAGCAAGAGAAGGAACACCCAGCATGAGCCATGATTCCACGCCCCAGCCCGAAGGCACGGCGCAGCCCGAAGGCCCCCTCGCCGGATACCTTGTGGTGGACCTGAGCCGGGCCCTGGCCGGACCGCACGCCGGCATGATGCTGGCAGACCTTGGCGCACGGGTCATCAAGGTTGAGAGTCCCGGCACCGGAGACGATACGCGCGGCTGGGGGCCGCCGTTCGTCGGTCCCGAGGACGATCCCCAGGCCACGTACTTCCTCTCCTGCAACCGCAACAAGGAATCCATCGCGCTGGACCTGAAGAGTGACGACGGGCGGACGGTGCTGCGCGAACTGCTGGAGCGTGCCGACGTCGTGATTGAAAACTTCCGCCCGGGCGTGCTGGACCGGCTGGGGTTCTCCGCGGCGGAGATGCACGCGCTGAACCCTGCGCTGGTGGTCCTGTCCATCACCGGTTTTGGCCACGACGGCCCGGAGTCGCGCCGCAGCGGCTACGACCAGATCCTGCAGGGTGAGGCCGGGCTGATGTCGCTCACCGGCTCCGGCCCGGACGACCCCCAGCGGGTGGGCGTGCCCATCGCGGATCTGCTCTCCGGCATGTACGGGGCGTTCGGCACGCTTGCGGCGCTGCTGCAGCGCGAACGGACGGGCCAGGGTCAGATCGTGCGGACCTCGCTGCTTGCCGCGCTGATCGGTGTGCACGCGTTCCAGGGCACGCGCGCCACCGTTGCCGGCGAGGTGCCCAAGGCCCAGGGCAACCACCACCCGTCCATCGCGCCGTACGGCCTGTTCCACTGCCGGCAGGGGCGCGTGCAGATCAGCGTGGGCAGCGAGAAGCTGTGGCGCACGTTTGCCGCGGCGTTCGGCATCGATGCGGACCGGCCGGAGTTCGCGTCCAACGCCGAGCGCGTCCGGAACCGGGAAAAGGTCATCGAGGAGGTGGAGCGCGCCTTCGCCGCGTATGAGGCGGAGCCGCTGCTGGCCCTGCTGAACGAGGCCGGGATCCCGGCGGGCAAGGTCCGCACGCTGGACGAGGTCTACGCATGGGAACAGGTCCATTCGCAGGGCCTGGTGATCGACGTCGACCACAAGATCCTGGGGAACGTCACCCTGCCGGGGCCGCCGCTGCGCTTTTTCAGCGCCGCGGACA
Organism: Arthrobacter sp. NPDC058097; assembly: GCF_042884885.1. Lineage (NCBI taxonomy): Bacteria > Bacillati > Actinomycetota > Actinomycetes > Micrococcales > Micrococcaceae > Arthrobacter > Arthrobacter sp. NPDC058097. The sequence goes on from NZ_JBHVSZ010000013.1 coordinate 69,730, forward strand.
CCGCGGAAACCACGCTCAAGGCCCACACGGCTCCGCCGCTGCTGGACCAGGACGGCGACCAGATCCGGCAGTGGCTGGGGCTTGTTCCGGCCGAAGCCGTTGCTGCCTCCGGTGCCTCTGCGGGCGCCGCCGGGGAGGGCCGCGGAGCATGAGTGCAGCCCAGCAGGCCCGCCACCTGGACGCCGCCGAACTCATTGCCGCCGTCCTTGACCCCAGTTCCTACCGCACGTGGGACTCGCCCGTGGTGGACCCCGATCCCACCCCGGAATACCGGCAGGAGCTGGCGGCGGCCCGGGAGAAGACCGGCGTGGACGAGTCCGTCCTCACCGGTGAGGGCCTCATCCGCGGCCGGCGGGTGGCCGTCATAGTCAGCGAGTTCCGCTTCCTGGCCGGTTCCATCGGCCTCGCCGCAGCGGAACGGATCGTGAACGCCGTCGAACGGGCCACCCGGGAGGGGCTTCCGCTCCTGGCCGGACCGGCGTCGGGTGGAACCCGGATGCAGGAAGGCACCATCGCCTTCCTCTCCATGGTCAAGATCAGCGCGGCGGTCCGGGCGCACCGGCAGGCAGGACTCCCTTACCTCGTGTACCTCCGGCATCCCACCACGGGCGGCGTCATGGCCTCCTGGGGTTCCCTCGGGCACATCACGGTGGCCGAGCCGGGCGCCCTCCTCGGGTTCCTCGGACCCCGGGTCTACGAGGCCCTCTATGGTTCCCCTTTTCCGGAGAACGTCCAGGTGACCGAGAACCTGTTCGACAAGGGCCTGGTGGACGCGGTGGTCCCGCCGTGGCAGCTGTCCGACGTCGTCGACCGCGCCCTGAGCATTCTCGTCGCCGGCCCGCATGCGCGGGTCCGGCCGCCGCGGACACTGTCCGTGAAACCGTCCGACGCCGGAGCCTGGGAATCGATCGAAATCTCCCGGAATCCGCGGCGCCCGGACCTGCGGCAGCTGCTGGCCTACGGCGCCCGCGATGTGCTGCCATTGAACGGCACCGGGCAGGGGGAAAAGGACCCCGGACTGCTGCTGGCGCTGGCCCGCTTCGGCCAGAAGTCCTGCGTGGTGATCGGGCACACCCGCCCGCGGCCCTCGCAGCAGACCGCCATGGGGCCGGCGTCGCTGCGCGAAGCCCGGCGCGGCATGCGCCTGGCGGAGGAACTCGGACTGCCCCTGGTGACGGTGATCGACACGGGCGGGGCGGCGCTGTCAAAGGAAGCGGAAGAGGGCGGGCTGGCCGGTGAAATCGCCCGGTCGCTGCACGACCTCATCGGGCTCAACTCCCCCACCGTCTCCGTGCTGATGGGCCAGGGCACCGGCGGCGGCGCCCTGGCCCTGTTCCCTGCCGACCGCACCATCGCCGCGCAGCACGCCTGGCTGTCCCCGCTGCCGCCCGAGGGTGCGAGCGCCATCGTGCACCGCAGCACCGAGTTCGCCCCGGCGATGTCCGAGGCGCAGGGAGTCAACGTCGCCTCGCTCTACGCCCACGGCATGGTGGAGCACATCGTGGACGAACGCGGCGACGCTGCCCTCGAGGGCAGGGCCTTCTGCCAGCGGCTGGGCCAGGCCATCGAGTACGAGCTGGCCGCGCTCTCGGGCGCCGGCGTGGCGGAACTCCTCCCGCAACGGCTCGAAAAGTACCGCAACCTCGGCGGCATGGTCCCCCTGTCCCTCTAAAACCACCCTCCACTTCTAGGAGTTTTTGTCCAGATAATGGGGCTTCGGGGCCTCCGAGCGGCCATTATCTGGACAAAAACTCGGGAAGAACGAGGGCGGGTCGGGCGAGGGGCGGCTAGCGGGAGAGCTTCTGGGTGTCGGGTTCCGGGTCGCCGATGTGGCCAGGTGCATTCGCGGCCAGGACCCGCTGGACGAAGGCGCAGTACTCCTCCATGTAATGCCGCAGGAAGGCCTCGGTGGATTCGTCCTTCACCTCGCCGTCGCTGCCGAACACGTCCGGGTTGAACTTCACGTAGGCCTCGGGCGCGTTCAGCTGCGGGGCATCGAGGAAGCTCAGCACGGCGCGCATGGAGGACTGCATCACGGCGGTGCCGATACTCCCGGGTGAGGCGCCGATGATGCCGGTGGGCTTGCGGGCGAACGAGTTGGTCCCCCAGGGACGGGATCCCCAGTCGATGGCATTCTTCAGGGCCCCGGGAATGGAACGGTTGTATTCCGGGGACACAAAGAGGATGCCGTCGGAGCCCTCGATGGCTTCCTTGAGGGCACGGCCTGCGGGCGGGAATTCGGCATCGTAGTCGTAGCTGTACAGGGGCAGGTCCTTGATGGGGATCTCGGTAAACTCCAGGTCCCCGGGGGCGAGCTTGATGAGGGCCTTGGAGAGCGTCCGGTTGATGGAGCCGCTGGCCAGGCTCCCTACGAAATAGCCGATCTTGTGCGTTGCCATAGTGGTGTTCCTTCCCATCAGCCGGCGCGAACCGGCTGGGCCGATGGTGCAAAGGGCAGTGCTGCGGCAGTTAGCCGCGGGGCATTTCGGGTGCAACCCCAACAGTTCAGCACACAACAAAATCCACGGCCAGAGCGCGCACCGGTTCTTGACAGCCCTGCCGGTGCGGTAGCTAGATGAACCTAAGCGATGGCCACCAGCACACAACCGCAACAGAGGAACGGAAGTCATGAGCGAGAATCCGGAGATGCTGCAGCGCATCCACAGTGAAGCCCCCGCCGAAGGCGATGAAACGGCCGACCCCACCGACATCCGTGTGCATTCGCAGGATCCGGCCGAGGGTGCCGACGACGCCGGCGGAACCAGGTCCTGACCTGCGTCGTGGTAATGTCCGACGGCGCCGCCCTCCGTTGGGCGGTCCGGGACAGTTGAGAAAATAGCTGCATGGAAGTCGCCCTGGGGTTGTTGGCTCTCGCCGCCGTGGTCTGCGCGGTTAGCGCCCTTGGCCGGAAGCTTGACGTATCCGTTCCGCTGCTCCTGGTACTCGCCGGAGTGGCCGGCTCCTTTCTCCCGTTCATCCCCCGGGTCGACCTCAACCCTGAGCTGGTCCTCGTAGGGCTGCTGCCGCCGCTCCTGTATGCCGCGGCCCTGCAGACGTCGCTCTACGACTTCCACTCCAACAAAAGGGCCATCGGGCTGCTCTCGGTGGGCTACGTCATCTTCGGCACCATCGTGGTGGGCCTGGTGGTCTGGTGGCTGTTCCCGGAGATACCGGTGGCCGCAGCCATCGCGCTCGGTGCCGTGGTTGCCCCGCCCGATGCGGTGGCCGCCACGGCCATTGCACGCAAGGTGGGGATGCCGCGCAGGATCGTGACCATCCTGGAAGGCGAATCGCTGGTCAACGACGCAACCGCCCTGGTGTGCCTGCGCGCAGCCATCGCGGCCATCGCAGGAAGCGTGTCCGTGCTGGAGATCGGCGCCGACTTCCTGCTCGCCGCCGGCGGTGGGCTGGTGGTGGGACTCGCCGCTGCCTACGTCCTGACCCAGCTGCGCCTGCGGATCCGCAACGTGGCCATCAATACCTCCACGTCGCTGATGGCACCCTTCGTGGCGTACCTGCCCGCGGAGGCTATCCACGCGTCCGGCGTCCTGGCCGTGGTAGTCACCGGCCTGATCATGGGCACGAAGGCGCCGTCCATGCCCAGCGGGGCCGCCCGGCAAAGCCAGCGGAGCAACTGGGAGACAGTTCAGTTCCTGCTGGAAAACTCGGTGTTCCTCCTCATCGGCCTGCAGGTGCGGACCATTATCGAGGGCGTCCAGGACGATTCCCTGGGCTCGGCCAGGATCTGGGCGGGCTGCGCGGTGATCCTGCTGGCGGTGCTGCTCCTGCGGCCGGTCTGGGTCTTTCCGGCGACCTATCTGCCCAGGCTTATCCCGGCCGTGGCCCGGAAGGATCCCGCTCCGCCCTGGCAGTACCCCGCCATCATCTCGTGGGCCGGCATGCGCGGGGTGGTCACGCTCGCCGCGGCCCTCACCCTGCCCGAGGATTTGGAACACCGCACGGTACTGATCCTGGCAGCGATGGTTGTGGTGGCCGGGACCCTGGCGCTGCAGGGGTTCACACTGCCCGCCCTGGTACGGCTGCTCCGGGTGCAGGGCCCCGATCCAGGCGAGGACGCGCTGGCCCAGGCGGATCTGACGCAGCAGGCCACAGCAGCGGGGGTGGAGCGGCTGCATCAGCTGCAGACGGATGACGACCCGCCGGAGGTGGTGGCCATGCTCAAGCGGAGGACGCAGGAACGCGGGCTGGCGGCGTGGGAACGTCTTGGGAGGCCGACGGCGGAGGCAGCCACCCCCAGCCAGCGCTATGCCCAGCTGCGGCTGGCAATGCTTGAGGCGGAGCGGGCGAAAGTCCTCGAACTCAGGAGCGGCGGGAACTACCCCCACGAGGTCCTCAGCAGCGTCCTGGAGCGGCTCGACGTCGAGGAGTCGATGCTGGACGCCGTCATCGAGGAGGCCGATGTTTCCGGCTCCCGCGCCGTCGCCAGGCCGGGAGGCGACTGCGAGCACCTGGAGGCGGCACGCGAACCCGAAGTTCCCGGCGATGCACGCTGTGACGCCTGCCTACGCGAAGGGACCACCACCGTCCACCTGCGGATGTGCCTGGAGTGCGGCAATGTGGCCTGCTGCGATTCCTCGCCTGCCACCCACGCCTCAAAGCACTTCCAGTCGACCGGTCACCCGGTCATGCGCAGCATCGAACCGGGTGAGGACTGGCGGTGGTGCTATGTGGATGATCTGCTCGGGTAATCGGGCAGCTACGACGGACTGGCCGTACCTCAGCCCGCGGGCAGGTGATGGTCCCCCGATGCCATCGGCACGGCCGGCACCGATTCACCCGCAATGTCCGACGCCGGGGTGAGGACCCAGCGTTCCCCGGCCTGTTCATAACTGATCACCATCGATGTGGCGGCCGTGCGTGCCTCGTCCACGGCGAGGAGCAATGCCGCCTGCATGCGGCCGGCATGGCCGAACCGTCCGTTCGGGGTGCCCTCAAGGTCGCTGTTGTCGATCAGGATGTAGGCCTTGCCCTCGGCCACGGCCTTGATCGAATACCCGCGCTCCTCGTGGACCGATCCGCGGGATGCGGCAATCTCCGTGACCCTGTCGGCCCGCACCAGTCCATGGTTGATCGTGCGGATCCACACGTCGCCCATGGCCACTCCTTTGCTGCCCTGCAGGTTGAAAACTGCCTCTACATGCAAACGGTAGTCCGAGACAGCCCGGATGTAAGCCCCCTAAACGGTGGAACCGCCGTCGGGCTCCAAACCGCCAGCAGGTTTTCCCCAAGCTCCGGGAGAGTTTTCCCAAAGCTCTGTAGGAAATAGTGAGCGGGACCAGGGATGATCCCTGGACGGTCTCAGAGCATCGCCCAACGCGCAGCGTTCGGGCGATGCCCGCGACCGCCGGTTTCTTCTTAGGGGGAGAGATGTTTCAAACCTTTTGGCGGTTCCGCGGGGCGATAGCCCCACATGCCTGGGCGCTGGCAGGCGGCGCCCTCCTGGTGGTTTTTGTCGCCGCCATGGAAGTGGCCCTGCCGTGGCCCATGAAGGTCATTGTCGACGACGTGCTGCAGCCGACGGGCAGCTCGAAGCTCCATGAGATGCCCGCCTTCCTCGGCCTGGCCGCCCTGGGCCAGCTGCAGTTGCTCCTGCTCGCCGCCTCGGCGCTGCTCGCGATGACGGTGCTGAATGCGGGCTCGGACTACCTCGGCACCCGCCTGCTCAACGGCGTCGGTGAGAGGGCAATGGCCACCATCCGTGCCGAAGTCTTCACCCATCTGCAGCGGCTGTCACTGGCCTTCCACGACAAGCAGCGACTGGGCGACCTCGTCACCCGCACCACCACCGACGTCGACTACGTGCGCGCCCTCATGGTGTCCATCCTGTCGGTGCTGCTGCCCAACATCTTCATCCTGGGCTTCGTCATCACCATCTGCATGCTGATCGACCCGACCTTTGCCGTGATCGGCCTGGCGGTGTCGCCGCTGCTGTTCATCACGGTGCTCTTCTACCGGCGCCGCATCAAGGGCGCGTCGAAGGAGGCCCGCAGCAGGGACAGCGACATCGCGGCGGCGATGTCGGAGACATTCGCCTCGGTCCGGGTGATGCAGACCTACACGAGTGAGGCGCGCCACGAGGAGGACTTCCGGACCCGGAACGACGGCCGGCGCGACGCCGGCCTGAGGGTCATCCGGCTGCAGTCCCTGTTCTCGCCGCTGGTTGACATCATCGCAACCCTGGGCACGGTGCTGGTCCTCTGGATCGGCGCCCAGCGGGTGCTGGATGGGTCCCTCACCCTGGGCCTGCTCCTCGTTTTCCTCGCCTACCTCAAGGCCCTGTACTCCCCCATGAAGTCGCTGGCCAAGCTCACCACCGTCATCAGCCGCGGCCAGGCCAGCGCCGAGCGGATCCAGGAAATCCTGGACACCGCGCCCGCCATCTCAGACCTGCCCGGCGCCCGGCCGGCTCCACGGCTGGCCGGTGCCGTGGAGCTGCGCTCGGTGAGCTTCGGCTACCAGGGCGACCGGCATGTGCTGCACGGGGTTGACCTCAAGGTGGAGCCCGGCAGCGTCGTGGCGATCACCGGCCCGACGGGAGCCGGGAAGTCGTCCGTCGTCAGCCTGATTCCGCGGCTCTACGATGCGGCCGAGGGGGAAGTTCTGCTTGACGGGCTGGACGTGCGGGACCTGCAGGTGGCCACCGTGCGCAGGCAGGTCTCGATGGTGCTGCAGGAATCCATCCTGTTCCGCGGGACCATCTACGACAACATCGCCTACGGCTCGGAGGGCGTCACCCGCGAGCAGGTCCTGGCCGCGGCCGAGGCAGCCCACGTGGACGAGTTCGTCCGCACCCTGCCCTTGGGATACGACACCCCGGTGGCGGAGCGCGGCGTTACTCTCTCCGGCGGCCAGCGCCAGCGTATCGCCATCGCCCGCGCTTTGGTCCGGGATACCCCCATCGTCATCCTCGATGAGCCGACGTCGGGCCTGGACGCCATCTCGGAGCAGTACGTCATGCGCGGCCTCGAGCGGCTTATGGCCGGGCGCACGGTGATCGTCATCGCGCACCGGCTCTCAACCCTCAAACGGGCCGACCGGATTTATGTGCTGGACAAGGGGCGGATCGTGGAAAGCGGCAGGCACGGCGAACTCGCCGCGTCAGGCGGTCTCTACAGCCGGCTGGACAGCCTGCAGCACGCCAAGGACGCGCCGGCCCTCACCCTGGTCCCGGCCGAGAACCTGGTCTCTGCAGACACCTTGGTCCCCGCCGGGGACCTGCTTTCTGCCGGAAACGGCAGCCTTCAGACGGAGACGAGCGCATGAACAGGGCGAAGCCCCCGACATACGGCGCCCTCCCCTGGCGGATCGGAACGAAGGGCGCCCTCGAAGTGCTCCTGATCCACCGGCCGGCCCACGGCGACTGGTCCATCCCCAAGGGCAAGGCGGACCCCGGTGAAACCGGCCGGGAATGCGCGGAACGCGAGGTGCGGGAAGAAACGGGCCTGCGCTGCCGCGTGGGCGCGGAACTGCCCAGCATCCGCTACGAGGACGCCAAACGCAGGATCAAGACCATCCGTTACTGGGCTGCCGCGGCGGGGACAGGCCGTTTCACCCCCAATGACGAGGTCGACGCCGTCAGTTGGCTTTCGCTTCCGGCCGCCTTGCGCACGGTGTCTGAACCCCGGGACAGGCCAGCCATCATCGCCCTGGGCAGCCGGCTCCAATCGGAGCTGGGCGTCCGTCCGGCGCCGAAGCGGGAGAAAATGCTGCTGCTGGTGCGCGGGGCTGAGATGACGAAACGGGATGGGTGGGACCCGGCAGCAGGCGGCAGGCAGCTGGCACCGACCGGCGAGCAGGCTGCCGGGTCGCTGGCCTCGCTGGGAGCCATGTTTGCCGTCGAACGCATCGTCTCGGCGCCCTCGATCCGCTGCGTCGCAACCGTCGCCGAACTGGCACGCCGGGAATCGCTCGAAGTGGAGCTCTCGGAGCACCTGACCGGCGGCAACCTGGCGGCCACATTGGACCTCGTGGCCAGGGCCCGCGGGACGGGAACGGTCCTGTGCACGCACGAGGATGTCATGGCCGATGTCCTGGCCCACCTCATCCAACACGACCGGACGGTTCTGACCAAGCGCTTCCGCGTCCGCAAGGGGTCGGCGTGGGTGCTGACCGGCGACCGTACCCGCTACCGCTCCGCCTACTATCTGCCGCTGTCCCCGGCGGACCTCAGCACTGCGGTGGACCTCAACAGCGCCGCGGAGCTTCGCTCCCCTGCAGACCTTCGGGCCGCCGTCTAGCACCGTATGCCCTGGTTGCGGGCGTACGCTCAGACAGTGGACATTGTGGAGTTCCTGTCCGCGCGCATCGCTGAGGACGAGGCCGTGGCGCGCAAACTGCTCGACGACCGCACGACGTCGGAATCGGGCAAGTGGTACGAACGCCGCCTGCTGCTGGAGTGCGAAGCCAAGCGGCGCCTGATCGGCATCGTCGAGGCGGCCCGGCAGACAGCGCTGGCCACACTCGTGAGCGATCCTTTCGGGGACGAGACCGAGTGGATTCCGCAGGCGCTGGAATGGACCACCCTGTCCCTCAATGCACTCGCGGTCCCCTACAGCGACCATCCCGACTTCAACCGGGACTGGCTCTGGTATCCGTAGGTTCCCTCTGCCGGGCGCGGTTGCGGCCAACGTTGGTTCAGGTGCTGCCCAGAATGCGCCGGGCGTCGGCCTGGGCGTCCAGCTCCTGCTGCGACACCACGGATCCGCTGATGTACCCTGCTCGGGACCGCATGGCCCGCAGTTCGGCCACGGTGTAGGGGATGCGGCGCCGGTGCGCCATGGCGTGGCAGTTGGGGCAGAGCGGAACGAGATCACCCACGGGGTCGAGATCGTAGCCGGGCCCCAGCTGGGCCGGCGGCACCAGGTGGTGGACGTGGATGAAGCCTTCGCCTTCCGGGCCATAGGCGGCTTCGAAGGAAAACCCGCAGGCGGCGCACGAGGTGCCGTGGTGCGCCAGGCAGACGCGCCGGGCGTGCGGGTTGCGCTCGTACCGGTTGACGCCCACCCGGACCAGGTCGTCCTGCGGCAGGGTACCGGGCACAGGCAGAACCGGATCCATCTCGTCGGCGGGCATGCATTCGGTCCAGAGCTCGCGGATGGCGCGTGCCTCTTCCTCCGGAATTAGCCGGCAGGCGCCAGCGGGCGCCGCAGCAAACCAGTCCGTCAGCGGCGTCCGGGCTGCCAGGACGTCCGCCGGTACCTCGTCCCCGAGCGGCAGCAGCACGTCGAAGTCCACGTCAAGGCAGGTCTGGGGTTCGCCTTCCGGATCCGGCCCCGCAGCCAGATATGGGGCAGAGGCGACCACACCGTGGCCAATCAGCCCGCTGCCTGCCTTTCCATGCAGCAGGAGCCAGGCGTCTGCTCCCGGTGCCGGCTGAGCTCCGGTGCCGGTTCCCTGCCCGATGGGCCATGCGCGCCGGTGCACACCGGCGGTGCCCAGCTCATCCACCACCCGTGAATAGCCCGGCCAGGTATCGCCTACGCCCGGGTCCCAGCCCAGCAGAACAGCCACCATTCCTTTATCGTGCCACCTCGTGGGACTTAAGGACTCGCGGCTCAGGAGGAGCGGTGGCGCAGGCGCCGCCACCACGGCGGTTTGGCTTCGGGAACAGGTTCCGCCGCAGCCGCGGCCGCCGCCGCGGCCCGCCGTTCGCGCCACCGCTGCACCTCGACGTCGGCGTCACGGGTTTTCGTCACCACCGGCGGCCCGCCCTGGAGCTGGCGGCGGGCATCGATGACGCTGGCGTTGAAGTCCCGGACGATGTCGCGGACCTGCTTTTCCGTGTACTGCGCGTCCAGTCTGGCGTCCAGCTCCGCGTCCTCGGTGCGCAGCAGGATTGCTTTTGGTCCCAGCCCGGTGAGGTGCTCGCGCTGGATGAGGCCCTTGACCCACCAGTCGGGATCGTAGCCCTCGCCGAGCCCGGGAATAGGCTTGCCGGAGTATTTCAGGTTGTCGAACTTTCCCTGGGCCATCGCATCCCGGATCAGGTAATCGGCACGGGCCGCGTCGCTGACCTTCCGGCGTTTTTCCCGCAGTTCGGACTCCGCGGCGGACAGCTCGGCGTCCTCCTCGGCTGTCCCGCCGGAGGACCGGAGGGCACGGAGTTCGGCCGCGCGCGCCACCTTCCGCCTGAAGTCGCCGCCCGTTGAACCCGTCACCTTTTCACCGCCCCTGCCGCCGGACATTGTTCCCATTCCAGTATTCCGGCGCGTGCCGGACACTTCAACGAAGCGTTGCGGGGAACCAGCCGGGCCGGGTTTACATTGGGTCGGGCCAGTTGCCGATGTCGGCGCGCGCCGGAACGGCGGTGACGCCGTCGCCCTGGGGCCGCACGGCGGCAGCCTCCGGGGCGGCTGCGGCCGGGCCGGGAGGTTGGTCGGGGACCGCCTTCACAGGTGCCGTGTTCACAGCCGCCGTGATGACGGGAAGTTCAGACCTCGAAATCTTCATAGGGGCCCTCGCAGGTGGGGCGGCAACATAAAGCCGGACCGGGTAGTTAACCATGATTGCCGGCCGTCAGACGAGGCTTTGGCAGCCCTGCGGCTAATCGATCCGGCGATCACCGACGTGCCGAACCAGCCGGGGAGGACCGGCTGGTACGGCAACAACCGTGGCGGCCGTCCCAGCCCCGTGTGTGCCGGCAATTGGTGTCGCCGTCACACTTTCCACCGCCCAATGAGTCAACCCTATGCGCCAAAGCCTGTAGTGGCATCCGTAGCAGGTACTCGAATTTGCGCGGCTTCCGCTACTTGGGCACGCGCGGGCCGCCGGCAGCCCGCCGTCGCAGAACATAAACAGTTCGGCGTAAGTCGTCGGGCGTAATGTGCGAAATACCTGCCGCCTGACGGCTGTTGCGACGGACATGACAACAATCGGAATCATCGGTGCAGGACACATTGGAAGCCAGGTCGCACGCAAGGCTGTGGAGCTCGGCTATGACGTGGTCATCAGCAATTCGCGGGGGCCGGAAACGCTGGCCCCGCTCGTTGCGGAGCTGGGACCGCGGGCGAAGGCGGCCACAGCTGCGGAGGCCGCAGCGGCGGGTGACTTCGCGGTCGTCACGGTTCCGCTCAAGAGCTACCGGGACATCCCCGTGGAGCCGCTGGCCGGAAAGATCGTGATCGATACCAACAACTACTACTGGGAACGGGACGGCCGCTTCCCGGCGCTGGACAACGGGGACGCCACCACATCCGGGCTGCTGCAGGAGCACCTTCCGAAGTCCAAGGTGGCCAAGGGCTTCAACCACATCATGGCCAAGCAGATCTCCTCGGACGGTACCCCGGCGGGCACGGAGAACCGCCGCGCGCTGGCCACGGCCAGCGACTACCCCGAGGCCAGTGACCTCGTGACGAAGCTCTACGACGAGTTCGGCTTCGACACCGTCAACATCGGTCCCCTGGCCGACAGCTGGCGCGTCGAGCGCGACCGCCCGGCCTACGTGGTCCGGCAGAACGCGGCCGAGCTCGCCGAGAACCTGGCAAAGGCTCCGCGGACCATCTGACAAAGGAAAGAGGACGACGGCGGGTGCGTCCCGTCGTCGTCCTCTTGCGTTCTCCATCCGGCTAATTTGGCCGGGGAGGGTAAGCCTGTTCCGGCGGCAGGAGGTCGATGATGGGCAGGTGACCGTCCGTGCGGATGCTGTCGCCGCCGCCGTTGCGGTGGTGGTAGCCGGAGGAGAAGTGGCGGATGACGTGCACGGATTCCACCGCATTGGCAGTTTTCAGCGTGCCGATGATGAAGTCGCGCTCCTCATCGGTGCCGTCGGCGATCTTGTGCGTGATCTGGAATGTGAAGAGCGACAGTCCCACGCTTTTGTCGTACGTTCCGGCTCCCACCCAGTCGACGGCGAACCCGCCGGGAAGCATCCAGCCGTCGGGGCATTTCCAGAACCGCACGTGGTGCCGCTTGCGCGGGTTGCCGTCGATTTCGCGCTGGAACGCCATGTCCTGTCTTTTGCCGAAGACGTACAGGGCACTGACCGGCGACTGCGGATAACTCCTGCCCAGCAGCGTCGCGGTGAGGGTGCGCCAGGCAGTGGCCGGGGTGACGGGGTCGGCCTCGATCCACCCCGCCGTGAGCATCGCGGTGCGCAGCTCCTCCGCCGGGCCGATGACGGCGAGGTTGACCGGGTCGCCCAGCACGCCGTCGCCGGTGCGGGCACGTCCGATGAAGTAGTTCGGCAGGTACAGGCTGCTGAGGATCTTGTGGACGCGTGGCAGGAAGGCGTAGGCGGCAATCAGCCAGACCGGGAGGAACACCCACACCTGCTCCGGTCCCCTGGCCAGCCGGGCGAGCAGGAAGAAATAGACGGCCCAGCCCACCGCGGCGGTGATGGCCACGTACAGCAGCCGCTGGAGGACGGCGACGACGGTGGCCCAGCGGGTGCCCCAGCGCGCCTTCCGGCTGTCCGGCCGGGAGTGCTCGGGCTCCGTCGCTTCGGTTTCTTTCGGAACAGCCACTTACTTGGGCAGGTGCTCCAGCAGGTGCCCCGTGACCGCGCCGTACGCGACGTGCGGCACGATGTCGCTGACCCAGTCCGCGGCACTCCAGGTCCGCGGATCCGTCACGCCCAGGGCCGTCATGGGAACGTTCGAGACGAGGAGGGCGGCCACGGAGGCCACCGCCACCGAGCCCACGGGTCCGGTGCGCACCCCCATTGATCCGGCCGCCCCCAGCACAGCGCCGAGGCCCATGCCGGTGGCGATCCCGAGCAGCGGGCCAAGCGCCTCCACCCGGTTCCCGCGCTGGGCCTCGGTCCCCGGGATGGTCACGCCTGCCCGTTCCGCCAGCCGCTCCACCGAGTCGCTGGGGGTGGTGCTCGCCGCCCGGCCCCGCCACACCATGTCCAGGTAGCTCACCGCGTTCAGCGCCGTGGTTCCCGCGGCGCCGGCGAGCGCTCCGTTCACAAGTCCTTTGAACAGGGACATCCTCAACACTCCTTCTGGCCAACTCCCAAGCATGTTCTTCCCCGAAGCTACGTCAGGTCCGGTGACCGCGGCAACGGCGGCGGCCGCCGTCGGAGAATTGATGGCAGCTATTGTCCCCCCTGCACGCTTATGCTTTGGGTGAGCCATTTCTCGTGATGGCCACGTGCAACAACCAGGGGGACACTGTTGCGTCCGGATTCCAACTGGCGGGAGAGCCCGCCGCCACCAGATTTCGGCGTGCCCAACGGATCCTTCATTCCTACCGAGGGACTGCCCCCGGGCGTCCGGCGGTCCGCGAGCGGCCGTGTTCCGCAGTGGGCCATCGACGAGGCTTTCGGAGCGTTGCAGGACCCCGCCCCGTGGCGTACGGGTCCGCCCACCCACATGCCCCCTCCGGGTCCGGCCTACGGCCGGCGCAGAAGACGCCTCGGCAGAAAGTGGGCCATCGGCGCGGGCATTGCCCTGCTCGTGGGCCTCTCCTCGGTGCCGATGGTCTTCGAGCGCTTTGTGCTGCCTGCAGTCCTGCCGTACCTCCCCGGAGCGCCGGTGCCGCCGCCCGGGTTCGAGGCCGCCGCTGCGCCGCTGGGACAGCCGCCTGCCAGCGCGGGGTCGAAGGCGTACGCGCTGCAGGAATCCCCCGACCCCGGCCAGCCGTTCGCCGCCTACGATCCCTGCCGGCCCGTGCACTACGTGGTCCGTCCCGACAACGCCCCGCCCGGCGCTGACCAGCTGATCCAGGAGGCAGTGTCCAGGGTTTCTGCCGCCACAGGACTGCGCTTTGTCTACGACGGGCCCACGTCGGAAGCCCCCAGCGACGAGCGTGAAACGTACCAGCCGGACCTGTACGGCAAGAGGTGGGCACCTGTGCTCATTGCCTGGTCCAATCCTTCGGAGAGTCCTGACCTGGCGGGGGACGTCGACGGCCTGGGCGGCAGCGGCTACGCGTACGTGGAGGGTCAGCCCTACGTCCTGGTGGCGGGCCAAGTGGCACTCGATGCCCCCGATTTCGCGGACATCCTGCGGTGGCCTGACGGATCGAAGTACGGCCGAGCCGTCATCATGCACGAGCTCGCCCACGTCGTGGGCCTGGACCACGTGAACGACCCTACGCAGCTGATGAACCCGGAGGGCACCGGAGTCACCGAATTCGCGGCCGGCGACCTCGCCGGCCTGGCCGTTCTGGGCGGCGGGGAATGCGTCCCGGAACTCTGAGCCGGCGCTACTCCCGCCCTTTCTGTTCGGAGTTCTCCCCGTTCTGCTCGGAGTTCTTCCCGTTCTGCTCGGCGGACGCGATGGCCCAGGCGGCGTTGACTAGCCCGATGTGGCTGAACGCCTGCGGGAAATTCCCCAGCAGTTCACGGCCATCGGCCGACACCTCCTCCGCCAGCAGCCCCAGGTCCGTAGCGAAGCCGGCGGCACGGTCGAAAATCGTGCGGGCCCGTTCGGTCTGCCCGGCGAGCGCCAGGGCCTGGGCCAGCCAGAAGGTGCACAGCAGGAACGTCCCTTCCTCACCCGGAAGCCCGTCGGCAGCCCGGTCCCGGTACACCAGGCCCCGGTCATCGGTCAGGTGCCGGTCCACGGCGTCGATGGTGGCCAGCATGCGCGGATCGTCGGCCGGCAGGAAGCCCGCGATGCACAGCAGCAGGCTTGACGCGTCGAGCTCGGCCGAGCCGAATGCCTGGGTGTAGGCGTTTGCTGCATCGCTCCAGCCCTGGCCGCGGATCGCAGCAGCCATGTCCTCGCGTGCCTGCTCCCAGCCCCGTACCCGGTCCCAGGCGCCGGCCAGGAACCGTTTCGTCTCCGGTTCCACGCCGGCGAGGAGTTCCGGCAGCCTGGCCGCGGAGTCCAGCAGCTCCCCGTAGATGTCGAGCTGACGCTGCTGCCATGCCCCGTTGCCGACCCGCACCGGCCGGCTGGAGCGCCAGCCCGGAAGGTGCGCGAGCTCGCGCTCGGACAGGTCCCGTTCACCGCCAATGCAGGCCGGTCCTGCCAGCTGTGCCGGTGGTGAAGGACGAAGTGCACCGCGTCGCCGGTCCGCAGGGACAGCCGGGCCCGGGCAGGTCCGCCGTCGAGCTCGAACGGGACCGGGCTGGACAGGGCCAGCACATCGGCTCCGCCCCGGGCGAGCAGGCCGCCGGCCGTCGGCTGCAGCAGCGGCCGGACCAGGCCGTATTCGGGCCGCGGGTCGGGGAAACGCAGCCAGTCCACCGATCCCCTGGCCCCCACCAGCGCGGCGGATCGGCAGTCGGAGAGCAGCGCATAATCAGCAATCGGGTCACTGGCCATGCCCGCACCATAACCGATTCGGCAAGGCTCTGCGAGGGCACGGGCGCTGCCCGCGGGGAAGGCCCCGGCGGGGCTGCGCTGTTCACATTGTCCGGAGCGGCGCAGCTGTGAAAACATGCCTCATGCGCGCCATGCAGAATTCCAGCCGATTGCAAGATGTCCGGTACGACCTCAGGGGTCCGGTGCAGCATGCGGCGAAGAAAATGGAGTCGGAAGGCCACAGCATTCTGCGCATGAACCTGGGGGACCCGGCGCCGTTTGGCTTGCATGCGCCGGAGTCCATTGTGGTGGACATGATCCACCACCTGCGCGAGGCGCAGGGCTACAGCGACTCGAAGGGCATCTTCTCCGCCCGGACCGCCATTTCGCAGTACTACCAGACCAAGGGCCTGATGGAGATCGGCGTCGAGGACATCTTCATCGGCAACGGGGTCAGCGAGCTCATTTCCATGACGCTGCAGGCCTTCCTGGAGGACGGCGACGAGGTCCTCATCCCGTCCCCGGACTATCCGCTGTGGACGGCGGCCACCGTGCTGTGCGGCGGCAGCGCCGTGCACTACGTGTGCGATGAGGAGAACAACTGGTGGCCGGACATGGCTGACGTCGAGGCGAAGATCACCGACCGCACGCGGGCCATCGTGCTCATCAACCCCAACAACCCGACGGGCGCCGTCTATCCCCGGCACATCCTGGAGGGGTTCGCCGATCTGGCCCGGCGCCATGACCTGGTGCTGTTCTCCGACGAGATCTACGAGAAGATCCTGTTCGACGACAACGTCCACATCCACACCGCTTCCGTGGCCCGGGACATTCCGGTGCTGACCTTCTCCGGCCTGTCCAAGGCCTACCGGATGCCGGGCTACCGGGCCGGCTGGGTGGCTGTCTGCGGTCCGCGCTGGGCCACCGCCGCGTACCGGGAGTCGCTGGAACTGCTGGCCTCACTCCGGCTCTGCCCGAACGTTCCCGCGCAGCACGCGATCCAGACCTCGCTGGGTGGCTACCAGAGCATCACCGACCTGATCCGGCCCGGCGGCCGGCTGCGGGAACAGCGCGACCTCGCGTGCCGGCTGCTCAACGAGATTCCCGGCGTGAGCTGTGTTCCGGCCGCCGGTGCGATGTACCTGTTCCCGAAGCTGGATCCGGAGATGTACCCGTTCGTGGACGACGAGCAGTTTGTCCTGGACCTGCTGCAGGACCAGAAAATCCTGGTCTCGCACGGGACGGCGTTCCACTGGCACGCCACCGACCACTTCCGGTTCGTTATCCTGCCCGCCGTGGACGACATCCGCGAGGCCGTGCGCCGCATCGCCACCTTCCTGTCCTCGTACCGGGCCAAAGCG
Organism: Arthrobacter sp. NPDC058097; assembly: GCF_042884885.1. Taxonomy (NCBI): domain Bacteria; kingdom Bacillati; phylum Actinomycetota; class Actinomycetes; order Micrococcales; family Micrococcaceae; genus Arthrobacter; species Arthrobacter sp. NPDC058097. Next base: position 86,306 of record NZ_JBHVSZ010000013.1, read on the forward strand.
GGCCGCGCCCGCGCCATGTCCGGCAACGCCCACCACAGCCAGGACGAACTGAGCGCCTGAGCCCTGCAGCGGCACGGACCAAAAGGCATTGGAAAGCGGACGACGGCGGGAACCTCCCGCCGTCGTCCGCTTTCGTAGGAGCGCCCCGGACTACAGCGCCCGGTGATACTGGCTCGGCCAGAACTTTTTCGGTGCGTCTCCGGCGAGCCGGAGCGCGAAGTAGGGGTCCAGAAGGAGGGCTCGGCCTACGATCACTGCGTCCACCGGCGAAGATTCAAAAACCGTCCCCAGCAAGTCCGGGTCGGAGAGTTGACCGACGGGCGCCACGGCCAGTCCGGATTTTTCCCGCAGGACCTCGGCGAACTCCAGGTTTAGCCCATGCCTGCTGGGCGGCGGAACGTCTGCGGTCAAGGCCCCCGATGTCACGTCCAGCAGGTCGATGCCCAGGCCCGCAAGACGGCCGGCAAAGGTACCGGCCTCCTCCATTGTGATGCCGCCGTCGATCCAGTCGGTGGCCGTGATCCTGACAAAAACTGGCTTCTCTTGCGGAAACGCTTCGCGGACCGCTTTGCAGACCCGCAAGGGCAGCCGCATCCGATTCTCCAGCGAGCCGCCGTAGTCATCGCTGCGATCGTTCGTGATGGGTGAGAGGAACTGATGCAGCAAATAGCCATGCGCTGCGTGGACCTCGACAACATCGTATTCGGCGGCGTGCGCATTGACAGCCGCCTGGAAGAATGCCTCCACCACCTCGTCCATCTCGCTGATTGTCATCTCCACTGGAACGGTGAGCTGACCGAACGGCTTGGCGGACGGGGCCATGGGAATCCAGCCGCCGTCGTCGACGGTTACTGCACTGTTCTGGCCGCCCAGTAGCCACGGCACGTTGTGAGAACTCTTGCGGCCCGCACTCTGAAGCTGCACCGCGGCGGCCGCGCCAAGGTGCTTGATGTGGGCCGCCAGCTCCCGGTGTGCACTGACCTGGTCATCACTCCAAATGCCAAGGTCGTGGGCGGTAGTCCGGTGGCGGGGCCCGATGGCGGTCGACTCCACCATAATCATCCCGGCGCCGCCCACCGCCCGGGACCCGTAGTGGATGGTGTGCCAGCTGGTGGGAATACCATCCGCCCCGGCCGAGTACTGGCACATCGGAGACATCCATATGCGGTTGGGGATCTCCAATGCACGCAACTTCAGGGGGCGTACAAATTTTTCGAATTGGATGCTCATTAATTTCAACGTTTCCTTTAGACAGCCAGGGCGTTGGCTACAGAGCCCCGGGGCAGAACGTCGGGCTCCTCCAGTGCGGCGAGAAGGCCTGCGGCAAGGCAGGTGCGTTCGAGCATGCCGTCAATGCTGATCCATTCGTTCCGCGCGTGCGCGCCATCCCCCACCGCGCCGAGCCCGTCCAGCACCGGCAAACCGAGCGCGGCCGCGAAGTTGCCGTCACTGGCACCGCCAACCGACGTCTCTGCCAGCCGGAAGCCTAGTTGCTCCGCCACTTGCTCAGCCGCCGCAAACAGCCGTGCCGTTTGCGGGGACCGTGCCATGACAGGCCGGTTCCAGCCGCCGCTGACGCTCAGTGTCGCGTCCGCATGGCGGGCTGTTAGCCCGTCCAGCACTGCCTCAATGCGCTTGGCTTCCCGCTCGGAGGAAACCCGGACATCGAGGTCCGCTGTCGCGGTGCCTGCCTTGACGTTCGTCCGGGTGCCACCGCGGACCAGACCGACGTTGACGGTGGTCCCCTTTTCAAGATCGGTCTCGCCATGGAGCCGGAGGATCACGCGGGCAATCTCGTCGATGGCGCTGACTCCCACCTCCGGGTCAAGCCCGGCATGCGCTTCCTGTCCGGTGGCGCTCACCTGGAAGATGCCCACGCCCTTGCGCGCAGTCTTCAACGCTCCCCCGGCGCTGGCTTCGAAGACCAGGACGGCGTCACCGCGGACCACTTCCGACTCAATGACGGGACGCGAGGACGGGCTGCCCACTTCTTCATCGCCGTTCAGGACCAGCCTGACGTTCGGCCGTCGAAGCCCGAGTTCCTTCGCGGCCTTCAGCGCCCACACGAGCTGCACCAGGCCGCCCTTCATATCCAAGGCACCGGGTCCGGAAAAGCGGTCCCCCTCGACGGTCACGGGCCAGTCGCGGAGTGTGCCGGCGGACCAGACGGTGTCGTAGTGGCACAAAGCCGTGATCCAGGCATTGGCCCTATTCTCCGCCGGATAATCCAGCACAAGGGTGTCACCCCATTCACCGCCGTCAAAGAGACGCCGTTCGGCCGGCGCTCCGATGCGGGCCCGCACCCATTCCTCCACCCAGGCCAGCCCCGATGCGAGCAGCGCCTTGTCGTCCGAGGGAGTTTCCTGGGATACGTATTCCGTCAGGTCCGCCACCATGTGTGGCCTGTTCGCAGCAATCCATGCCGGCAAGTCGTGAAGGGTGCTCATCCTGCCATGGCCTTCTTGTCGAGGGCCACGAGATGTTCTTCACTCATAGTGATCACGCCGCGCTCGAGCTGCCCGATCAAAGCGACAAGCTCCTCCACCAGAGGCAGCTTCAGCCCATGCTCCTCAGCGATCAGCAGGACCGGGTGGTACTGGCTGGCAACCTCGGTAGGACGCTTTCTGACGGCGATGTCACGCCAGATGCCGGACCGGGTCTTCGTCTGGGTGGAAAGCCATTTGATGAGGTCGTCCGTGGCTTCGGAGTTCCGCACGGGGTCGGCGCTGCGCAAATAGCTGGACGGGTCAAACGCATCAAAGCCCTCAAGGCTGATGCCCTCGGCCGCCGCGACGTCGAACACCTCCGCGGCCAGCCCGTTCATGGCGGGCCGGTGCCGGTCGATGAGCTCGGCCATGTCCGCGTCTGCCAGCGCCGTCGCCGTGAGCATGGCGCCGAAGCCCAGCTTGGCCCACAGGAACCCTGCGACGTTTCCGGTGACTGTCGGGGTGCCCCAGTGCCGCAGGTCGTGGGCAAGCTGCCGTACCCGGGCGCTGGTGCCGCCTGCGAATTCGCCGAGCGCCATGGCGCCTATGCCGCCGTCATTGATGACGCCCGGTTCCAGGACATCGGCGAAGAGGTCGACGAAGGCAATCACGGTCCGGTCAGCACCGACGTGCGCGGCAATTGTCGCCTCGTTGAGCCCGTTCTGCATGGAGGCGACGTAGCCGTCACTGCTCAGCCGTGGGGCTATCCAGGCCGCTGCTTTGTCTGTTGCTTGGGACTTCACGGCGAGGAGCACGCGGTCCAGGTTCTCCGGGGCATCGTCCAACCCGTACACCGGTACCTCCGCGACGAGCACGCCGCCGGGCGTCTTGATCTGAAGACCATTCTTGCGGATCGCCTCGACGTGCAGGGCGTCGGCATCGACCAGTTGAACCGGGACACCTTGTGCGTGCAGGTGCGCGGCAAGGGTGCCGCCGATGGCGCCAGCCCCGACTACTGTGTATGGACTATCCTTCATGGTTTCCTTTCTTGCCCTGAACCGCCGTGCCAGCTGGCCAGTGGAGCGGGAGGTTAATGGCACCGGTAGAGGACCCGCCGTCGACGCGCAGTGTCTCGCCGGTGATCCATTCGGCTTCCTCGCCGGAGAGCCATACGACCGCGCGGGCGATATCGTCCGGTTCACCGCGGCGGCCCAGCGGGTTGCCGGAGACGGCGGCAGCGTATTCCTCGGTGACGGGGTTGGCGCTGCTGTTTACTGTGACAAATCCGGGAGCTACGGCGTTGACGCGGATGCCGTGCTGGCCCAGTTCGAGCGCCGAGGCCCGGGTTGCCATTTCCAGGGCGGCCTTGGAGGTGGAGTACGGTGCGGCTCCGGGCCGGGCCCGCAACGCCGCTCCGGAGGAGATATTGATGACGGAGGCACCGCGGCCGGCCTCGATGGCCCGCTTGGCCAGCGCCACAGTCGCAAGCACGGGAGCCCTGGTGTTGAGGTTCTGCACCGCATCCCAGGTCCGCGCGTCCAGGGAAAGGATCGGGGTGGCCGGGTAGATACCCGCCGAGTTGACCAGCACGTCCACCGGTCCTGCCGCCCAGGCTTCGGCTATCAGGGACTCGGGGCCGTCCGGAGACGCGAGGTCCGCCGCCACCGTCAGTACCTCGGCCGCTCCGGCAGCCCGGCAGTCCTCCGCCGCCGAGGGCAGGGCTGCTGCATCGATGTCGGCCAGGGTCAGCCGGTAGCCAAGGCCCGCGAAGCGGGCAGCGACCTGCCGGCCGATGCCGCTGCCCGCTCCCGTGATGACTGCATGCCGGCTCAATCGAGGGCCTTGCCTTTCGTTTCCGGCATGGTCAGGTAGACCGCGACGCCGATCGCTGCCGCCACCATGCAGTAGAGCCACACGAAGCCGCCGTAGCCGCTGGCGCTCATCCAGGTGGTGATGTACGGGGCGGTTCCGCCGAACAACGCCACTGCGAGGGCGTAGGGCAGGCCGATGCCGGTCGCCCGGACCTCGGCGGGGAACTGCTCGGCCATGATCACGGCGCAGTTGGCGGAGTAGCCCAGGAGCAGGATGATGCCGATGACTTCGATGAGCAGGAGCACCCAAAAGTTGCCGTTGAGCAGGGTGAAGGCCGGCCACGCGAACAGCAGGAACCCGCCTGCGAAGGCGGTCATGGTGGGCCGGCGGCCGATTTTGTCCGACAGAAGCCCGGCGAACGGCAGCAGGATCAGGAAGATGCCGACCGCGATGAAGTTGGCCAGCAGCGCCTGGCTCAGGGGAATGCCAGTAGAGACAGCGGCGTACGTGGGCATATATGAGACCCACATGTAGTACAGCAGCGTGCCTGCAATGGTGATGCCGAAGACCCGCAGAGTTGCCTTCGGGTGTTTGACGAACATGGTCAGCACCGAATTACGGCGAGTCTCTCCGGAGGCCTCGGTAAGGGCCTTGGCGTTGACAAACGATTCGGTCTCTTCCACTGAGGAGCGCAGCCAGAGGCCCACGATGCCCAGGAGTGCGGCGAGCAGGAACGCAAGTCGCCAGCCCCAGCCGTCCAGGGCGTCCTTGGACAGGGTGGAGGTGATGATCGCCCCCATGCCGGATGCGAGCAGCACGCCGGCGCCGACCGAAACCTGCTGCCAGGAGCCGGCAAAGGCACGCCGGCGGGGCGCCGCTGACTCAACGAGGAAGGCCGAGGAGGATCCGAACTCGCCGCCGGCAGAGAAACCCTGGACCATGCGGGCCACCACCAGGATGATCGGCGACAGGAGCCCCACGCTCTCGTACGTGGGAGCCAGGCCGATCACGGCGGTCGCGCCGGCCATCAGGCCAATGGTCAGCACCAGGCCCTTCTTCCGGCCGTGACGGTCGGCGTAGGCTCCCATGACCGCCGCGCCCACGGGCCGCATGATGAAGCCGACGGCGAAGATGGCGAGCGTGGCCAGCAGGGCAGCGATGGGGTCGCCCTTGGGGAAGAAGTGGTGGGCGAAGACGGATGAGAAGGTGGTGTAGACGGCCCAGTCCACCCACTCGACGGCGTTGCCGATGCCGCCGGCGATGATTGCCTTGCGGCCGCGGGAGGAGAGCTTGGTTTCGTGGACGGTTTCCACTGTCAGCTGGTGAGTCATGCGACTGTCATCCTGGGGGTGAGTTGGGAAGAAACGTGGGTTGCCAGGTCGGCGTGGGTGGTGATCCATACGTCGTTGTGGGATCGGATGTGGTCCATGAGCTCCGCCAGGATCATCAGCCGGGATCGGTGGCCGATGATGTGCGGATGCATGGTGAGCTGGAAGACGCCGCCTGCCGCGTAGGCAGCGTCGAACTCGTCCTTCCAGATCTGGAGGAGCTGGCGCGGAGGCATGTAGGGGCGCAGTCCGGAGAAGCGGTCCATCATCAGGTAAGGCGCGTCATCCCGGATCCACTCGACCGGAATTTCGATGATCCCTGTCTGGGCCCCGTCCGCGAGCAGCTCGTAGGGTTCGTCGTCGGCCATCAGGGAGGAGTCGTAGACAAATCCCAGCTCCCGAATGACGTCGAGAGTGGAGTCGGAGAAGTCCCAGGAGGGCGTCCGGATCCCCACGGGACGGGTTCCGGACTGGCTGTGCAGGACGTCGGTGGCCCGGCCCAGGAGGTCCAACTCCTGTTCGTAGGAAAGCAGCGTGTTGCGCTCGTGGATCCAGCCGTGGACTCCCACTTCGTGGCCCTGTTCCACATAGGTGGGCACCTCCTCCGGGCGGAGCAGGGCGCACACGGCCGGGATGTAGAAGGAAGCCGGCGCCTCGTAGCGGCGCAGGAGTTCCAGGATCCGCGGGACGCCGGCCCGTGCACCGTATTCCCCCTGGGCCATCCGCCCCGGGGAGGTCTCGCCGTCGCGCAGGGAGGGAGTTTCGTGGTCAGAGTCGAAGGAGAGCAGAACTGCAGCCCGGGCGCCGCCCTGCCAGCGCAGGGACGGATCGGAGTGGACGAGCGACTGCCCGGCACGGACTTTGTTCACGTGCCCGCGCCACTCAGGCTCGGGCCACTGCCACGACTGGGCGTTGTTCACAGGTGCTCCTTTTGTAGTCTCGCGGCCAGCAGGCGATTCGGCAGCGGCCGGCCTGGGGTCCAAGGTTGCGAAATATTGAGCGTGATTCAGCTCTCACTGCATAAAGGTAGGGCAAATCGTGAACGAGGACAAGCCTCAATGGGAAAATCATTCAAAAAAAGATGTGTTAACGGTTTTTTCAGTGTCGCGGCCCGTGTTTTCGCGGTAGTCTTGATCCACCAGAAAGCATTTGGATGACCGGTGGAGGCCGAAATTTCACTCATGGACGAGACCGACCTCGACATCGTCGCTGCACTGCAGGCCGCCCCGCGCGTCCCTGCAAACGCCCTTGGGGAGATCCTTGGGATTCCTACCTCCACGATCACCCGGCGGCTGAACCGGCTGCAGCAGGACCGGATCATGAAGGTGATCGGACGGTTCGCCTGGCCACTGATCCTCTCCGGGAACCCGCAACAGCTGTGGATCTGTTGCGAGCCCGGCCAATCAACCCACGTGGCGCAACAGCTGAAGGCCTTCACCGAGATCCAGTTCGTCATGACCACCTCGGGAACCGGCGACATCTATGCGGACCTGTATCCCCTGCATGGTTCAGACATCAATGACCTTGTCACCAACCGGATCCCCTCGCTGGCCGGCATCAGGTCGGTTGAGTCACGCCTGGTGCTGGATTCCCGGCGCGTGGGCCAGAACTGGCGCTTCCAACGGCTCACCCCGGAACAGACCGAGGCCCTGTCCACCCACGTCATTCCTGTCAATCAGCCGGCGCTCAACTCCCTCGATGACCTGTCGGATTTGGAGTTCGGTACCATGTGCGAGCTGGGGCGTAATGCCCGCGCCTCCGCCGCCGAAGTGGCCCGGACCCTGAATGTCAGCAGCTCCTCCGCGTACCGGGCCATCCAGATGCTCCTGGCCACTGGAGCCATTTCGCCCCGCGTCGAGGTGGAACCCAGCGCAGTGGGCTTCCCCCTCACCGCCGTTGTCTCGCTGCAGGTCAAGCCCAACTCCATCGCCGCGGTGCTCGACCGGCTCAGCAGCCATGAGTCTGCCCGCATGATCGCGATGGTGACCGGCCAGGCACCGGTGGTCTTTCACGGGGTGTTCCGGAGTCCAACAGACCTGGCCGACTTCATCACCGAGGACATTGGCGCACTCCCCGGCATCCGGACCATGGACACCAGCGTGGGGCTGAAAGTCATGCGGCGCTATTGGATGGATCGCGAGGGCGCCTTCATCGGCGACCAGGTGGAAGGCTTGCTGCGCCGGTAACATTCAGGAACCCGAGCGGACGACGGCGGGAGGCTCCCGCCGTCGTCCGCTTTCCTGTTCCCGCAGACAATCAGTAAGGTTGCTTACTAAAGCCCTGCTTGTGGGTGACGTGGCTGAGGACGAAGGACGGGATCCGGCGTTGACCGATAAACAAGAAACACCAGAAACGGGCGTGCGCGGTGAGCTCCGCCAGGACACGACCGTCGGCGGCAAGGACCTCACCCGCTGGCAGAGCCGGTTCGGACGCCTCCTGGTGGGAGCCGTCCAGCGGATCAGCCAGATCCTGGGCCCGCAGGGCGCATTGATCCTGACCCTGTTGCTGGGGGCGGTCATTGCCGCGGTCCTCACCGCCGCCTTTGCCGAGGTGTACGAGTCGGTGGTCCGGGCCGACGGGGTGGCCGGCCTCGACCATCCGGTCCTCGCGGCCGGCAAGAGCCTGCGCTCCCCCGGCCTGGACGTGGCCATCACGGCCTTCACCGACGTGGGCGGCACCATCGGCATGCCAATCCTCGCCCTGACCGCCATGGGTGCGCTTGCCTACCGGCGGCGCTCATGGACGCCCGTCATTTTGATTGTCACGGCCGGCCTGGGCTCCCTGCTGATGACCATCGCGGGGAAGCGGCTGATCGGCCGCACCCGCCCCGACCTCAGCGACGCCGTTCCGCCCTACGAGCACTCGGCCTCGTTTCCCAGCGGCCACTCCCTGAACGCCGTGGTGATCGCGGGAATCGTCGCCTACCTGATCATCCTGCGCCTGAAGACGGCCCGCAGCCGCGTCCTCACCGGGGCGGCCGCCGCGGTTTTCGCCGCGGCCATGGGCCTGAGCAGGGTGTATCTGGGCCACCACTGGCTCACCGACGTGCTCGCCGCATGGGCGCTCGGCGCGGCCTGGCTGGCCCTCGTGATCACCGCCCACCGGCTTTACCTGACGGTGCGGAAGAAGAGGGCGGCGAACGTCAGCCGATAGGCTCGGCCATCTGTTCCACGACGTACTGGACGTCCACGGCGGTGCCGGTCACGGGATCGGCCATCTCCACCTTCCAGCTGCGGGCGAACTGGTTCACGCCGCCGGTCATGGCCACGGTGCCGGAGATGAGTACCGTCCCGGGGGCGTTGAGGCCGCGTTCGGTGAGGACGTCCAGCCAGTAGTCCGGCGTCAGCAGGGCTTCCAGTGAGCTGTCCTGGATGAGGGTGTCGGGGGTGTCGCCCTCCCCCACCCAGGCCTTGAGGGTGATCTGGTCCAGGTGGTCCCGGACGTCATCGAGCCGCCAGGCCTTGCGGCCCAGAACGTCCGGGCTCGCGTTCTTGCTCCAGGCCACACCGTGCACCTCGAGGGCGCGGTCCGTGTGGTCGCAGGCGACGGTGAGCAGCACGCCCTCCCCGGTGATGACAAGGGCCCACTCAGCCTCCCCGGAGGTGCGTTCATGCTGCACCCGGACTTCCGATACCTGCTGGGCCAGATAGGGGGACACTGGATACAGGGCGGGAGTAGTGGCCGGGCCCGGAACGCCAAGTTCAGCGAGCTCAGCGATATGGGCCTGGACTTCATCCTGCTCACGCCCCGCGTAGCCGGCATTCAGGAGGTGCCTGACCTCCACATCCTGTGTGCGGCCGTCCGGTAGTTCGAAGCTCAGAGTCGTCATCGTGGGATCCATCCTTTGCATTTGCTGCTGCAGAAATATTTACAAACCGGAAACCGGAAACGGTCGCCAATGTACATCCAGTATGCGTAATGTATACATTTAACGCCAGCGTGACAGGCGTCACTCGAAAAACCTCGTGGAGGACAACACCATGGCCAACGCTCCAGTTCCGGATCCCGGCACCGCGCCGCATCCGCACGCCGCCCCGCACCCGACGATCCACCCCAAGGGCCTGTACAAGGCCTTCGCCGCCAGCCTCACCGGCACCGCCCTCGAGTGGTACGACTTCGCCGTGTACTCGGCGGCGGCCGCCGTCGTATTTCCCGTCGTTTTCTTCCCGGCGACCGATCCCCTGACCGGGACAATCCTCGCCTTCTCCACCTACGCCGTCGGCTATGTTTCCCGCCCGGTGGGCGGGATCATCTTCGGCCGGCTCGGGGACCGCATCGGCCGCAAGAAGGTCCTGGTGACCACGCTGATGATCATCGGCGTCGCCACGGTGCTCATCGGCGTGCTGCCCAGCTACGCCAACATCGGCGCCACGGCAGGGATCCTCCTGGTCCTGCTGCGGTTCGCACAGGGCGTGGGCGTCGGCGGCGAATGGGGCGGTGCCGTCCTGCTCTCCAGCGAATACGGCGACCCGCACCGCCGCGGCTTCTGGGCCTCCGCGGCCCAGGTGGGCCCGCCCGCCGGCAACCTCCTGGCCAATGGCGCCCTCGCCGTTCTGACCGTCTCGCTGACCGAGGAGCAGTTCCTCAGCTTTGGCTGGCGCATCGCTTTCCTGGTCTCGGCAGTGCTGGTTGGCTTTGGCCTCTGGATCCGGCTGCGGCTTGAGGACACCCCGATCTTCAAGGCCATCGCGGCCCACGGCGAGCAGCCCCACGCCCCCGTCCGTGAGGTCTTCAGCAAGGAGCTCCGCCCGCTCATCGCCGCCATTCTCTGCCGCGTGGGACCGGACGTGCTGTACGCGCTGTTCACCGTCTTCACGCTGACCTACGGCATCCAGGTCCTGGGCTACGAGCGCAATCAGGTGCTCACCGCCGTCCTGATCGGTTCCGCGTTCCAGCTGTTCATGATCCCGCTGGCCGGCTACGTCTCCGACCGCTTCAACCGCCGCCTGGTCTACGGCGTCGGCGCTGTGGCGGGCGCGGTGTGGACGTTCATCTTCTTCGGCGTCCTCGGCGGAAACAACCAGCCGATGCTCATCGTGGGCATCGTCCTCGGCCTCATGGCCCACTCCTTCATGTACGGCCCGCAGGCCGCCTTCATTGTGGAGCAGTTCTCCCCACGACTCCGGTCCACCGGCAGCTCGCTGGCGTACACCTTCGCCGGCGTCATCGGCGGCGCCATCGCGCCCCTGCTGTTCACGCTGCTGCTCGCCGAGTTCGGGACGTGGATTCCGGTGGCCATCTACGTGGCCGTGGCCGGGGCGGTCACCGTGCTGGGGCTGGCCCTCGGCCGGGACAACGACACCATCGAGGACCTGGACTACCGGCTGCTGCTGGAAGGTTCCGCCTCGGCCGGCCAGCAGTCCGGCGCAGCCTAGCTGCGAGTTTTTGTCCAGATATCGGCAGTTAGAGGCCCGGGAAGTCGCGATATCTGGACAAAAACTCCATCAGGTGGGGGATCAGGTCCGCAGAAGGATGTCGCGGGTGACGGCCAGGTGATGGTCGATGGCCTTTTGCGCCTTCGCCGCGTCTCCGGACACCAGGGCATCGAGGATGTCCTGGTGTTCGGAGCACACCTGCTCGCGCCGTCCCCCGGTCCGGAACAGGGCGGAAACCCCGACGACGATCTGCCGGACGTGCAGTTTGCTGTAGGTCCTGGAGATGAGCTCGTTGCCCGCGGCGTCAATGAGCTGCTGGTGGAAGAGGGTGTCCAGCCGGATGAACTCCCGCGCAGCTTCGGCCCCTTCGTTTTCGGGCAGTTTGGACTGCTGGTCGAGGGTGTCCTGCATCTGGTCCGCCGGAACGCTGCGGTGTTCGATGACAAGGCGGGCGGCGTGGCTTTCCAGCACGCCCCGCAGCTCCATCAGTTCCGAGATTTCGCGGCCGGTCACCGGGGGAACGTACGCGCCGCGCTGCGGGATGAGCTCCACCAGGCCGTCGGAGACCAGCAGCAGCAGGGCCTCGCGGACAGGGGTGCGCGAGACCCCGATCTCGGCGGCCAGCTCCTGCTCGTTGAGGAACCGCCCCTGCATCTCCGGGTCGGTGAGGATGTTTTCACGCAGATAGGCGTACGCCTTCTCCCGGCCGGACGCCGCCGTCCCAGAACTTTTTCGCATACATCAGGTATACAACAGAGAAGAGCAGATCCATGCGTCTAGCAGTTGCCCAAATCGTCACCGGTGCCGACCTCACGGCCAACCTCGGGCTGATCCGAGACTACGCCACGCGGGCAAAGGCGGCCGGCGCGGAGCTGGTGGTCTTCCCCGAAGCGGCAATGCGCGCCTTCGGCAATCCGCTGGCCGGCAGCGCTGAGCCGCTGGACGGGCCGTGGGCCACAGCGGTACGGGTTATTGCCCGGGACCTGGGCATCGCCGTCGTGGTTGGCATGTTCACGCCCGGCGAGGGCGGCCGGGTACGGAACACGCTGCTGGTCACCGGTCCGGGGCTCGACACCTCCTACGACAAGATCCACCTCTTCGACGCGTTCGGCTTTGCCGAATCCGATTCCGTGGATGCGGGAACGGCTCCGGTGACTTTCGAGCTCAACGGCACCACCATCGGCCTGGCCACCTGCTACGACGTCCGCTTTCCTGCACTGTTCACGGCCAATGCCAGGGCCGGTGCCGCCATCAACATCGTCTGCGCGTCCTGGGGTGCGGGCGAGGGCAAGGCGGAGCAGTGGGACCTGCTGGTCCGGGCACGGGCCGTGGACAGCACCACCTTCGTGGTGGCTTGCGGCCAGGGTGATCCGGCAACCCTCGGGCTGCCGTCTGCAGGCGCCGCGCCCACCGGGATCGGCCACAGTGCGGTGGTATCGCCGCTCGGTACCGCGCTGGTGGCACTGGGTGGCGAGCCCGAACTGGCCGTCGTGGACATAGACCCGGCCATCATTCCGGAGGTCCGCGGAAAGCTGCCCGTACTGGCGAATGCCCGGAGTCTCTAGACCTGCCGGACAGTTTCCGGGAAGTACGACGGCGGGGGGGGGGGGGCCGCGGGGGGGGCCCCCCCCCCCCCGGGTGTGGGTGGGGGACGCCCGCCCCCCCCCGCCCCCCCCCCCCCCCGCGCCCGGGCGGGGGGGGGTAAAAAA
>NZ_JBHVSZ010000013.1:98965-124205 GCF_042884885.1 Arthrobacter sp. NPDC058097
TGGTCGGGGTACCGCGCCCGGTCGGGGCGACGGCCGGTTGTCTTAACCCCGGGGGGCCTGTTCCGGGTATGTCCGCGGGGGGGGGGGGCCCCCCTGGGGGCCCCCGCCCCGCCTTTCTGTTGGACTAGGTCCCTGCCGGCACGGCTAGCCAGCAGCCGGCACGCGGTACGTGCTCTCCGGAACGTCGGTGATGAACATGTGCCCGGGGGCGTGGCTGATAGCAAAGGCCGGTTTGGACGCCATCACCGCGCTCTGCGGGGTGACGCCGCAGGCCCAGAACACAGGCACCTCGCCGGGCCGGATGTCCACGGCATCGCCGAAATCGGGGCGGGAGATATCGGCGATGCCGAGCTCCCCGGGTGAACCGACGTGCACCGGCGCGCCATGGACCTTCGGCACCTCGGCGGTGACCCGGATGGCGGCGTCCACCAGTTCCGCCGGCATCGGGCGCATCGAGACAACCATGGGACCGTGGATGCGCCCTGCCGGGGTGCACTCGACGTTCGTCCGGTACATGGGGACGTTGCGGCCCGTCTCGGTATGCCGGAGCGGGATGCCCTCGGCGGCCAGCGCGGCTTCGAACGTGAAGCTGCAGCCGATGAGCACGCCCACCATATCGTCGCGCCAGAGCGTGCGGACGTCCGGGACCTCGGCGGCCAGGACGCCGTCCTTCCACACCCGGTAGGCGGGGATGTCGGTCCGGATGTCAGAGCCCTTGGCGAGTGAACTTTCGTACTGCCCCGCGGGAATGACGTCGATGACCGGGCAGGCCTTGGGGTTGAGGCGGCAGAACTCGAGGAACTCGTCCGCGTAGTCCGCCGTCACCGCGATCAGGTTGGCCTGCGTGTAGCCGTCGCTCCAGCCCGACGTCGGGGTGACCAGGCCATTGCGGAACTGCTGGCGGGCCTCGGCCGGGGCCAGGATGGCATTCGTCTGGGTCATCGGGCTGCGCTTTCGGTAGGTTCGGCGGACGCCCGCAGGTATTCCTCGTCCTCGGCGACGTTCGAGTTGCGGCCGAGGGCCAGGCCCACCACGGTCAGCAGGCAGGCAACGGTGAGGTAGATGGCCACCGGGATCCAGCTGTGGAAGGTGCTCTGCAGCAGCGTGAACATGAACGGAGCGATGGCGCCGCCGATGATGCCGGCGAAGGTGTAGGCCAGGGAGCTGCCGGTGGAGCGGAGGCGCGGGGAGAACTGCTCGACGACGAACGCGGCCTGCGGTCCGTACATGAAGGAGTGGCAGAGCAGGCCCAGCACGGTGCCCACAATGAGCATCACCGGGGAGCGGCCTTCCAGTACGATGAAGAACAGGTACGCCCAGACGGCGGCGGCGACGGCCGCGATGCCATAGACGAGGCGCCGGTTGATCCTGTCGGAGACGGCGCCCGCGAGCGGCATGGTGAAGAGCTGCAGGCCGGAGCCGATGAGCACGGCGACCAGGACCTGCCCGCGGTCGAAGCCGAGTTCCTTCATGCCATAGGTCAGGGTGAATACGGTGCACAGTGCGTACAGGACGTCCGGGCCGATGCGGCTGAGCATGGCGGCCAGGAGCGGCCGGCGCTGGGTGGCGAGCAGTTCGCGGATGGGGGCCTTGGGCTGCTCGCCGCGGGCTTCCATGGCCTTGAAAATCGGCGTGTCTTCAAGCTTCAGCCGGATCCACAGACCGAACGCCACCAGCATCGCCGAGATCAGGAAGGCGATCCGCCAGCCGTAGTCCAGGAATGCCTGCTCGGACAGGGTCAGTGTCAGGAGGGCGAGCGCGCCGTTGGCCAGGAGGTTGCCGGCGGGCGGGCCGATCTGCGCCGCGGAGGCCCAGAAGCCGCGCCGGCTGGGTTCGCCGAACTCGCTCGAGAGCAGGACTGCGCCGCCCCATTCGCCGCCGACGCCCACGCCCTGCGCGAAACGCAGGAAGACGAGGATCGCCGGCGCCAGGATGCCGATGTTGCCGTAGGTGGGCAGCAGGCCGATGAGGAAGGTGGCCACACCGATCAGCATCAGCGTGAAGACCAGGATCTTCTTGCGGCCGATCTCATCGCCCAGCCGGCCGAAGATGATGCCGCCGACCGGCCGGGAGATGTAGCCCACCGCGTAGGTCGAGAATGCCAGCAGGGTGCCGGTCACCGGGTCCGACGCCGGAAAGAAGATCAGCGGGAAAACGATGGCGGCCGCGGCGGAGTAGACCGCGAAGTCGTAGAACTCCAGCGCGGTGCCGGTGAGGCTGGCCGCGAACGCCTTGTACATGTCCTTGCGCCCGACGGCGGGCCTGGTCCCTGCGGCGGCCATTGCGGGTTGATTGGCCATTTGTTCCTCCAGAAAGAGTGTGGATGCCCATCCGTTGTGGCACGGATGCGCTGGTGCGCCGGTCTGCCCGGGCCTGCGACGCTGTCAGGGCGCGGGCATTGGGGCTGGTTGGCGGCTTCCCCCGGACAGCCGCCGAAAACGGGGCATTCTGTTGGATTGTGGAAGTGTTGAACAATCCAGCAACTGACGAACAGGCTACGCGACCTGGATCACACCGTCAAGGGGGCGGCACGCCTAAACGGTTTAAGCGCGAACGGACACTTGTGGCCCCTGGGAAGCGCTTCCCAGGGGCCACAAGTGTCCGTTCGCACTGGATTCGGCGCGCTGGAGGGGTGTGCGGTCAGGACGAGTGAACGGCGGTCTGGTGCTGTTCGGATTTGTCGAGGTAGGCGAGGAGTCGCTCGGCGGCACGCTCGTACTCCCCGGCTTCGAGCGCCTTGCAGATCTGCTCGTTCTCGGTCAGGTAGTCCTGGTAGAAGCCGCCGTCAATGGAGGCCTTGTGAAAGAAGAGCCTCATCTCGGCCAACACCTGCGACATGATGATGTTGAGGCGCTCACTGCCGGCCATAGCCACGAGGGCGCCATGGAAATGAGAGTTGGCGCTGCCGAGCCCTTCACTGTCGCCGGCTTCGGCCGCCCGCTTTCCTTCTTCCACGGCGGCGCGCACAGCCGCAATACTCTCGGCGCTGCCGCCGCCCCGGACGGCACTTACTTCGATGGCGCGCCGGACGGCATACACGTCATGGACGTCGCTGGCTTCGAGGCTTGCCACAAAGACGCCGCGATTGGGCAGCCGGACCACCAGCCGCTCACTGGCGAGTTCGGCAAAGGCCTCGCGCACAGTGTTTCGGGAAACGCCGAGCTCCTCGGAAAGGGCTTCTTCCTTCAGCTTCGAGCCGGGCGGCAGCGCGCCTTCGGCAATCTGAAGTCGGAGTTCGCTGGCCACGCGCGCGGCCACCGCGGGCACGGCAACGCGGAGACGGGATGCTGCACTCGGGTTCACTGTGGCCATACACCGAATTTACACGAACCACCCACAATCGGATTGTTGAATTGTTGAACATTTTTGCCAAAGGGTGCATCCTAGTCTAAGGACGAGTTGAGATGAGGGTCACAATGCACGCAATAGATTTGAACAGCGACGTCGGTGAATCCTTCGGGCGATGGAGCCTGGGAGACGACGCAGCCATGATGGCCTCGGTATCGAGCGCCAACGTCGCCTGCGGATTCCACGCCGGCGATCCCAGTGTCATCCGGTCCACCTGCGAGGCGGCCGCCAGGGCCGGCGTGGTGGTCGGCGCCCACGTTGGCTACCGCGACCTGGCCGGATTCGGCCGCAGGTACATGGAGGTCGACCCCCGCGAGCTGGCCGACGACGTCGTCTACCAGATCGGAGCGCTGCAGGCATTGGCCGCGACGGCCGGCACCAAGGTCCGCTACGTCAAGCCGCACGGCGGCCTCTACAACGCCATCGTCCGTAACACCGCCCAGGCGCGCGCCGTGGTGGACGCGGTGAAGTCGGTGGACCCCGGCCTCCCCATTCTCGGTTTGCCCGGATCCGAGGTGCTGCGGCTCGCGGATGCCGCAGGTCTCCGCGCTGTCTCCGAGGCGTTCGCGGACCGCGCCTACAACCCGGACGGCACGCTGACCTCGCGCTCGCAGCCCGGCTCCGTGCTGGAGGACCCGGAAGCGGTTGCCAGCCGCGTCCTGCAGATGACCACCGGTGAGGCCATCAGAGCAATCGACGGTTCGGACCTGGTGATCAACGCCGAATCGGTGTGCGTCCACGGGGATTCCCCGGGCGCGGTGGCCATGGCCGTCGCCGTGAAGCGCGCTCTCGACACCGCCGGCATCAGCATCAAGGCGTTCGTCTAGCATGAAGCGACTGTCCAGCATGAAACGACGGATCCAGGACCCGATGGCAGACACCACAGACCACATGCCCTCCGCGTCATCCGCCCGCCCCGGCAGGGTGCGCGCGGTGCGGCCCGTGGGAACACGCACGGTCCTGGCTCTGGTGTCCGGAACGCAGGACGTGCTCGCCCTGCAGGCAGCGCTCCTCGAGGCTCCGCTGCCGGGCCAGCAGGACGTCCTGGCCGCAGCCGAAACTGTCATGGTCAGGGCCGAATCCCCCGCCGCCGCACGGCGGATCGGGCAGGCCCTCCTGGAGCTGGACCTCACGGCGCCGGCGGAACAGGCCGGCGGCCTGGTGGTGATCGACACCGTGTACGACGGCGAGGATCTCGCCGAAGTGGGGCAGCTGACGGGCCTCGGTGCCGATGGCGTGATCGCGGCCCACACGGGCCAGGTCTGGACCGTTGCCTTCGCGGGCTTCGCGCCCGGCTTCGGCTACATGGTGGGTGAAAACCAGGCTCTGGAGGTTCCGCGCCGGAGTTCCCCGCGCACCGCGGTCCCGGCAGGATCGGTGGCGCTGGCCGGGAACTACTCGGCCGTCTACCCGCGCAAGTCGCCCGGCGGCTGGCAGCTGATCGGCCGCACCGGAGCGAAGATGTGGGACCTCGACCGCCCAGAGCCCGCCCTGGCCAGCCCGGGGCACCGGGTCCAGTTCCGTGCCGTCCGTGACGTGGTCACGCTGAACCCTGAACCCTCCGACGAAGCAACCCGGGACGGCAGCCAGCAGGCACTCCCGGCAACCACGTCGGGACTCCGCGTCCTGTCGCCCGGAATCCACAGCCTCATCGAGGACCTTGGCCGGCAGGGGCATTCCGCCCTGGGCGTCTCCGCTGCCGGAGCGCTGGACCGGGCCTCTCTCCGCCGGGCCAACCGCCTGGTGGGGAACGCGCCGTCGGCAGCCGCCATCGAGACCGTCGCCGGCGGGCTCAGGGTCGAGGCCATCGGTGACCAGGTCCTGGCCGTCGCGGGGGCGCCGTCGGCACTTACCGTCGTGACGCCGTCGGCCTCCCCTGTTGAGGAGGGCGGCGGCACCGAAGACCGGCAGCGCACCGTTCCGGCGGCCGCCCCGTTCGCCCTGCTGGACGGCGAAATCCTCACCATCGGGGTTCCCGACGCCGGCTTCCGCAGCTACGTGGCTGTCCGCGGCGGCGTCGATGTCCCGGCAGTGCTGGGCAGCCGGTCCACGGACACGATGTCCGGGATCGGGCCGAAACCGCTGGCAGCCGGCCAGCTGCTGCCGTCCGGCGGCGCGGCTGAGTCCGGCGTTGTGGGCAGTCCGGAAATCCAGCCCGACTACCCGAGCGGCGGGGTCACCGTGCTAGACGTCGTCCCGGGCCCGCGCGCGGACTGGTTCGACCAGGCCGCCCTCGACTCCCTCTGCGCCCAGGACTGGACGGTCAAACCGGAGTCCAACCGCGTGGGCATGCGGCTGCAGGGAACACCCCTGGAACGCAGCCGCACGGGCGAGCTGCCCAGCGAAGGAACGGTGGCGGGTGCCATCCAGATGCCGCCTGAAGGACTGCCCGTCCTCTTCCTCGCCGACCACCCCATCACCGGCGGCTACCCGGTGATCGGCGTGGTGGTGGATCACCAGCTCGACCTCGCCGCGCAGGTTCCGATCGGCGGAAGCATCCGCTTCCGCATCGCCCCCGAACAACCTTCGCCCAAACAGACTTCACCAGAACAGACTTCACAACGAAAAGCGAGTAACTGATGCACAAGGTCCTCATTGCCAACCGCGGCGAAATCGCCGTCCGGATCGCGCGGGCCTGCGACGACGCACAGCTCGCCTCCGTGGCCGTGTACGCAGACATTGACGCCGACGCCATGCACGTTTCCGCCGCTGACGAGGCATACAGCCTCGGCGGCAACTCCCCGGCGGAGACCTACCTGAACATCGACAAGCTCCTCGGCGCAGCTGCCGCGTCCGGGGCGGACGCGGTCCATCCCGGGTACGGCTTCCTGTCTGAGAACGCGGAATTCGCCCAGGCCGTGCTGGATGCCGGGCTCGCCTGGATCGGGCCGTCGCCAGAGGCCATCCGCCAGCTCGGCAACAAGATCACGGCCCGCGAGATCGCCGTCAGCGCCGGCGCCCCGCTCGTGGCCGGCAGCGACGGGCCGGTGGAATCCGCCGCCGAGGCCCGCGCCTTCGCCGAGGAGCACGGGCTCCCGATCGCCATCAAGGCAGCGTTCGGTGGCGGCGGGCGCGGCCTGAAGGTGGTCCGGAACCTGGAAGAGGTGGAGGAGGCCTTCGATTCCGCAGTGCGTGAGGCGGTGGCCGCGTTCGGCCGCGGCGAATGCTTCGTGGAGCGCTACCTGGACCGCCCGCGCCACGTCGAAGCCCAGGTGCTGGCTGACACGCACGGCAACGTCATCGTCGTCGGAACCCGGGACTGCTCCCTCCAGCGGCGCCACCAGAAGCTGGTGGAGGAGGCCCCGGCGCCGTTCCTCAGCGACGGGCAGCGGACCCAGATTTACGACGCCGCCAAGGCAGTTTGCCGGGAAGCCGGCTACTCGGGTGCCGGGACGGTGGAGTTCCTGGTCGCAGCCGACGGTACGGTCGCCTTCCTCGAGGTGAACACGCGGCTGCAGGTGGAACACCCCATCACTGAGGAAACCACCGGGATCGACCTGGTCCAGGAACAGTTCCGGATCGCCGCCGGTGAGCGACTCCGCATCACCGAGGATCCCGCCCCGCGCGGCCACGCGTTTGAATTCCGGATCAACGCCGAGGATGTGGGGCGCGGCTTCCTGCCCTCCCCCGGCACCGTGAGCGAATTCACGGCACCCACGGGCCCCGGCGTCAGGCTGGACACCGGAGTCCGCTCAGGGTCCTTCGTGGCGCCGCAGTTCGACTCGCTCCTGGCCAAGCTGATGGTCACCGGCGCCGACCGTCAGCAGGCCCTGCGCCGGGCCCGCCGGGCCCTGGCCGAAATCAGCATCGGCGGAGTAGCCACCGTCCTGCCGTTCCACCGCGCGGTAGTGGAGGCTCCGGACTTCACCAACGAGACCGCCCTGGATGTCCACACCCGCTGGATCGAGACCGACTTCGCGGACAGCATCCCGGCGGATCCCGGCTTCAGCCCCGCCGGTCCCGAAGGCCGCCGGCGCACCATCACCGTGGACCTGGACGGCCGCAGGCTTGCCGTCGGACTGCCGGCTGACCTGCTGGACGGGTGGGCACGCTCGGGCCAGGCGCTTCCCGGCGGCCTGGGCGCCGCAGCTGCCGGCCCGTCCGACGGCGGCTCCCCCGATGGCGCTGCCGCCGCTGACCCGGCGGAACTCCGCGCCGCCATGAGCGGCACCGTGGTGAAGTGGCTCGTGGAGCCGGGCGCCGAGGTGGCCGCCGGCGATCCCTTGGTGGTCCTGGAAGCCATGAAGATGGAAACCAGTGTCCCGGCCCACCGGGGCGGCGTCCTTTCCGGCGTCGCCGCCGCAGCCGGCGACGTGATCACCGCCGGCTCGGTCCTGGCCGTTATCGGCTAAGCCGGGCACGGCGCTCAAACAGACGGGGCGCAAAAGGTAAGAGGACGACGGCGGGGCCTCCCGCCGTCGTCCTCTTGCTTTTCGCTTTAGCCGGCCAGCGTCCTCCGCAAAATCATGGGGATCACTCCGCCGACGGCGAGGAGGTCGCACTCCAGCGCCCCCGGCGCGAACGTACACTTGGGGCCCTTGGGAAACGTTTCCTGAGGGCCCCAAGTGTACGTTCGCGCTAAGTCGGCATGTGTCAAACCTCACCCGCCATTTGGGCCGCTTCCGGTTGAAATGCCCTCCCGCGCCTGTGCATCATAGAGTGAAGCCTCCTAGGAATACGCTTTCCACGGCGGGCTTAGAAGATCAAACACAACAAAATCCTGGTGGACGCAATGAGGCCAAACCGGTGAGCTCGTCGAGCTGCCTAACGCCTCCGAGCGTTCCTGGGCTGTCCTGTTCCGCGGCATCGCATAGGCGCCTTGCCCAGACACGAAAGCACTGAGAAATGACCTTTGACAACGCTGAATCAATGACGATCAAGATCTGGGACCGTTCCGCTGTGGACCACACACTGGAGTCGCTGGTGCACGATTTTTCGAGCCGGGCGAACGCCCACAAGAATGACGTTGCGGTCCACCTGACCGGCCCGAACACCTTCACGCTCAGCCTGAACACCGCGGGCCTCTAGCCAGCACCCCTGACAAAACGCAAGAGGACGACGGCGGGAACATCCCGCCGTCGTCCTCTTGCGTTTTCTCCGATAGTGCGCCGGATAAACCGGGCAGCCCGTCAGGCGCGGTCAGGCTCGGCCAGGAGGGCGTCGATCTGTCCGGCGGCCTCCTTCATCCCCTCCTCCATGCCCATCTCCATCATCTGATTCATCTGCTCTTCGGACTCGAAGACGGACTGGACGGTCATCCGGGTGCGGCCACCGACGTCCTCCAGCGTGACCGTCGCGTGCGCGGCGCCTATCTCCCGGACCGGCGCACCGTTGTCATCGGCGAACCCGTCGTCGAACTCAAGCCGGTGCGGGGCCTGGATGTCGGTGATGCGCCACCAGCCGTGGGGTTTCTCGCCGTCCGGGCCGGTCATGTAATACGAAGCCTCGCCGCCGGGGGTGAATTCGTACTGGCTGAACGTCGCCGGATAGGTGGGCGGGCCCCACCAGCGCTCGAGCTGCCGTGGGTCTTCCCAGATCTGCCAGACGCGCTTCACGTCGGCGTCGAACTCTGCCACGAGGGTGAAGCTGAGCGCCTCGGGATTCTTGGTGGTACTGATAACCGTCATTGCCGGACCCTTCCTATTCTTCAGTGAGTTCTTCAGCGAGGATGTCTGCGATCCGGTCGACGCGCTGCCGCCAAATCGCCTCGTACTCGTCAAGCAGCCGGCGGGCGTTCTCCAGGCCGTCATGGTTGCCCCGCACGATCTGCTCCCTCCCGCGCTTCTCCTTGGTCACCAGAGAGGCGCGTTCCAACACCGCCACATGCTTTTGAACGGCGGCAAAACTCATGGCGTAGAGGGCCGCCAGCCCGCTCACCGAATACTCGCCCACCGTCACCCGGCGCATGATGTCCCGCCGGGTGGTGTCCGCGAACGCCTGGAAGAGGCGGTCAAGTTCGGCATCGCTAAGCTGATCTACAACCATTTGGTTGTAGGATATGACTGCCGGGAGGGCGTGTCAATGGGCTGACTTGCCAGCGGCTTCCGCAGGCACCGTGCCGTCGTCCTCGTACTCCACGGCGCCGGCGAGGTCGCGGCCGGCGACGTATCCGAACGCGAGAGCCGGGCCGAGGTTGATGCCGCCGGCCGGATAGTGACCGCCCATCACGCTGGCCTGGTCATTGCCGGCGACGTACAGGCCCGGGATGGGCCTGCCGGCCTCGTCCAGGGCGCGGGAGCGGCCGTCCACGTCCAGCCCGGCGAACGTCCCGAAGCTGCCCGGCACCACGCGCACGGCATAGAACGGGCCCTTCTCGATGGGGCCCAGCGACGGGTTCGGCTGCACCGTGGCGTCACCGCCGTAGCGGTTGAAGGGCGTGGAGCCCCGGCCGAAGTCCGGATCCGCACCGTCGGCTGCATGGCGGTTGAACCGCTCCACCGTCTCCCGCAGCCCGGCGGGATCGATGCCGCAGCGGCCCGCGAGTTCCTCGAGGGTGCGGCCCTTCTTCAGGTAGCCGGAGCGCAGGTAGGGGAAGAGCGGCACGGGCAGCGGCTTGGCCATGCCCAGCGGGAAGCGCCGCACAAAGCGCGAGTCGGCGATCTGCCAGGCCTCCGCCTGCTCCCCCGCCGGCGTTGCCTCGAGCATGGCGGCCACGTAGTCGTAGTACCCGTTGGCCTCGTTGACGAACCGCTTCCCGTTGCGCAGGACGCCGATGCTGCCCGGCTTGGCGCGGTCCATGATGTGCGGGAACGTGCCGGTCCGCCCGTTGCGGTACGGCACCAGCGACACAGGGCACCACGCGGCCGCGGACTTCACATCGCTCCGGAAACGGGCACCCACCTGCTGGCCCAGGCTGATGCCGTCGCCGCTGGCCTCCGCAGGCGCCAGCGTCCAGTGCTCGCGCCCGGTGGGCGCGTGCGGGAACAGTTCCTTCCGACGCTCCACGTCCTGCGGAAAGCCGCCGGCGGCCAGGACCACGCCGCGTGCGGCGTTGATCCGTAGTTCCCCCTCGGGGGTTCCGACGACGGCGCCCGTCACCTTGCCGTCGCTGTCGGTCAGCAGGCGGCGGGCCGGCGTGGAGACGCGGATGTCAACGCCGAAGCGGTCTGCGGACTGCAGCAGCCGGCCGGTCAGGGCAGTGCCGTTGACCAGCTGCATGTTGCGCCGGTGGATCAGCAGGTCCAGGATGTGCAGGCCGAAGCGCCGGCCCGCATGCAGGAGGCCGCGCGGATTACCCCGGGACGCGGACAGGAATTTGGCCAGATCCGGTCCTGCCATGATGCCCATCCCCAGGAACGAGGTTTCATACAGCTGGTGCCGCAGCTTGGCGCGCAGCTCCGGACGGATCCGACGGGCGTTCATCGGTTTGGGCCCCACCGAGCGGTGCCCGGTCCCGGCGCCGGGAAGCCCGCCGTAGATGTCGTTGATCCTGGCGCCGGGGACGAACTGCAGCGACGTCTTCTGGTGGAAGAAGCCCACCATGTGCGGCACGGCCTCCAGGAACGCGTCCACCCTGTCAGCCTGGTAGTCGGCCCCCAGGACATTGCGGAGGTAGGTGCGGAAGGACTCGTTGTCCTCGGTAACGCCGGCCGCCTTGGCCAGCGGATTGCCCGGCGCCCACGCCCAGCCGCCCGACCATGCCGTGGCGCCGCCGCAGACGTCGGCCTTTTCCACCACCACGACCTTCAGCCCGTGGTACGCGGCCGTCACAGCGGCGGCCAGGCCGCCCGCGCCGGAGCCCACCACCAGGACGTCGCAGTCAAGGGTGCCGCAGTCAAGGGTGTCGGGGGTTGGTGCTGTTGCATCAGTCGGAAAGGTCATCTCTTGCTCCAGTGCTTCTTTCAGTGTCCGAATTCGTCCGAGTCCAGCCGCGGCGGCGCGCCCGTGTCGAGGGCATCGATGCCGGCCATTTCCGCCCCGGTAAGAGCGAAGCCGAAGACGTCGAGGTTTTCGCGCTGCCGGCGGTCATCGGCCGACTTGGGGATGGCCGCCCGGCCGGACTGGACCTGCCAGCGGAGGACCACCTGCGCCGGCATCTTGCCGTATACCTCGGCGGGACCGGTAACGGCAGGGTTTGAGAGGAACCTGCCGCTGCGGCCCAGCGGGCTGTAGGCGGCGGTGAAGATGCCGTGCTCCCGGTGGAAGGCCAGCTGGTCCGGCTGCCGGGTTTCGGGATCGATCTGCACCTGGTTGATCGGGGTTTCCAGGCCTGCCGCCTGCAGCTCCCGCAGGTGGGCCGGCTTGAAGTTGGAGACGCCCCAGCATCTGATCAGCCCCTCCTGCGTCAGCTCGATGAGTCCCTCCGCCGCCTCGACGAACCGGCCCTGAGCAGGGTTCGGCCAGTGGACCAGGAAGAGGTCCAGGTACTCGGTGCCGAGCCGCCGCGTTGCCGCGCCGAAAGCCTCGTGCACGCCTGTCCGGCCGTGCCATTGCCTGTTGAACTTGGTGGTGAGGAACAGGTCCCCGCGGGCAATGCCGCTGCGGCGGATCCCCTCGCCCACGGCCTCCTCGTTGCCGTAGTTCTCGGCCGTGTCGATGTGCCGGTACCCGTTGCCGATGGCGCGGTCCACCGCGTCGGCGGCTTCCTCGCCGGTCATGGGCCAGGTGCCCAGGCCGACCAGGGGAATGACGACGCCGGGCGCCAGTTCCGCCGTCGCGCTTTCCAGTGCTTCGCTTTCCAGTGCACCGCTCTCCAGTGCACCGCTTTCCAGTACACCGCTCACTTGGTTCCTGCCTTCAAGAGGTTGTCCGCTTCCTGCAACACCGCGTCGGCTGCAGCCTTGAGCGTCCGTGCCCAGCCCGGCTCTCCGAGCCGGGCGACCGTGCTGTCCGAGGGCACTTCCACGCTCACGGGAACATCGGCGGGGAAGACATTGACGAGGGCGGCGAGGTCGAAGCCGCCTTCACCCGGAACACCGCGTTCCGAGCGGGACTCCGCCACCAGCCCCGCGCGGTCAGCCGGACGGGGGGCAGGCCCGTCGCACAGCTGCAGCATCGGCACCAGGCCACGGTTCGCCGAAAGATCCGCCCACTGGGCGGAGCCGGGGACCGCCCCGAAGCGGTTCAGGTGGAGCGCGTCCACCACGATGTTGCACCCCGACGTGCGGGCCAGGGCCACGGCGGCGGGGACGGAGTTCACTGTCTGGTAGGAGATGGGCTCCAGCGTGGGGACGATTCCGTGGTTGCGGCCGTCCTCCGTCATGCGCGCCAGGGTGTCTGCGAGGCGGGCGGGATCGGGGTCGGACGCGGCCACCGTCAGGGATGCCGCACCCAGCGCCTGCCCGGCCGCCATCATGGCCAGCCAGGCGTCGCGCTGGTCGGTGCCGTCCAGCAGCAGGAACTCGATGTCGCGGACCGTGACGCCGGTGTCGGCCATCCTGGCGAGGGTCTCCCTCAGCATCGGCGACCCCGGCTGCAGGTCGTAGGGCCGCTCGCCCGGAGTGACGGGGCGGACGCGGGCGCCGATGAAGTCGAAGCCGGCCTCCGCGGCGATGGCCACCAGCTGGGGCGGCGCGGTGTTGAGGAGGGACAGCTGGGCCAGGCCCAGCTGCCGGCGCGGTGCGGTCATGATGCTGCTCCGTTCATGCTGAGTTCGAGGGGTCTGGACGGCCCGGTGAGTGCCGCGGGCGCCGCGGCGAGTGCGGCGGCGATGCGCTGCGCCGCGTCGTATCCGCTTTTCACCGCGTTGGAGGCGATGGCCGGGGTCCGGTCCACCGCCGTTCCGGCGAACGCCACCGGCACACCGGCCACCTGGGCCAGGTCGGCCTCGCGGTTCTCTGCGGGGAAGGAATCGTCCAGCGGCAGCACCGAACGGGACACCAGCAGGCTTCCCGGTGCGTCCAGCCATTCCCGGGCGGCCCCGTTCCCGGAAATGCCGGCGATCCGGATCCGGCCGCCGTCATATTCCTCGATGGTGGCACCCAGCCGGATCCTGACCCGGGGATTCTGTTCGAGCCGGGGCACGGCAAGGATCTTGGCCCGGCGCCCGGATTCCGGTGCGAGGACCTCCTGGGGCCCCACCAGCAGCACTGCGGTTCCGCGGTCCGCAAGGGTGTCGGCCAGGCTCATCGCCACAGAGTCCGCGCCCCAGATGGTTACGGCGTCCGGCACGTCGCCGCCACCGCCCTCATCGGAATTCAGCACCCCGGGGTTGGCGGCGAGCCATTCACGCACGTCCGTCACACCAAGCAAATGATCGCCGGGGAAGCCGGCCCCGGGCCGGGTCCCGCCGGTGGCCAGCACCACGGCGTCGGCCCCGGTTTCCCGGACCAGCGCCGGAACGTCGCTCGGATCCACCCGCCTGCCCAGCCGGACCTCAATGCCCAACCGTCCGTTCTCTGCGGCGGACCAGTCGGTGAAGCGGTGGAAATCCGGGGTGGATTTCATCTGTTCGGCGAGGGCGAACTGCCCGCCCAGCCGGGCGCCGCCGTCGAGCACCGTGACCTGTGCTCCCGCCACGGCGAGTTCCCGGGCGGCGGTGAGGCCGGCCGGGCCGGCCCCCACAACGGCGACGCGGGCGCCCGGCCGCACCGCCGGCGTCGGAACCGGAATCCTCGAGCGACCGACCGCGGGGTTGACGGTGCACGTGACCTGCCCCTGGCCGAGGGTGTCGATGCAGACGTTGCAGGCGATGCAGGGACGGTAGGCCTCGCCGTGGATGACGCCGCCCACAAACGCGGGGTCGGCGTGGATGGCGCGGGCCAGGCTGACGAAATCGCAGGCACCGGCGCTGAGGACCTCCTCGATGACGGCCGGCGAATTCAGCCTGCCGGCCATGCCCAGCGGCAGCCCGAACTGCCGGTAGGCCGCGGCGTAGTCCCGGAGCAGGCCGGGCTGCCACTCGCCGGGCTGCACGATCCATTCGCCGGCGTCATAGCTTCCGGCGGACAGGTCGAGGAAGTCCAGCCGGTCCAGATGCGCCTTGGCCATGATCGCCACCTGGCGTTCGGCGCTGATGCCGTCCGCCGGGCCCTCGACAACGGACACCCGCACCCCGAGGAGCGCGTCCGGCGCCGCATCCCGGACGGCGTCGATGACCAGATTCAAAAAGTGTTCCGGCGCTGCAAACTCGTCCGTGCGGTGGTTGGAGATGGGCGACATGAATTGGTGGATCAGGTAGCCGTGGGCGCCGTGGATGTTGATCACATCGAAGCCCGCGGCCATGGCGCGGCGGGCTGCCGCGGCGTAGGACGCCACGAGGTCGTGGCATTCCTCGGCGGTCAGTTCCCGCGGAACCTCCCCGCCGGCCACCGCGCACGGCACCGGCGACGGCGCCACGTTCTTGTGTCCGGACACGGCGGCCTGGGCGGTGCGGCCGCCGTGGTTAAGTTCGACGGCGGCCAGCGCACCTTCCGCGTGCAGGGCGTCAGTGAGCTGGCGCAGTCCGGGAATCATGGCGTCGGTGTGCAGGCCGAGCTGGTGGGTGCGGCCCTTGCCGTCGGCCCGCACGTACGTGGCTTCGGTGGTCACCAGCGCCAGGCCGGCCCGCGCACGGGTGACGAGGTAGTCGATGTACTGTTCGGTGATGCGCCCGTCCGCCATGCCGTAGTTGCGCTCCATCGGGGCGGAGGCAAGCCTGTTCCGGAGGGTCCGCGGCGTGCGGCCGTTCCGGCCCAGGGTGAGCGGGCGGGCGGCGTACTTTGTGCTCGCGTCCATTTCCTAGCCTGCCGCTTCCGCCGGGACGCGGGCTTCGGCTGAAACCTCGACGCCGGCCGGCACCTCGACTGCCGACGGAACCCCCGCGTCTGTGAACCGGACGGGGCGGCCGGTACGGGAGGACTCGTAGACCGCCAGCAGGATCCGCAACGATTTGAGGGCGTCTCTGCCGGTGATGGCGGGCTCGGTGCCGGCGTCCAGCGCCTGCACGAAGTCGCGGACCTGGCTGGTGTGGTGCGGAATCAGCTGGCCGTTGATGGTGGAGAGGTCAACGTTCGGCTCCACGCCCTCGGGATGGACGGGCTCTACAGTGATCTTCTCCCCCACTGCCCACAGGTCCAGCCGGCCGTCGCTGCCTTCGGGGAACTCCGTCAGCGACGCCGAGGCACCCGTTTCCCCCGTGATCCTCAGCTGGATGCCCAGGTTGGGGGACACCGCCGTCGACGCCTCCAGTGTTGCCATGGCGCCGGAGGTGAAGGTGATGACGGCGGTGGCGGAGTCCTCCACCTCGATGTGGCCGCCGTGCCGGAAGGTGTTGACCTTCCCGTAGACCTCCGCCACGTCACCGAGATACCACTGCAGCAGGTCGATCTGGTGGATGGCCTGTGTCATGAGGACGCCGCCGCCGTCGTTCTCCCAGGTGCCGCGCCACGCATCGCGGGAGTAATACTCCGGCGCGCGGTGCAGCATCACGGAGCACTGGGCCATGAGCGGCCGCCCCAGCGTCCCGTCGTCGATGGCTTCACGGATCTTCTGTGCGGCCGGCCAGAAGCGGCGCTGGAACAGGGCCCCCAACTGCACACCGGCCTCCTCGCATGCAGCGACCATGCGCTCAGCTGACCCGAGCCGGGTGGCGATCGGCTTCTCGCACAGCACGTGCACCCCGGCTGCCGCGGCGTTGAGCACCACCTCTTCATGGGTGGGGTGGGGCGTGCAGACCGAGACGATGTCCACGCCCAGCGCCAGGATCTCATCCACGGTGTTCACCGCGTTCGGCACGTCCCAGTTCCGGGCGGTGGCGTGTGCCCGGTCAAGGTCGATGTCGCAGACGCCTACCACCTGCACGTTGTCCAGGGCGCCGAAGGCCTCGAGGTGGTTGCGGGAGATGGCGCCGCAGCCCACGATGCCGACTCGGTACGTGCGGGGGGCGGTTGCTGGCGGGGTCATGGTTCCAACTTTCTTTCTGGACGGAAGACGGGACGGGGCGGGGTTTGCGGTGGGATGCGGGTTTCAGCGGGATGTGGGATTCAGGCGGAATGCCGGCGCTGGCGCGGCTGGCCGAGTTCCTCGAGGGGAGTCTTGTGGGTTTCGCGGGCGCTGGCGATGGCGATCGCGGAGACTGCCAGGCAGGCCACGGTGAACACTGCCACCGGAATCCACCCGCCGGGACCCGGCTGGGCCAGGACTGTGGCGATGGCGGGGGCGAATCCGGTGAGGATCAGGCCCATCTGGCTGCCGATGGCCATGCCGGAGTAGCGGACCGGCGCCGGGAACATTTCGGGGAAGAAGACGGTCCACACCCCGTTCCAGCAGGAGTAGAAGACGGACATGTTCAGGAATCCGAAGACGAAGACCATGGCGATGTTGTGCTCGCTGATGGCCCAGAAGTAGCCGAACGCGGTGACGGCGCAGCCGAGGGAGCCCACCAGGAGCACCTTCTTGCGGCCCAACCGGTCCGAGATGATGCCGGCCAGCGGGATGGTGAACATCGACAGGCCGATGGTCACGGCGTTGACCGTGAGCATAAGGGTCCGGTCCAGGCCGATGCCCTTGCCGGTGGCGTAGGCCAGGGCATAGACGGTGAAGGTGGTCTGCATGACGGAGAACAGCATCACGAGGGCCACGCGCAGGACGTCCCGCCACTGGGTTTTCAGCACCTCGGCCGCGGGGATGCCCTTGGGCTTCTTCGCTTCCACGGTCTCCTCGAAGACGGGCGGCTCCTCCAGCCGGGTGCGGATCCAGTAGGCGACCAGCAGCACCACGGCGGACAGCCAGAACGGGACGCGCCAGCCCCAGCCCAGCAGCTGTTCCTCCGGGAGGGCGGCGAGCGGAATGAACACCACCGTGGAGAGCACCATGCCGGACGCGTAGCCGGTCATCACGAAGCTGGTGAAGAAGCCGCGGCGTCCTTCCGGGGAGTGCTCCATGGTCAGGGTGGACGCGCCGGCGGACTCGGCGCCGGCGGAGAATCCCTGCGCCAGCCGGCCCGCCAGCAGCAGCGCCGTGGCCCAGTAGCCGATCTGGTCGTAGGTGGGCAGGAAGCCGATGCCGATGGAGGCAACGCCCATGATCACCAGCGTGATCATCAGGGCCTGCTTGCGGCCGATCCTGTCCCCGAAGTGGCTCATGATGACGCCGCCCAGGGGCCGTGCCAGGTAGCCGACGCCGAACGTGGCCATCGCGCCGAGCAGCGCCACCACCGGATCGCCGCCGGGGAAGAAGATCTTCGGGAAGACCAGCGCGGCGGCCGTGCCGTAGATGAAGAAGTCGTAGTACTCCAGCGTGGATCCGAGGAAGGAGGCCAGTGCGGCCTTCCGCGGGGTCTTCGCCGGAAGGCTGTCCGCGCGGTCCAGGACGGCGGTCTCCGCGGCGGGGGTTGGGGGCTGGACATGTCCCATAGGTTCTCCTCGTTGAGTTTCCAGGGCGGCCGCCACCGAGGGTGGTGGGGCCAAAGGGTTGAGCCTGCACCGTGTCCGGTGGCTGGCGCTCTGGAGGAAAACACTAGGAGCAGGGAAAAGCGCCGGGGCCAAACTTCCCGTTCAACGGGACGTCAGCGTGTCTGGCCGCGGGCCGGATGGGACGCTAAAGCACCAGGTCAGGGGCCTTGAAGCCACGGCCGCGTGCCGTAGGGGCGGCGCTCGGCGCCCATGGTCCGGGACAGGCCGCGGCCCGCGGCCACCAGGACGGGGAGCACCACCTTGGGGTCCTCGTCCGCCGTCGGAATGACGACGGCGATCGCCCCGATCACGCTGTTGCCCTCGCCAAAGACGGGAACCGCGTAAGCCGTGTTTTCCTCGACCAGCACGCCCGCCATCCGGACATATCCGCGCTCGCGGATCAGGGCGAGCTGGGCGCGCAGGCGCGCCGGATCGGTCTCCGTGGAGGCCGTGGTTTTCTCCAGCGGCCCCGCCAGGAACCGTTCCTGCACATCGCGCGGCATGTGCGCCATCATGGCCATGCCGGAGGACGTGTTGTGGATCAGGAGCCGGCCGGCCACGGCGGCCAGGTTGGTGGCGGTGCCGTGCCGGTCCAGCTGTTCCAGGTAGAGCACGGTGCCGGAACCGACGTCGGGAATGGAGAGTGAGACCTGCTCACGCACAGCGGCGTGGACGCCTTCGAGGAACGGAAGGCCCCGCCGTCGGAATTCCTCAAGGGGATTGCTGCGGGACGCCAGTTCCCACATCTTCATGCCCACGCCGTAGTCGCCGGCCTCGCCGCGGTTCAGCAGCCCGCTGTCCACCAGGTCGTTGGCTAGCCGGTGGGCGGTGCTGCTGGACATGCCGGTGGCGCGGACCAGTTCGCTCAGCGACATCCGCGGCCGGCCCTTCGAAAAGGCATCCAGGATCTTGACGACGCGCTGGATCACGGATTCGCCGGAGGGCGAGTTGGCCATCAGGCCCGCCGCAGCCCGGAGGCGTCCCCGCCGTAGTCCAGGCCGATCTGCCGGGCCGCCTCCTGCAGGCGCGGCACCACGGACTTCTCGATGTCCTCGGCAGGTGACCTGTGCGTCTGCAGGGAGACGTTGACGGCCGCCACCACCTCATGGCCGCGGCACACCGGCACCGCCACGCCGCGCAATCCCTCTTCCAGTTCCTGGGACACCATGGCCCACCCCCTGGACCTGGCCCGCTCAATTTCCGCCCGCAGCTGCTCCAGGCTGGCAACGGAATGCTCGGTCAGCTTCTGCAGCCGCACGGTTTCGAAGTAGGCCTGCAGCTCCGGCTCGGCCAGGGCCCCCAGCAGCACACGCCCCATGGAGGTTGCCCACGCCGGGAACCTGGTGCCCACGGTGATGGTCACGCTGAGCAGCCGGGGCGAGGGGACGCAGGCGACATACACGACGTCGGCGCCGTCGAGGATGCAGAGGGATGTGGTCTCGTTCAGTTCGGCAGCGAGCGCCTTCAAATGCCGGTCCGCGATGGCCGGAAGCTCGAGGTTCGCCAGGAAGGACCGTCCGATGTCCAGCGAGCGCGCGGTCAGCTCGAAGTGCGCCCCGTCCGCCCGCACGTAGCCGAGGTCGGCCAGGGTGAGGAGGAAGCGCCGCGCGGAAGCCCGGGTGGTGTCCGCCGCGACGGCCACCTGGGACACCGTCAGCCGGGGCGTGTTCGGGGTGAAGGCGCGCAGCACGTCGAACGCCTTCTCGACCGACTTCACAAAATAGGCCGGCTGTTCGTCCATGAGCTACCTGCACCTCAAGCTTCGCTGTTCCTGACGTACCAAGAATACGGGCCGCCATCCGGCCAGGGGCGGGCAAGCAAGAACGGATTGTGAGCCGCTTCACTCTGCGCTATCATTTTTCTAGTCGCATATCGCACGACTGTTCGCGATACGCACAAATTCAAAAATCCGGACCCCGTCTTTCAGTGCGGAAGGACCCCTGCAATGACCGATCTCGCCCCCAATGTCACCGCTGAGGCGAAGCAGTACCAGCTCAAGCGCGCCAAGAAGGCCGCCCTCGCCGCCTTCCTCGGCGGCGCGCTGGAGTACTACGACTTCTTCATCTACGCCACCGCGGCGTCGCTGGTCTTCTCCAAGATCTTCTTCCCGGCGGGCGATGCCACCGTCGCCCTCATCGCCTCGTTTGCCACCTTCGGCGTGGCCTACGTGGCCCGCCCCTTCGGCGCCGTCGTCTTCGGCCACCTGGGGGACAAGATCGGCCGCAAGAACACCCTCGTGCTGACCCTGGTGCTCATGGGATCGGCCACGTTCCTGATCGGTGTGCTTCCGGACTTCAACGCCGCCGGATACTGGGCGCCGGCCCTGCTGGTGGTCCTGCGCCTCATGCAGGGCCTCTCCGCCGGCGCGGAAACCGCAGGCGCTTCCGCCCTGTCCACCGAGGAGGCTCCGGAGGGCCGCCGCGGCTTCTTCGCCAGCTTCGCCATGAGCGGCATCTCCGCCGGCATCGTCCTGGCCTCGCTCGCCTTCCTCCCCGTGGCCGCCATGAGCGAAGCCGACCGCCTCGCCTGGGGCTGGCGCATTCCGTTCTGGCTCTCCCTCGTGGTGCTGGTGGTCGCGTACCTGGTTCGGCGCTCCCTCGAGGAGCCCGAGGTCTTCGAGGAAAAGCACGACCACGGCGAACTGGTGAAGCTGCCGTTCGCCAAGATGTTCAAGACGCACCCGGCCCAGTTCTTCCAGGTTGCGCTGATGTCCTTCGAGACTGTCACCAACACATTTATGCAGTCCTTCGGCCTGGCGTACGCCGTGTCCGTCGGCGTCCCGGCCTCCACCATGCTGTGGGTGAGCATCCTGGGCAACGTCATCGCCATGTTCAGCCAGCCGCTGCTGGCCCATCTTTCGGATCGCTTCGGCCGGCGCCCGGTGTTCATCGCCGGCGTCCTGGGATCCGGGCTGATGATCTTCGTGTACTTCTCCGTCATCTCCACCGGCAACATCCCGATGATCTTCCTCGCCAGCACGGTGATCACCGCCGGCACGTACTCGATGTCCAACGCCATCTATCCGGCCTGGTTCTCGGAGCTGTTCAACGTCAAGGTCCGCTACTCGGGCATGGCCATCGGCCTGCAGGTCGGCATCCTCTGCGCCGGCTTCACCCCTCTGCTGGGCACCGCCCTGGTCGGCGCCGACAAGGCCAACTGGGGCCCCGCGGCCTGGATCGTCGCGGCCTCGTCGCTGCTGGCCGTCGCCGGTGCGTACTGGGCCCGCGAAACCCACAAGACCCCGCTGCGGCAGCTCGGCAACCCGGTCAAGTAGCCGCAGCGCAACCAACACAGCGCGAACGAGCAGTTGGTGCCCTCAGATTGCTAATTTGAGGGCACCGACTGCTGTTAACAGGAGGACCCGCATGGAGCTGCGGCAGATCGAGGCCTTCCTTGCCGTGGCCGAGGAACTGCACTTCGGCCGGGCAGCGCACCGCCTCCGCATGGCCCAGTCGCCGCTGAGCCAGACGATCCGGAAGCTCGAGAAGGAGCTCGGCTCAGACCTGTTCGAGCGCAACACCCGCTCGGTGGCCATGACGACGGCGGGTGTCGCCTTCCTCCCCCATGCCCGCCGGATCATCGACGAACTCGATCTCGCCCGCCGTTCCGCCGTCACCGAACCCGGCACGTTCTACGGCCGGCTCAGCATCGGCTTTTCCGGGGCGCTGAACCACCGGACGCTTCCCCCGCTGACCCGCGCGCTCCGCCACCGCTACCCGTCGCTCGACCTCACCCTCACGGGCGGCCTGCTGACCCAGGACGCCCTGCAGCAGCTCCGGAACGGTTCGCTGGACCTCGCCTTCGTCGGACTGCCGCTCGATGCCGGCCCGCTGTCCACGCGCAGCATCGCGCTCGAACAGCTGGGCGCCACCGTTCCTGTGGACCACCCCCTGGCTGAGCGGCCGGCTGTCGGGCTCGCCGAGCTGTCCGACGACGGTTTTGTCACCATGCGCGCCGCACAGGGGTCCACCCTCCGCGAGGCCATCTTCTCGGCCTGCGCCACCGCCGGGTTCCGGCCGCGGGTGGCACAGGAGGTCACCGACCCCTACACCGCGCTGTCGCTGGTGGCCGGCGGTGTCGGGGTGAGCCTGATGCCCACCTCCATGGCCGGCATCATGCCGGGAGGCACCGTGTTCATTCCGCTGACCGGCACCGCTCCCCTGCTGGAGTCGGGCCTCGCCTGGAACCCGGACGGCATCTCACCCGCCCTTGCTCTGGCCCTGGCCGTCGCCGAGGAAGTCCTTCCCACTCCGGCCGGCTGAGGCACCCGACCCGGCCTCCCGCCGTCGTGCATTATGCGGTTTCCCCACATACTCATTGACCAAATAAGTGTTGGACGCGGCACAATCCCGGTGGCCACGATGGAGGGGACATCCGCCCCCAACGATGAGGACACCCCATGGGAACTTTTGCCGTCACCTACGCCTACGCCGCCAACTCGTCTGCCGGCCGGGACGAACACCGCCCGCGCCATGTCGAATTCCTGCAGGAGCAGTTCGACGGCGGCGCGCTGGTGAAAAGCGGGCCATTCGGGCCGGAGGAGGATCCGGGCGCGCTGCTGATCATCGAGGCGGACTCCAAGGCCGACGTCGAGGCACTGATGAACCAGGACCCGTTCTACCGCAACGGCCTCGTGGCGCAGCGCAGCATCCGGCAGTGGAACGTGGTCTTCGGCGCCAGCACCAGCGCCGGCCGGAACTAGGAGCGCACCATGCTGATCGCGCGCACCGTCGCCAGGGAGACCATCCGGTACGAGGACGTTCCGGAGCCGGTCCTCGAGCCCGGCCATGCCCTGGTCCGCGTCCACAGCGTCACGCTCTGCGGGACCGACCTCCACATCTGGGAGGACGACTATCCGGCGGGGCTGCCCGTCATCCAGGGCCATGAATTCGCCGGCATCGTCGAGGCCATCGGAAACAACAGCGCCGGCATCCGCGCCGGTGACCGCGTCGCGGTCA
This sequence comes from Arthrobacter sp. NPDC058097, assembly GCF_042884885.1. NCBI lineage: Bacteria > Bacillati > Actinomycetota > Actinomycetes > Micrococcales > Micrococcaceae > Arthrobacter > Arthrobacter sp. NPDC058097. The sequence continues at coordinate 121,584 of NZ_JBHVSZ010000013.1, forward strand.
GCCCGATGGTCTACTGCGGAGAGTGCCGCCCATGCCGCCTGGGCCGGTTCAACGTCTGCGAGAACATCGGCTGCATCGGCTGCTACTCGGACGGCGCGCTGGTGGAGCTGCTCAGCGTCCCGGTCGAGAAGCTGTGCCCCGTGCCGGACGGCCTGGACCTGGATCTCGCAGCCATGGCCGAGCCCGCGTCCATCGCCATGCAGGCGGTGAACCGGGGCCGGCCGTCGCCGGGGGAAACGGCCCTGGTGCTGGGGAGCGGTCCGATCGGGCTGCTCGCCACGCTGTACCTGACGGACCTCGGGGCTGCCGTGGTCTGTGTGGACACCGAGCCGGGCCGGCTGGAGCTGGCCTCCGCGTTTGGCGCAGTGGACACGCTGCTAGTGGATCCCCGTGCGGATTTCCCGGGCGCAGACCAGGGCGTCCGGCTCGATGCGCTGACGGATTCGTCCGGCCCGGAGCTGGTCATCGAGGCCACGGGTGTCCCGTCCTCGTTGGAAACCGCCATCCGCCTGGTGGCGAGCGCCGGGCGGATCGTGCAGGTGGGGATTTCGGCGCGGACCGCGTCCGTCCCGATGAACACCATCCCGTTCAAGGAGGTCGACCTGCTGGGCAGCCGGAACAGCCTGAACCTCATCCCGGCAGGGCTGAAACTGCTGGCCCGGCACCGGCAGCAGGCCCGCGCGCTGATGACCCACCGCTTCCGCCTCGAGGACCTGCAGCAGGCCTTCGAACTGATGCGGAGCCGGACCGAGCCGGTGGGCAAGATCGTGGTGGAGATGCCGGCCGCGCAGTCCGCCCGTCCGGCGGGAACTGCCGCACTTAGAGAGGCACTGGCGTGAGCGGGGGCGACGGGGCGGCTTACCCGCTGCTCACTCCCGCCGGGAACATCCCGGGCACCTACGACGTGGTGGTCGTGGGCAGCGGCGCAGCCGGCCTGGTCGCCGCGGTCCGGGCGGCCGACGCCGGGCTGCGGGTGCTGGTGGCCGAGAAGGCGCGCCTGCTGGGCGGCACCACCGCTGCCGGCGGCGGGGTGATGTGGGCGCCGAACAACCACCTCGCCCGGCAGGCCGGCTACCGGGACAGCCACGGGGACGGGGTTGCGTATCTGACCGCGGCCGCCGGGCACGTGCTGACCCGGGAGGAAGTGGAGTGGTACGTCACCATGGCACCGCGCGCCGTCGCCTATCTCGACGCCGAAACCCGGCTGTCGCTGACACCGATCGCACGCCCGGACTACCACATGGAATGGCAGGGGGCGGCCGACGGCGGACGCGGCCTGGACAACGACGCCTTCGACCCGTCGGGGTACCCGGGCCTCGCAGAGGTGATCCGGCCGTCGTCGTACTTTCCGCTGCTGACCATGACCGAGCGCGACCAGTTGAACGGCCGGGCCGCGGATCCGGAGCTGCTGGCACGGCGGGCCGCCACTGGCGTGCGGACCATGGGCGGTGCCCTGGTGGGGTCGCTGCTGGCGAGCGCGCTGGACCGCGGCGTGGAGATCGCAGTCTCCGCGCCGGTCGATGATCTGGTCCCCGATGGTGACAAGTGGACGGTGGCCCTCGGCGGCGCCGCAGCCGGCCAGACCGTCTCAGCGGCCGCCGTCGTGCTCGCATCCGGCGGCTTCGAGTGGAACCCGCGGCTGCGCAGGGCCTTCCTGCCGTTCCCGGTGACGCCCATCAGCGCTCCGTCCAACGAGGGCGACGGCCTGGAGCTGGGGCTGAAGGCCGGCGCCGCGGTGGCGGACATGACCGCGATCTGGGGTGTGCCGGTGATTTCCGAGGCCGCGCACGAGTACGACGGCGTGCGCTCCGGCCGGATGGGGAACGTGGAAATGACCCTTCCCGGCTCGGTCACCGTGAACGCGGCCGGCAAGCGGTTCGTGAATGAGGCACTGAACTACCACGATGCCTGCCGCGTGTTCGCCTCCGTGGACCCGGCCACCGGCCGCCAGCAGAACAACCCGGCCTGGCTCGTGTTCGATGCGGCTTACCTGGCGAAATACCCGGTGGCGGGCTCGGCTGCGGGCACTCCGGCGGACTGGATGACGGCCGCGGATTCGCTGGAGGAGCTGGCTAGCCTCGTGGGGATCGATCCGGTTGGGCTGGCCGCCACGGTGGCACGGTTCAACACCGACGCCGGGCAGGGAGTGGACACGGAGTTCCACCGCGGCGCCACTCCGCAGGACCGCTTTCTCGGCGACGCTGCCAACACCCCCAACCCGTGCCTGGCACCCTTGACGGCGGCGCCGTTCTACGCCGTCCGGATTTCCGCCGGCGTGCTGGGAACCTCCGGCGGCCTGGACACCGACTTCAACGGCCGCGTCCTGGACCGGCACCGGCAGCCAATCCCTGGACTCTATGCTGCCGGCAACGTCTCCGCGGGCGTTTTCCGCAACAACTACCCCGGCGGCGGAGCAACCCTGGGCTCGGCCATCACTCGGGCCTTCGCAGTAGGGGAGCACCTCGCCAAGAACCTCTAACCGGACTCACGGATGGAGTTTTTGTCCACTTGTCGCGACTTTAGGGCGGGCAAATTCAAGTAGTCGGAGCAACGCGGGGGGTTATGCCGCCTGTAGCAGCTGGCTGAGCCGGTTGGCTGGGGTGTCGAGGTTGAGGGTTGGTC
>NZ_JBHVSZ010000014.1:0-110242 GCF_042884885.1 Arthrobacter sp. NPDC058097
AGCAGGAAAAACTGACCTTCACCCGGTCCCGGTCCGGGAACAAGAACGACGGCGCGCACGTCGAGCAGAAGAACTGGCACGTCGTCCGTCAGACCATTGGCTACCACCGCTACGACACACCCGGCGAGCTGGAACTGCTGAACCGGATCTGGGCGCTCCAGCGGCTTCTGACCAACCACTTCGCACCCCAGCAAAAACTCCTCACAAAAACCCGGACCGGAGCGAAGATCACCAAAACCTACGACGCGCCCGCCACCCCATACCAGCGCGCCCTGGCCGACACCGGCACCGTCACCAAAGCCACGAAAGCCCGCCTGATACGCGAAAACCGGCCTCTGAACCCGGCCGCCATCCAACGCCAAATCCAGGCCCTCTGCACAGAACTCCTGACCCTCACCGCCACCAAACAAGGCCCCAAGAAGCAGCCCGCCATCCGGGCAAAATCAAATGAGTCCACGAATCAACCCAGGCGGGCATCTTGACATGATTCCTCGGGGAGGTACCCGTAACGTCGCGCAACTCCGCGTCAAAGGGCATTCCTGATGCTCAAACACTATGCGGGGAACTGGCCGTGGAGTACCTTTTACACGCCCGGACGGCCATGCGGCGTCCGGCAGCAACGACGCTGCCCCCGCCACAAGGAGTCTCGGATGACACAGAAGATGACCGGCCCCCTTGGAGATTTCGGCAGCGCGGACCTTGCGGCAGCCGGCGGGAAGGGCACAGCACTGGGCGAACTGCTGCGGCACGGGTTTCCCGTGCCTCCCGGATTCGTCGTCACCACGGACGCCTACCGCTCGCTCCTCACCGTGACGGGAATCGGGGCGGCCCTGGACGGCATGGATCAGAACATGCCCGACGGCGGCGCCCTCCGTGCACTGTTCACCCACTTTGTCATGCCGGCAGCTTTGCGGGCGGAAATCGGTGCCGCATATGCGGCCCTGGGTGGGGGAGCCGTGGCGGTCCGTTCCAGCGCCACGGCAGAAGACCTGCCCGGGGCGGCGTTTGCCGGCCAGCAGGACACGTTCCTGAATGTCGTCGGTGAGGAGGCGGTGGCCGAGTCGGTCGTGGACTGCTGGGCGTCACTCTGGACCGACCGGGCCATTGCCTACCGGCAGCGGCGGGGGATCGACCCCCGGGAGGTGACTATCGCCGTCGTCGTCCAAAAGATGGTGCCGGCCGACTTTGCCGGCGTCCTGTTCACGGCGAACCCGGTTACGGGTGAGCGCGGCGAGATGGTTGTGGACGCCAGTCCGGGCCTGGGGGAGGCGGTGGTCTCGGGGAGGGTGACGCCCGAACACTACGTGCTGGACCGCGCGGGCAGGACCCGCAGCTTCGGTCCCGGCGGCGGTGAGGTGGTGATCAGCCCGGACGCAGGCGGCGGCACCATGGAGCAAGCCGGCAGCCGCAGCCCGGATCCCGCCCTGAGTGAAGCCAATCTGCGGGAGCTGGCTGACCTGGGCCGCAGGGCGCAGGAGCACTTCGGCCGGCCGCAGGACGTGGAGTGGGCGCTGGCCGGCGGCCGGATCCATATCCTGCAGTCACGGCCCATGACCGCCCTGCCGCCGCAGCCACTGCGGCTCAACGCGGTGCAGCGGCGGATAGGGCCCTTCTTCGTCGAGATGTTCCAGGAGCGGCCCTACCCGCTGGATGTGTCCGGCTGGATGGAGCAGGGGATCCTTGCGATGCTGCACCGGATGGCCGGAAGCGTCGGAGTCCGCTTCCCCGGGGTCGGGGAGCTGCTGCCCGAGGAGGACGGCGTGGTGCTGCAGCTGGTGCCGCCGGTCCCGCGGCTGACGCTCCGCACTCTGGCTGCACCGCTGACCCTGGCCCGCCGCGCGAGGCAGTTCGACATGGCCGGATGGAAGAACGATCCCCGGTTCGTTGCGTTCCTGGAGCAGGTGGACCGGCTGAACCGGCGGGAGCTGGAAGGACTCCGCTGGTCAGAGGTTGTGGGCGTGGCGCGGGAGTCGTTCGCCACGATGCGGGGTGTCACCGAACTGCGCAGTTCCTACATGCCAGGGATATTCCTGCCCATGCTTCGGCTGCGCCTCATGCTCCTGCTGCTGGGGCGCCTGAAGCTGGCGCCCGCCTTGGTCGCGGGTGCGGAAACCATGACAAGCCGGGCGAACCGGGCCCTGGACCAGCTGGCCGCGATGGTGCGGGCGGATCCCGGGCTGGCGGGCGCCTTCGCATCAAACGACGGCCCGGCCCTGCTGCAGCTGGTGGAAAAGGACCCCGCGTACGCCGCCTTCCGCGAGGCGTTCACCGGATTCCTGCGCGAATACGGGAACCGCGAAACTGTGAGCGTGGTGCTGAGCAGTTCGCCCACCTGGTCCGACGCCCCCGAGGTTGTGCTGGGGCTGGTGAAGGCGCTCCTGGGCCAGCGGCCCGCAGCCGCTGACCAGACCGGCGCGGCACTGGCGGCGCTGAAGCGCCACCCGCTCCTGCGGTTCGGATCCGTCCGGCGGCAGGTGTTGGCCGCCGTCGACGACGCCCGGGCCGGCATGGCGTTCCGCGAGGACAGCCATTTCTACGCCACCAAGGTCATCCCGCCCATGCGCCGCGCATACCGGGAGCTCGGCAGGCGCCTCGCTGCCGCCGGCGTGATCGACACCGTCGGGGATGTCCATCACCTGCGGTTCGAGGAATTAGAGGCAATAACGGACGACGGCGGCGCGCTGCCGGCTTCCGTCCGGCAGCTTTACCGGCCGCTCGTGCAGGCCAGGGCGGCCAAACGCCGTGAGCTCGAGGGGATTCCGCTGCTGGACACGGCGCTGCTGTTCAGGAACCGCCGCAGTGCGGAAGGCGTGCTGGTCTCCGGTTCGCCGGCCAGCCGCGGCCGTGCCGAGGGGCCGGTGCGGATCATCCGGGGACCGCACGAGTTCGGCCGGCTGTCCAGCGGCGACGTCCTGGTCTGTCCGTACACGAATCCTTCCTGGACGCCGCTGTTCCAGCGGGCGGCCGCCGTCGTCGTCGATATGGGCGGCCTTGGCTCCCATGCGGCGATTGTGGCGAGGGAGTACGGAATCCCCGCCGTCATGGGGACCGGCACAGGCACCGGCATCCTGGCCGAGGGGCAGCGCGTCGTTGTGGACGGCAGCGCGGGGACTGTCGTTTCTGCCGCGACCGATTAGGTGCAGACCTGCGCTGTCATACTTTCGCTATGACGGTGACCGGGTGGCTATCTCCGGACGAGTTCTGGGATGAATAGGGCGCATGGAGGAACTCGTTCGGGAGTCCTTCGGCGAATTGGCCTGCTACGGACTCGACAGGTGGTCCGGGCCCATCGCCATAGGGGAGTGGGATCTCGGCAGCCGCCCGTCCGCGGCTGTGAGTCTTGGAACGGGGCGGGGAAGCGTCCGTCCCGGTCGACGGCGCGGCAGAGCTCTTCGAAACATGGCGCGAAGCCGGCCGCTGGTGGGGCGCTGGCCAGGATGGCACAGATCCGCGCGGCCCGGGGTGGGCTGTAATTGCCTGCAGCTGGTGACAAGTCCTTCGCCTATCTTGCCCGAAACTTTCGCCGATCTTGTCCGAACGGGGTGAGCATAAAAAGCGAGGCTGAAGGGGGTGAACATCATGGCTGACGACAAAGAAGTTCTGGACTGGGTCTCTCCCCGCAAGCAGCGGGAAATCGACAACCAGGCCGCCTTCCTGCGCTTCCTTTTGGAGCGTGAAGAAACGATCGCTCAAGGGGGCGAGAAATTGTATGGGTGATTGCCTGCCCCATGGAATCGCGCGCTGTGGAGGTAAATCCGCCAGCGGGTGATGACGATCTTGGCCTAGTGAATGCGGAGCCTGTGGGTTTAATGGCGTTGATTTTCCCACGCTGCTCGCGCGCCGGGGAGCGATACTTTGTTCATGGCAAGGGGCACAATTGCCAGGGGCTTGTTAATCGGCGGCCTCGTCGTTATGCCAGGGACCTATAGGGCAGACTGGTGGCGTGAGCGGAATCCCGTGGGTACTGCACGTCGATCTCGACCAGTTCATCGCAGCGGTCGAGGTGCTTCGGCGGCCGGAGCTTGCTGGCAAGCCGATCATTGTCGGCGGCCGGGGCGACCCCACGGAACGGGCTGTGGTGTCCACTGCATCCTATGAAGCCCGGGCGTTCGGGGTCGGTTCCGGAATGCCCTTGCGCATCGCGGCCCGCAAAGTGCCGGACGCCGTGATCCTGCCAGTCGACCACGAGGCTTACCTCGCGGCTTCCGAAACTGTGATGGCTACCCTGCGGGCGCAGCCCGGCGCCACCGTACAGGTGCTGGGCTGGGATGAAGCCTTTGTTGGCACTGAGACAGAGAATCCGGAGGCCTACGCCCGGCAGGTTCAGGCCGCTGTCCTGGAGCGAACCCAGCTGCATTGCAGCGTGGGCATCGGCGACACCCTGGTCCGGGCCAAGGTGGCCACTGGGTTCGGTAAGCCGGCCGGTGTCTTTCGGCTCACTTCTACGAACTGGCTCGACGTCATGGGCAGCCGGCCCACCAAGGAACTGTGGGGCGTCGGAACCAAAGTGTCCGGCCGCTTGGCCAAACTCGGCATCAGCACGGTCGCCGAGCTTGCAGCGGCCGACCCCCAGGACCTGGTCCCGGAGTTCGGCCCAAAGATGGGCCCGTGGTACGCGTCGCTCGGGCGCGGGGACGGCGCCAACGTTGTGGACGACACCCCGTGGGTTGCCCGCGGGCATAGCCGGGAGACCACCTTCCAGCGCGACCTGACCGAGCCTGCCCAGGTAGACGACGCGGTAAGGGAGCTGACAGCGCGCGTTCTGGAGGACGTGGTGGCCGAAGGACGGCCCGTGATCGGGCTGACCCTCAAGGTCCGGTACGCGCCGTTCTTCACCACCACCCACGCGAAGAAGATCGCCGAGACATTCGACCGGAGCGAAATCCTCGCGCGGGTCCTGGACCTCGTAACCACAATCGAAGCTGGCCGTCCCATCCGGCTCCTGGGCCTGCGGGCCGAAATGGCCATGCCCGACGATGCCCGGAAGGGTCATACGCCAACGCGCGGCGGTTGGTGACGCCGTCGTTTGGGGGAGTCCGAATAACTGATGCTGGTGGACAGCACCCTTGTGCGTCGGGTTAGGTTTTGGAAAAAGGAGATTTCAATGAGCGAGAAATTGCGTTGGGGCGTTCTGGGCAGCGCCCGCATCGTCCGCAAGACAATTCCGGCGTTGCAGCAAACCAAAAACGGCGCGGTCATAGGAATCGCTTCCCGCACCGAGGAAAAGGCCAGGGAATACGCGGATAAACACGGCATCCCCCAGGCGTTTGGCTCTTATGAGGCGCTGCTGGCGTCCCCGGACATTGACGCCGTCTACATTCCGTTGCCGAACGCCCTGCATCTCGAGTGGATTCTGAAATCCCTGGACGCAGGCAAGCACGTCCTCTGTGAAAAACCTCTGGCGATGAGCGTCGCCGAGTGCGAGAAGATTGCGCGCAGGGCCGGCGAAACCGGCCTCAAGGTCCTTGAAGGCTTCATGTACCGTTTCCACCCGCGGTTCGAGAAGCTGCAGGAGCTGCTTGCCGCGAATGCGGTGGGGAAACTGACCTTCATCCATGTCGCCCACTCCTTCGACGCCGGCGGGGACGACAACATCCGCTGGTACACCGGGCTGGGCGGCGGAGCACTGTTCGACACCGGCGGCTACTGCGTCAACGCCAGCCGGATGGTCACGGCACAGGAGCCGGCGCATGTCGCGGCCTATGGCAACTACCGCGATGCCAACGACGGCGGTCAAATCGACACCAGCATCGCGGGCATGCTGCGCTTTCCCGGTGGCGCCACCGCGCTTTTCGATACCGGGGTGAACCTCGAGCGCCGCAACTTTCTGGAAGTCACGGGCACCGAGGGCCGGCTCTACCTGGACAACCCTTTTGGGCTCCTGGAGGAGGACTCGGTCCTGGAGGAGCACCACTTCGGGCAGGACACGATCTATCACAAGGTCAGGGGCGACAACCACTTCGTACGGATGGGCGAACACTTTGCGGACAGCGTCCTCAACGGAACGCCGCTGCGCTACGACCTCACGGACGCGGCGAACAACACGAAGGTGCTGCAGGATCTCGACAGCGAGGCGCGGAAACAGGAGCGACTGCCGGGGGAGTGAAACGCGGTGCGGTACGAACCGGAAAAGTCGGGTGCGGGCCGAGGCTGATCACGGGTCCGTACCCGGCGGCGCTGCAGTCCACGTGGGCAGCGACCGCGGCCCCTCGATCGTGGCCATACTCGACCGCGCCAGCGACTTCAGCACGGCGACATGTGAGCTGTGGCTGCCGGTCGAGCGCGCCTAGGGCGTTCCTGAAAAAAAGCCGAAGTCGACTCCGGACCTTTGCGCGGCACGATGGCATCGGCGAGGATAAATGCGATCCCACGTGCTTCAAAGAAGGAGTCGACGCGATGACCAAGTATCTAATCTCGTTTCCGAGTGCCGCCATGGTCCTCCGGGACGGAGATCTGCAGGCCGTTACGGAGGCGTCGCACGCTGTGGTTCAGGAGGCGAAGGACGCCGGTGTCTGGGTGTTCGGCGGCGGCATCGACGAGAGCATACCGCCCGTGATGGTCGACGGCGATGGGACAGTCAGCGAGGGCACCTACCCGCAGACCGCGCACCTCGAAGGCGGGTACTCGGTGCTGGAGCTTCCCTCGTACGATGCAGCTCTGGAGTGGGCCGCGAAGATCGCGGCCGCCTGCCGTTGCGCACAGGAGGTGCGCGCTTTCGCATACGATCCCGCCAGCTAGGGTGGGGCGGGGGCCAAATGTGGACTGTGCAGTCGCCGTCGGTTCTGGGGTAGGGTCTTCCGGTGACCACGTACGGCGTCGTTGGAGTTGGCTCGATCGCAACAGCGATCGTCAATGGGCTTTGCGACGGGGCGGCCGAGCCGCCAGGGGTCGTCCTATCCCCGAGAAATGCCGAACGTGCGGCTGATCTCGCGGCCCGGTTCCCGTCGGTGCGGGTGGCCACGAACAACCAGCAGGTAGTGGACGACAGCGACGTAGTGGTCGTCTGCCTGCTGCCCAATCACGCGGCAGAGGTGCTTGCTGGGCTGCAGTTCCGTGCCGACCATGCCGTAGTCAGTGCGATAGCCGGCTTCCCTGTCGGGCAGCTGGCCGGACTCGTTGCGCCCGCGACGGACATCGCACGAAGCATCCCGCTCCCCGCAGTGGCGACCCGCGGAAGCGTAACACCGGTTTATCCCGCAACGCCGGCCGCCACGGGACTCTTCGACCCGCTCGGCGGGAGCATGGAGATCGTCAACGAGCTTGGATTTGAATCGGTGTCCGCAGCATCCGCCACGGTCGCGGCGTACTTCCGCTACCTCGGAACGATCACAGCCTGGCTGTCAGATCGAGGCATCCCCGCGGCCGCCGCACATCGCTACGTCGCCGACACTTTCGCCGCGCTGTCGGTCGAGCTCGACTCTCCTGGAACGAACTTCGCAACCCTGGCCCAGGCGCACAGCACACCCGGCGGCCTCAACGAGCAGTTCGCGCACCATCTTGAAGCCGCAGGAACGTACGACTCTGTGCAGGCTGGCCTCGACGCGGTGCTTGCAAGGATCACTCAGAAGTAACCATCACAAGTCGGAGGAGCCGAGCCGGCGCCTAGTCCTTCTTCAGTTCCTCCGCAAACATCACGATGATCCCGCTGGGACCGCGGACGTACGTGAGCTTGTAGATGTCCTTATAGGTCGCCACGCCGCGAAGCGGATGGCAGCCGTGCTTTGCTGCTGTCTCCAAGGCTTTATCGATGTCCTCGACTGAGAACGCGACGCGGTGCATGCCAATCTCGTTGGGAAGAGTGGGCTGCGTCTCGATCGCTTCGGGGTTGATGTACTCGAAGAGCTCGAGACGACCTTGCCCGTCTGGCGTCTGCAGCATGGCAATGTTGGCGTGATTGCCGTCAAGGCCGACGGCAGTGTCTGTCCATTCGCCACTAACGGTGTCTCGGCCGACAACAGTGAGACCCAGGTCGGTGAAGAAGGCGATGGTTGCTTCGAGATCGCGAACCGCGATGCCGACGTTCTCAAGTCTGATGGTCATGGCTTGCACGCTACCGAGGTGAGCGGTCCAGGTCCAGCAACGGCAGGTGCTCGGTTACGAGCAGCCCGGGGTTTCAGGACGCCGCGCTACTTCCTTGACACCGCTTTGTTGCCAGCGAATAGTTCGCTTAAGGATTCGAGGGGATGGCGACAGGTGAGGAATGTTCTCAAGCCTTTGTTGGTGGGCATTCTTGGATTGCTCTTTTGCCTGTCGGGCTGCGCAGGTCTAGACGGATTTGGAGGCTTTGGGGGCGGATCTCCCCAGGAAACGTTGGAAACGTTGGAGACGAACAAGCCTGTCCGCATCTACACCGAACCTGTCTACACGGGGCAGGCCAGTGGCCAGCTGAATGCAATAGGTAACAAGATCAACGACTACGTTGCCGCCCATCCGGACACTTTCTCCGGGGCTTACTTCTCCTCGGATTCCACCAAGATTTTCGTCGGCGTTGCGGAGCCTGGCGACGAGGCTGCCTCAGTTTTCGAGCGACTGGCAGACAGGCTTGATCCTGGGCGGCAACGGGTTATCACGGCCGACGCTCAGTGGTCTTGGTCCGAGCTCGACGCGGTGAAGAACGTTTTGGTGGAGAAGTATCTCAAAGAGTCCAAAGGAGGTGTTGATTCCGTCGGGATAGACACATCCAGGGATACCGTGGTCATCTCCGTGCTGATCGAACGCGGGGACCCCCGGCTGGAAGACAATCCGACTGTTGCGGAAATCGCTAAGCGCTATGGGGACGTGGTCATGTTCAGACAGTCACTGGGCCCGGTTTCGTTAAACGCAAAGTAGGCGCGCTTCTTTCGTTATTCGGTGATTGCAGGAGTACATAGGATCCGGGGTGAGCAGGAACATCGCGAACGCCAGGAACGAAAAACCAGGCCGAGGTAGATTCCGGTCACCCCGCCGACTCGGGAGACACTTCGGTAAGGTTGGCCGCCCCATAGGCGACTCGGTCCGGAAAGTTATAGATGACAACGCTTCTGGCTGGCGATGGCAGTGTGGTCCACATCTTCGTGCCCAACTCGTACTTCTGATCGCCCTCAGCCAGCTTCAGGTTTGCCACCACCACCAAGTGGTCGGAGGCGAGCCCGGTCTCCCCTTCCGCATTTGGGCTCAACTTTCCGGGGCTGAAGACCACAGAGAGATCCCCGGCTGTCTCCGTTGAAAAATCCTTCAATTCCAGTGTCGCTGACGACGCCGTTACACGGATTGTGGCGGTGCCATTAGTCGGGAAGGCCTGTGATTGGAATGTGCCTTCGAGGATCACCGGAACGATGGCAGGGGAAGCTGTTGCGGCGGCAGGAGCCGGCACAGAACTGGTTTGTCCGCTTTCCGCGGGTACATCCGAGTAGGTGCAACCGGCGAGAGATACAATAACTGCGCCAGCGGCCAGCGCCAGTCGAAATGTTTTCAACATGTCCCCCAAGACTTGCTCTCCCGGAACCCTACCTCATGGTGGATTGCGGCTTCGAACCGACCCGGTCAAAGCCAAAGGCATTTAGTCGCGTCTTGTAAACCGATAGCTTTTCGAGACACTGGGTGTGTGACCATGCCCGTCGGATGCCCGGCTTCGCAGCGAAAGAGCCGCTAGTCCACCTGCCCTGCGGCCTCGAGAATGATGCAGCCGTCGTTGCTACCGGGGCAGATCTTCTCCACATGATCCAGTCCTGTTGACCATCTGTTGGGGAACCTCGAGCGGAGCGTTCCTAAGCCGGACGCCGTTCCTACGCGGTGGCAACCAGTTCTAGTTCGAAGCCATCCGAGTTTACGAGATAAGCGGCGTAGTGATCGGGCCCGCCAGCATGCGGGTACTTGTCCTTGAACAAAGGGCTCCAGCCGTGATGCGCGCTCTTTTCAGTCAGAGCGTCTAGACATTCTCGGCTCCCGGCCTTGAACGCCAGATGATTCAGGCCGGGCGCAGTGCGCTGATGTACTCGGCTGCTTAAATCCGGTGATTCTTCAACGACGATGTAGGTGGGACCCAGCCGCCAACTGATTCCGCTGCCCCAATTCTGATAATTCTCGTATCCCAGGCGGGACAGGATCCAGCCCCATTCATCCTGGGCTCGTTTTAGGTTCGGTGCCCACAGTTCGATATGGTGCAGGGCGCCTTTGGAGTCATCGTTCACGTTGTGGGTCTTTCATGCGTCCAGCTGCGGTAAGCCACCTCCCTTAGGGTCTAGGTCCATCGTTCCCATAAGTGAACCCCAACCGGGCCAGTTTGCTAGGTCTACTCCAAAGGGAAATCGGGAAGTGGGATCGCTGAGTCGGAGCCCTGCGACCCGTTATGTCGCCAGCGTCTGATCAGCACCACTCCCGAGACTCTTTGGAAAGGGACCATTCCCGCATACTGTTACTCATGGCGGACAACTCGGCCGAGAGCAGCAACAAATACGACTGGCAGTCTTGGCCACCCGATTCGCTTGACGGAATGCCACCTAAACGTCGGCGGCTTGTAGCGTGGGGGCTATTGTGGTTCCTCGTTTTGGGCTCAGTTGTAGGCGGCACACTAGGTGCACTTGGACTTTCTGAGCCGTGGCGTTCCCTAGTGAGCGCCATTGTTCTGGTTGCAGTGTTCGTGCCGCTCATTCGGGGCGCTGTTCAAGAAGACCGGAGCTTACGGCGCGAAGGTATAGAACTGCCATCCATTCCTGTCAGCCGAAAATCGCTGATCACCAACAGCGCATTGGCCATCGTGCTTTGGATCGTTTATGCCTTCTGGATCTGGATGTCGAAGGTGCCAGTATTTCCTCTTCTCCCGGTTGCTTGCACAGCCTGGGTGGCATTTGAATTCAGCCTCTGGAGACGGCGCACCGAGACGGACGAGTAACGGCGACCGGAATGGTTCCGATGGACTATGCCAATCCAAGCTAGTCGCCTGGGCGCAACGGTCCTGCCCGCAGAAAGCGCCAGTGGAACGAATGCACCAACTGGCCACTTGGCCGCGTCAGTTTCCAGACGTCGTCGCTCGGCGGTCGAGACGGCTGGTCAAGATGACCCGGCCACGGTCTAGGATCTCGCTGATAACACGCTGCTCGTGGTCATCGAAATACGGGATATAGTGCTCACCCGCGGGAGTGATGCTGGGGAGGTTATTGCCGTAGAAGAGCTTGTCGTAGCACTTGTCGGCCTCTGGTCCGCGGTCATCAATAGATGCATTCACGCTGCGTGCAATGTCGCCGAGGAGGTTCCACGCATTCAACAGCTGCGCGCAGATGTCGTCCGATGCCGGCAATTGAAGAAGGTCTTCTATCCCGTCAAGGTTCTGAGGTTCTTCATTGCCTGCTTCCAGCGTGAGGTTGTGTTGGCGGGCCAGCTCCAAAAAGTCCTCTTGAGCCCGGGCCCACACGATCTGGCCCTTAGAGACGAGAACACCGTCCGTATCGCCTTCATCGCCAGCATCGTCGTCCGTTTGCCACACGAGGCCAATCCTCTGACCTTGAAATTGGATCCAGTGCGGGTACGACCTCCTCATCCGGGGAATACTATCTGTTGAATCTCCTCTGACGATCTTGAATGGCTGCCGCGGGATCATACTTTTCCTATGAGTCCAAGATTTGCTCGTTGCGCAATCATTGTTGCTCTCCTGGCTGCGCTTTCAGCGTGTACCTCCTCCCCGCCACCTTCCGGCGAGCTGCCGCCAGACCCCAAAGGGCAGCCGTCCGCAACGGCCGTACCTGGCGAGCTCGTTGGCCGCGGATTCGTGCGTCAGGAGGGAAACGAACTGCCCATATTCTGTATGGGTGGCATCGCCACCTCCGATCCACCCTTATGCAGTGGGCCGCCACTCCGCGGCTGGGACTGGTCAAAAGCGGACGGCGAAGAGACAGTGGGCAACGTGACCTACGGAGACTTCGTGGTCCACGGGACCTGGGACGGTACCAGCTTCACTGTCACAAGACCCCCACAAAAAATCGCGTCAAATGAATCCTGGGGGGACCCGGATCCTCGACAGAATCCAAGCAACCCTGGCACCGCGAGCAAAGCCCGTCTGCAACAAATCCAACGCGAGATATGGGAGACGGAGCGACCCGCGGCAGATACACAGGTCGAAAACGGCTACGTCTTCAGGTACGTTCCCTACGACGACGGATCGCTGCAGAGGGCCATGGATAAGCGCTACGGTCCAGGGATTGTCGTGGTCCGATCCCGGCTGAGGCCAAGCACGCAAGCAACCGAATCGCAATCTGAGACGGGACGATGCTCAGCCGCTCTAGGATAAGGGCCTGCCGAAGAGCTTCTTGAGGCCTTGGCGGAGCATTCCCCGCAAGGAGTTATCTTCCGATAAATGCTCACGCAGTCCAAACACGATTTCTTCGAGCCTTTCCTCTTCAGCGCTCCTGGCAAGCCATACGATTCCAAGTTCTGTAATGACCTCGCCAGCTGCTTGATCGGACTGTGGGTAGAAATCCAACTCTCCCTCACCGGGGTTGGAACTCGCCACGAATGCCCAGATTCCCGGGGCGTCCGGATAAACCAGAATGAGACGATTGGTCCAGTCACCGTGCGAGATGACGCCGACGCGGCCGTTGTCGCCCCAGAACTCGGCGTTGGGAAGGACCACAGCTAGTACCGGTTCCTCTTTCGGATGGACGTGGATTTTGTCGATTCTACTGAGAGTACTAGCAACGTCCTGTCTCACACGCGGTTTCCCGAGAGGAACCCTTCATGGGACCGTCTTTGGGGAATTTCCCTGTTTGGCGCGGTTTTGTTCTTTCTGCCGGTGTTTTCTGATGAGGATGGATTATGAAGTTAGACACAGTCCTTGAGCGGTCTGATAGTTCCAGTCTGCTGGGCGAGATCGTGGCTTTGAGAACGCATACTTCCATGCGGGCGAAAGGTGTCAGTCAGTGCCGCGGGAGCCATTATCAGTTTGTTGCGGAACTGGATGCGAAGGCAGAGGAATGGCACATGGTTACCGACCAGGGGCAGAGGTGGTCGGCGGTTGACGGCATGCTCTCGGTGGAACCTGAGCCTCCGCATGAAGTTGATTTCCCTAGCGGCATGCCGACCGAGGTCCAAATGCTTCACCCTGAAGCGTTTCTGATGTGGGGTCGTGGCGGCGGCGAGAGCTTCTACCCGATGCTCATCCAAGAGATTGGCCGGCGGTCATTACTGATTACCTTCGAGCATGTAGAAGACCCGGCACTCCGCGCCACCGCCGTGATTAATGGCACCACAGGCATCATCGAGAAGATGGCCATGCTAGGTGACGTCACCATTCTGACGGAAGTGGAGTTCGGTGTGCAGCTTGATTCTGGACGCCAGCCCGAGTTCCTGCCAATTACGACGGATTGGATTCAACCCAATTACTGATTGACAGTGTGTCAGCTGGCTCGTCAGAGGCAGAACGGGGTCAGGCCGGGGGAAGCGACCAATCGTGATGTTATTGCCCGGGTTGGCCTGCAAGCGTTGTCGTTGATGGAACCCCTCGCGGCCCAAGTCATTAGGTCTGGCCCATGTTTCCGTCCGGAACCTTCCGCAGGCCTGTTTGGCAGCGGCAGGGGGTTGTGCTGGCCGGCGGGAGGTTAGATTGTGGCTGATGCCGCTAACCAAGCGGCCCATGCTTAAAGGCTTCTGAAGGCATTTCGAATTGCACCGCAAATACCAATGGGCGTGGGTGTCTGGAGACAGCAGCAGTGATTCGGGCTTAAAGTGTGGCATGGCTGAACGGAGATCGAGGATCAAGCGTTTCGTCTCGCTCGGCCTCGGCAGTGTCATTACCGCAGCTGTGGCTTCAATTTTCCTGATGGTGCTTAGTGGGCCCCAGCCCGACTCGTTTCCCCTATTCTTTGTCACCTTCCTGGCCATTTGGGTGATTTGGCAGTTGGCCATCCTGATAGTCAACCGGCTCAGGTTCAAGTTATGGCGGCGGCGCGGGTGGACGGAAGTCTGGGTTCGTTCGTCCGAGGCGTTGCCTGGCGGTCTGGCCAATAGCTGGGTGCGGGGATTGATCTCAGTCCGCGAACCGCTTGTGGACTTCGTGACAGATGAGTCCCGGGAGGGAGCCTGGATCAAGCCTGCAACCTTCCTAGTCAACGGCCGAATGTCTCCAGACCGTAGACAATTGGAGGTGCGGGATTACGTGGCGGTCAACTTCGGTCCGGGGCTCCGAGTGGTCTCCCTCCAAACAACTCACGGACCCATTGACGTGGCCGGATACCCAGAGGCGTTAGACCAGTTCGAGGCAGAATTGTTCGGGTCCGTAAACCGCTAATCAGACTTTGGCGCAGCGTCGTTTTTACGAGGTTGGACTACGGCAAATTGTGCCCTCCGCTAGCCGAACCATGAGCGGGACTCTCCCTCCTTGAGGGCGATGGTTCCGTTGACAGTTGAGCTGGCCCTACGGATTTCAGGATCCACGGTGGAACATTCGGCGTAGAAACCTGACCGGTGGCGGTACGAGCGCCTGCCTTTTGTAGTGCTGCCTCAGACCGTGCAGAAGTCGCTCGTATTCCGAACGGTCAAAAGCAAAGGACCGCTCCGGGAATGGCTGGGGCTCGTCATCGTCGGCGTCGCCCTGCCAGCCGAATTTCTGCCACGTAACTGTCTGCGGCGACAGGGCCAATTCCATACTGAGCGCCCCGCACCATAAGTCTCCGCAGATTGGGCAGAGCAGAAGCGAAACACGCCCATCGTCATAGTCTCCCGGCAAGATTCCAAGCAGTCGGTCCAAGTAGTCCACCACTGCCTTTGGCCGCCAATCATCACGCAGAGCTGTGGTTTCCTGCAGCGGCTGCTGCTCCCAGTCCTCAGGGACATTTAGCAGATCCCGCATTGGCCGATCGTCGACGTGGAAGTCAAGAAATGCCACCGGGCGATCACGCTGCTGATCACCATTGGACTCAACCCAGCTGGAGGTCGAGGGCGCAACGGTGAGCCGGGATACTGCGTTTTCCATGCATCCAGTATCAAGCCCTGGCGTCACCGGCCGCTGAGAAGTGCCCCTGACTCGCCGTAAATCGAACCTTGAACGGGCTACATGGTCAACGGAACTGAGGCACGTCCGGAACGCTAATCCCGCGAGCCATCGCGGAACGTTGACATGGGAAGAGGACCAGCCGATAGTCAAAGAACGCTAAGCGCATGGCCATAGCGGAGGTCATAAATGCTCGTGGCAGGAGGACTTCGGATGAGAATCCTACTGCCTCCTGCGGGCTTGATCATTGGCGTTATTGTTGTCTCCACGCTAGGTGCTGGATGCACCCCAAACGCTAGCGTGCCCACCTCCGGTTCTGGCCAGTCGGCGAGCCCAACTGCCCAGCCACCTTCCACTATCCCAGCCCCGCAAGGCAAGGTCGTACCGCGCTTTATCACTCATGATCGCTTTCACGGCACGCCTACCTCAGCCCTCAAGGCTGCCTTTACACAGGTTGACGAGTTTGTTAGATCCCGCCCCGAACGTTTCGGAGGCGCCTACTTCAATTTCAACTATTTAGCCATCCACGTGTGAACTGTCGGCGGGCATGGCAAGATCCCGAATTTGTACGACTAAGAGAAACGCTGGACCCCGGCGGTGACTTCATCGCCAACGTGGGAACCGGGAAGCCTCTGACGTATCTCACTACGTTGCGGAATCGGTTGGCCACGAAGTTCCATCCAGGTCCACAGAGCAAGATAGCAGCAGTCAGGACGGACCCAATCTACAACGCTGTTAGAGTCCAGATCAGGTACTCGGAGGGGGACGTTTCCCTGCATCGCATGCTGCTAGCCCTCGAAATCGCAACAATAGCTCCCGAAATCGTCATTGAAAGCGTAGGGGGACAATTCACCACCAACTAGAACAACCCAGCCCGACACAGCCGGTTGAGGAACCTCCCGCGTTGACCCCGGGCTGCTGGACACCACGCGCCAGTACGCCGCCCTGGATTGGCGGAACGACGTCGTGGCCGTCCTGTTCGCCCCGGAGTGCCCTCTCGTCGTAGCGCTTACTTCACTGTCAGCGACCCCTTCATCCCCGGGTGATAGGTGCAGTGGAAGGGGTAGTTGCCAGGCTTTGCCGGGGCCGCGAACGTGGCTGTCCCGCCATTGCCCGCGACGTCCGCATCGAACGTTCCGCCGTGGTCGGCCGTCACGGTATGCCTTGCGGAATCCAGATTGGTCACCGTGACCACGGCACCCGGGGACACCGTAGCCGGTGCCCCATAGTCGAAGTCCTTGATAGCCATGCTGTTGGGCGCGGGGGTGGTCAGGACCGGCGGGCTTACCGTTCCTTCCGGCTTACGAGGGGATTCACCACCGCCGGCGCAGGCGCCCGTGCCGAGCAGGACCGTCACCAATAGGAGCGATCCGCGTACCTTGCCAGTTTTCATGGCGTGCCGTCCTCGCTGGGAAGGGGAGCTGGAAGATAAGTTCCTTCTCTCCATTCTCCGCCCGCGGCGGCGAAATGGTTCCGGCCGCTCCTGGTCCGCAACGCCCGGTGCTTGGAACAGCATCCAGCGGCGCCGTGACCCTCACGACAAGTGACGTCGGGCCGCCGTCGGGCCGCCTTGCCGGGCGGAAACCCCGCCCGGCAAGACCCCGGCCACCACCATGCAAGGGCCGGAAACCTCACAGAAGTCGGGCGGTGCGCCGCCCAGGGCGAACCACAACAGCCACTCACCAGTGGCGAAACGCCGATCAACGCACCCACCACACCACCACCAGGTGCCGCGCTACTAGGAACAACGACGACCAATACGCAGCTGCAGGCACCACCGACAACATTCAGCTAGGCTGAATCCGTAGATTTCCTTTGCAGAGGAGAACGCAGAAGGGCCGGCTCGTTTGAGCCGGCCCTTCTCGTGTCCCCGGCAGGGAAACCAGGCCACGCCGGAGGGTCGTTAGGTCCTCCAGGCTCTAACTGCCTGCACGAGGCGCCGCGCCAAGTGGACGACGGCGGCGGCCACGCTCACCACCACCAAAATCCACGTGCCATCTATGCTTAGCGCGGGGCCGCTAGTACACATGCTCGTATAGCCGGACTCGATGGCGTAGTCAACGCAGTCGCCCCGTTAATACCCCAGAAGGGTCACGTTCACGGTGATCACGAGGAGGAGCGCGACTGCCCAAGGCCACCATCGCGGTGATTGGTATCGCGGCGCCATCTCCATGCAGTCACCATATCGACGGAACCCCTGGTGTCTGCCCCTTGAAGGTTGGCTAACTGGGTGTGTCCCTATGCGGGTTGTGAGTGCACTCATCTGCCGATGATCGGGCCTCTACTGAACCCGCTACACGACAAAGAGCCCCGCGGCTGAGGCAGGTTCGCCTCCACGTGGCGGGCTTTACACGTGGTCGAGCAGATGATCGCGCGGTGGGGTCCGGCTCTCAGGAGTGCGCCTTTCGCGGATGATGACAGTGGCGGCTAGTGCGATGGTGAGACCAATGACGGTCTCGAGGGCGCGCTGAGCCAGGAGGGTGCCGATCGAGGCTGGCAGCATGAGATCGCCGAGCAGAAGGGCCATCGGGGTGAAGAAGACCAGGCCGAGGCTGTAGTTGCGCCCGGTCGTCAGCTCGGTGCACGCCTGGAGCACGGCGATCACGATGATCGCGGCATAGCTGCTGGGGTGGGCGGCCAGGACGAGGGCTGCGGCGCCGAGGCCGGCGGCAGTGCCGATCACCCGCTGGGCAGCGCGCGTGAGGCGGGCGTGCAGGTCGGGTGCCGACATGGGCACGGATGCCGTGACGAAGGTCCAGTAGGGGTGGCCGATGCCGCTGGTCGCGACGGCGAGGCCGGCGGCGGCGATACCGAGCAGATAGCGGGCGGCGTGGCGGCCCACCGGGCCGGACGGGCGTAGGCCGCGCCACGACAGCCGATACCGCACCGGGTCGCCGCCGCCGCGGGCGGTGCGACCCGGGAGGGCGAGCAGCAGCGCGAAGACGGCCGCACCAGCCGCAGCGAGGGCGGCTGCGGGCACCGTGCTCAGCGCGATCGGGACCGTGGCCGAGGCTGTGAGGGCGAAGACCGGGTTGAGAGCCCCGGCCGGATGCCATCGGCCCAGCTCGGCTAGCACTACCGCGACGCCAGCCCAGGCGGCCGCGACCGGGACGAGCAGCCAGAGCCGGAACGGGACGGTCGCCACTAGGGCACCGACGACGACCCCGACCACCAGCACCACGCCCGCCTGCCCCTGCATGGCTAGGCGTACCCGAGCCGGCTCGTGTCGGCCGTACAGGGCGGTGAAGGCACCGATCGCCGCATACAGCAGCAGGTCGCCGCGACCGGACGCCAAGCAAGCCACCAGCGGCACAAAGATCGCCAGGCTTGCCCGGAGGGCGGTCCAATGGGCACCGGCATGCGGGCCCAGGTCGAAGACTGCCGCCCACCAGGACCGCGCGAGGGTGGCCTGCGTCATTTTAACCTTCCGAGGTGGTACATGACTGAAGTACTTCAAGGTTACTACACTTATGAACTACTATTGTGGTTGACCGAGGCGACGGCCACGGGGGCGCGGAGGAGCCGGATGGATCAGGACGCAGACGGTCTACCCGATCATGGCGACGTCGTGGACCGGATGCAGCGTGAGTGGGCCCGGCTGCGCCCGGACCTGAGCTTCACCAGCCTCGGGGTGATCCACCGCGTCCTGCGCGCTTCCCGCCTCATCCTCGAAGCCAGCGACGCCTTCCTCGCCGACTACGGGCTCACCCGCGGCGAGCTGGACGTGCTCTCCGCGCTGCGCCGTACGGACGAACCTCTGAGCCCAACGACGCTGGCCCAGACGCTGCTTGTCCCGCGCTCCGCGATCACCATGCGGCTGAACGCCCTCCAGGGTCGGGAACTGCTGAGCCGGACAGCCAACCCGGCCGACGGCCGCTCGTCCCTGCTCGTCCTCACCGACACTGGCGCCGCGCTCGTGGACGAGGTGATTCCCGCCCAGCTCGCCCTCGAAGATGCCCTACTCGCGGAAGCCCCGGCCTGGGCGATCGAGGGCTTGGTCGATCCTCTGCGGGCACTCACCTCCGCATGGGAGCAGGGACGCGGCCACCAAGCCGGGTCCAGCAAGGACCGGCGGAACGGCGCGCTCGAGCGCTCCGGATGAGCCGCAGCAGCGCGCGCTTCCGGTGAGGGATCAGCCGAAGCGCTACTGGGTCCCGCGTGGTAGAACACCAACGGCGCCCTGCTCCAACCTGAGGACGAGGAACTACCGCGCGATGTGTCCTGTCGGACAACGAACTTCTTCCATGCATAAAACTGCTCCTCGAAAGTCAGAACTGATTTATCAGTCCAGCAGTTCATTCGGGGCAGCGGCGTTGAACTCCCGGTTCAGCAGGTCAGGCGCGACGGCGCCTTGCTCGCCTTGATTCGGAGTTGTAGCGCTTCCTCCGCCGGACCCTGCAGGCCAGCCGAGTGCGCGCATAAGCTTCAGCAGAGTCTTTTTCGCGAGCTTCCAGCCCTGCTTGAGCAGTTCCGTGTGGACGCGTCGGTGCCCGGCTCTAATTCAGCCCTTTGGCTGCGCTATCGCTCGGTGGCAACGGCCGGTAGACGGGCGAAATAGGCCGGACAACGCCCGCCCCCAACCCCAGTTAACCCAACCGGGCCAGCCTCATCCCGCCGTCGTCCGTGCCCGTATCAGCCCAAGGCACGCCACGGCCGCCGCGACTGAAACCACCGTGACGATGCCGAACGGGAGCGCATTGTCCGCTCCGCCAATCCCCACCAGCGGTGCTGCGATGCCACCGAAGGCGAACCGCGCCAGGCCGAGCAGCGACGACGCGGTGCCGGCGATGTCCGGATAGCCCTTCAGCGCCAGCGAGGTCGCGGATGGGCTCGCCGTCGCCACGCCACCGACCATCGTGAAGAGGGATAGGATCACCGCAATCAGCGGCAGGTGCTGGAGCGCGGTGATGAGCAGGCCAACAGAGCCTGCGGTGGCCATGGCCAGTCCGATCGCCAGCATGGCCTTCTCCGACCAACGTTCGGCCAGCCGGCCGCCGAGGAAACCGAAGATCATGAAGCCCAGGGAATTCAGGCCGAAGGCAAACGAGTAGCCCTGCGGCGAAAGCCCGTAAATTCCCTGCAGGACGAACGTGGCGCCGCTGAGGTAGGCGAAGATCGCCGAGTACGTAAAGCCCGTGATCAGGACGGCGCCGACGAACACGCGGTCCGCCAGCAGTCGCCGGAAATCCTGCAGCGTATGGCCAAACCCGCCGGTTGCCCGCCGCCGAGCCGGGAGAGTCTCCTTGAAGATCACCAGGCAGGCCACCAGAATTGCGACGCCGACGCCGGCAAGGAACAGGAAAACGCCGCGCCAGTCGGTAACAGAGGCCAGTTGGCCGCCGATGACCGGACCCACGATTGCGGCAAGTCCGCCCAGCACCGTCAGGCGGCCGTAGTACCGGAGGAGCTTGGCGCCCTCGTAGACGTCCCGCCCGGCAGCCTGCGCAATCACGATGCCCACGGCGCCGGCCAGGCCCTGGACGAACCGGGCGGCGATCAGGGCCTCGACCGTCGGGCTGACGGCACAGAGAACGGACGTGACCGTGTACGCGGCGACGCCAATCAGCAGAGGGAGCCGGCGGCCGAAGCGGTCAGACAGCGGGCCCGCAATCACCTGGCCGATGGCCAGCCCGAGCAGGCAGGCCGTTATGGTCAGCTGCGCCGTCGACGTGGAGCTTCGCAGCTCCGCCGTCAGGGCCGGCAGCACGGGCAGGTACAGGTCCATGGAAATCGGACCGAAGATGGTCAGCAGGCCAAGGACAATGGCCAGCGGCCGTCCGACTGCCTGTTCGCGCGTGGTCACCGGAGCGTCGGTCACAGTCACGCTGCCTCCGTTCAAGGGTGATGGGCTGCCGCCAGTTCGACGGCGGGTGGTGGGGGTGCGTTTCCACCTAACCAGCGTTTACAACGCTGTGGGAGACCCTGCTGGTACCCCTTACCGCAGGGTCTCCCACAACACCGCCAAGACCTCCCTGGCGGCAGGGACCGACTCGACGTCCAGCGCCTGCCGGTGCGCCTCGTCCACCACGTCGCTGATCAGCACGCGCTGGCCGGTCTGAGAGGACTTCACCGCCGCCTCGACCATGGCCAGGCTCAGGACGTTGGCATGGATCTCGCCCGGGGGAACCTCACCCGTTCGCAGGCTCCGGACGAACTCCGCCAATGCCCCGGCGATCTCCTCCGGGTCCCCGCCGCGGCGTCGCCCTCCGTAACCACAGAATCCGGCACTACCGCCGGAACTCCCTCGGCCGTGCGCTGGCCAGCAAACGCACCCGGATTATTGCCCTGCTGTACCCGGCGCTGCAGCGGCGGCTCAGCGAGACCGCGTGAAGTTCTTCACCAGCGCCACGCAGGCGGCGAAGGGCCGTCTCCTACCTCGAAGGACTGGGCCACCGCCGGCTCTGCTTCGTTGACAGTGGCGGGGCCGAGCATGCCCTGAGCGGCTACGGCCCCGTCGTGCGCAGCCGGGCGGCCTTCGCGGCGGAGGTGGACCGCCGCGGGCTGAAGTCGGTGCACATCTCATGCGAGGAATCACCGATCTCCGGTCAGGGGGCTGCTGAAAGGCTGCTCAAAACCGCCCCGGACACGACGGCCGTGATCCTCATGAACGACAACGCATCCTTCGGCTTCATCAACGGCCTGGACAAGCAGGGCATTGACGTTCCCGGCGACATGTCCGTCCTGCTGATCGGCTCGACGCCGGACGTCGCCGCCACCACGGATCCGCGGCTGACTGTCCTCACGCTGCCCAGCACCGAGCTGGGACGCATGGGTGTGGAGACGCTGGTCGATCAGCTCGAGGAACGGCGCGGTCCCATGCGCCAGGCCGTGGTGATCTGCCGTTTCGAGGAAGGGGAGTCGACGGGACCGGTCGGGAGGAAGCGGCCGACGGCGGCCGCAGGCTGAGCCGGGCGCTTTCGGTGCGTTCACCTGAATCCACACCTGCACGAACCGTGAATCTCAGAACGCGTAGCGGATGCGGCAGTACGGCGCGATGTTGTCAACGAGCGCAGTCAGCCGCTGCACGTAGCGTGCCTTGGGTCTTGAACGGTAACGGACGTTAGTGAAGCCGTTGGACGAAACCTTCGTTTCCTGGAGGTCGGGCCGCCACAGCACAGTCTCAGCCTGCGGATGCCATCCCAGGTTGACCTCGTGAAGCCGCTCGTTATGGGTCAGGAAGATGATTTCCGCTGCAAGCTGAGCCTTGGCGGCGTCGGTGAGCGTGGCATCGAGTTGGCGCAACAGCTGGTCCCAATCACTGAGCCAGGTGTCCGTGATGATGACGGGGGAGAAGTTCACGTGCACTTCGTAGCCGGCCTCCACGAAATCGTTAATGGCAGCCATACGCTCGACCACCGGCGAGGTCCGAACGTCAATCGATTTCGCCAAGTCCGCGGGCATGAGGGAAAAACGAATCCTGGTGTGGCCGCCGTGGTCCCAGCGGAGCATTGCAGGGTTCACGAACTTGGTGGCAAAGGACAGCTTGGCGGTGGGCAAGTCGCGGAAAAGCAGGACGAGATCCTCCACGTTGTCACTGATCAGCGCGTCGACAGAGCAGTCGCTGTTTTCACCGATGTCGTAGACCCAGAGTTCGGGGTCGCACTGGTTGGGCTCCAGCTTCATGCCTTGGCGTGTGACGTGCCGTGCCAGCGCCCCGGAAATCTGGTCGATGTTCGCGAACACGGTAACCGGGTTGCTGTAGCCCTTGTGACGGGGCACATAGCAGTATGCGCAGGCCATTGCGCAGCCATTCGCGGTAGAGGGGGCGATGAAATCCGCGGACCGGCCGTTCGGCTTGACGGTCAGCGATTTCTTGACGCCGAGGACCAGCGCTTCGGTCTTGATCCGGGACCAGCGCGGCACGTTCGTTTCATCACCGTGCAACTCCGGGATGTTCCAGTGGTTATCGACAAGTACGACGTCGGCGTCCGGCCAGCGTTCGATGATCTCCTTGCCCCTGGAAAGCTTCAGCGCCTCAGGTTGCGCATAGATGCGCCGGATCTGCAGCAACCGGTTGAATTCCATGGATCCATTCTCACAGGTCGCCAGAAGCTGTTGGCTTAGTCCTCCGGCTCGCCCAGGCCGCGGGCGGCCAGCGCCTCGCCGGTGTGGCGGGCATAGGCAACGGTGGTGATGAACACCGGCAGGACCAGCGCCCGCGGATTGCGTTCCAGTCCCCGGGCGCGCGCTGAGTCCCGGACGTCGGCGAAGGCTCCGGCGATAAAGGGAATGCTCCGCAGCATGATGGCGATGGTCAGGGCAAAGCGCTCGGGGTCGGCGCCGAAGCGCCGGAACGGGCGGGCGAGGGAAACCACGCCGTCGAGCAGCCGGTGCAGCGGTGTGGTGGCCGTCAGAACTGACGCCGCGACGACGCACAGCAGGATGTTCAGGACGATCCGCGCGGCAACGGGTCCGCCGAGTTGCCACCACTGGAACGCACCGATGACCAGCAGGATTGGCAGCAGCGGCCGCACCGCGCGGAAAAGGCGCACGGTCCCGGCGCCGCTGAGCAGGAACAGCGCGCACATTACGGCGAGGGCTCCGGCGGCCAGCCGCCAGTCGACGATCAGGAACGAGGCCATTCCGCAGGCCAGGACCAGCAGGAACTTCAGCCACAGCGGCATGCGGTGGATCAGGGACGTGCCGGGCACGTAGTTGGCGAGCAGGAAGCCGTGGCCCCTCACCGGAAGCCGCCGCCTAACAGGCTCCGGGCGGAAAGCGAGCGGTAATGCTCGACGGCGGCGGCAGCACCGCCGTCGAACGCTATCCGTCCGGCTTCGACCACCAGGACCCGGTCCATGTCCAGGGCCAGCTCCAGGTCATGGGTGGACATGACGATCTGCTGGCTCAGGCCGGCCAGCGTGCGGCGCAGCAGTTCGCGGTTCCGGAGGTCCAGGAGCGTGGAGGGCTCGTCCAGCACCAGGACGCCGGGTTCCACCGCCAGCACGGACGCCAGGGCGAGGAGCTGCCGTTCGCCGCCGGAGAGTTCGTAGATGCTCTGGTCAGCCAAAGGGAGGAGACCGAAACGGCTCAGGGCGGCGGTGGCCTGCTCCCGGCGCTCCCTGCCGTTCCGCACCGAACGCCGGAGCGAGAGTTCCACGTCCTCACGGCCGGTGGGCATGACCAGCTGGGAGAGCGGATCGGTGAAGACAAAGCCCACCTGCTGGCGGACGGCGCGCACGTTGCGGACGGTGTCGGCGCCGTTGACCGTCACGGCCCCTGCGGTGGGAGCCACCAAGCCGTTAAGGAGGCGGAGCAGGGTGGACTTGCCGGAACCGTTGGCGCCGATCACACCGATCCGTTGCTCGGTGAGCTCCAGCGAGATGTCCTGCAGCAGAACTTTGGGGTCAGGGCGGCCGTCCACGGCCACGCTGACCCCTGCGTTCCTGAGGGAGATGGTGCTCACTGCTGGGTGGTTGCTTTCGGCTCCGTGGCGTCCGGCGTCGCGGCCTGCAGCGGGGCGGGCTGCTGCGGGAGCTTCCGGACGCGGCCGACCAGCAGGTCGGGGAACGCCTTGTGCAGGGCGATGGCCACCGCAACGGCGAGGACGTTCTTGATGGTGTCACCCGGGTAGAAGGGGAGATCGGCGAGGAATGCCTTGGAGAAGTCCAGCTTGGCGTTGACCATCATTCCGGCGATGCCCAGTCCGTGGATCAGCACAATGCTGGTGGCCATTGCTGCGGCGAACAGAAGCACGGCACGGAACTTCACGGTACGGCGGATAACGACGGCGGCCAGCCAGCCCACCGCTGCGGCGGCGAGGGGGAACGCGATGATGTAGCCGGCTGACGGTCCGGCCAGGATGCCCAGGCCGCTGCGTCCGCCGCTGAAGATGGGAAGCCCGGCGAGCCCAAGCAGGGTGTGCAGCCCGACGGCGGCGAACGCGCGGCCGGGGCCGAGGGCGAGGCCGGTCAGCATGACGGCGAGTGTCTGGAGCGTGATGGGGACGCCGAGGCCACCCACGGGAATGGCAGCGACCAGGGCTGACGCCGCCACGAGCGCGGCGAAGACGGCGATGAGTCCGAGGTCGGTGGCGTTCCAGCGGTTGCGCTTTGCCGGCTGCAGGGCGCCGGCGGAATGGGTCTGGGTCATGGGGTGGTCCTGTCGGAGGGGTACAAACAATTATCGGCTGCTCTCGACGTTACTGGCCCGCGAACGGCCTCATTTTGTTGCTGTTCTACAACAGGGACTGCCTGTGGTCTGGTGCTGGGCACAAATACTCCGTTCTGCCAGTTTTGGGAAGGCGCTCCTCCGGCCGGGAAAGACGTGTTCTAACCGGGTTGCACCGGCCGGTAGACTTGAACGGGCCGTTCTCCGGCCGGCATCCCCGGCGTTCACCACTTTGCGCCGTGCGGCATGCAACCCGCCGTGCTG
Organism: Arthrobacter sp. NPDC058097; assembly: GCF_042884885.1. Lineage (NCBI taxonomy): Bacteria > Bacillati > Actinomycetota > Actinomycetes > Micrococcales > Micrococcaceae > Arthrobacter > Arthrobacter sp. NPDC058097. Next base: position 25,334 of record NZ_JBHVSZ010000014.1, read on the forward strand.
CGGCATTCCCTGTTGTGAAAGGCCTTACCTGCTGTGATTACCGTTCAGGAACTTGAACTCCGTGCCGGCGCCCGCCTGCTCATGGACCAGGTGAGCTTCCGCATCGACAAGGGTGACAAGATCGGCCTCGTGGGCCGCAACGGTGCCGGCAAAACCACGCTGACCCGCGTGCTGGCCGGCGAAGGCCTGCCAGCAGCCGGCAAGGTCACCCGCAGCGGCGAGATCGGCTACCTGCCCCAGGACCCGCGCACGCCGGACATGGAGCAGCTCGCACGGGACCGCATTCTTTCCGCCCGCGGACTGGACGTCGTCGTCGGCAAGCTGAAGAAGGCGCAGGCGGACATGGCGAGCGAGGACCCGGAGGTCCAGCGCAAGGCCATGGGCCGGTACGACCGGCTCGAGGCCGAATTCCTGTCCGGCGGCGGATACGCGGCGGAGGCCGAGGCAGCCGCCATCTCCTCCAACTTGGCGCTGCCGGAACGGATCCTCAACCAGCCGCTCAAGACCCTGTCCGGCGGCCAGCGCCGCCGTGTGGAACTGGCGCGCATCCTCTACTCCGGCGCGGAAACCATGCTGCTGGATGAGCCCACCAACCACCTGGACGCGGACTCCATTTCCTGGCTCCGGGACTTCCTCAAGAACCACCAGGGCGGCCTGATCGTGATCAGCCACGACGTGGAACTGCTGGAGGCCACCGTCAACAAGGTCTACCACCTGGACGCCAACCGTGCGCAGATCGACTTCTACAACATGGGCTGGAAGCGCTACCTGCAGCAGCGCGAAACCGATGAGCGGGCCCGCAAGCGCGAACGCGCCAACGCCGAGAAGAAGGCCCAGGTCCTGATGGACCAGGCCAACAAGATGCGCGCCAAGGCCACCAAGGCCGTGGCCGCGCAGAACATGGCCAAGCGCGCCGAGCGGCTGCTCAGCGGGCTGGAAGCCGTCCGCGAGCAGGACCGGGTGGCAGCACTGCGGTTCCCGGACCCGTCGCCCTGCGGCCGGACCCCGCTGACCGCAGAAGGCCTGAGCAAGTCCTACGGTTCGCTCGAGATCTTTACCGACGTGGACCTCGCCATCGACCGCGGCTCCAAGGTGGTCATCCTCGGCCTCAACGGTGCCGGCAAGACCACCCTGCTGCGGATGCTCGCCGGCGTGGACCGCCCCGACACCGGCGACATCGTTCCCGGGCACGGGCTCAAAGTGGGCTACTATGCCCAGGAGCACGAAACCCTGGACCACGACCGCACCGTCCTCGAGAACATGCGCTCCTCCGCGCCTGACATGAAGGACGCCGAGGTCCGCGGCATCCTGGGCTCGTTCCTGTTTTCCGGCGACGACGTCGACAAGCCCGCCGGAGTGCTCTCCGGCGGTGAGAAGACCCGTCTGGCGCTGGCCACCATCGTGGCCTCCAGCGCGAACGTCCTCTTGCTGGACGAGCCCACCAACAACCTCGACCCCGCCAGCCGCGCCGAGATCCTGGGCGCACTGCGCAACTACACCGGCGCCGTCGTCCTGGTCAGCCACGACGAAGGCGCCGTGGAGGCCCTCAACCCCGAGCGCGTGGTGCTGCTGCCCGACGGCGTTGAGGACCTCTGGAACGAGGACTACCTGGACCTCATCACGCTGGCCTAGTCGTGCCACGGTTCTGACCGGCGTCCCAGTGCCCGGGGACCTCAAGGCCCCCGGGCAGCCTGGTGCCGAAGCTGCCACGCGCGCTGTTGAGCTGTGGCTGCGTCAGGTACAAGGCACCCGTAAGATCGGCGCCCTCCAGCCGCGCATCCCTGAGATCTGCGCCCAGGAGGTCCACGGCCGTGAGGTCGGTGCCGCGCAGGTCTGCCGCGATGAGGCATGCGCCCCGAAGGTCGGCGCCGCAGAGTCGTAGCGGCCGGAGGTCACTGCCCGCCAGGTCCGCCCCCGGCTGCAGCCTTTGATCCAGCTGGTCTACGGCCGCAAAGTAGGCGCCCCGGACTTCCTCGCTGACGTCCATCAGCACCTGGCGCACCCGGTGGTGCAGTGTTCCCACGTCGAGGGCGAGCACTTCATGCACTGTCCCCTCTGCGAGCTTGCCGATGGCGAGCCTAAGCTCCAGCACATCGTTGCCGGTCTCGGCGTCGAAGGCGCGGTCCTGTGCCTCGGCCAGATACCAGAGCATCTCATGAAGCTGTCGCATGACTTTGAAGGCGGCGAACATTGCGGACCTGCTGTCCGGCTGATCGCGCCAGCTGACGCCATCAAACAGCCCTTGCGACACAGCCTGGCCCGCGCCGAAGCAGTCGAAAACGGTGCACCCGCGGAAGCCGCGCGGGCGCAGCCGGTCGTGGATGCCGCAGGAGAAGTCAGCGCCGAGATTGGGGCACGGTGTACCCGCCGGCTTGTCGATGGCAAAGTCGGCGGATCGGGAAAAGCCGAAGGCGGTGCAGCACAGCGCGAAGCAGTTGCTGCAGTTGGGGCGAAGTCCGTCCCGGCCGGGAATGGCAGTGGAACGACGAATGGATGAGGTGCTCAAGTGGTCTCCCAAGAATGATGCGGATGTGTGCGTCGCACGGGGAACTCGCCATCGAGTTCCCTCGGCGGACACACCGAATCACCGCTCCGTGAAGGAACGGGAGAGCGCTGCCGGGGGAGGGCAGCTGCTGCGGGCTAGAGAGAAGAATGAAAAATCACTGGCCCCAGAATACCCGCATGTCGCAATGATCTTCGACGTCTTTTCCAGCCTCGACGGCTTCGGCTCGAACCGCGGCAACTGGGTGCCGCCGACTTTGACGTCGAGCTGATCGAGAGCCGGACGCTCGACGGCCACACCCAACAGCTCAACTACCGGCCCACCCTGCACGTCTGAACCCGGCGAAGCCGTAAGTCACCGCAGGGAAAGCAATCAGCGCACCCGAAGCGCGTGCGCGTCCGTGATGCGCTGCAGCTCGCCGTAGCTGATCGAGAACATGGAGTGGTGGTCGCCGGCTCCGGCCCAAAGCGTTGGGTGTTCCTCGAGGGAGGCGTCCAGCAGGGTGCAGATCTTTGCGGGATGCCCCACCGGCGCCACCCCGCCCACTTCCTGGCCGGTGTGGTGCAGGACGAACTCCGGTGCCGCGCGGCGGATCCGTCCGGTGCCCAGCTGCGAGGCCACCAGCCGGACATCCACCTTCGCGGCGCCGCTGGCGAGGATCAGCAGGGGAGTGCCGTCCACTTCAAACACCAGGCTGTTGGTGATGGCCGCAACGTCGCAGCCGAGCGCGTCAGCCGCGGCAGCCGCCGTCGGAACCGCGCCAGGCAGGACCGTGACGGTGTCGCGGGCTCCCGCCGCGGTGAGGGCGCGGCGCACGTTGGCCACCGGGTCGGCAGGCATGTCGGTGCTCCTGTCCTCAGTAGCCCTGGGCATCCAGGATCGCGTCTTCCTCTTCCTCCGCCGTCAGACGCTTGCGCTTCCGGGGAGCCGGCGGACGACGGCGGGCTCCCGCGGCGCTGTGGGCTGGCTCGCCGTCCCACGCCTCCGCGTCCTCGGCATCCATCGCGGCGTTGCGCGCCTGCTGCCGGGCAGCGTAGCCGAAGCCCACGAACATAAGGACGCCGAAGGCGAACCACTGCAGCGAGTAGGACAGGTGCGTCCCCTCGTCCGCCGAGGGCATGGGGAACGGCTGCGGCATGTCCGCCACCGGCGGCGTCTCGGAGGCGAGCTGACCGTAGGCTCCGGTCAGCAGCGGGTAGCCGAGTTCACCGGCGTAGGTGGGCAGGTCAATGGAGGCCAGCTGGCCTTCCGGCGCGCCGCGCTGCAGCGTGGGTTCGCTGTGCTTGAGCCGCACGACAGCCGTGATCTGCCCGGACGGCGGGGCCGGAATGGCGTCCGGCCGGCCGGGGGTCTTGTTGCCGATCGGCAGCCAGCCCCGGTCAATCACGACCGTCTCGCCGGACGCGAGCTTGAATGGCACCACCACTTCATAGCCAGGCTGCCCGTTGAGGGGACGGTTGCGCACAATCCGCTGTCCGTCGACGTCATATGTGCCCTGGAGCCTGACCTGGGTCCATTCCTTGGCCGGGTCCAGCTGGTTGAACTCCTCACGGGCCTCGGCAAACGCGATGGGGGTGGCGGAGTAGTTGGACGTGACGCGCTGGATTTCCGCGAGCGTCTCCGCCCTGCGGTCCATCTGCCAGCGGCCCAGGAACACGCAGCCGGTGGCGAAGATTGCGGCCAGCAGGAGGTAGCCCAGCCACTTGCTGGAAAACAGGAACTTGTACATTCAGCTGTTCCCGCCTGTTTTGGCCGCCTCAAGCGGCACGGTTTCCTTCCAGAGCCCGCGCGTCTGCAGGTAGTCCTCCAGCCACGCCTTGTGCTCACCGCACGCCAGCCACACCTTGCGTCGGTCGGGCGTGTGGATCTTGGGGTTGTTCCAGAGCAGCTGCCAGGACGCATCGGCCCGGCAGGCTTTGCGGGAGCACGTGGCCGCGGATGCTGGCCCGGCAAGCTCGCCGCTGCCGTCACCCAGGTTGAAAATGTTCATGAAGCTTTCTGTCCCCGGCCGTCGTCGTCTACTTCGTCATCAGCAATGAGTTCGCCCTGGAGCACCGTCGGTTCGTCCGCCGTGCCGGGGCTTTCCGCAGTCCCGGATTCCTCCGCCGCTCCCAGCTCAGCGTACGGCGTGTAATCGAGCAGCGCGTCGCTGTGGATCTCCGCCTTGTCCGAACCGTTGGCGATCACCACGGCGATCCACGGCAGGAAGACCGCACCCGCCACCGCAACCAGCTTGAACCAACCGTCCACCACGAAGATCAGAATCAGGCACACCATGCGGATACCCATGGCGAGGGCGTACTTGACCATGCGCTCCCGCATGTCTTCGGAATGCGCTGCGGCGGCGTCCGTGATGCTGATTACTTCCGGATGGCCGGCGGCTTCGTCACGCTTCCCGGGCGTCTGCTGTCCGGGTTGGGGTTCGGGTATCACGACTGTCTCATCACGCTCCAATGGCTACCCCAATTCTCTCACCATCCGAAGTTGGCTCCCAATCGGGCGATAAGATCGGAGGCAGTCAAAATTCCAGTCACCACAGCGGAGCCATGCTCCGCAGAAATCCGGAGCACACATGTCTGAAGCAGCAACCACGGCCCGCAGCGTCCTCATCACCGGCGGAAACCGCGGCATCGGCCTGGCCATCGCGGAGGCATTCCTCGCCAACGGCGACAAGGTGGCCGTGACCTACCGCAGCGAATCGAAGCTGCCGGAGGGTGTCCTGGGGGTCAAAGCCGACGTGACCGACGAGGCCTCCATCGACGCTGCATTCGCCGAGGTTGAGGCCGCCCACGGCCCGGTCGAGGTGCTGGTGGCCAACGCTGGGATCACCAAGGACACGCTGCTGCTGCGCATGAGCGAGAACGACTTCACGTCCGTCATCGACACCAACCTGACCGGAGCGTTCCGCGTCATCAAGCGCGCCTCGAAGGGCATGATCCGCCTGCGCCGGGGCCGCGTGGTCCTCATCTCCTCCGTTTCGGGCCTGTATGGCGCGCCGGGCCAGATCAACTACTCCGCTTCCAAAGCCGGACTGGTCGGCATCGCCCGGTCCCTGACCCGCGAGCTCGGATCACGCGGGATCACGGCGAACGTGGTGGCTCCCGGATTCATCAACACGGACATGACGGCAGAGCTGCCGGAGGCAACCCAGAAGGATTACCTGTCCGGCATCCCCGCCGGCCGCTTCGCCGAAGCCTCCGAGGTGGCCAATGTGGTGCGCTGGATCGCCAGCGACGAGGCTGCCTACATTTCCGGCGCCGTCATTCCGGTCGACGGCGGCCTCGGCATGGGGCACTAGGCTTCTCTCGCGCCCGGCGGGCGCCCGCCCAACTTTTACCAACGGGGATACCGCCAGGTTCTTTGTCGCGTTTCTACAAAGGAAACCGGCGCCCGCGCTGGCATGATGGACTTCAAGCCATCAATAATTAGACGTTTTGAACAAATTCAGCAGGATTTTTTAAAAAAGGGAGCCCACATGGGACAGCTCGACAACAAGACTGCCATCGTCACCGGTTCTTCGCGCGGCATCGGCGCCGAAGTTGCCAAGATCCTCGCGGGCGAGGGCGCCGCCGTCGTCGTTAACTACCGCCAGAAGGCACCGCGCGCCAACAAGGTGGTGGCCGGGATCGAGGCCGACGGCGGCCGTGCCGTCGCCGTCGGGGCGGACCTGACCACCCTCGAAGGCGTGCAGGCGCTGGCCAGCGCCGCCATGGAAAACTTCGGCTCGCTGGACGTGCTGGTTCTCAACGCCTCGGGCGGCATGGAAACCGGCATGGAGGAGGGCTACGCCCTCAAGCTCAACCGCGACGCCCAGGTCAACATGCTCAACGCCGCGGTGCCGCTCATGAAGGAAGGCTCCCGCGTAGTCTTCGTGACCAGCCACCAGGCCCACTTCATCAACTCGGTGGCCACCATGCCCGAGTACGAGCCCGTGGCCCGCAGCAAGCGAGCCGGCGAGGACGCCCTGCGCGAGCTGCTGCCCAACCTGGCGGACAAGGGCATCTCCCTGGTGGTCGTATCCGGCGACATGATCGAGGGCACCGTGACCGCCACCCTGCTGGACCGTTCAAACCCGGGCGCCATCGAGGCCCGCCGCGCCGAAGCCGGCAAGCTGTACTCCGTGGAGGAGTTCGCCGCAGTGGTTGCCAGCATGGCCACCGCCGACGTCGAGTCCGGCCACACGGAATACGCCGGCGGCGCGGACTACTTCGGCAAGAACGTCTAGCCCTCCGGCATCTGCTTCCGAGGGTTCCCGACCCGGTTTCTCCCCGGAGGCCCGGCGCAGCGGCGCCGGGCCTCTGGCGTCCCTGGGTCTTCGCGCCTAGGGTCGTAGCCATGGCACAGGATGCGGGAGTACAGAAGCGCACCTACCCGGCCGGCGTGCCGTGTTGGGTGGACAGCCAGCAGCCCGACGTGGAGGCGGCCCTGGGGTTCTACGGGGGACTGCTCGGGTGGGAGTTCGACGGCGGGACTGCGCCTCCTGCGGACAGTGGCAGTTACGTGATCGCCCGGCTGGGCGGCCAGGAGACGGGTGCCATCACCGGTTTGGCCTCCGGTCCCCACGGAGTCCCCGCCTGGAACACGTACATCGCGGTTGACGATGCAGAGGCGGCGGTGCGTCACCTGCTGTCGGCCGGGGCTACCCTGAAGTCAGCTCCTGCCGATGCCGGCGTGGGCGGCGTGCGGGCATCGCTGGCCGATCCCGAAGGCGCCGAGTTCCGCATCTGGCAGCCGGGGGAGAGGCCGGGCGCCCAGGCGGTCAACCTGCCCGGCGGCTGGACCTTCAGCGACCTCCATACGGCGGACACGGATGCCGCGGCGGACTTCTACGGCAGGGCCTTCGGCTGGGAGTTCGACCGTCTCGACTTCGGCATCATGATCCGCCGCCCCGGCTACGGCGACCACCTTGAAGCCACAGTCGACCCCGATATCCGGGCCCGGCAGTCAGGGGACCTGGTACCGGGCGGCTTCGCGGACGCCATTGGCTGGCTCGTACAGGTCGCCCCGGACGAGCGGCCGCACTGGCATGTGACCTTCACCGTCGCTGACCGGAACCGGGCGGTGCAGGAGGCCGAGCGCCTGGGCGGTCACATCCTGGGGCAGGATGACACCATGTGGACCCGGACCGCCCTGGTCCGTGATCCCGGCGGTGCGGTGTTCACGGCAAGCCAGTTCACGCCGCCGTCGGGCTTCTAGCTCAAGCTGTTGAGCTCCGTCGGCTTGCAGTGAGCGCCTAGACGCCGGCGATGTGCCGCACCGCGTCGAGGTACGGCATGTTGATGGCGGCGTCAGCCACGGCGCGGACGGCGGGCTTGGCGTTGAAGGCCACACCGATGCCCGCGGCGCCGAGCATATCCAGGTCGTTGGCGCCGTCGCCCACCGCGATGGTGTGCTCCAGTGCGATGCCCTCGGCGGCCGACCATTCGCGGAGGTATTTTTCCTTGGCGGCGCGGTCGATCACGGCGCCGAGCACCTTGCCGGTCAGGGCACCGTCCACGATGTCCAGCTCATTGGCGATCCAGTAGTCCATGCCGAGCTCCTCGGCGATGGGGCGGAGGATTTGGTTGAAGCCGCCGGACACCACGGCCACGGTGTGGCCGGCGGCCTTGAACGCGGCCACCAGTTCGGCAGCGCCCTCGCTCAGCTTCACTTCCGCACGGACCGAGTCGACGACGGCAGCCGGCAGCCCTGCGAGAACGGCCACCCGGGCGTGCAGGCTCTGCGCGAAGTCGAGTTCACCGCGCATGGCAGCTTCCGTGACGGCCGCGACTTCGTCGCGCTTACCGGCGTACGCGGCGAGGAGTTCGATGACCTCCTGCTGGATCAGGGTGGAGTCCACGTCCATGATGAGCAGCTTGCGCTCTGCGTTCCGCAGTTCGGCCGGAACGATGGCGGTGTCCACGCCGGTCTGCCCGGCGTTCTCCTTCGCGGCGGCAACCGCGTGCCGCAAACCGGCGAGATCCGCGGCGGAGCCGGAGGGTACGGAAAAGTCCAGGGTGCAGACTTCGAAGCGGCCGTCGCCGGCGCTGGAGGCTTCTCCGAAGGTGGCACCGGACTCCGCCAGCAGGGACCGCAGGTTTTCCGGTTCCGAGGGGGAGAGTTTCAGGCCATAGCTGACCGCAGTCACGTTCGAAGTCATGGCTGCAATCTTATCCAGCGCGGCGCCGCCGCCCGAATCGGTTTCGCGGAATCCGCTTCGCAGCAGCAGTCTTCAGCCGGCTCCCAGCAAACGTCCTGCCAACCCGGAGGCCCGCAGGGCAGAATGGCCCGATGCTCTCTGCACTCATCGCCCGCCTGCGTCCGGCGCCCTTGCTGAGGCCGTCGCAGCAGGCTCTTTTCTGCTGGGCCGGGGCGCTCCTGGTGGCCGGTGACGCTGTTTTCTGGCTCATGTTCGCTGCCGTCCAGTCAGACTCGGGGCTCGCCGGGCTGGACGGCCCGGTGCACAGCCTGATGGTGGACTCCCGGAATCCTGCGGCCACCATGCTGCTGGCGGCGCTGACCACCCTGACGTCACCGGAAACGCTGAGCGTCGTCGGGGGGGCATTTGCCCTGGCGTGGGCGCTGCGAAAGAGGGAGCTGTGGCGCCCGGCCGTGCTGATGGGTGCCATGGCCCTGGCAGTTGTGCTGACAACCCTCATCAAGCAACTCGTCAGCCGGTCGCGCCCGCCCACGTCTGACTTTCTGCTCGGCCCGGACGACGCCCTCTCGTTTCCCTCGGGCCACACCGTCGGCATCGGTGTTTTCACGGTTGTGCTCGCTTATCTCGTCCTGTCACGGTCCGGGACGCGCACGACGGCGGTACTTGGGTTCTCCGCGGCCTTTGCAGTCACGGCGCTGGTTGGCTTAAGCCGGCTGTATTTGGGCTATCACTGGCTCACCGACGTCGTCGCTTCCTTCGGAGTGGCGCTGGTGGTTGCGGCGGTGGCGGTGTTCACCGACGCGGCCCGCCACGGCACTGCCCGGCACGGCACGGCGAAGAGTCGCTCCGGAGTGCGCAAGGGCCGGGCCCCAAGCAGTTTGCGGGTCTCTGACCCGTCAGCCCCGGACGCGCAGGCGTAGCAGTGCCACGGCTGCGGCCGCGACCACTGCCGCTGCCAAAGCACTGACGCCGGAGTAGCCCGTCAGGCCCATGACGGGACCGGCGGCCGCGCTTCCCAGTGCTCCGGCCAGGGACATAGTGGCGTCCGAGAACCCCTGCACCGGGACACGTTCAGCGGGTGTGAGCGAAGCCACGAGCAGGGTGGACCCGGCAACGGTGGTTGCCGACCAGCCCAGCCCGAGAAGGATCAGGCCGAACGTTACGGAGCCCATGTTCTGGGACGCCAGTCCGGTCAGTGCCACGGCTGCGACCAATGTGAGCAGGCCTGCCAGCGCAGTATTTCGCGGGCCGAAGCGGTCGGTGAGGATCCCCATCAGCGGTGACAGGGCGTACATGCCCGCGATGTGCAGGGAGATGGTCAGGCCGATCAGTGCGATGGTGTCAGGGTTCCCGGCATCGTGTCCGGCGTGGTGCTGCATGTGCAGCGGTGTCATGGACATCACGGCGACCATTACCGCGTGGGCCGCAATGACCGCGACCGCGGCTCCGCGGGCAGTGGGATGCTGCTTAACGATCCGCCAGCCTTCCTGCCAGGTGCCGGAGAGCTTGGAAGCAGGCGTATGCGCCACCCCGTCAAGGGCTCGACGGGTCAGGAGCGGATCCGGGTGCAGGGACAGCGCCACGATGGCAGCGCCCACCACCATCCCCAACGCCGAGATCAGGAACGGGCCGGCCGCAGGCGGAATGTCCAGCCAGCCGGCCAGAACGGCTCCGGGGGAGACCATATTGGGCCCCGCGACGGCGCCGATGGTGATCGCCCACACCACAAGGGACAAGTCGCGTCCCCGGTGGGCGGGATCGGCAAGGTCCGTGGCGGCGAAGCGCGCCTGCAGGTTGACCGCCGAAGCCAGCCCGACGAGGAAGGACCCGGCCAGCAGGACAACAAACAGTTGGGCGGTCACTGCCGTGACCATCAGGAAGGTGCCGGCGATCGCCGCGGCCAAGCCGGTGGTGAGGGCGACGCGTCGTCCCCGCTGCAGGGCCAGCCGGGAGAGCGGAATCGCCGTGACCGCGGTCCCGAGGGTGAGGGCGGTGTTGACCGACCCCGCCCACGCTTCGGAGCCTGAAAGGTCAACAGCCAGGATGGAGCCCAGGGCGAGGGTGGAGCCATTGCCCAGGCCGGAGAAGATCTGTGCGACGGACAGGGTCCGCACGATCCGGCGCTGGGTGGAACGGGTTGCTTCGGCGGTGCTGGTCAAGTTGTGTGGTCCCCTCGGGCAGGTGCTCGTCGTGGAAAACTCCACACACCAACTGTGATGTCATGGGTTTATGCAGTTCAACCATGACAACATGCACGGCGTGCGGCTGGCGGAATCCCTCGTCAACATGCTCGCCGACGGCATGTGGGGCAGTGACTCTCTCGAGGATCTCCTGGCAAGCCACCTGTTCCGCTCGCCCCGGGTTACCGCCACGAACCAGGACGAGCTGCGGGCGTGGGCTATCCGGCTACAGACGGTCTTCGCTGCCGAAGACCAGGAGGCCCGCTGCTCAGCCGTCAATGCCCTGCTGGCCCAAGGAGTGCGGCGCGTCTTCCTGACCACCCATGACGACATGCTCCCGCACCTTCACTTTGCCGATGCGAGCGAAACCCTGGTGGAGCGGGTGCGCGCTGTCACCGCCGGCGGCCTGGCAATCTTCATGACCGAGGCCGCCGGCGAGCGGCTGGGCGTGTGCGCTTGGCGGGACTGCAGCCGCGTGTTCGCCGACACCAGCCGTGGCGGTAACCGTGCGTACTGCTCGGCCCGGTGCGGCAACGCCGACGCCGTCCGGCGCTACCGCGGCCGCGCGCGGTCAGGCTGACGCGGTCAAGCTGACGCGGTCAGGCTGACGCAGTCAGGCTGACGCAGGCACCGGCGTGAGAGTCATTTCGTCGAGTTTGGGCAGGGCGTGGCGGAGCCGGTGCCGGGCCTCGTGCATGGTTTGCTCTGCCAGACGGAGGCTCGTACCGTCGTCGACGGCGACGGTCGCCGCACCCTGCAGGCGGTGCCCGACCCACCGCAGCTGCACGCGCCTCACGTCAACAACTCCGGGCGTGCTCTCGAGGGTGCTGCGGGCGCGGTCCACCAGCTCCGGCTCGATTCCGTCCATCAGTCGGCGCCCGATGCTGCGGACAGTTCCCCACAGCAGGATGATGATGGCCGCCGAAATCAGCAGGCCAACGATGGGGTCCGCCAGCGGGAAGCCGAGCATCACGCCGCCGGCGCCAAGCACCACAGCCAGGGACGTGAAGCCGTCCATCCGGGCATGGACTCCATCGGCCACCAGCGCAGCCGAGCCGATCCGGCGTCCGATCCTGATGCGGTAGATCGCCACCGCCTCGTTTCCGGCGAAGCCGATCAGCCCGGCGCCCATAACCCAGACCAGGTTCTGGAGCGCCTGCGGGTGGATGAGCCGGTCCACCGACTGCCAGGCCGCCAGTATTGCCGAAAGGGCAACGACGGCGACGATGAACAGCCCTGCCAGATCCTCGGCCCTGCCGAAGCCGTAGGTGTAGCGGCGGGTAGCAGCGCGGCGGCCCAGGATGAACGCGATCCACAACGGAACTGCGGTCAGCGCGTCCGAGAAGTTGTGGATGGTGTCAGCCAGCAGCGCGACCGAACCGCTCACCAGGACTACAAGGAACTGCAGGACCGTGGTCCCGAGGAGCATGAACAGGCTGATCTTCAATGCCCGGATGCCCTGGGTGCTGGCCTCGAGAGCGTCGTCGACCGAATCGGCGGCGTCGTGCGTGTGCGGGACGAACAGCTCGAAAAGCCAGCCCTTCAGCCCCTTGTGATGCGCGTGCCCGTGGTCATGGCCGTGGTCATGGCCATCGTGATGATGCCCCTCGTGCTCGTGCTCGTGTCCGTGGTCATGGTCCTGGTGCCCCTCGGTGGTCTGTGTCCGCTCCGTCACGATGCCGCTCCCTTCACGCGGTGGTGGGCCGGCTGCCCGCCAAGAGCATGCTCGGCCTGGAAGATTGCATCCGCGACGAGCTGGCGTGCGTGCTCGTTTTCGAGCCGGTAGAGAACCTTTGTCCCGTCCTGGCGCGTGGACACCATGCGCGCCAGCCGCATTTTGGCCAGGTGCTGGGACACCGCCGCCGGCGACTTGCCGACCACTTCGGCCAGGGCTCCCACGGCCATCTCACCCTCGCGGAGGGCCAGGATGATCCGCACCCTGGTGGCGTCCGCCAGCATGGCGAAAATCTCAACCGCGAGCTCGACGTACTGGCTGTCGACGTCAAGTCTGCAAGGATGCTTATCTGCGTTCATACGCATATATTGTCATAAACGGAGACGGTCAGCCGACGGCCGGCGTTACCGGTTATCAGTCGCACCCGGTTTTGTCCTAGTGTCTACTTCTATGAGTGATGTTCTTGAAATGGCCGCCGTCAGCGTTGTGCGCGGAGCCAAAACGCTCCTGAGCAAGGTGGACTGGCAGGTCAGGGAAGGCGAGCGGTGGGTCATCCTCGGACCCAACGGCGCCGGCAAGACCACTCTGCTGCAGATCGCCGCTGCCCGGCTTCACCCCACCAGCGGCATCGCCGGCATCCTGGACGAAAGCCTCGGAAAGGTGGACGTCTTCGAACTGCGTCCGCGGATCGGCCTCTCCTCGGCCGCCCTGGCCACCCAGATCCCCGAATATGAGAACGTGCTCAACGTCGTGGTCACCGCAGCGTACGGCGTGACCGGCCGCTGGCGCGAAGGCTACGAGAAGGACGACGAACGCCGCGCTTTCGCCCTCCTGAACGACTGGGGCATGGGGCCGCTCCTGAACCGCAAGTTCTCCACGCTTTCCGAGGGTGAGCGCAAGCGCGTGCAGATCGCCCGGGCCCTCATGACCGACCCCGAACTGCTGCTGCTGGACGAGCCCGCAGCCGGCCTGGACCTGGGCGGCCGCGAGGACCTGGTGCACCGTCTCAGCCAGCTGGCCATGGACGAAGACGCCCCCGCGATCGTGTTGGTCACCCACCACCTTGAGGAAGTACCCCCGGGCTTCACCCACGCCATGCTCATGCGCGAGGGCGAAGTGGTGGCTGCCGGGCCGGTCGGCGAGGTCCTCACCTCGGGCAACCTCAGCGAGACTTTTGGCCTGCCCCTTGACGTCTCGGTGAACGCCGGCCGTTATACGGCAACCGCCCGCCGCTAGCGGGGCCACCGGCACAACGTGGAGTTTTTAAGCGGCATCCTTGTGTTCTTCGCTGGCCTCTGGGCCGGCACCATCAACAGCGTCGTCGGGTCCGGAACCCTTGTCACCTTCCCGGTGCTGATCGCCCTGGGCATCGCACCGGTGACGGCATCAATGAGCAATGCCATGGGCCTCGTCGCCGGCGGCGCAGCAGGGGCGTGGGGTTACCGCCGCGAGCTCAAGGGCCGCGGGCGGCAACTCCTGCGGCTGCTCCCGGCGTCCCTGCTGGGCGGCATCAGCGGAGCCTGGCTCCTGCTCCACCTGCCGGAGAAGGTCTTCCACTACGCGGCGCCGGTCCTCATTGTCCTGGCACTTCTGATGGTGGTGTTCCAGCCCAGGCTCCAGAAGTGGGTGCGGAACCGTGAGGAAAACCCCGAGCACGCACTGCGGGACAAGCATCACGGCGTTTTGCTGGTGGTGCTGGTCTTCCTCGCCGGTGTCTATGGCGGCTACTTCGTCGCGGCGCAGGGGATTCTGCTGGTGGGCATCCTCGGCGTGTTCATGACGGGGACCATCCAGAACGCCAACGCCATGAAGAACGTCCTGGTGCTGGGCGTGAACCTGATCGCAGCCGCTTCCTACCTGCTGTTTGCCTTCGACCGGATCAACTGGGCAGTGGTGGCCATCATCGCCGTCAGCTCCCTCATCGGCGGCCTCGTCGGCGCTAAGGTGGGCCGCAGGCTGTCGCCGCCCGTACTCCGCGGTGTGATCTTCGCCCTCGGACTCGTGGCGCTCGGCTTTCTGGTCGCGAACCTGCTCAAGTGATCGAAATGCAAGTGCTTAGCGAAACGACTGCCCGGTGACATTCCACTATCTCGAGTCAGCCGCCGATCCGCGCGTCGCCGACTACACCCAGCTGACGGACGTGCACCTGCGGAAGCTCCGCGAACCCGCCGAGGGAATGTACATCGCCGAATCCTCCCGAGTCCTGCGGCGCGCCCTCGCAGCCGGGCACCGGCCGCGGTCCTTCTTCCTCGCCGAAAAGTGGATTGCGGATCTCAAAGACATCTTCGAGGAGTACCCCGACGTTCCGGCTTACATCGGCAGCGCCGGCCTCCTGGAGGAAATCACCGGGTTCCACCTCCACCGCGGAGCCATGGCGGCCATGCACCGCCCGGCGCCGGTCCCGCTGCCGGAACTGCTGGCCGGAGCCCGGCGCGTGGCGGTACTCGAGGACATTGTGGACCACACCAACGTGGGCGCCATCTTCCGGTCGGCGGCGGCGCTCGACGTCGACGCCGTCCTGGTGTCGCCCCGCTGCGGCGATCCGCTTTACCGCCGCAGCGTGCGGGTCAGCATGGGAACCGTCTTCCAGGTCCCTTGGGCCAGGCTGGACAGCTGGCCGCACGACCTGACCCTCCTCAAGGAGCAGGGCTTCACGGTGGCGGCCATGGAACTCACCGACGACGCCGTGGACCTGGACGAACTGGCAGCAGGAAACCCGGAGCGGCTCGCGCTGGTGCTGGGCACGGAAGGTGCCGGCATGAGCCCTGAGACGCTTGCCGCCGTCGACCTCGCCGTGAAGATCCCGATGCGGGCGGGTGTGGACTCTCTCAACGTCGCGGCGGCGTCCGCCGTCGCCTTCTGGGAGCTGCGGCCACGGGCCTGAACCCGCCGGAACGTCGGGTTCGTAAGTTCCTCCGCGATCCGCTATGATGGATAGCTGGTTCCCCTGTGTTTGTCGCTGGCCTTGCGGCTGGCCAAAAAGCGCGGATGGAAGCCATCCCATTCATACCTGGCAACTGGCAAAATCCAGCTGCGTGAACAAAAGGTCCCATTATGAAGTCTGATATCCACCCGAAGTACGAAGCTGTTGTTTTCAACGACCTGGCCTCCGGCACGAAGTTCCTGACCCGCTCCACCGTGTCTTCCTCGAAGACCATCGAGTGGGAAGACGGCAACACCTACCCGGTCATCGACGTCGAAATCTCCTCCGAGTCCCACCCGTTCTACACGGGCAAGCAGCGCATCATGGACTCCGCTGGCCGCGTCGAGCGCTTCAACGCTCGCTTCAAGGGCTTCGGCGGCAAGAAGTAATTCACTTCTCCCCAAGGTTCTTTGGAAAGCCCGCACCGGCAACGGTGCGGGCTTTTCGCGTTTGTGGGGCAGGATGGAAGGCATGACTGCCACGCCAGGTTCTGCGATAGAAGAGACAGCCCCGCGGCTGCACGGCGAGTACAAAGTCCCGGGCGGCAAGCTCGTGGTGGTGGATCTCGACGTCGAGGACGGCGCCCTCACGGACGTTTCGCTCAGCGGCGACTTCTTCCTCGAACCGGACGAGGCCCTACTGGCCATCAACGGCGCCCTGAAGGGGCTGCCGGAAAGTTCGACGGCGGCCGACATCGCCGCCGCTGTGGAGGCATCCCTCCCGGAGGACACGGTGCTGTTCGGGTTCACCGCCGACGCCGTGGCCATCGCCGTCCGCCGGGCGCTGGCCAAGGCCACCGCGTGGACGGACCACCACTGGAACGTCATCGCGCCGAGCGTCCTGCCCACGCACCTGAATGTGGCACTGGACGAGGTGCTCACCGAGGAAGTCGGCGCCGGCCGCCGCAACCCCACCATCCGCTTCTGGGACTGGGAGGAACCGTCCGTGGTGATCGGCAGCTTCCAGTCCTACCGCAACGAGGTGCATCCCGACGGCGTGTCCCGGCACGGCATCACCGTGGTCCGCCGCATCAGCGGCGGGGGAGCGATGTTCATGGAGGCGGGCAACTGCATCACGTACTCGCTCTACCTCCCGGAGACCCTCGTGGACGGCATCAGCTTCGCCGACTCCTACGCCTTCCTGGACGCGTGGGTCATGGCCGCCCTGAAGAAGCTCGGCATCGACGCCTTCTATGTCCCGCTCAACGACATCGCCACCGGCCAGGGCAAGATCGGCGGTGCGGCGCAGAAGCGGCTGGCCAACGGCGGCATGCTCCACCACGTCACCATGAGCTACGACATCGACGCCGACAAGATGGTGGACGTGCTCCGGATCGGCAAGGAAAAGCTCTCGGACAAGGGAACCACCAGCGCCAAGAAACGCGTGGACCCGCTGCGCCGCCAGACCGGCCTGGCCCGCGCCGAAATCGTGGCGGCCATGATGGAGGTCTTCTCCGAGCGCTACGGGGCCACGCCGTCGGAGATCACGGACGAGGAGCTGGCGACAGCACGTGAACGCGTCGCGTCAAAGTTCGGCACGGACGCGTGGCTCCACCGGGTGCCCTAAAGCCATCGAGTGCCCCCACCGGCCCCCTAGCATCTCAAGTTCGGCCAGGGAACCCTGCCGGCGTGGGCCCAGCTGCCCTTTTGGGCCGTCATAAGGGCCTCTACGGAGCAGTCGACGGGGTTTTCGCCGACACTGCCTGCGCGGCCAGCGACCGGTGCAGCTGGCTCCGCTGTTCGATGATGATCCGGCGCAGGGCATGCGGGGCGGCCGGGTGCTCCGCGAGCCAGCGGTCGGTGCGGGCCAGCACGGGGTGGTCCTCCGGGTTCCCGGCGGGGCCCAGGTCCTGCACGCCGGGGTACAGTCCGCGGACGATCCGGCTGGCGATTTCGATGCTCCGCTCCGCCCACTCCGTTTCCAGGCACTCGAAGTACGGCTCCACGAACGGGTCCAGGAGTTCTTGCGGGGCGGTGTTGAACCCTGCGATGGTGGCGCTGAGAAGCTGGTTGGAGAGCTCCTTCCGGCGTACTGCGGCATCCCAGGCCGCCGCTTTTACCGCCGCCTCAGGCCGGGCGGCCAGCGCCGTGGCATGCCCCGCCCGGCCGGACGCCGTGGTGTCCCTGGCCAGCTCGGCGTCGAGCTCCTGCTCCGTGGCCAGGCCGCGGGCCGCCAGCGCGTGCCACAGACTCCAGCGAAGCTCCGCGTCCACGGACAGCCCGGGCACCCGCTCACTGCCGTCCAGCAGGCCGCGGAGCAGCGCCGCCTGGCTGTCCTCGGTCCGGCTGACCGTGGCAAGCGTCCTGGCCCAGGCGAGCTGCTGATCGGAAGCAGGATCCGCGGCGTACAGCTCGCGTGCCGCGCCTTCGGCAAAGGACTTCCGCAGGGCCTCGCGCTCGGTGGCCGGAACGTACTGTTCAATGGCCAGCGTGGCGTTGCCCAGGATGTTCAGCAGGACGCCAATTCCGGTCTCGGCTGCGGCGAAGCGGAGCACGGCGTCCACATACTGCGAAGCCGGAGTGATGCCGTCGCGGGCCGAATTCCACAGCGCGGACCAGGTCAGGGCGCGGGCCATGGGGTCGCTGATCCGGTCCAGGGAGGAACGGACGGTGGCCTCGGAGACGGGGTCGAGCCGGACCTTGGCGTAGGTCAGGTCCTCGTCATTGACAAGCAGCAGGGCTGGCCGGGCCTTCCCGAACAGGGCGTCAATTCCCTGGGCCCTGCCGGCCAGGTCAGTCTCCACGGAATCTGTGCGGACCAGTTTGCCGGCGGCGTCGAAGTTGTACAGCCCGATGCGCAGCCGGTGCGGCCGCGGCTCCTGCTGGCCGGTGACGGGATCGGTGGCGTCCTGCAGCAGGGTGACCCGCTCGAGCATGGCCGGGCCGTCGGCCGCCCCGGCGGACTCCAGTTCGGCGCTCAGCGTCGAAATGCCGGACGTCTGGAGCCACTGCCTGGCCCAGATGGTGAGGTCGCGTCCCGAGGCGCCGGCCAGGGCGCCGAGGAGGTCGGCCAGCGTGGTGTTGCCGTATTCGTGGTCCCTGAAGTACTGCCGGGAGCCGGCAATGAAGGCGTCAAAGCCGACGTAGGCCACGAGCTGCTTCAGGACGGAGGCGCCCTTGGCGTACGTGATGCCGTCGAAGTTCTGCTTGGCGGCCTCGAGGTCCGGGATGTCGGCGACGATCGGGTGCGTTGTGGGCAGCTGGTCCTGGACGTAGGCCCAGGCCTTGCGGTTGTTCGCGAAATTAACCCAGGCGGTGTCCCAGTCCGTGGCGCGGTCCACGCCGAGGGTGCCCATGTAGTCCGCGAAGGACTCCTTCAGCCACAGGTCGTCCCACCACCGCATGGTCACGAGGTCGCCGAACCACATGTGCGCCATCTCGTGCAGCAGGGTGTTCGCGCGGCCCTGGTACTGGGAATCGGTGGCCCGCGAGGTGAAAACGTAGTTTTCCGTGAACGTCACCAGCCCGGGATTCTCCATCGCCCCCAGGTTGTATTCGGGCACGAAGGCCTGATCGTACTTGCCCCACGGATAGGGGTAGTCGAACAGGCGGTTGAAGAAGTCCAGTCCCTGCTTGGTGAGCCTGAACAGCTCGGCGGCGTCGAACGAGGGCGCCATGGAGGCCCGGCAGTAAAGTGCCAGCGGCACGTCAAGGCGAGTGCCGCCGTCATCCGTCCTGCTCCAGTGGTCCTCGGCCTTGTAGTAGGGGCCGGCCAGCACCGTGGTGATGTAGGTGGACATGGGCAGCGTGGGAGCAAAGTCCCAGCGGGCGGCCGCGGCGTCCTCCGCCAGGGGCAGGCGCGCCGCCTCGGCGCCGTTGGAGGCCACCTCCCAGCCGGCCGGGGCGGTGACGGAGAAGGTGAAGCGGGCCTTGAGGTCGGGCTGTTCGAAGTTCGCGAAGACCCGGCGGGCGTCGGCGGGCTCGTACTGGGTGTAGAGGTAGCACTGGCCGTCGGCCGGGTCAAAGAACCGGTGCATGCCCTCGCCCGAACTGCTGTACAGGGCGGTTCCGGTGACGGTCACCCTGTTCTCGGTTTGCAGGTTGTCCAGCCGGATCCGTGCCCCGCCCACCACGTCTGCCACCGGCAGTTCCACGCCGTTGAGGACCACGCTGTGCACCTCACCGGCCATGAAGTCCAGGAAGGTGGATGCGCCCGGCTGCGCTGCCGAGAAGGCGATGGTGCTGCGGCTGGTGTAGCCGGCCGTGTCCGGATCCGGTGCGCGGCGGACGTCGAGCGAGACGTCGTAGCTGTGCGTGGTGATCAGGGCGGACCGCTCTGCCGCTTCGCTGCGCTGGAGATTCTGGTTCGGCACCCAGCTATTGAACCATGCGCCGTTGAACCACGCGGCTGGTGAACCGTCCGGCTACTGCACCATGAGGAGCGCGGCGGCCAGGCCAAGGACCGCGATCAGCAGCCACGCCGCGAGGGCGGCCAGCACGGCGCGGGCCCCGGTGTGCAGCAGCGTCCGGATGCGCACCGCCGAACCCAGGCCAAAGAGGGCCGCCCCCAACAGCACGTCCTGCAGGCCGGCCGCCGCCTCCAGCCACCCGGCGGCGAGCCACCCGCTGGACCGCAGTGCCACCATGGCCACGAATCCAAGGACGAACAGCGGGATTATTGGCGGCCTGCCTTCGGCCGGCGTGCCTGCGCTGCCTGCCTCCCGGCGGTGCCGGATCCGCTGTTCCGCCCCGACAAGGGCCACCATGGGTGCCAGCAGAATCACCCGGGTGAGTTTGACGACGACGGCGAGGGCCAGTGCTGCCGGACCTGCGGTTTGCGCTGTGGCCACCACCTGCCCGACATCGTGGACCGAGGCGCCGGTCCACGCACCGAACGCCTCGGTGCTTAGGTGCAGCGGATGGACCAGCAGCGGGAGCACGCCGATGGCCAGCGTCCCGCACAACGTCACGAGCGCCACGGGCAGGACCGTGTCCCGGTGGCTGATCCGCCGCACAGCCGCCATCGCGCCGATCGCTGAAGCGCCGCAGATGGAAAACCCGGTGGCAATCAGCAGCGCGGTGTCGGCCGGAAGACGGAACAGCCGGGAAATCCCGTAGGTGCCGGCGAAGCTGGCCACCACCACCGCCGCGATAAGCAGGAGGGCAAGCCAGCCCAGGCCCAGCACGTCGGAGAGGCTCACCTTCAGCCCGAGGAGCACGATGCCGCCGCGCATCAGGTGCTTGCCGGCGAAGTCCAGCCCCGGCCGGGCCCGGCCCGCCGTCCAGACCGCCGTGCCGGGCAGGTTGGCTGCCAGCAGGCCCAGGACCACGGCCAGGGTCATGGCCGGCAGGGCGGGCACGGCGGCATGGATTGCGAACGCGAAGGCCAGTGCGACGACGGCGGTCAGCAGGCCGGGCAGAATCCGGGTAAGGTTCTGATGCGTCATCCCGCGCAACTGCGACGGCAGCGGCGGCGGGAGTCGGAAGTCTGGCACCTCCCAACCTTGCCGGACCTCGACGCCAAAGACCAACCGGAAGTCCCGCCAACACGCCAGGGCGGGACGGGAAATGAATTCGCAACAAAAAGGTGGTTGGCTAATGACCATGTCTGACCTATTCCAGGATTACTCCGAGGCTGCCGGCCGCACCGGCGCCTACGACGAGATGTTTGCCCCCGGGCAGAAGGCACGCCAGTCGTATGGCCAGGTTGCGGGTGCCCTGCGGGAGCTGTCCCTGGCGGACGTCAGCGCGCGGGCCGACTCGATGGCGAGGACCTTCCTGGACCGCGGTGTGACGTTTGACTTCGCGGGGGAGGAGCGCCCGTTTCCGCTGGACATCGTGCCGCGCGTCATCCCCGCCAGCGAATGGGACGTGCTGGAACGCGGCGTGGCCCAGCGGGTGCGCGCCCTCGAGGCGTTCCTGAACGACGTCTACGACAAGATGACAGTGGTGTCCGACGGCGTGATCCCGCGCCAGCTGATCACCACCAGCGCGCACTTCCACCGCGCCGTGCACGGCTTCGAACCTGCCGGCGGGGTGCGCGTGCACATCTCCGGCATCGACGTGGTGCGTGACGCCGCCGGAACGTTCCGCGTCCTGGAGGACAACGTCCGCGTGCCGTCCGGCGTGAGCTACGTGCTGGAGAACCGTCGCGCCATGGCAAAGGGCCTTCCGGAGGCGTTCGGCCAGCAGCTCATCCGCCCGGTGGAGGAGTACCCGCGCCGGCTGCTGTCCGCGCTCCGCAAGACGGCGCCGTCGGGCGTGGATGACCCCACCGTGGTGGTGCTGACCCCCGGCGTCTTCAACAGCGCCTACTTCGAGCACACCCTGCTGGCCGGCCTGATGGGCGTGGAACTCGTGGAGGGCCGCGACCTCATCTGCCGCGGCAACCGCGTGTACATGCGCACCACCGCCGGTGAACAGCGCGTTGACGTCATCTACAAGCGCATCGATGACGACTTCCTCGACCCCCTCCAGTTCCGCTCCGACTCTATGCTCGGCTGCCCCGGACTGGTCAACGCCGCCCGTGCCGGCGGCGTCACCATCGCCAACGCCGTGGGAAACGGCGTAGCGGACGACAAGCTCGTCTACAGCTACGTCCCGGACCTGATCCGCTACTACCTCGGCGAGGAACCGGTGATCGCCAACGTGGACACCTTCCGCCTCGAGGAGAAGGAAGCCCGCGAGCATGTCCTGGACCGTTTGGACGAGCTCGTGGTCAAGCCCGTGGACGGCTCCGGCGGCAAGGGCCTGGTGATCGGACCGGACGCGTCCAGCGACGAACTTGAGGCCCTCCGCAAGCGCATCATCGCCGATCCCCGCGGCTGGATTGCGCAGCCGGTGCTGCAGCTGTCCACCGTGCCCACGCTCAGCGGCGACAAGTTCGGCCCCCGTCACGTCGACCTCCGGCCGTTCGCGGTCAACGACGGCGACGACGTCTGGGTGCTGCCCGGCGGGCTCACCCGCGTGGCCCTGAAGGAAGGGTCACTGATCGTGAATTCCAGCCAGGGCGGCGGATCAAAGGACACGTGGGTACTGGCCGGTTCGCCGCAGGTGCCGGTGGAACGGCTGCCGCGGCAGTCCGTCACCGTCCGTGAGCGGGTCTCCGTGTGGCCGGTCGAGAGCAACTGGCGCGACCGGCAGTCGGAACAGCAGCAGCAGCAGATTTCTGACGCGCAGGAGGTACCCGCGAATGCTTAGCCGAATTGCCGAATCCCTGTTCTGGATCGGCCGTTACGTTGAACGTGCCGACGGCACGGCCCGCATCCTCGACGTCCACCTGGAGCGCCTGAACCACCTTCCCACCGAGGAACGGCGCAGCGTTGCCCGCGAACTGCTCGGCGTCATGGGGGCGCGCCCGCAGAGCGAGGACTTCGGGCTGGAGGAGCTCCTCCACGCCCTCGCCTACGACAAGCACAGCGCCACCTCCATCGCAGGCTCCCTCGGCGCCGCCCGGGAGAACGCCCGGCGTGCCCGCGAAACGGTGTCGTCCGGACTCTGGGAGAGCCTCAACACCACCTACTACGGGCTGAACCAGCACCGCAAGGACGTGGTGGGGACCTACCGCTTCTGCCACTGGGTCCTCGAGCGCACCGCCATGGTCAGCGGCCTGGCCGACACCACAGTCAGCCACGACGACAGCTGGCTCTTCCTGGCGCTGGGCCGTTCGCTGGAGCGGGCCGACATGACCGCCCGGATGCTTTCCACCCGTGACGTGCTCTCCGCGGGCATGTCCTGGGTGAACATGCTCCGCTGCGCCGGCGCCTACGAGTCCTTCCTTCGGACCCGCCGGGCCGCGTTCGGCGACCAGCACGCGGCAGAGTTCCTGCTGCTGGACCGGCTGTTTCCGCGTTCCATCGTCTACGCCCTGCGTGATGCCGACGACTGCCTGGCCAAGCTGGATCCCTCGGCCCAGCGCGTCGGCTTCATCAACGACGCCCGCCGGATCGTCGGCCAGGCCCGCACGTTCCTGGAGTTCCACCGCACGGACGACCTCATGTCCGAACTGCCGGAGCACATGGAACGCGTGCAGAAGGCCGTTGCCCAGGCGTCCGACGCCATTTCCCGTAAGTACTTCAATCAGGCGGATGAACTGGCCTGGGTGGGAGAAGTTTCATGACCCGGCTGAGCATCGTCCACCGGACCGGCTACAAGTACAAGCGGCGCGTCACGCTGTCCTACAACGAGGCCCGCATGACCCCGCTGACGGACCCGCAGCAGGTGGTGCTGGAGTCCTCCATGAAGGTCACGCCGTCGCAGGCCGCTGTCAGCAGCTACCGCGACTACTGGGGCACCCGTGTCACCGCATTCGACATGCAGATGCCGCACGAGCACCTCGAAGTCCTGGCCACTACCACGGTGGAGGTCCACCGCGCGGTGCGTGTTCCGTCGGAGACCGACATCGTGGGCTGGGACGACCTCGCTTCGCCCGAGACGCTGAACCAGTTCAGCGACTGGGTGCCGCAGTCCCAGCTGACCGGTCCGGGGGAGGAAGTGCTGAGCATCATCCCCGGCGTGGTCGCGGGCAAGAACCCGCATGAGGCAGCCATGGCCATCTTCGCGTGGATGCGCGGCGAGATGACCTACATGAAGGGCACCACGGGCGTCACCACCAATGCCGAGGAGGCCTGGACCCAGCGCCAGGGCGTGTGCCAGGACCTGGCCCACCTCGCCATCGGCGCCCTGCGCAGCTGCGGCATCCCGGCCCGCTACGTCTCCGGCTACCTGCACCCGCGGTCGACGGCGGACATCGGCGAGACGGTGGCCGGACAGTCCCACGCGTGGCTGGAATGGTGGGACGGCGAATGGCGCAGCTGGGACCCCACCAACCACAAGCCCGCTGGCGACTTCCACGTCACCGTGGCCCGTGGCCGCGACTACCGGGACGTGCCTCCGCTGAAGGGCATCCTTTCCGGCGGCGGCGGCTCGAACCTGAGCGTGAGCGTGGAGATCACCCGACTGGCCTAGGGCTGCAGGCCTTATTCGGGCGAGGCCTTCACTGCGCCGCTGAGCTGGGTCCACCAGGTGAGCGGCGCGGCGACCTTGAACCGCCTGCCGGTGATCGAGTCCGGCGTGATGCGGATGAAGTGGTCCTTTTGCCCTGCCTGCCACGGGAACAGGTAGAGCGAGGCTGAATCGAGGATCTCCTCGGTGCCTTTGAGGGCGGCGGCCTTGCCCTTGACCACCACACTCCAAGCCATTCCCGAATCGGCATCAACGCCGTCGGCTTCCAGCGCCACGGGCGGTTCCCCCGTGGCGCCACCCAGCTTGGTGCCCTCTCCCGTCCGAAACACCAGGGTTCCATGGTCCACGGTGTAATTGAGCGGGAAAATGTCCGGATGCTCGTCCACCCACACAGCGAGGCGGCCAACCGAAACCTGCCGGAGCAAGCTCCAGCACTGGCCGGAGTCCAGATGTTCGACGGAATGCTCGGAAGCGTCGGTAGGCTGCACGTTCGTCATGGACCAGAGCCTACGCCGCAGCCACCCGGCCTGCCAGAGTGCTGTTTACCAGGGGCTGGCCTTGTAGTCCTTCAGGAACACTCCGTACTGGTCTTCGCCTTTTTCTCCCATGACAATGGGGTCGTAGACGCGGGCCGCGCCGTCCACCAGGTCCAGGGGCGCGTGGAAGCCCTCCTCCATCAGCCGGACCTTGGTGAAGTGCGG
Source organism: Arthrobacter sp. NPDC058097 (assembly GCF_042884885.1). NCBI lineage: Bacteria > Bacillati > Actinomycetota > Actinomycetes > Micrococcales > Micrococcaceae > Arthrobacter > Arthrobacter sp. NPDC058097. Next base: position 50,358 of record NZ_JBHVSZ010000014.1, read on the forward strand.
GCGTTCATCGGTGATCCAGCCGGTATCGACGGCCGTCATGAGGATCCCGTCGGTCTCCAGCATCTCCTGCGCGCTGGTCCGGGTCATCATGTTCAGGGCCGCCTTGGCCATGTTGGTGTGCGGGTGTCCGGGCCCCTTGTAGGCCCGGGAGAACTGGCCCTCCATGGCGGAGACGTTGACGATGTACTTGCGCCGGGCGGTGGACCGCTTCATGGCGTCCCGCAGCCGGCTGACCAGCAGGAACGGCGCGGTGACGTTGCAGAGCTGGACCTCGAGCATCTCCAGCGGGTCCACCTCGTCCACCACCTGCGTCCAGCTGTTGATGGTGGCGAGGTCCGGCACCAGGCCGCCGGCGTCGATGGCCGTTCCAGCGGCGATCCGCTCCAGGGACGCCGAACCGGTGGACAGGGCAAGCGACGTGACGGCGTCGCCGGCCAGGACCGGGTGTTCGGTGACGCTGCTGGCAATCGCGAGCGGGTGCTTGTCGTGCGCGTGGCCGAAGGTGACCAGTTCCGGGCCCCCATTCGCTGCCTCCAGGGCTGCGGGGAGCGGCTCGTCCTCGGCGTCGACCAGCGGCTTGTAGGCGTTGCCGGAGCGGCGCACCGTCTGGGCGGCGTTGTTGATGATGATGTCCAGCGGCCCGGCGGCATTGAGGTCATCGGTCAGGGCCATGACCTGCGACGGGTCGCGGAGGTCGATGCCCACGATCTTCAGCCGGTGCAGCCAGTCCCCGCTGTCCTCCATGGCGGCGAAGCGTCGCGCGGCATCTTTGGGGAAGCGCGTGGTGATGGTGGTGTGCGCGCCGTCTCGCAGCAGGCGCAGGGCGATGTACATGCCGATCTTGGCGCGGCCGCCGGTGAGCAGGGCGCGCCGGCCGGTGAGGTCGGTGCGGGCATCGCGCTTGGTATGGCTGAACGCCGCGCACTCGGGGCACAGCTGGTGGTAGAAGGCATCCACCTGGGTGTAGTGCTGCTTGCAGATGTAGCAGGGCCGGGACCTGATGAGGTTCCCGGCGATCTTCCCGGTGGCGGAGGGGGCGAGCTTGTTGCCGCGCGTCTCGTCGTCAATCCGGTCGGGCGCGGCGGTGGCTGTCTGGGCCAGCACGGCGCGGTCCGCTTCCGCGATCATGTCGCGCTTGGTGACGCGGCGGTGCCGCTTGACGGCCTTGAACATCTTGCCCGTGGCGCGCCGCACCGAGACGTAGTCGGGGTGCTCCTCGTCGTAGACGTGGATGGTGTTCAAAACCTTGAGGCAGGCCTGAATCTCTTCAGGCGTCAGATCGGCGGAGCTCATTGATCTGATTTTACAGCCTGTGGAGGGTCAGACCTGCCTCAAGGAAATCGCTTGAACAGGGGATTAGGAACGGACAGCCTGCTGCGGCGGGGAATCGACGCCGACGGACGCGGAGTGGACCTTGCCCACGTGCTCGGCAGAGCTGCGGATCTCGGGCCAGTTCTCGGTGGCGGCCTTTACGGCGTCCGGAACCAGGTGCAGGTTCGCCGCGGACAGCGCGCGCTCGGCTTCGTCCGGTTCCGGCACGGTCTGGTGCTTGGAGAGCACCGTGATGCCCGAGTCCGTCACCTTGAAGCCGCGGGCGCGGTCGAGCTCCGGGTCCAGGCCGATGGCCGCTCCTGCGGGGACCTTGACGTTCTTGTCGATGATGGCCCGGCGCACCACTGCGCCCTTGCCGATCGTCACGTTGTCCATAAGCACCGAGTCGATGACGCGGCTGGCAGAGCCCACGTAGACGTCGTTGGACAGCACAGAACCTTCCACGATGCCGCCGGAGATGACCACGCCGCTGGCCACGATTGAGTCAAGGGCCGTTCCCACGGTGTTGTTGTCGCCGCGGACGAACTTGGCGGGCGGGGAAATGCTCTGGCGGGTGTAGATGGGCCACTCGGAGTTGTACAGGTTGAACACCGGCAGCGGCGAGATCAGGTCCATGTGGGCGTCGTAGAAGGAGTCAATGGTACCGACGTCACGCCAATATGTCCGGTCGCGTTCGGTGGAGCCGGGGATGTCGTTGAGGGTGAAGTCGTAAACGCCGGCCTGACCCTGGTTGACGAAATAGGGAATGATGTCCCCGCCCATGTCGTGCTTGGTGTCCAGCCGTTCGGCGTCGACGTGGAGGGCATCCACCAGGGCGTCGGCGTCGAAGACGTAGTTGCCCATGGACGCGAGGAACTGGGTGGGATCTGCGGCCAGCCCGGGGGTAGAGGCGGGCTTCTCCACGAATGCCGCGATCTTCTGGGAGTCCTCCGGGTCCACCTCGATGACGCCGAACTGGTTGGCCATGTTCAGCGGCTGGCGGACTGCCGCCACGGTAGCCTTGGCACCGCTCTTGACATGCTGTTCGACCATCTGGGAGAAGTCCATGCGGTACACGTGGTCCGCGCCCACCACGACGACGATGTCCGGGTTGGCATCGTGGATCAGGTTCAGGGACTGGTAGATGGCGTTGGCGCTGCCCAGGAACCAGCTCTTGCCCACGCGCTGCTGGGCCGGAACGGAGGCAACATAGTTGCCGAGCTGCGTGGACATCCGCCACGTCTCAGAAATGTGGCGGTCAAGGCTGTGGGACTTGTATTGCGTCAGCACCACGATCTGCAGGTACCGGGAGTTGACGAGGTTGGACAGCGCGAAATCGATGAGCCGGTAGCTGCCGGCAAAGGGCACGGCAGGTTTGGCCCTGTCTGCCGTCAGCGGCATCAGTCGGTTTCCCTCGCCCCCTGCGAGGACAATGGCGAGGACTTTCTTTGTTGACGGCATGATCGCTCCTGTACGCCTTCGTATCTCCCCAAAAAATCCGGTTTGTCCGGACTTTCTTCACACTAGAACAGTTCAACCGTAACGACTACCTTGGGTAACGTGCGAATAGACATTGTGACTAAAGAATTCCCGCCGGAAATCTATGGCGGCGCGGGCGTCCACGTTGCCGAGCTGAGCCGGGTGCTGGCCAAGCATGTCGACCTGCAGGTGCGTGCCTTTGGTGCGCCCCGCGATGCCGACTACCATGGCGCGGCCGTGACCTCCTACTCGGTGCCTGAGGACCTGGGGGCAGCGAACGCCGCCGTGCAGACCCTGGGCGTGGACCTGCGCATCGTCCCTGACGTTGCCGGCGCGGATCTGGTGCATTCGCACACGTGGTACGCCAACATGGCCGGCCACCTGGCGTCCCTGCTGCACGGCATCCCGCACGTCCTCAGCGCCCACAGCCTGGAACCGCTGCGGCCGTGGAAGGCAGAGCAGCTGGGCGGCGGCTATGCCCTCTCCTCATGGGTGGAGAAGACCGCGTACGAGGCTGCGGCCGCGATCATCGCCGTGTCCGAGGGCATGCGCCAGGACATCCTGCGCAGCTACCCGGAGGTCGACCCGGCCAAGGTCAAGGTGGTGCACAACGGCATCGACGTCAGCCTGTGGAACCGCGACGAGAACGACGACGTCATCCGCACCCTGGGCATCGACCCCTCCCGCCCCAGCGTGGTGTTCGTTGGCCGCAACACCCGGCAGAAGGGTGTCCCGTACCTGCTGCGGGCGGCCGCCAAGCTCCCGGCGGACGTGCAGCTGGTCCTTTGCCTCGGCGCAGCGGATACCCCGGAGCTGGCAGCCGAGACCGCGCAGCTGATCGAGGAGCTGCAGAGCCAGCGCAGCGGCGTGGTGCTGATCGAGCGCATGCTGCCCCGCAACGAGCTCATCCAGGTCCTGAGCCACGCCACCGCCTTCGCCTGCCCCTCCATCTACGAGCCGCTCGGCATCGTGAACCTCGAGGCGATGGCCTGCGGCGCAGCCGTGGTGGCCAGCGCAACCGGCGGCATCCCCGAGGTGGTCAACCACGGCGAGACCGGCCTGCTGGTGGAGCTTGAACAGGTGACCGACGGAACCGGCACGCCGCTGGACCCGGAGAAGTTCGTCAGCGAGTTCGCCGCGGCCCTGACCGAAGTAGTGTCGGACCCCGAGCGTGCCCGCGCCATGGGCCAGGCCGGCCGCAAGCGCGCCGAGGAACACTTCTCCTGGGAGTCGATCACCCAGACCACACTCGACGTCTACCGTTCCGTCCTCAGCTAGCGCCAGCTGACAGAAAACCACTAAACGCCCGACGGCGGTGCCCCCTTTCGGAGGCACCGCCGTCGGGCGCTGTGCTGTTCAGCGGTTGCTGGGGGCGGCGACCGCAGGGCCCCCTGGCCGAGCGTGCGAGGTTAGGGAGCGGTTGGGGAGTGACTTCTCCGGCACCGGCGCTGTGCCGCTGGCGCGCTGCACCCGGTAGTAATCGCGTGCCTCGTCCTGGCGGACCTTTTCGGCACCGGTGGCGATGGCGGCGCGGAGGTGGGCCGGGCCGTAGCCGAAGGCGTCCACGAGGTCCAGCGCATGCGGGCGCAGCTTGACCAGGAGCCGGTTGATGTAGCCTCCCACTGTCCGTGCCCGCTGCATCGAGAGCCGTCCGTTCATCAGGTACCACGAGAGGTTGTTCTCGATCAGGGACAGCCCGAACAAGTCCCGAAGCCAGGTCAGCACGGCCTTGGTGCCCGGGTCGGTGACCTTGCCCAGCGCCTCGGTGAAGGCCTCCCACTGCAGGAGTTCGGCGTGCGCCCGGGCGGCGTCGATGAGCTCGTCCTGGTGCTGGTTGAACAGGGCGGACGCTTCGCGCTGCGGCAGCCGGCCGGCGCCCCTGAGGGCGGAGGCGGCTTCGGCAACCATCGTCTGAACGCGGTCGGTGAGCAGTGCGCGCTGGCTTTCCTCGTCGCGAAGGGCAATCGCGGCCTTCTGGACTGAGCCGCTGTCGGCCATGAACTGCGCCACCTGGCGCAGGCCGGTGCGGTGGACGGCGGTCCCCGCGGCCTGGTTGACCACATACCGTGCCAGCACACCGAACGTCGCGCTGCGGAATTCCTTGGCGTAATCGGCCAGCAGCCGCTTGGCCACCAGCTGCAGCAGCACGGTGTTGTCACCTTCGAAGGTGACATAGACATCGAGGTCGGCGCGCAGCGAGGCGAAGCGGTTTTCGATCAGGAACCCTGCACCGCCGCAGGCCTCGCGGCATTCCTGCAGGGTATCCAGTGCATGCCAGGTGCTCAGCGGTTTCAGCGCCGCAGCCAGGGTTTCCAGGTCCTGGCGGTCCTCGTCGGTATCGTGCGCGCCGGAGAAGACGTCGTCCAGCTTTTCCAGCAGCTGCTCGTGGGCAAAGCCCGCGGCGTATGTGGTGGCCAGCCGGGTGAAGAGCCGGCGCTGGTGCCGCTGGTAGTCCAGCAGCACCTCTTCCTCGACGGGGGACGAGGCGTTGAACTGCCGCCGTTCGGTGGCGTAGGTGATGGCCGTCTTCAGTGCAATCTTGGACGCTGCGACGGCGGCGCCGTCCAGGCTCACACGGCCCTGCACCAGCGTGCCCAGCATGGTGAAGAAGCGGCGTCCGGGGCTGGCGATGGGCGAGGTGTAAGTACCGTCGGCATCGACGTTGCCGTAGCGGTTGAGCAGGTTGGTGCGGGGGATGCGGACGTGGTCGAAGTGCAGCCGGCCGTTGTCGATGCCGTTGAGGCCGCCCTTCACGCCGTCGTCCTCGCCGCCTATCCCCGGCAGGAACGCCTTGGTGTCAGGGTCGCGCAGGTCCACGTAGAACGCATGCACTCCGTGGCTGACCCCGCGTGTCACCAGCTGGGCGAACACCACGGCGCCGAGGCCGTCGATGGCGGCATTGCCGATATAGTCCTTCCACGCGGCGCGGAACGGGGTGTGGATTACGAACTCCTGCGTGTCCGGGTCATAGGTTGCCGTGGTGGCGATGCTGGCGACGTCCGAGCCGTGTCCGGTTTCGGTCATGGCGAAGCAGCCCGGGATGTCGAGGTTCATGATGCCCGGCAGCCACTTCTCGTGGTGTTCTTCCGTGCCGAGGTGCATCACGGCAGAGCCGAACAGGCCCCACTGCACACCGGCCTTGATCTGCAGGGACGGGTCTGCGGTGACCAGTTCCTCGAAGCCGGCGATGTTGCCGCCGTGGTCGTCCGACCCGCCGAATCTGGCAGGGAAGGCGCGGTGGACGGCGCCGCTGTCCACCAGGTGCTTCAGCTGCCCGAAGGTGCGCGCCCGGTGTTCCGTGTGCGTCAGCCCCTCCGTTTTGTGGAGCTCACCGCGCGCCGCCAGGTCACGCGCCTGCCGGCGGACGCCGGCCCACTTTCCCAGGAGCAGCTCACCCAGGGCCGCGACGTCGACGGCGGGCGACGGACCCGCCGTCCCGGTTGCAGCTGCGTGGGTGGTTGTGCCCGCAGGGCGGTCAGCTACTTCAGTCATGTCGCTTCCTTCGTTGGTATTGACAGGTTCCGTGCTATTGAATGTCCGTGAGTTCCGGCGCGATGCCGACGCACAGCCAGTCGGTGATCTGGCGTGCCATGCTTTCCTGGTCCGGCTTGGCGGGGGAGTCCGGGCTGGCCAGCCACTGTTCGCCGGCGTTGCGGACCAGACCGATGGCGGCGTTGGGCCAGTAGCCGATGATGGATTCCCTGCCCTCGCCGAGATGGGACCGCATCGGCGTGGCGATCATGTCCGCGATGGCGTCGAAAAAATGGCCCAGGGCGCCGGCCGTCGTGATCGAGGTGGGGCCGCCGTCGGATTCCCCGGCGGAGTACCGGGTCACAAACGTGTAGACGTTGGGGCTGGTTTCAGCCATCTGCAGGTAGGCCGAGACCATGGCGAACAGACCCTCGCGCGGCGTCTGCGCGCTTTGTACCGCCTCCTTGATGCGCTGCTGCATCTGTCCCAGCACCACTTCCCCCACGGCCTGCTGCAGTCCGGCCTTGTCCCCGAAGTACCGGTAGAACACAGACTTCGACGTGCCGGCCGCGGCGGCGATGTCCTCCATCGAAGCATCGCTGCCGAGCGCGTGCACGGCCCGCCGGGCCGCCTTGATGAGTTCGCGCCTGCGTTCCTCCCGGTGCCCCTGCCAGCGGGAGGCGCGGCCATCCACCGCTTCCGAGGGGGTGCCGGCGCGAGGAGACGGAGGGGACTGGTTCACGATACCCAGCGTATCAGGTACGCTGGGTATCGATAACCAGCCGGATCAAAGGAGATAGCACATGCCCGTGGATCGTCAGCCCCAAGCCGTGCGGAAAGCCGTGGTGGTGGGCGGCAACAGGATCCCGTTCGCCCGGACAGGCGGCGCGTACACCAAGTCGTCCAACCAGGACATGCTCACGGCAGCACTCGACGGCCTGATCGCCCGCTTCGGCCTGCAGGAGGAGCGAATCGGCGAAGTGGCCGCGGGCGCCGTCCTCAAGCACTCCCGGGACTTCAACCTGACGCGCGAGGCGGTCCTGGGATCGGCGCTGTCGCCGGAAACTCCTGCCTACGACCTGCAGCAGGCCTGTGCCACCGGCCTGGAAACAGTGCTGGGCCTGGCCAACAAGATCAGGCTCGGCCAGCTGGACTCCGCCATCGCGGGTGGTGTGGACTCCGCCTCGGATGCGCCCATTGCCGTCAGCGAGGGCCTTCGCGAGGTGCTGCTGGACCTCAGCCGTGCCAGGACGCTCCCGCAGCGGCTTCAGATCCTCGCCCGTCTGCGCCCCAAGGACCTCGCCCCGGACGCGCCGAACACCGGAGAGCCCAGGACCGGCCTGTCGATGGGTGAGCACCAGGCCCTGACCACGGCGCAGTGGAACATCTCCCGCGAAGCACAGGACGAGCTCGCCCTCAACAGCCACCGGAACCTCGCCGCCGCCTATGATGCCGGGTTCTTCGACGATCTCCTCACGCCGTACCGCGGGCTCACCCGCGACTCCAACCTCAGGGCCGATACCAGCGCCGAAAAGCTGGCGTCGCTCAAGCCCGTGTTCGGCAGGAGCCTTGGCTCGGAAGCCACCATGACGGCAGGGAACTCCACGCCGCTCACGGACGGCGCCTCAACGGTGCTGCTCGCTTCGGAGGAGTGGGCGGACGGGCATGACCTGCCCAAGCTCGCCACCGTCCTCGATGGCGAGGCGGCCGCCGTCGATTTCGTCCACGGCAAGGACGGGCTCCTGATGGCACCGGTGTTCGCCGTCCCGCGCCTGCTGGCGCGCAACGGCCTCACCCTGGACGACATCGACTTCTTCGAGATCCACGAAGCCTTCGCCGGGACGGTGCTGAGCACGCTCGCCGCCTGGGAGGACGAAAAGTTCGGCCGCGAGCGCCTCGGGCTGGACGGTGCCTTCGGAAAGGTCGACCGGTCCAGGCTCAACGTCAACGGATCATCGCTTGCAGCCGGGCACCCGTTCGCCGCCACGGGCGGACGCATCGTGGCCACGCTTGCCAAGATGCTGCATGAGAAGGGCAATGCCGGAGGACGCCCCGCCCTGGGACTCGTGTCCGTCTGCGCCGCGGGCGGGCAGGGCGTCGTCGCGCTGCTGGAGGCGTACACGGAAGGCGACACCCCGGGGGATATCCATGACTGACACCTACGCACGGCTGGTGAACCGCGGCCTGGGACGGGATCTGGCCCGGAAGCTCGGCCTTCCGCAGCCGGCCGAACTGCGGCGCCACCGGCCGGGCCGGCCCCTGATCGACGGGCCGGTCCTGGTTGGCGGCTCCGGCCCCGGTGCTGACGGGATCGCCACGGCGCTGCTTTCGTGGGGACTCGATGTCCGCCGCCACGCCGTGGCCAAGGAAAGGCTCGGCGGCATCGTGCTGGTGCTCGACGCCGTCGAAACCCCCGGCGACCTGGAGGACCCGGTCCTGGCGGCGGCTGCGTCACTGCGCGACCTTGCCCCCGGCGGACGGGTGGTGACCGTATCACGCGTGCCCGGCGGCAGGCCGGCTACGGCCGCCGCCCGGCAGGGCGTGGACGGGCTGCTGCGGTCCCTGGCCAAGGAGCTGCGGGCCGGAGCCACCGGAAACGGCATCCTCCTTGCCGAGGACGTCAGTCCCACAGCCCCTTCTGCCCTGGGCGCGCTGCGCTTCTTCCTTTCCGGCCGGTCAGCGTTCGTGGACGGCCAGTTCATCCGCGTCACGTCCGCGGAAGGCAGCCTGCCCGACGACGCCGACTCACCGCTCGCGGGAAAGGTCGCTGTGGTGACCGGCGCGGCCCGCGGCATTGGCACGGCCATCGCCCGGACGCTGCACCGTGACGGCGCCACGGTAGTGACCGTGGACGTTCCCGCGGCCGGGGACCACCTGGCGGAGGTTGCCAACGGGATCCGCGGCACCGCACTGCAGCTGGACATCACGCGCGACGACGCCGGGCAGCGAATCATCGACCACGCAGTGCACCGCCACGGACGGCTCGACATCGTGGTCCACAACGCCGGCATTACCCGGGACAAACTGCTGGTCAACATGGACCCGTCCCGGTGGGGCTCAGTGATTGAAGTGAACATTGCTGCCCAGCTCCGCATCAATGAGGCGCTCCTTGCCTCGGAGCACTTCCGTTCAGCGCCGCGCATCGTGTCGGTGGCCTCCACGAGCGGAATTGCCGGGAACCGCGGGCAGACCAACTATGCGGCATCCAAGGGCGGGGTCATGGGCATGGTCCGGGCCACCGCACCGCTGCTGGCCCAGTACGGCGGTTCGATCAATGCCGTGGCACCCGGATTCATCGAGACGGAGATGACGGCAAGGATCCCGTTCGCCACCAGGGAGATTGCCCGGCGGCTGAATTCGCTGCAACAGGGCGGCCGGCCGGAGGACGTTGCCGAGGCCATTTCCTTCTTCGCGGGCGACTCCGCCGGGGGCGTTTCCGGAGAGGTGCTGAGGGTTTGCGGTCAGAACCTGGTGGGGGCATGACCGGCACCCAGGCCCTCATCCTGGGGGAGATGCCGTCCCTCTCCAAGCTGTACGTGAACGCGGCGGCCACGGCCGCCCGCCGCAGGATCCTTGGCTCCCATGCTGACGGCGTGCTGCCCGCCGTGAGCCACGAAGTCCGGGGCGTCCGGGCCGACGTCGAAAACCTCACGGCATACCAGCACCTGCTGGGGGAGACCGCAAGCGACGTGTTGCCGGCGGGGTTCATCCATGCACTGGCGTTCCCTGTGGCCATGAGCGTCATGAACCGCGACGATTTTCCCTTGCCCCTGCTGGGGATGATCCATCTGCGCAACGTGATTGAGTACCGCAGGCCGGTCAGGTTCACGGAACCGCTGGACATTGTGGCCAGGGCGGAGACGCTCCGGGCGCACCGCGCCGGAACCCAGGTGGATATTGCGGTGGAGGTGCGCGCCGCCGGTGACAGCGCCGCATGCTGGTGCGGCGTGTCCACCTATCTCGCCAAGGGCGTGTTTCTGCCCGGCATCGACAAGGCCTCGGCGGCAGCGGCGGCGCAGGGCTTTTCCGCACCGGATCCCACCGGGCTTTGGGAGCTTGGCGTGGACACCGGCCGCGCGTACGCTGCCGTGTCCGGGGACTTCAACCCGATCCACCTGAGTGTCCTTTCCGCCAAGGCCCTGGGCCTGCGCCGGTCAATCGCCCACGGCATGTACCTCGCGTCGCGGGCGCTGGCGGACGTGGGCGCGGCCAAAGGCGACGCCTTCCGCTGGGACGTGGGGTTCGAGGCTCCGGTTTTTCTGCCCGCTCGGGTGGCGCTGGACATTTCGACGGCGGAGTCCGGCGACGGCGGCTGGCTCCGGTCCGACTACGTGGCCTGGAGCCAGCGGTCCGGCCGCAAGCACTTCAGTGGATCGGTGGCTGCCCTGTAGCCGTCTGCTGCTGTACCGCGGGCTGTGCTGCAGCTCTGCAAGGATGCCGGGCCGGGCTACTTGCCGTTCGGGTTGGCCACCCGGAGGATGCGGTGCAGGCTGAGCAGGATTGACCCTGCAGCGCTCGGCGCGCCGGCCCCGTTACCTTCCGCGGCGGTGCGGTCCTCGAGGGAGGCGACCGCCGCATGGGCCGCCTCGAACAGCTCGGCCTGCCGCTCGGCGTCGTCCTCCTCCGCCGAACGGAGCACCTCACCCACGGCAGAAAGAGCCTCGGCGAGCGGCTCGCTGTACGGTAGGGGGATGGTGAAGGGCATATCCTCACTCCAAATGACGTCGGCCAGCACCTGGGTCATGTCCTGGATGTGGAAGGTGATCTGCTCCAGGTCGCGGACGCTGCGGTAGTCCTTGTCCACGTCGCGGGGGTGGAAGCGGCGCCGCGGGTTGGCCTCCCTGCTGGCGTCGGCCTTTTCCACTGCGGCACGGACCGAGCGGGCTGACCGGGCCAGGTCCTCGGACCGGCGAGACCAGTCCTCGTGTTCGGGCGGCCATTTTTCATGCATGGCGGCACCCATGTCCTGCAGCTGGCGGGCAAGCGTTAGCCGCAGCTCCGCAAGGCTGAGGGCGGCAGCGTTGAAGTGCAGGGGCGGGAACACCAGGAGGTTGACGGCGATGCCGACGGCGACTCCGACGCCCATCTGCACCAGATAGCCGAACGAAAAATCATCCGGGTTCTGTCCGCCGACCAGCAGCACCAGCAGGGCCGCCGTCGGAATCCAGTCGCGGCCCGCGCCCAGGCGCGGCAGCCCCGCCAGCAGGACACCGAGTGCCACGACAGCACCCACAGATACCGGCGTGGCACCCAGACTGAACAGCACAAAGGCCAGGGCTATGCCTGCGCCCAAACCCACTAGGGTCTGGAGGCCCTGGCGCATGGATCCTGAAACGTTCTCGTACATGGCAACCAGGGCGCCAAGCGGGGCGTAGTAGGCGTAGTGTGCGGCGGCAGCGGGCATCAGGGGAGCGATCCAGAAGGCGATGCCCGCTGCGAGTCCCGCCTTGGCCGCCAACTGCAGGCGCGGCGCGGCGAGCGCGCGCGCGACGCTGGCGGCCACGGAGCGCCAGGTCCTCCGCGGCCAAGGATCGCGTGCCATCATTTTTTCAGCCATGGCGGAGTGGGCTAAGCGGCCCCATGTCCGGCCGCCACTTCCTCGCCCGCCTTGACCGGTCCCGGCGGAGTGCCCTCTCCGAAGGGGCTCCCGCCCAGCGACTCCCTGCCGTGTGGCGTCAGCCAGCCGGACAGCTCGGGGCCGGCCGGGACGATCTGAGTGGGATTAATGTCCTCGTGCACGATGTAGTAGTGCTGTTTGATCTGCACGAAGTCGATGGTGTCCCCGAAGCCGGGCGTCTGGAACAGGTCCCGGGCATATCCCCACAGCGCCGGCATTTCGCTGAGCTTATTCCGGTTGCACTTGAAGTGGCCGTGGTAGACGGCATCGAAACGTGCGAGCGTGGTGAAGAGCCGGACGTCCGCCTCGGTGATGGAGTCGCCCACCAGGTATCTCTGGGCGGTCAGCCGCTCCTCGAGCCAGTCCATGGCGTCCCACAGCCGCCTGTACGCAGCATCGTAGGCCTCCTGTGATCCGGCGAAGCCGCACCGGTAGACACCGTTGTTGACCTCCGTGAAGACGCGCTTGTTGACGCTGTCGATTTCCTCGCGCAGGTGCTCCGGGTACAGCTGCGGAGCGCCGGGGCGGTGGAAGGCGGTCCATTCCGTGGAGAAGTCCAGCGTGATCTGGGGGTAGTTGTTGGTCACCACCGCGCCGCTGGCGACGTCCACGAGGGCAGGAACCGTGATGCCGCGGGGGTAGTCCGGGAAACGGCGGAAGTAGGCTTCCTGCAGGCGCTCGATGCCCAGCACGGGGTCCTTGCCGTCCGGGTCCAGGTCGAAGGTCCAGGATCGGGCATCGTGGGTGGGGCCGGGCTGGCCGAGGCTGATGGCGTCCTCGAGACCCAGGAGACGGCGGACGATGACGGTGCGGTTGGCCCACGGGCAAGCCCGCGCGGCGATCAGCCGGTAGCGTCCCGGCTCCGCCCGCCAGCCTGGCTCACCGTTCGGCCCGGGGGTGCCGTTCCGGGTGATGCGGTCCTCGATGTAATTGGTGTCCCGGTTGAACTCGCCGCCCGTGACATAGGCGCCCTTTGTACTAAGTTGATCGGTGCTGTCCTGACCCTTGCTTTGTTGATCCGCGACTTGTTGTTCCATGCTGCGGGGCTCCGCGGCATGCAGTTCCCTGCTGCGCGGTTCCCCTGCATGGCGTCCCCTGTGTGCTTCGACTGTGCTGGTCTTCTCACTCATGGCACCAGACTATGTTGCCGCCCCAAAGACCCGCGACATCGGCAGCCAGGCAATCACCCAGCAGCCCGCCACCACCAGGGAGAACAGCGCGATCCAGACGCCGGACGGCACGGCGGTGGCGCGGTACAGGACGTAGGCGTCGGAGGACCGCAGCTGGTCGCGGCGCCGCACGTGGACATTGGTCAGCTTGAACAGGTCCCGGACGGCGGCAACCAGGAGGGCGAGGCCCAGGATGATGGCCACGTGGCCGGTGAACGCGGCGGGCACATTGATGATCATGGCTGCCACCGCCACCACGGCGCCCAGGAGGATGAGTACGCCGGCGGCGTTCCGGATGAAGATCAGCGAGGCCAGCAGGACCAGCAGCCCGGCAGACATGGCGGCCGGGCCCCAGCCGCTGAATCCGGCCCACACGAGCGCGGCACCGGTCACGCCGGGAACGGGATAGCCCCAGAAGCCTGACCACACGGCGGCGGCGCGTCCCCGGGTATAGGACGTGGTGGTGCCGCCGTGGTTGAGCTGCAGGCGGATGCCGCCCAGCCGCTGTCCGCTGGTCAGGGCGGCAAAGGCGTGCCCCAGTTCGTGGGTCACTGTGGCGAGCAGGCCGAAGTAGCGCCACGTGGCTCGGGGGACGGAGAGGACCGCCGCAATGAGCACCACGGCCAGGAGCTCGGTGACGGTGACTGCGGGGACAGCGGTCTGGGTGAATCCGGCAACCACCCGGTCCCACCATTGTTCGGGCAGGGACGGGCCGGGGACTTGCACATAAACCATAGGAATCTAGGCTACAGGGGCTTGCCTTGCTTCAGGAGTGTGGCCTTTCGGGCCCGGTTCACAGGCCGGGCAGCGTGGGGGGATCCTCCGTCAGGGACGACGCGTCGTCGGGAACCACCAGATCCAGCATGCTCACCACGGGGGCTTCGCCCATCGCGACAAGGAGCTCATTGATTGACATCTGCCCCGCAAGTTCACCGGGTTGTTCCTCTTCCATACATAGAACATATGTGCGAAAGCGGCCGGCAGCGGAGAAGGACACGCGGCAAAAAGCTGATCCGGGGCACCGTGGGGCCCGGACAGTGCGGGTACCAACACTTTGCTGGGTTCTGGCAGTGCAGTCCGGCCGGGTCCACGATTGAGGTACACACTGATCCCGAGAGAAGGACATCATGACCACGCTGAAGGAACGTCTCCACGGGGACGTCGTTGCACATCTGAAGGAGCACAACAAGGTAGCCCTGGGCACCGTGCGCAGCGTCCTGGGCGAGATCGAGACCCGGGAGAAGTCCGGCAAGACGCCGGTGGAGCTGGACGACGAGCAGGTGACCGCCCTGCTGCAGAAGGAGGCTGCGAAACGGCGGGACACCGCCCGCATCTACACCGAGGCCGGGGAACCGGAACGGGCAGCAGCGGAAGTCGCCGAAGCCGAGGTGATTGAGGCTTACCTCCCGAAGGCGCTCTCCGCCGCCGAGGTGGAAAGCATCGTGGACGAGGTGATCGAGGGTCTGCGGGCGGACGGCACAGAGCTTTCGGTGCGGCACATGGGCGCTGTCATGAAGCCGGTGGCAGCCCGGGTGGCCGGCCGATTCGACGGAAAGGCCGTGAGCGACATCGTCCGCCAGCGGCTCGCGTGAGCAGCTCAATTTCCTGCCGGTCGCCACTGTCCCTCAATCGACACCATCCTTCAATCGACACTGTCCGGCGATGGGAGGACGATTAAGGTACACCAACTGTTAGGAGGTCGGTGATGTGCTATTCATCGTGTGAGGGATGGCGGAATTACAGGAAGGAAGCGGCGAAGGAGGCCGAGGGACGTCCGGAAGCAAGGCCGGCCGAGACCCCTGAACCCCAGGTGCAGGCAGAGGAAAGCAGGATGTGGGCCTACCTCGCCCGGCTGGAGGAAACCGCTGACCGTGAGCCTGACCGCATCCGCGAGAACGCGTAGGCACAGCAAAGAAAGGCCCCGCCGGTGCGGGGCCTTTCTTTTCGGCTCCTGTTCCTTCTGCCTTCTGCCCTTTTGAGCCCTGCTCGTACCGCAGCCTGCTACAGGAGGCCTGCCGCTATGTCCTGACCGATCCGGCGCAGCAGGGCGGTAGACAGCCCGGGATCCCTGGCAGAGTTGCGGTCCGTGTACTCCGCCAGCGTGTAGACCCGGCTCAATGACATCTCGGCCCAGCGCTCCTTCTGGAGAAGGGACCTGCCTGCCACCGCGATGATCGGCCGGCCGCCCGAACGCCGGGCGACGGCGGCAGGGAGTTTGCCGGCCAGGGTCTGTTCGTCGATGCTGCCCTCGCCGGTGATAACGACGTCGCAGCTGTCCTTGCGGGTGTTGAAGTCCAGCAGGTCCAGGAAGTAGTCCGCACCTGACACCTGCACCGCCCCCAGGAGCAGGCAGGCGAAGCCGAGTCCGCCCGCGCTGCCGGCTCCGGCGTGTTCCGCCAGCCTCCCGGCGTCGGGGTTGCCGGCCTCCGACAGCGTGCCCACCAAGTGATTCAGCCCGTTCTCGAGGACCGCGATTTCCCCCCGCCCCGCACCCTTCTGCGGCCCGAAGACGGCGGGGGCCCCCTGGGGGCCAAGCAGCGGATTGTGCACATCGCTGGCCATGACGAGCTCGACGCCGGCCAACCCCGGAATGGTGGTCCGCTCGATGGACCGGATCCGGCCCAGGGCTTCGCCGGTGCCGTTGAGCTCATGTCCGGCAGCGTCACGGAAGCGGTAGCCCAGCGCGGACAGCATGCCCATGCCGCCGTCCGTGCTGGCACTGCCGCCCAATGCGAGGACCACCCGGGCGGGCTTGAGGCCAAGGGCGAACAGGACCGCTTCGCCGAAGCCGCGGCTGGAGGCATTCAGCGGGTCCAGCTCGCCGGCCGGCAGGAGTGCGAGGCCACAGGTGTTGGCCACCTCGACCACCGCTGTGGCGCCGTCGAACGCGATGTCCGCCCGGACGGGCCGGCCGGCGGGACCGGCCACGGTGACGCTGTGGCGGGTAAAACCGGACGTGACGGCGG
This sequence comes from Arthrobacter sp. NPDC058097, assembly GCF_042884885.1. NCBI lineage: Bacteria > Bacillati > Actinomycetota > Actinomycetes > Micrococcales > Micrococcaceae > Arthrobacter > Arthrobacter sp. NPDC058097. The sequence continues at coordinate 66,371 of NZ_JBHVSZ010000014.1, forward strand.
CCTCCACACTGCCGTCCCCGCCGTCGGCCAGCGGAAGCAGTTCGCAGTGCACCGCGCCGGCCCTGCCGGCCACGTCAGCCGCCGAGCGGAGCCCTGCGGCCAGGGCGGCGGCCACCTCAGCCGCGGTAAGGCTGCCTTTGAACTTGTCGGGTGCGATCAGGGCCCGCACAGGAGCCGGAACGGTGGCGTTGTGCATGTCAGACGGATTCCGAATAGGCGGGGCTGCGGTCATGGGCGGTGTCCGGCGTGCGGTGTTTCGCATCTTCGGGCCGGGCTGCGTGGTGGCCGTACTCGGTCGGGTCCTCGTCGATGTGGGTGACGCCGTCGGCATGGACGGGATCCTCGGCGGGCATGGGCTCAACAGTTTCCCCGGCGAAGACCCGGCGTGCGCGGTCGGCGTCCAGGGTGCGGTCCCACCAGGCGATGAAGAGCGTGGCAACGGCGTTGCCGGTGAAATTCACCAGGGCACGGCACTCGGACATGAACTTGTCGATCCCGAAGATGAGCATGATGCCGGCGGCGGGGATGGTGCCGAGCGTGGTCAGCGTGGCCGTCAGGGCAATGAAGCCGCCGCCTGCCACGCCGGCCGCACCCTTGGAGGTCAGCAGCATCACGGCGAGCAGGCCCAGCTGCTGGCCGATGGTGAGGTTCGTGTTGGTGGCCTGGGCGATGTAGAGCGCGGCCAGGGAGAGGTAGATCGCAGCACCGTCGAGGTTGAAGCTGTACCCGGTGGGGACAACGAGGCCCACGGTTTCCTTCTTCACGCCGGCATGCTCAAGCTTGCTGATCAGTCCGGGCAGCGCCGGCTCCGCGGTGGAGGTGCCCAGGATGAGCATGTATTCCTCCTTGAGGTGGCGGATCATCGTGAAGATGTTCAGCTTCAGGAAAGCCATGATCGAGCCGAGCACGATCACCACGAAGAGGATCGAGGTGGCGTAGAAGAGGGCAATGAGGCCGCCCATGCTGGTGAGGGACGAGACACCGAACTTGCCCACGGCATAAGCCATCGCTCCGAAGGCGCCGATGGGGGCGGCCTTCATGATGAAGCCCAGGATCTTGAACATGACCGCGGTGAGGCGCTGCACACCGTCGAGGACAGGCGCGCCCACCTTGCCCATGGCGTTCAGGGCGATGCCGAAGACGACGGCGATGAATATGATCTGCAGGATGTCGCCCTCAACGAAGGGCGCCGCGATGCTGTTGGGAATGATGTGCGTGAGGAACTGCCACCACTCCTGGTGCTGGCCGGCGTCGATGAGCTTTGCCGCGGATTCGGAGGTCTTGATGGTGCTGGCGTCGGCGTTGACACCGTCTCCGAGGCGGAAGATGTTGATGGCCACCAGGCCGAAGGCCATGGCGCAGATCGTGCCGATCTGGAAGTAGGTGAGTGCCTTCAGGCCGGTCATCCCCACCTTTTTCAGGTCGGCGACGCTGGCGATGCCGCCCACGATGGTCAGGAACACGATCGGGCCGATGAGCATCTTCATCGCGTTGACGAAGGTGGTGCCGATGGGTTCCATGGCGATGCCGGCGGCCGGGGCCAGCCAGCCGAGCAAAATGCCGAACACAATGGCTGTCAGCACCCAGAAGTACAGCTGCCTGTACCAGGGTGTCTTGCGGGCCGGCGTTGCCTGGCCGGCGGTGGTGGTGTGGTCCATGATTCCTACCTCGTTGTGGAATATCTTTGGAGAAAGTTAGGGAGCGAACGACAGCGGCCGACTGGCCGCCGTCGTACGTTGTACGAGAGCAGCGCTAGACGGCCGCAAACGAGTGGGTCAGCGCCGCGATGATTGCTTCGGTGACGTCGTCCGTGGTGGATACGCCGCCGACGTCGCGGGTCAGGTGCCCGGAGCCGGTGGTCTGTTCGATGGCTGCTTCAACGCGGCGCGCCTCCTCGTGCAGGCCGAAGTGGTCAAGCATCAGGGCTGCGCTGGCGATCGCGCCGATGGGGTTGCTGATGCCCTGGCCGGCGATGTCGGGCGCTGAGCCGTGGACGGGTTCGAACATGCTGGGGAAGCGGCGCTCGGGGTTCAGGTTGGCGCTCGCGGCCAGGCCGAGGCTGCCCGCCAGGGCCGAGCCGAGGTCGGACAGGATGTCGGCGTTCAGGTTGGACGCGACGACGACGGACAGGTCCTCGGGCTTGAGGATGAACTTGGCGCTCATGGCGTCCACCAGGACGCTTTCGGTCTGCACGTCGGGGTAGTCCAGGGCCACGCGCTTGAAGGTTTCGTCCCAAAGGACCATGCCGTACTGCTGTGCGTTGGACTTGGTCACCGAGGAGACCTTCTTCACGGTGCGGGTCCGGGCGAGGTCGAAGGCGAACCGCATGATGCGTTCGCAGCCCTTTTCGGTGAACAGTGCAGTCTGCAGGGCGACCTCGTTGCCCGGGCCGCGGCCGCTGAGGTTGCGTCCGCCCAGGCCCGCGTATTCGCCTTCGCTGTTCTCGCGGACAACCACCCAGTCGAGCTCGGTGTTGTCGGCCTTGCGGAGCGGGGACTGGATGCCGGGGAGGAACTTGACCGGCCGGATGTTGGCCCACTGGTCGAAGTTCTGGGTGATGTTCAGGCGCAGGCCCCACAGGCTGATGTGGTCCGGGACATTTTCCCAGCCGACGGCGCCGAAGTAGATGGCGTCGAAGTCCTTGAGGGTGTCCAGGCCCTTGGGGTCCATCATCTGGCCGGTCTTTTCGAAGTAACCGCAGCCCCACGGGAATTCGGTCCATTCGAAGGCGAATTTGCCGTCGGAGTTCGCGGCCAGCGCGTCCAGGACGCGGCGGCCGGCCGAAACGACTTCCTTGCCGACGCCGTCTGCGGGGATTGAAGCGATGCTGAATGTCTGGGTGGCGCTCATTGCGTTCCTCCTCGTTGAGTGTGTTGGCAGGGTCACACTGCCTTCCTCTTCAAGTAGAGGCCACGCCGGTTGAATGCGTCCAAGACCAAGATTCGATTCGGCAGATAGGTCCAGCCTATGAGTCGGTGCCTGCATGCCCGTAGGCCACGTGCCGTTCGGCGACCTCGAGGAAGGCTCGGGCGGCAGGTGTCAGGCCGTCCTTCCGGCTCAGGATTGCCACGTCCAGGTGGGAGACGGGTTCGATCTGCAGAGTGCGAAGGCCGGCCTTGTGAGCGGTGGGCGCCCAGGACGACGGCATGACGGCGTGCCCGACGCCGGCCAGTACCAGGGGCAGGATCGAGGTCCGGTGTGCGACCTCGATGACGATTTCGGCCTTGACGCCGTGGGCCAGTGCGTCGTCCACGAGCCAGCGCATCAGTGATCCGCGCTGGCTGGCGATCAGCCGGTGCCCGTCCAGGTCCTCCCGCTGGATGGTGCTTCCAGCCGGGAATGAGTCCGCCTGCGGGTTGACGATAAGGATCAGCGGCTGGCGCTCCAGGTCCAGGACGTTGACTCCCGGGACACGGATGGGGCTGGAGGAGCCGGCCAGGCCGATCTCGGTGCTGCCGCTGCGGACAGATTCGATGACCTCCTCCGGCGTGAAGGCGGCGCTGACGTTGAGGCGGACCTCCGGGTGCAGTCCGGTGAACGCCGCGGTCATGGACGTCAGAGGCTCGATGCCCGGGGAGGGCATGGTAATGATGTCCAGGCGGCCGCTGCGCAGGCCGCGCAGTGCCTGCACGGCGGACCGGGCGGCGTCCAGGTCGCGCATCACCAGCCGGGCGGGGCCTACGAGTTCCTTTCCGGCCTCGCTGAGGACTGCCCGGCGCCCGATCCGGTGGAACAGCGGCACACCCAGTTCCTTCTCCAGGCTGGCAATGGTCTGTGACAGGGACGGCTGGGCGATGAGCAGGTGCTCGGCCGCGCGGTTGAAGCCGTCGTGGTCAACTACCGCAAGGAAATACTTCAGCTTCCGGGTGTCCAAGCTGGCTCCTTTTCCGGTCCGCTTTGCTGGTTGCGCCGGACCTGGCCCCCGCAGCCCGTCCTGGGGTGGAAGCTGCCTTCCGGAGCCCTGATAGCTTACGCCTATCAGCGGCCGCGGGCTGGCATACTCTGAACATGGCCGTCACCTTCGAAAGCACCACGCGGACAACCCTCGGCATGACCGAGCTGTTTGACCTCTCCCGAAGCATCGACGCGCACAAGGACTCGATGGCCCGGTCCCGGGAGGAAGCCGTTGGAGGCGTCACGTCCGGGCTGATCTCGCTGGGGCAGGAGGTGACCTGGCGGGCCTGGCACTTCGGGCTGCCGATCCGCATGACGAGCCGGATTACGGAAATGCAGGCACCCCACTACTTCGTCGATGAACAGGTCCGGGGCCCGTTCCTTCGCTTTCGCCACGTCCACGAATTCAGGGCAGACCCGTCCGGAACCGTCATGGTGGACCGGATCGACTTCGCGGCGCCGTTCGGACCCCTGGGGCGCCTGGCGGAGAAACTCTTCCTGGCACGCTATCTCCGCCAGCTCATCGAGATTCGCAACCTGCACCTGACCGCGGGATCACGGGCTGAGTGATGCTCCCGGCGGTCAGGCGCAGGAGTCCGTGTACTGGACTGTTCCTGCTGAACCCTGCTTATTGAACTGCGAGGCTTATTGAACTGCGAGCGCCGGTTCTGCCGCCTTCCGGGATTTCCTCGACTGGGCGAACCGCAGATACAGCGACGGCACTATGAACAGGTTGAGCAGCGTGGAGGTCAGGAGTCCGCCAAGAATGACCACGGCCATCGGGTATTCAATCTCATGGCCGGGAACATCCCCCATGATGACCAGCGGCACCAGGGCAAGCCCGGTAGCCAGGGTAGTCATCAGGATTGGTGACAGCCGTTCACCGGCACCCCGCAGCACGAGCGAGCCGCTGAACGGAACCCCCTCAATCCTTTCCAGGTGCTGGCAGTGGCTGATGAGCAGGATGCCGTTCCGTGCTGCGATGCCCATGACCGTCAGGAACCCAACGAGCGAGCCAAGCGACAGGACCCCGCCGGTGAAGTATGCGGCCAGGACCCCTCCCACGAGAGCGATGGGCAGTGTCAGGAGGGCCAGGATGGCCAGGCGCCAGCTGCGGAACGATGCCTGCAGGAGCACGAGAATCAGGATCAGCGCTGCAACAGCGAATATCGTGAGTCTCTCTGTGGCAGCCTGCCGCTCCGTGTATTCGCCCAGGAGCTGGACGCTGTAGCCGGCAGGCAGATCCAGCGACTCCAGGCGTTCCTGCAGCTCCGTCACAACGCGGCCGAGGTCCGCCCCGGCGTCGATGAAGGATCCCACCTCTACCCTGCGTGAACCGTTCGTGCGGTCGATGAGGTTCGGGGTGGGCTGGACGCTGACGTTGGCCACGTCCGCTAGGCGCACGCGTTTCCCGCTTGGCGTATCGATGGGCAGCTCCTGGATGGTGGTGACGCTTGCCCGCGTCTCGGGGGTGCTCCAGACCTGGACGTCGTAGGCCCGGCCGTCGCGGAAGACGTCGCCCACCTCTTCACCGGCCACCAGCGTCGCGGCAGCGCGCCGCACGTCCCCTGGCTTGAGGCCGTACTTCTCCGCCGCGGCAAGGTTAACCTTGACCGTGATCTGCGGGACGTCAACTTCCAGGGAAATGTGGGGATCATCGGTCCCCTTCACGTCGCTGAGGACTTGCTTGACCCGCTGGGCCTGCTCGCGCAGTACGTTGAGGTCGTCGCCGTAAACCCGGACCAGGATGGGTTCGCTGGCACCCGTCAGGACCTCTTCAATCCTTTCCTTCAGATACGTCTGCACGTCGCGGTGCAGGCCGGGGTAGCCGTCCACGACTTCCTGGACGGCGGCAACTGTCTGCTCGTAGTTCGCGTGGCGGTCGATGCTGATCCAGTGTTCACCGGCATTCACACCAACGATTTCGTCCGCCTGGAAGGCCTGGCCGATGTGCGTTCCGCAGTTAAGGACGCCGGGCACCTTGAGGAACGCCGCGCAGCCGCGCTGGGCGATGCGGTACTCCTCCGCTGCCGACGTGCCGGGTTCCGATACCCAGTGCATCAGGAAGTCGCGTTCCTTGAACGTGGGGAACAGCGACTGCCCGAGCAGCGGGGCGATCGCCAGGCCGACCAGCGCAAGAGCCCCGAAGCCGGCATAGCCATAGCGCGGCCGGTTCATGATGCGGGACAGGACCGCGTGGTACCCGCGTTTGAGCACCCGGACCAGCGGCGGGTCGAGTTGTTCCAGCTTTGCCCTGGCCAGCAGGATCAGGGCAAGGGCAGGCGTCACGGTAAGCGCCACGAGCATCGAGGCAAGGACCGCCAGTGTGTAGGAGACGGCAAGGGGTCTGAAGAACACTCCCGTGAGCCCGTCCAGGAAAAAGATGGGCAAGGCGGCAACCACGATGATCAACGTGGCGTAAACGATCGGGCTGCGCATTTCCAGGGAGGCTTTCAACACCACGGACGCCGTCGACTCGCCACCGCCGCGGCTGCGGTGCTGCCGCAGGCGGCGCATGATGTTTTCGACGTCGATGATCGCGTCGTCGACAACCACCCCCACCGCAATGACCAGCCCGGCCAGAATCATCGTGTTGACCGAACCGCCGGTGAGGTACAGCACCATGATGGCGGTGAGGAGGGAGAGTGGAATGGCGATCAGGCTGATCAGTGCGGTCCGCCACTGGAACAGGAACGCACTCAGGATCATGACCACCAGCAGGCAGCCCAGCAGGAGTGCGAGGCTGAGGTTGGAGATGGCCTCCTCGATGAAGCTCGCCGGCCGGAAGATGGTGGTGTCGAACGTGATGCCGCTCAGGCCCGGCTGGAGTTCATGCAGGGCCTCCTCAACGCCCTTGGTCACGTCGAGCGTGTTGCCCCAGGGGAGCTTCTCGACAATAAGCATCAGTCCGTGGCCGTTGTTGATGACCGCGTCACCGATCAGCGGCTGATGGTCCTCGACCACCCGCGCCACATCGCCCAGGTGCAGGGCTGTGCCGTGGTCTTCGCGGATGGTCACCCGGGCCAGGTCCGCGGGGCTCGTGATGGGCTGGACGTGACGGATGCTCATCCGCTGGTTCGGGCTCCCCACGAAGCCGCCGGTGCCGATGAACTTCCCGGGGGAGTACTGCAGCAGCCCGGCGTCCACCGCCCCGGCCGTTACCTCCATGACCTGGTTGAGCGAGACGTTCTTGGCTTTGAGCCGCTCAGGCTGGACCTGCACCTGCAGCATCTGGAGCCGTTCACCCCAGATGGCGACATTGGCCACGCCCGGTACCCGCAGCAGCCGGGCCCGGATAGTCCAGTAGGACAGCATGGACATCTCGATCATGGACCGCTTGGACGACGTCATCCCGATTTTCATGACGCGGCTGGTCGAAGACAGCGGCTGCAGCATCACCGGGGGCGCGGCCCACGTCGGCAGGGCCGCCGTCACGGCGGCCATCCGCTCCGAAACCTGCTGCCGTGCGTTGAGCAGGTCTGTGCCCTGCTTGAAGATCAGGATGATCGAGGACAGCTGTGGCACGGATTTTGACCTCAGCTCATCCAGGCCGGGCATGCCGGAAAGGGATGCCTCGATCGGCACGGAGACAAGTTCCTCCACCTCCTGGGCGGTCAGTCCCAGGCACGCGGTCTGGATTTCGACCTGCGGGGGCGCGAACTCCGGGAAAACATCCAGGGATGCCTTACTGAGCTGGACGGATCCCAGCAGCATCACCACGCAGGCGAGGGCAACAACAATCGTCCTGAACCTGAGGCTGATTCCTACTAGCCACCGCATGTCAACTCGCTACGTCCAGTTCAGCGCCGAACAGCTCTTCCGCCCCCAGGGTGACCACAGTTGTGCCGGGGGCCGGACCGTCGCTGAGGGTGGCCAGGTCGCCGTCAATACGCTCCACGGCGATGGACTGGCGGACGTAAACCCGCGGACCGGCAATCGTATAGACCCAGGTTTTCCCTTCGCTGTCGTAGAGGATCGCCAGGTAGGGGACGGTAAGTTTTCCACTCTTGGGATCCCGTTTCGTCGTCGAGGTCTGGATGCCGATGTTCCCGGCGGCGTGTTCGTTGAGTGTGATCCGCTTCAGGTCGGTCCCGGGCACCTCCTCAAGACTCGCGGCCGCATCGCCGGCGGCCGGAGTCTCTGTCGGGTGCTGGCTGCAGGCCGGCAGTGCCGGCGTGAGGAGACCCAGGACGATAAGAACCATCAGGCCGCGCACCCGCGGCGAGGTCGTTGTCATGATGCATTCCGGCTTTCAGGCGCCCGACCGGGCTTCAGCGACTTCTGCTTGCGTCGTTGCCGTCCGCGTCCCTGCCCGGCTGCGTTCGAAGCGAAGCAGGATGGCGGGAAGCACGAACAGTACGAAGAGGGTGGTCGTCAGCAGGCCGCCCCAGATGATGATGGCGATCGGCTGGATGACCTCAGTGCCTGTCACACCGCCCAGGAGAACGAGCGGGAGAAGGGCGACGGCGGTGGTCACCACCGTTGCGAGGGTCGGCTTGAGCCTGTCGCGCGCGGCGCGGACCACGAGGGCGGGCCCCGCGGCTTCGCTGTCGCTGGCCCGGAGGGCCCTGACCTCGCCGGCGAGCAGCAAGGAGCCGCGGACTGCGATGCCCAGGACGGCAGAGAACGCGACAAACGCCGCCAGGTAGTTGGCTCCGCCGTCGGCCAGGGCGGCAATGACGGCGCCTGACAGGGACGCGATCAGGCCGAGGAAGACGGCGGCTGCCAGCCGCCAACCGCCCAGCGCTGTCTGCAGCAGCACCAGGATGCCGAAGGCAGCGACGCCTGCAAGCAGCCACAGCCACTGGAAGGCGGATTGCTGCTGCGCGAACCGGGTGAGGATCTCCGCGTGGTACGCCACCGGGAACTGGATCTGCTGCAGGCCCCTTTCGATATCCTGCTGCACATCAGCCAGCCCGCGGCCCTGGATGTCTGCCATTACGTCCACGCGGCGGGAGGTGTCGTCATGCAGAATGACAGCATCGTTTGGAACGATGCTGACCTCGGCAACGTCGCCAAGACGGACGTGCCCGCCCTGCGGGGTGTCAATCAGCAGCTCACGGACGCTCGTGAGGCTGTTCCGGGTTGCGGGCGTTCCCTTGACCACCACGGAGAAGACCTTCTGCTGCTCGTACACGTTGCCCACTTCGATGCCCTGCAGCAGCGCAGCGGCTGCGCGACGGACATCGCCCGGGATGACGCCGGCCTTTTGGGCTTTCGCCAGGTCCACCTTGACCTGGACGGTGGGCTGCTCGACGGGGGCATCGACGCGGGGATTCACCACACCGGCCGTGTGCGCGAGAACCTGCCGAACTTCTTCGGCCTTGGCCCGCAGGGTCGCCATGTCCACGCCGTAGACCCTGACGCCGAAGCCGGAGTCAGCAGCGGCCCGGATCTGGTCGATTTTCTGTTGCGGGTAGGTGGAGACCGTTGCGCTCAACCCCGGGTACCCGGCAACGACCCTTTGTACGTCCTCAAGGGTGCTGGAGTACGAGGCATCCTTTGCCACGCCCACCCACAGCTCCCCGGAGCTGATGTCGCCCACCTGGTCGGACGTTACGGCCCGGCCAACCTCGGCGGCCACATTGGAGACGCCCTGCACGGCGCGCAGCTCGCGGGCGGCGGCATCGGTGATCCGCACCATCTCCTGGTCGGAGGTGCCCGGGGCGGCACTCCACTGGACCACCAGCGTGTTGTCTGCCAGCACCGGCACCACCGGGTGGTTGGGGACCAGCTGCGGCGCCAGGGCCAGCGTTGCCAGCGCCATGACCGCCGCGGCGGCGAGGACCAGCGCGGGCCTGCCGGGCCGGCGGGACAGCGTCCGCCCATAACGGAGGCGGAGGCGCTGCATGACCTGGCGCTCGCGGCCCGGGCCCGCGGATGCCGGCGGCAGGAAGAACGCAAGGGCCGCCGTCACGGTGAGCCCCACGACCATGGCGACCGCCAGGGCGAGCAGGTAGGCGAGTACGAGGGGCGCGAACATGGCGCCGTTCTCGCCGGGCACGAAAAGCAAGGGGAGCACGCTCAGCGCCATGATCAGCAGCGCGTAGAACAGCGACGTGCGGACCGGCCGTAGCGCACCCGCGAGCAGGGCGGCCCTCGAATCCCCAGAGTCCGTTCCTGTGGATGCCCGGTATGCCCTGGCGGCACAGTTCAGGTCTTCCGCCACATCCCCGATGATGACGCTCAGGGCGAGGATCATGCCGGCGAAGACCATGGTGTTCAGCCCGGTCCCGCGCAGGGTCAGCAGCAGGGCCGCCGCAATGAGGGAGAGCGGAATGCTGATCAGGCTGATGAGTGCGCTGCGCCAGGACCGGAAGATCAATCCAAACGCCACAGCCACCAGCAGCAGCGACACGAGCAGCGCGACACCCAGGCCGCCCATTTCCTGTTCGACAAACGACTCCTGCCGGTACACGCTGGTGTCGACGGTAACCCCCGGCAGCCCGGGCTGGAGTCCGCGCAGGGTCTCGTCAAGCCCACGCGTCACATCCGCGGTGTTGGTTTCCGGGAACTTCTCAATCACCAGCAGCAGCTCGGCGTCCTGGCCGGGCTGCGCATCACCGATCAACGGCTGATGATCCGTCTGGACCTGGGCGACGTCGCCAAGGAGCAGTTTGCTGGAGGTGCCCTGGAGGCTGACTTTGCCGAGGTCCTCGGGAGTGGTGATGGGCAGGACGTGCTGGACTCCCAGCCGCTGGTGCCCCGTCTCCAGGAAGCCGCCCGTGCCCGGCGTCGAAGCCTCAAGGTAGCTCAGCGGCGACACCCACACGGAGTTGCCGGTTGTCCTGATGACCTGGTCCAGGGTGACGCCCTTGGCCTCCAGCTGCTTGGGGTCCACGAGCACCTGCAGCTGCTGGTCGCGCTGGCCCCAGATGGAAATGTTCGCGACGCCGGGAACGGCCAAGAGGGCGGGCTTCATGGTCCACCGCGCCAGCACGGACATGTCAATGGGCGACATGTCCTTCGACGTGAGCCTGACCATCATCACCCGGCTGGTGGAGGACAGCGGCTGCATGAGCACAGGTGCGGCAGACACGTTGGGAAGCGCCCTCGCCTGCGTCAGACGCTCGGCGACGAGCTGGCGTGCCCGGAACATGTCCGTCCCCGGCTGGAAGACCAGCTGGATGGAGGACAGGCCGGGAAGCGACTTCGAACGGATCGCCTCCACCCATGCGACGCCGTTCAGCAGGTCGGCCTCCATGGGGGACGTGACGAGCTGTTCGACTTCGGCAGCGGAGAGACCCAGGGCCTCGGTCTGTATCTCGACCTGCGGCGGTGCGAACTCGGGGAAGGCGTCAACCGGCATGCTGGGCAGCGCGGTGAAGCCGTACCCGAGGACGCCCGCAGCAACTACCAGGACAAGGATCCTGAACTGCAGGACCCAGCCCAAAACCGCCCCCATCATGGCCGATGCACCGCCAGCCTGCGCGCGGTAGGCTCCGCGTTGCACGAAAGGCCGGGGGGCCGGCCGGGCCGACGGCGATGTCGGTGTTGGCCGGGCAGTTCAGCGGGTTTGGGCGTTTCAGAAAGTACTGCATGCCGGTTCACGTTCAGATCTACGCTGAGGTGAACGGGGTATAACGTTTCATCAGCAAAATAAGTGCTCACGGCGCGGCTCCATTGCGTTTGCCATAGCGCCCCCCAAACGTCTAGCAGAATGATGGTCCCAGGCAGGGGACACGTCAATGCCTTGGGCAACCTTCTTCCGCGGGAGTCCTCCCTCAGCGGCCCGCAATGAGCCCTGCGACCCGGACCAGCTCCTCCTCGAGATTGTAGAAATGGACCGCCAGCCGGATCGTGCCGGCCCGGACGGACACAACCACGTTCGCGTGGCGCAGCCGGGCCATGACGGCGTCCGGATCGTCCACCGGAACGGCGATGATGGTGGACCCGTGCGGTTCGGGGAAGGAGCGGAAGCTGACGCCCTCCGCCTCCAGCGCGCTCCGCAGATGGAGGGCAAGCCGCGCGTTGCGTTCGAGGACCGAGCCGAGACCGAACCGGTGCAGGACAGCAAGCGCCGCCTGGTCGGCCAGGGCGGGAAACCAGGCCAGCGAAGCGTCCAGTTTCGACGCCGTCGGTGACAGGTCCATGTCCGGACCAAGGAAGCTTTCCAGCGGCAGCCGGGCAGCCTTCCAGCCCGGCACAACGGGGTGAACACGGTCGATCAGCCCGGGGCGGACGTAGAGGTAGCCCATGCCCCGCGAGCCGAGCAGAAACTTGTGGCTTGCAGCAGCGAGGAAGTCGACGCCGTCGCGCACCACGTCCAGGGGAACGGCACCGGCGGCCTGGCACGCGTCGACGAAAAACCAGGCGCCCGAGCCGGCCGCTATTCGGCTGATGGAGGCGAGATCCGCCCGGAATCCGGTGACGGGGTGCACGGCGCTGACGGCAATCAGCCGGGTTCCGCCGTCGGCCGCCCGGCTGAGCGCTTCGGCCGGCACCACATCCCCTTGCGCGGCGACAGCCCGCACGTCGTAACCGCGCTCCCGAAGCAGGAGCCACGGGTAGTAGTTCGACGCGAATTCGTTCCCGGATACCACGACGTTCTCCCCGCTTCCGGCGGGCGGCAGATTGGCGGCCACAATCCCCGCCGCCGTGCTGACGGCGGGGACGATGGCAATGTCTGCGGCTGCGGCACCGACGATCGCCGCGAACATGCCGCGGGCGTCCTCCCCGGCCTGCTCTGCTTCCATCCAGTCGAACCGCCCTGCTGACCAGCGCTCGAGGGCCAGTTGGTAGGCCTCCCTGGCGGGCGCGCAGCCGACACACATGGTGGCAGTGTTCAGGTAGATGGTGTCCTGGAGCCCGGGGAAAAGCCCGCGGATGTCGCCGATGTTCATTGCGTGTACCTTCAAAGTCACTACTGTTCAGCTACGCCACAGGTGACGGCCCTCCCGGTTCCACGAAGCGCTGTGTCCGCTCAATCTCGGCAACCTTCGGGTCGGTTTCATCGGCGCCGTAGTCAGACCGCCGCGTCTTGTCCTCCCCCTGGGGCACCTTCAGCGCGCGCAGCACCAGCGTGAGTACGACGGCGACCAGCAGGTTAAGCACGAACGCGGACACGGCGATATACACGGTGAAGCCGGTCCCGGGGACGGGAGCAATGGAGCCGCCGAAGTGTGCGTGCGTGACGGGATTGATGACGTTGTACGCCGAGGCGGTGCCGAAGGCGATGCCCACGGCCCAGCCGGCCAGCAGCGCCCAGCGGTCAAACCACCGCGTGTAGAGGCCTGCCACGACGGCCGGGAAGGTCTGCAGAATCCAGATTCCGCCGAGCAGCTGCATGTTGATGGCCGCGGACTGGTCCATGGCGATGACGAAAATCAGCGCGCCCACCTTCACCACGAGCGAGACAATCTTGGAGACCTTGGCCTCGGTCTTGGGGTCGACTTCGGGCCGGAGGAAGTCCCGGTAGACGTTGCGGGTAAACATGTTCGCTGCCGCAATGGACATGATCGCTGCCGGCACCAGCGCCCCGATGGCGATGGCAGCAAGGGCCACCCCTGCGAACCAGGCGGGGAAGTGGTCCAGGAACAGCTGCGGCACCACAAGCTGGGGGTTGACCGACCCGTTCAGGTCGATGGGCTTGGTGCCTGCCTTAATGGCCACGAAGCCCAGCAGTGCGAGGAAGCCGAGCATCAGGGAGTACAGCGGCAAAATCGCGGCGTTGCGCCGGATCGTGTTGCGGCCCTTGGACGCGAGCACGCCGGTGATGGAGTGCGGGTACATGAACAGAGCCATGGCCGATCCGAGCGCAAGCGTCCAGTAGGCCGAGTAGTTCGCGCTCGACGGAATGAACACCCCGCTGGGCTTCCCCGTCGCTTCGTTCACGGTGTCCAGCTTCGTCTTCGCCGCCCCGAAGATCGCGTCCCACCCGCCGAACTTGATCGGCAGGTAGATGACCGCCACGATCACCGCCAGATAGATGAGCAGGTCCTTGACGACGGCGATCATCGCCGGCGCCCGCAACCCCGAAGTGTAGGTGTAGGCGGCCAGCACGACGAACGCCAGGATGAGCGGCAGGTCTGTGAGCAGCACGTTCTCGGACCTGCCCAGGCCAAGTACGGTGAGGACCGCCTTGATGCCCACGAGCTGAAGGGCGATGTACGGCATGGTGGCCACAATGCCCGTGACGGCGATGGCGAGGGACAGCCACCGGCTCCCGTAGCGTCCGCCCACGAAGTCCGCCGAGGTGACGTAGCCGTGCCGGTGGGACACCGACCACAGCCGGCTCATGATGATGAAGATGATCGGATAGAGAACGATTGTGTACGGGACCGCGAAGAAGCGCTGACGGCACCCGTGGCCCACATGGCGGCCGGAACAGCAACGAACGTGTAGGCGGTGTAGAGGTCGCCGCCCAGCAGGAACCACGTGATCCATGTCCCGAAGCCGCGTCCGCCAACATTCGTCGAGGCTGTGCAGTCCCTCGCTCTCTGCCGTCCGGCGCCACCGGGCGGCCAGGAAGCCCATGACGGCAACGACGACAAAGAGCAGCACCACGATGATGAGGGCGATCCAGTTGATCTCGCGCCCGTTCATGGCCGCTCATCCCCATCCAGTGAGTGGCCGTCCGCGGCATCGCCGTCGGGGTCGGCAGCACCCGCGCGGGCTGCTGCCCGCCGTCGTCGGTCCTCCGTGTTCACCAGCCAGTACGCCACGCCGCTCAAGGCGGCGGACATGGGAACCCAGAGCAGCTGGTACCAGTAGAAGAACGGCATGCCGCCCAGCGTCGGCGCATAAAAGGAGTAGGTCTGCGGCATGAGCGGGAGCAGGATGGCCGCGGAAAGCAGTACGCCGGCGATGACATACCGCCCGCGCCGGGCCCGGCCACGGGTTGCCGTGTTGCGGGTAGGCAGCCCGGCGTCCGGGGGAGCCCCGTGGACGGGACGCTGCTTCGGGTCAGGACGATCTTGATGGGACACCCGGCGACCTCCTTGTCAGCCCGTCTCCCGGACTCCGGGCGGCCCGGACATCGGGTCACCGGAGAGCGGTGAGGCGGAGGTTACAAATGTTGCCCTCCAGTTCCTTTGTACGCCCGTCAGCGGCGCCCGGGAAGAGCGTGGACATGGCGTAACAGTCGGTAACGCGCCGGTCTTTCTTGGTCATCTCCAGTGTGTTTTCCCGGCGGTTTTTCCCGGAGCCAACGCCGATGCCCTGCCCGGGGAGGCTCTGCCGGGCCCAGGTGCGGGTTTAGGCGTGGGGCACATTGCCGCCGTTCAGCGAGAAACGAAAAAACCCCGGGAATCCATTGGATTCCCGGGGTTTTCCCTCTGTGCGCGGAGGGGGACTTGAACCCCCACCCCCTTTCGAGGACTAGCACCTCAAGCTAGCGCGTCTGCCATTCCGCCACCCGCGCAGGTGGATTTCGGAGGTCTCACTCCGCCTTTCAGCGGTTCGCTTCTCTCCGAAGCAGCGAGAAAAACTCTAACACGAACTTTCCGGAAAGATGGAATCGAGTCGACTGGGTAGGCTGAACCCGGGTGTTCCGGCAGGCGAAAACCGCCATAACCCGCAAGAATTCGCGTTTCCCCCGCAATAAGGAGTGATCAATGACACAGATCCGGCCAGAGGATGAAGTCGTCACCATCTGCCAGGAGCTCATCCGCATCGATTCATCCAACTACGGGGATGGCTCGGGTCCCGGCGAACGCGCGGCGGCCGAATACACCGCAGGCCTGATCAGCGAGGTGGGGCTGGACGCGGAAATCTTCGAATCGGAGCCAGGCCGGGCCAGCGTGGTCACCCGCATGGCGGGCGAGGACCCCTCCGCCAGCGCCCTCGTGGTCCACGGCCACCTGGACGTGGTGCCCGCCCTCCGTGAACAGTGGTCCGTGGACCCGTTTAGCGGCGAACTCAAGGACGGACTGATCTGGGGCCGCGGCGCGGTGGACATGAAGGACATGGATGCCATGATCCTGTCCGTGCTGCGCAACTTCGCCCGCACGGGGCGCAAACCCAAGCGCGACATCGTCTTCGCGTTCTTTGCCGACGAGGAGGCCGGCGGCGTGCACGGCGCCCAGTACGCGGTGAAGCACCGGCCCGAGCTGTTCGAGGGTGCCACCGAGGCCATTTCGGAAGTGGGCGGCTTTTCGACGACCATCGGCGGCCAGCGCGCCTACCTGCTGCAGACGGCGGAAAAGGGCATCTCCTGGCTGCGGCTCGTGGCGCACGGCCGCGCGGGCCACGGCTCGCAGATCAACACCGACAATGCCATCACCCGCCTCGCCGGCGCCGTGACCCGCATCGGTGAGTACCAGTGGCCCATCGAGCTGACCGCCACCACGCGCCAGTTCCTGGACGGCGTGACGGAACTGACCGGCGTCGAATTCGATCCCGACAACCCGGAGCTGCTGCTGAAGGAACTGGGCACGGTGGCCCGCTTCGTGGGTGCCACCCTGCAGAACACGTCCAACCCGACGCTGCTGGGCGGCGGCTACAAGCACAACGTCATCCCCGAGTCCGCCGAGGCCCTCGTGGACTGCCGGACCCTCCCGGGCCAGCAGGACCAGGTCCTGGAGATCGTCAAGGAGCTGGCGGGCAGCGGCGTCGACGTCAGCTACGTGCACAACGATGTTTCCCTGGAGGTGCCGTTCGCCGGCAACCTGGTCGACTCGATGATCGACGCGCTGCACTCCGAAGACCCGGGCGCGAAGGTTCTCCCGTACACCCTGTCCGGCGGCACCGACAACAAGTCACTCTCCAAGCTCGGCATCACCGGCTACGGCTTCGCGCCCCTGCAGCTGCCGGACGACCTCGACTTCACGGGCATGTTCCACGGAGTCGACGAACGGGTCCCGGCGGAATCCCTGAAGTTCGGCGCCCGCGTCCTGAACACGCTGCTGACCAACTACTGAGGGTCGCGGTGGAACCGGAACAGCTGCTGCCTGACAGCCTGCTCGAACGGATCCGCGGCCGGGCTGCGGAGTACGACCAGCAGAACCGCTTTTTCACGGAAGATCTTGAGGAACTCGCCGCCGCCGGGTACCTCAAGCTTTTCGTGCCGGCGTCCGACGGCGGGGCGGGCCTTGGCCTGGAGGCTGCGGTCCGCTGCCAGCAGCGGCTGGCGACGGCGGCTCCCGCCACCGCGCTGGCCGTCAACATGCACCTGGTCTGGACAGGGGTGGCGCGGGTCCTCGGCGAACGGGGCGATTCGTCCCTGGGCTTCGTGCTGCAGGAGGCCGCGGCGGGGGAGATCTTCGCGTTCGGCAACTCGGAGGCCGGCAACGACTCGGTTCTGTTCGATTCACTGACGGAGGCAAGGCCACTGCCGGACGGCGGGTACTCGTTCACGGGCACCAAGATCTTCACGAGCCTCTCACCTGCCTGGACGCGCCTCGGCATCTTCGGCAAGGACCTTGCCGCACGCGACGGTGAAGGTGAACTGGTACACGGGTTCATCGGCCGGGACACGGCGGGCTACCGGATCCTTGAGGACTGGAACACGCTGGGCATGCGCGCCAGCCAGTCCAACACCACCATCCTGGACGGTGCAGTTGTGCCGCCCGGCCGCATCTTCCGAAAGCTTCCGGTGGGTCCCAACGCGGATCCGCTGATCTTCGCGATCTTCGCGTGCTTCGAGACGCTGCTGGCCGGTGTCTATGCGGGCATCGGCGAGCGGGCCCTCGTGCTTGCCGTGGAGGCCGCCCGGCGCCGGACTTCATTCAAGAGCGGCGGCCGGAGCCTTGCGCAGGACCCCGATATCCGGTGGAAGGTGGCCGAGGCAGCCCTCGCCATGGATGCGCTTTACCCGCAGCTATCGGTGGTGGCCGGCGACGTGGACCGTTTGGCGGACCACGGCAGCCAGTGGTTTCCCAGGCTCGTGGGCGTCAAGGTCCGGGCAACGGAAACGGCGCGCACGGTGGTGGACCTGGCCATCCGGGTCGCCGGCGGCTCCAGCTACTTCCGCGGTTCCGAACTGGAGCGCCTGTACCGGGACGTCCTGGCCGGCATGTTCCATCCTTCCGACGACGAGTCGGCCCACAACACGGTGGCCAATGCCTGGCTGGGCCCGCTCGAAGACTAACCGCAGGCAGCATGAAGCGGGCGCGCACCATCGCGGTGCGCGCCCGGAGGGCCGGAGCGGCCTAGACGGTGCGCTGCACCTGCGTGACCCGGCGGCGAAGCCAGAAGCGCCTGCCGCCGCCCAGGTACAGCCTGCTGCGCTCGAGTTCCCACTTGCCGTACTCGGAATGTTCCACGAGCCGGCGCCGGGCTTCGGGCAGGGAATCCTCAGGACCGACGGTCAATACGAGGTACTCGTATTGCCGTGCATAGTCCCGTTCCCGCAGGACCGAGCTGGTCAGAAAATGTTCCTTCATTGCTCTCCATTTTCGTCCTTTTCCCGCTAACGTGAAGGCATGAGCATCGATCCGCGTGTCGCGCTTCAGTCCTTGACTGCCGCTTTGGAAGAACACCTTGCAGCCGCCTCGGCCCGCCGCGGGGATGGTGACCCCTCAGTGGAGGCGGCATTCTTTGCAGTTGCCGATGCCTTCGAAGTCTATGAGGACGCCCTCTATGAGGCCTACAACGAAGTGACGCCGCTCCAGGTTTTCGATGACGAGGAAGACGAAGAGGAAGAGGGCGAAGTCGACGACGAGGATCTCGAAATCGTCGAGGAGTAGTCCTAGCGTCGAGGAGTAGCCCTAGACCAGGCTGCTGGAGACATCCTCGAGCGCACGTGCAATTTCCGCCGGCAGCGGCGTGAGCTGGGCGTCCAGGATTTCCTTGAGCTGGACCGGTGTGCGCGCACCCACGATGGCGGTGGCCACTCCGTGCTGCGACAGCAGCCAGCTGAGCGCCACATCCAGCGATGAACGGCCCAGTCCGCGCGCCGCCATGGCAACAGCCTCGACCACCTGCGACGAGGGCTGCTCAAGGTACGGTTCCACGTAATTGGCCAGCCGCGTGCCGGCGGCCCTGGAGTCGGCGGGCACATGACCGCGGTACTTGCCGGTGAGGACGCCGCGGCCCAGCGGTGCCCACGCCATCAGCCCCAGGCCGGCATCCTCGATGGCCGGCACCAGCTCCGTCTCGGGCCTGCGGCGAAGCAGTGAGTACTCGGACTGGTTGGCCACGAGCGGGAATCCAGCGATGGCGGCGGCCTTGGCGGTCTGCCAGCCGTTGTAGTTGGCGATTCCCGCGTAGCGGGCCCGTCCGCTGCGGACGGCGAAGTCGAGGGCGGACAGCGTCTCCTCGAGCGGGACGTTGGGGTCCCACGCCTGGGCGAGCCAGAGGTCCACGTAGTCGGTGCCGAGCCGCGCCAGGCTGGCATCCAGCCCGGACAGCATGGCATTCCGTGATGCGTCCACGCGCTGCCGCCCGTCCGACGGCGACACCCCGGCTTTGGTGGAGATGACCACTTCCGTACGGGAGACGACGTCGCCCAGCATCGACCCGAGCATGGCCTCGGCCTGGCCGTCCGCATAGGAGGCCGCGGTGTCCACGAGCGTTCCGCCGGCATCCACGAAAGTGCGCAGCAGCTCCGAGGCATCCTGTTCGTCCGTTTCACGGGACCAGGACATGGTGCCCAGGGAGAGGGAGGAGGCGCGGAGCCCGCTGTTGCCGATGTAACGCTGCTGCATAGCAGCTAGCTTACGGGGAAACCACCTGCATCATGGCGTAGGGTCTTAGCGTGAACTGGATTGAAGCGGCCCTGCTGGGTCTTGTGCAGGGACTGACCGAATTCCTACCGATTTCATCGAGCGCCCACCTCCGGATTGTGGGCTCCTTCCTGCCGAATGCGGCGGACCCCGGGGCGGCCTTCACCGCCATCACGCAGCTCGGCACGGAGACCGCCGTCATTGTCTACTTCTGGCGGGACATCGTCCGGATCGTGAAGGCCTGGTTCGGCTCCCTGACCGGACGGGTATCGCGCCAGGACCCGGACGCCCGGATGGGCTGGCTGGTAATTCTGGGCAGCCTGCCCATCATCGTCCTGGGCCTGCTGTTCCAGGACCAGATCGAATCAGTCCTGCGGAGCCTGTGGATCGTTGCCACCATGCTGATCGTCTTCGGCCTGATCCTCGCCGTGGCCGACGCCGTCGGCAAACAGGACCGGGACCTCTCCAGGCTCACCTATAAGCACGGCATCCTCTACGGCTTTGCCCAGGCCATGGCCCTGATTCCGGGCGTTTCCCGCTCCGGCGGCACCATCACGGCCGGACTCCTCATGGGCTACACGCGTGAAGCCGCCGCCCGCTACTCCTTCCTCCTTGCCATCCCCGCGGTTTTCGGCAGCGGCCTGTACCAGCTCTTCAAAGTGGTGGCCAAGGACGGCGTGAGCGGCCCGTTCGGCCTGGGGGAGACAGCCCTGGCGACCGTGATTGCGTTCGCAATCGGCTACGTCATCATCGGCTGGTTCCTCAAGTTCATCTCAACCCGCAGCTACCGGTTGTTTGTTTGGTACCGCATCTTCCTGGGCCTCGCCCTGTACCTGCTGCTCGGTTTCAATGTCATCAGCGCCTAGCACTAGGCTTGGTCTGTGAAGTCCTGGATCTCCCGCCCCGTGCCTGTCCTGCCGGGGGAAATGCCCGCGCTCCGCTTGTTTGACACAACCGCAGGCCGCGCCGTAACCCTGAACGCCGATGGCGAAAAGTCGATGTATGTCTGCGGAATCACCCCGTATGACGCGACCCACATGGGTCACGCTGCCAGCTACATAGCCTTTGACCTTTTGAACCGCGCCTGGCGCGACGGCGGGCAGAAGGTTGCGTACGCCCAGAACATCACGGACGTCGATGACCCGCTGCTGGAACGTGCCGAGGCTACCGGCGTCGACTGGCGTGAACTGGCCGAAAGCCAGATCGAACTTTTCCGCACTGACATGGAAGCCCTCAACGTCATTGCCCCCGACCATTACGTGGGTGCCGTCGAAGCCATGCCGCTGATCGTCCCGGCGGTTGAACGGCTCCTGCACCAGGGACTGGCCTACCGCGTCAACGGCACCCCGGGCGAGCCCGACGGCGACGTCTACTACGACGTCGAAGCTGCCAGCAAGCACGCCGTCGGCGTGGACGCCTGGACCCTCGGCGCGGTCTCCGGACTGCCGGAAGCCGAGATGCTGGAACTGTTTGCCGAACGGGGCGGCGACCCCGGCCGGGCAGGCAAGCGCCAGGCACTCGACCCGCTGCTGTGGCGTGTGGCCCGCAACGGCGAACCCAGCTGGCCCGGCGGCGAGCTGGGGGAGGGCCGGCCCGGCTGGCACATCGAGTGCACCGTTATTGCCCAGAAGTACCTCCCCGCTCCCTTCACCGTGCAGGGCGGCGGCTCGGACCTGGTCTTCCCGCACCACGAAATGGGCGCCGGACACGCCTACTCACTGTCCGGAGTCCCCCTGGCGGAACACTTCGCGCACGCCGGCATGGTGGGCCTGGACGGCGAAAAGATGTCCAAGTCCAAGGGCAACCTGGTCCTGGTCTCCAAGCTGCGCGCCGCCGGCGAGGACCCCGCGGCCATCCGGCTGGCCATCCTGGCGCACCACTACCGCTCCGACTGGTCCTGGACGGAGGAAGGCTTCGGGCAGGCCAAGGCACGCCTCGAACGGTGGCGTTCGGCGCTGGCCGCCGCGCCGGCCGGAACCGCTACGCCACTGATCAGGCAGATGCGCGAGGCCCTGGCCAACGACCTGGACGCCCCGTCAGCCCTTGCCGCCGTCGACCGCTTTGCCGACGCTGCCCTTGACAACGCCGCCCTTGATGACACGGACAGCGCGTCGGAAGCAGACCAGGCTTTGGTGCGCGACGCCGTCAACGCGCTTCTCGGCGTCGAACTCTAACGCCCGTTTCGACGGTTCCCTGCCCGCACGACGTTCCGCAACGTCTGACGGGCAGGGAACCGTCGAAACGGCGGAGCTTGTCCTAGGGCTTGTCCTTGCCCCGCCGCTTCAGGTAGCGCTCAAACTCGCGTGCGATGGATTCGCCGCTGGCCTCGGGCAGGTCGGCGGTGTCCTTCGCCTCCTCCAGCTGCCGCACATACGCGGCGATTTCGGGGTCTTCGGTGGCCAGTTCGTTGACGCCGCGCTCCCACGCCTCGGCCTCTTCGGCCAGCTCGTGGGTGTCCAACGGAACCTGGAGCAGCTCCTCAATCCGGTGCAGCAGCGCCAGCTGTGCCTTGGGTGAGGGTGCCTGGGCCACATAGTGTGGCACCGCGGCCCAGAGCGAGACTGTGGGAATGCCTGCGAGCAGGGATACCTCGGACAGTACGCCCACGATCCCCACTGGCCCTTCATACTGCGACGCTTCGAGGTTAAGCCGTTCCCGCAGCGCGCCATCATCGGTGGAGGTGCTGACCGGGATGGGGCGGCTGTGCGGCACGTCCGCCAGCAGCGCTCCCACCAGGACCACGTAGTCGACGTGGAGTGCCTCGGCATGGACGAGCAGTTCCGCGGTATAGGCGCGCCACTTGTAGGACGGTTCGGTGCCCTGGATGAAAATCACGTCAACGTTGGTGCCGGGGGCGCTGGCCTTGTAGATCCGCGTGGACGGCCACTTGATCTTGCGTTCGCCGGAGGCAGTGCGGCGGACGGTGGGCCGGGTGAACTGGAAGTCGTAGTACTCGTCGGCGTCGATGGACGCGACCTTCTTCCCGCCCCAAAGCTTGTTGAGGTAACGGAGCGCATCACTGGCGGCTTCCCCCGCGTCATTCCAGCCCTCGAACGCAGCCAGCATCACAGTAATGCGCTGACCTTCGGGAACAGGCTGCAGCAGCTGCTCCGTCTCAGGCGCGGTGCCCGGTTCGTTGGTGTCTCCCTCGAAGCTATTCATCCCTTCACCCTACGTCCACAAGCGATGCTGTTGCATAGAACGAACCGCCGCAGATCCGGACAAAGCCCATCTCCGCGGGTCGTCCTCCCGGTCATCCCTGCTGGTCACCCCTGCGGGTAAGGGGCGCGGATATTCGCCGACGGCGTACGCCCGGGGCCCAGGGCAGGGCGCCGCCGGGCAGCCCGGTACAGTGGAAAGCATGGAATCTGCCGCCACTCAGCCCTTGCTCAAAGCCGTTTTATGGGACATGGACGGCACCATCGTTGACACAGAACCGTATTGGATCGAGGCCGAACACAACCTTGTCGAGGCCTACGGGGGGACGTGGTCGCATGAACAGGCCATGCAGCTCGTGGGGCAATCGCTGGTCCACTCGGCCGGCATCCTCCAGCGCGCCGGCGTGCGCCTGGAGATCCGCGAGATCATCGATACCCTCACCGCGCAGGTGATCAGCCGCGTCCGGGAGAACGTGCCGTGGCGTCCCGGGGCCCGGGAGCTGCTGGATGAACTTTTCAGCGCCGGCGTGCGTTGTGCCCTTGTGACCATGTCAGAGGCACCGCTGGCCCGCGAGATTGTGGCGAGCCTTCCCCGACCCTACTTCGAATTCCTCGTTACCGGCGACACCGTAACCGAGGGCAAACCGCACCCGGAGGCGTACCTCAAGGCTGTGGACCTCCTGAAGCGGCAGGACCCCGAGCTCACCGTAGACCACTGCGTGGCGCTGGAGGACTCTGAACCGGGTGTTGCCGCTGCCGTGGGATCGGGAGCCGTGACCGTGGCTATTCCGCACCTGGTGCCACTGCCGGAGGACGCCCGGAGGACCACGTGGGACACCCTCGCGGACCGCTCGGTGGCCGAACTCGAGGAGCTGGTAAGGCTCCGCCTCGGCTCGTGCGAACCGGCGGCAGCCTTCGAGAACGTCAACTAAGGAGCCCGGAACGTGTCTGATCCCGCGGGATCCGGTCAGCAGCCCCGAAACGTGCAGACCCCAAACGTGCAGACCCCCAACGGCCGCCGGGAGGGAATCCCGCTCGGCAGGATCGCCGGCATTCCCATCATCCTGGCCTACTCCTGGTTCATAATCGCCGGCTTCACGGTGATTGTGTACGGACCGGTGCTGCAGCATGGCAACCCGTCACTGGGCATCGGGGCGTACTACGTGGCGTTCGCCTACGCGCTGCTGCTCCTGCTGTCGGTGCTCGTCCATGAGCTCGCGCATGCGCTGACCGCCAAGATCTACGGCTGGCCCAGTGAGAAGATCGTGCTCAACCTCTGGGGCGGACACACCCAGTTTGAAAGCTTCACTGCAACGCCCGGACGGTCAGTGCTGGTAGCCATGGCCGGGCCTGCCGCCAACTTTGTGCTCGCCGGGGCGGCGTGGCTGGTGATCTCCGCGGGCGGACTGTCCGGCGTGGCGGACACCCTCCTGAACATCTTCTTCTGGGCGAACCTCGTGATCGGTATATTCAACGTCCTGCCCGGGCTGCCGCTGGACGGCGGCCGCCTGGTGGAATCCGCGGTCTGGAAGGTCACCGGCAGCCACGCCAAGGGCACAGTTGCCGCGGGTTGGGGCGGCCGGATCATCGTCATTGCCCTGGGCCTGTGGTTCCTTGTCCGGCCGCTGCTCAGCGGAGACGTCCCGGACACCAGCATGCTGCTCATCACGATCCTGGTCGGCGGTTTCCTGTGGATGGGCGCCTCAGCGTCGATCCAGCAGGGCCGACTGCGCAGCAGGCTCCATCTGGTAAGCGCCGCCGCACTGGCCGAGCCCGCCGTCGGCCTTCCCGAAACCGGTAGCGTCAGCGACGTCCTGAACGTGTCTGCAGGCGGGCGGACCGCCGTCGTGCTTTGCGCTCCCGACGGCAGGCCCAACAGCGTTGTGGACCCCGCGGCCCTGGCCGCTGTGCCCGCCGCCGTGGCCGGCACCACCCCTGCCGGGGCGGTGGCCTACCCGCTCGGCGCCGGCGCCTACGTGCCGGAATGGTCCAAGGGCCAGGAGCTGCTCCAGTACCTGGCGCAGCTCGAAGGACACGACTACGCAGTGGTCGACCACAACGGCCTGGTGACCGGATTGCTGCGGCAGTCCACCGTGGTGACGGCCATAACAGGCAAGGCCCCCCGCTAAAACACGCGCCGGCACGGCCGGAACCGGTAGAGTTACGTGCCGGTCGTGAAATCGGCAGCGGGTGCACGGCGCCCTGCCCGACCGCCACGGTGCACGCCAACACAGCTTTCACAGGAGCGAGGACACAGTCATGAGCAGCGAATCTGCCGCCA
Organism: Arthrobacter sp. NPDC058097; assembly: GCF_042884885.1. Classification (NCBI taxonomy): domain Bacteria; kingdom Bacillati; phylum Actinomycetota; class Actinomycetes; order Micrococcales; family Micrococcaceae; genus Arthrobacter; species Arthrobacter sp. NPDC058097. The sequence goes on from NZ_JBHVSZ010000014.1 coordinate 91,309, forward strand.
ACGGAACCAGCACGGGCCTATCCTCCGGCACTGCAGCCGGGACGGCGGACCAGCCGGTGGGCGCTGCCCGGCGGCGCGGCCCCTTCCGGGAAGGCGAACGGGTCCAGCTGACGGACGAGCGCGGGCGCATGAACACCATCAGCCTCGAGTCCGGCGGAGCCTTCCACACGCACCGCGGCTTCCTCAACCACGATGACATCATCGGCAAGGTGGACGGCTCGGTGGTGGTCAACAACGTCGGCCAGCAGTACCAGACGCTCCGCCCGCTGCTGTCCGACTTCGTCCTGTCGATGCCCCGCGGCGCCGCCGTGGTCTACCCCAAGGACGCCGGCCAGATCATCACCATGGCCGACATCTTCCCCGGTGCCCGCGTGGTGGAGGCAGGCGTTGGCTCAGGCGCACTGTCCATCTCACTGCTGCGTGCGGTGGGGGACCAGGGGTATCTGCACTCCTTCGAACGCCGCGAGGAATTCGCCGCCATCGCCCGCGGCAACGTGGAGACCATCTTCGGCGGCCCGCACCCGGCGTGGCAGATCTCCCTCGGGGACTTCCAGGAGGAAGTGGTCCGCACCGAAGAGCCAGGCTCCATCGACCGCGTGGTGCTGGACATGCTGGCACCCTGGGAGTGCCTCGACGCCGTGGCCACCGTCCTGGCCCCGGGCGGCGTGTGGATCAACTACGTCGCTACCGTCACCCAGCTCTCCCGCACGGCGGAGGCGATCCGTGCCGACGGCCGCTTCACCGAACCGGACGCGTGGGAATCCATGGTCCGCGGCTGGCACCTCGAAGGTCTGGCAGTGCGCCCCGATCACCGCATGGTGGCCCACACCGGCTTCCTCCTGGTCACGCGGCGGCTCGCCGACGGCGTCACCGGCATCTCCGTCAAGCGCCGCCCCTCCAAGACAGAGTTCAACGAAGAGGACGTCAACGCCTGGACCCCCGGCGCCGTGGGGGAGCGCCTCGTCTCCGACAAGAAGCTCCGCCGGGCCGCGCGGGACGCAATCGCCGGCACCAACGTGAAGGACGATCCGGAGATCACAAACTAGTCCGTATTTCGGATGTCGTCGGCTCTACCAGCCAACTTGGGGCTATCGTCTTAAGAGAAGCGCAGGAAGGGGCTGATGATCATGGAGACTCCAAACAACGACTCCGTGCCAACGCCGGCTGAACAGGCTGGCGCCAACGAACTGTCTGTCGCGGACCGGCAGGTCAATATCCTTCGGGACAAACTGAGGCATATCGACCGCCAACTGGCAGCTGCAACGCAGAACAACACCAAGCTCGTGGCGATGCTGGAAACTGCCAAGGCCGAAATACTCCGGCTGAAGAATGCCCTGGACCAGGAGGGGCAGCCGCCGTACAGCTTCGGCACCATCCTCCAGCTGAATCCGCGGCGTCAGGCCGCCGGCAGCGGCCAGGCAGCCACCGAGGAATCGGTGGACATCTTCAACGCCGGGCGCAAAATGCGGGTTGGCGTCAGCCCCCTGGTCAATCTGAACCAGCTGGCCGTCGGCCAGGAGGTCCTCCTCAACGAGGCGCTCCTGGTGGTGGCCGGCCTGGGGTACGAGCGCGCGGGTGAACTCGTCACGCTCAAGGAACTGCTCGGTCCGGACCGTGCCCTGGTGCTGGGCCGTGCCGACGAGGAACGCGTCATCCGGCTCGCCGGCCCGCTGCTGAGCGAGAAGCTGCGCGTGGGCGACGCCCTGTCCATCGATTCCCGCACCGGGTACGCCCTCGAGAAGGTCCCGCGCTCCGAGGTCGAGAACCTAGTCCTGGAGGAAGTCCCGGACATCACCTACGAGGACATCGGCGGCCTCGGCCCGCAGATCGAGCAGATCCGGGACGCCGTCGAGCTGCCGTTCCTGCACCCGGACCTGTACCGCGAGCACGGGCTCAAGGCGCCCAAGGGCATCCTGCTCTATGGCCCTCCGGGCTGCGGCAAGACCCTCATCGCCAAGGCGGTGGCAAACTCGCTGGCCGCCCGCGCCGCGGAACGCTCGGGCAACATCGACCTGAAGAGCTACTTCCTCAACATCAAGGGCCCCGAGCTCCTGGACAAGTACGTCGGCGAAACCGAACGCCACATCCGGCTGATCTTCTCCCGGGCCCGCGAAAAGGCCTCGGACGGCAGCCCCGTGGTGGTCTTCTTCGACGAGATGGATTCGCTCTTCCGCACCCGCGGCACGGGCATCTCCTCCGACGTGGAAACCACGATTGTGCCGCAGCTGCTGAGCGAGATCGACGGCGTCGAGCGGCTGGACAATGTGATTGTCATCGGTGCCTCCAACCGCGAGGACATGATCGACCCCGCCATCCTGCGCCCGGGCCGCCTTGACGTGAAGGTCAAGATCCAGCGCCCCGACGCCGAGGCCGCGGCGGACATCTTCAGGAAGTACATCACCCCGGACCTGCCGTTCCACGAGGATGATCTGGTGGAGCACGACGGCGATGTGCTGGCCACTGTCGATGCCATGGTCCAGCGGACCGTGGAGTCGATGTACTCGACAGAGAAGTCCAACGAGTTCCTGGAGGTCACCTACGCCAACGGCGACACCGAGATGCTCTACTTCAAGGACTTCAACTCCGGTGCCGTGGTCCAGAACGTCGTGGACCGTGCCAAGAAGTACGCCATCAAGGACCTCCTGACCACACAACAGAAGGGCCTGCGCATCGACCACCTGCTGCGCGCCGTCGTCGATGAGTTCCGCGAGCACGAGGACATGCCCAACACCACCAACCCGGACGACTGGGCACGCATCTCCGGCAAGAAGGGTGAGCGCATCACGTACATCCGCACCATCGTCCAGGGCAAGGCCGGCCAGGAACCCGGCAAATCCATCGAGACCATGCCCAACACGGGCCAGTACCTGTGACGGCCGGCTCCGAATCAGCGCTGGGAGGTGGCCTGCCGGCCGGCGGCGCCATGCGGGTCATGGGGTCGGAAACCGAATACGGAATCCACGCGCCGGCAGCACCGGGCGCCAATGCCACCATGATGTCCGCCCGGGTGGTCCAGGCCTACGCCCAGGTCACCCGGCTCCGGGCCGCCGGCGGCGCCGAGACCCGCTGGGACTACACGGACGAGGAGCCGCTGCACGACGCCCGCGGCTGGACGCTCGAACGCGGCCAGGCCCACCCCAGCCAGCTGACGGACCAGCCGCCGGTGCTCGATGCCGAGGCGGTGGCCCTTGCCTACGGCCGGGAGGAGCTTGAGCTCGACGGCGAGGACGAATCGGGCTCGCTGCTGATGAACATGGTGCTCGGCAACGGGGCACGCCTCTACGTGGACCACGCCCACCCCGAGTACTCGAGCCCGGAGGTCACCAACCCTGCGGCGGCAGTGGCCTGGGACGCGGCCGGTGACCTTGTGGGCCTGGCTGCGGTCCGCCGGCTGGCCAGCGACACGGAACTGCCCGCCGTCAACCTCTACAAGAACAACACGGACAACAAGTCCGTGTCCTACGGGTCGCACGAGAACTACCTCATGCCGCGGTCCGTGCCGTTCGGCGACATTGTCCGCGGGCTGACCCCGTTCTTCGTCTCGCGGCAGGTCATCTGCGGCTCGGGGCGGGTGGGCCTCAGCCAGGACAGTTCCCGGCCCGGCTACCAGATCAGCCAGCGGGCCGACTTCTTCGAGGCGGAAGTGGGGCTCGAGACCACCATCCGGCGCCCCATCATCAACACCCGCGACGAGCCGCACGCAACGGCGGACAAGTACCGCCGGCTGCACGTCATCATTGGCGACGCCAACCTGAGCCAGGTGTCGAACTATCTGAAGTTCGGAACCACCGCCATGGTCCTGAGCCTGATCGAGGCGGGCCTCGCACCGCGGATCGAGGTCCACGAACCGGTTGCCGCCCTGCAGGCCATCAGCCACGACACCACGCTGACCACCAAGGTCAGGCTGCTGGACGGCCGCCGCGTGACTGCCCTGGACCTGCAGTGGATGTACCACGAGGCAGCCGCCAAGCTGGCGCAGGACACCGGGGTGGGGGACGCCGTTTACGGCGACGGCCACACCCACGCCGTGCTGGAGCGGTGGGCCACCACCCTGACCCAGCTGGACAGCGACCGCGGTGCCGCTGCCACCTCGGTCGAATGGCTGGCCAAGCTGTCCATCCTGGAGGGCTACCGCCAGCGCGACGGGCTCCAGTGGGATGACGCCCGGCTGGGCCTGGTGGATCTGCAGTGGGCCGACCTCCGGCCCGAAAAGGGTCTGTACTACCGCCTGCTCTCGCGCAACCGGATGCAGCGGATAGTGGACGACGCCGACATCGCCGCCGCGGTGACCGCACCGCCGTCGGACACCCGGGCCTACTTCCGCGGACGCTGCGTCAGCAGCTTCAGCAAGGACGTCGTGGGGGCCAGCTGGGATTCGGTGATCTTCGACGTACCGGGCTACGGAAGGCTGCAGCGCGTCCCCACCCGGGAGCCGCTGCGCGGCACGAAGGCGCTGACCGGAGGGCTGTTTGACAGGCATCGCGAGGCGGGACCTTTCCTTGCCGAACTCCTCGGATCGGCACCGGCTCCGCCACCGGCATAATGCACCCCGCAAAGGCCCTTTGCGTGGCAATATGGGCATACAAGATGTCCTCCCGGAACGGGGGACTGGATAAAGGAGAAGGACATGGCAGGCCAGGAGCAACAGCAGCCACAGCCACGCGACACCGAGGTCGAGGAAGAGGTCCCCGTACCGCCGGCGCCCGCAGATGGCCAGGCTTCCGCCTCGACGCAGGGTGTTGACGATCTCCTCGACGAGATCGACGGCGTCCTGGAGTCCAACGCGGAGGAATTCGTCCGGGCATTCGTGCAAAAGGGCGGCCAGTAGACCGGCAGCCACACCACCCGCACCGGGCACGGAGGCAAGAGGTACCGGACAGCCGCTGAATTATCACGTTGAAGGAGTGCACCAGTGCAGGAGACAACAGCCAACAAGGTAGCCGCCCACGCGACATCGTCGTTCACTGAGCATCTCCAACGCGACCGTCCGGAACTGCTTCCCCAATACGCCCCGTTCGCGACGGGCATGTCCGCCGGCCAGCCGCCCGCCGTGCCCCACGCCACCACCATCGTGGCCATGACCTACGCCGGCGGCATCGTCATGGCTGGCGACCGCCGCGCGACCATGGGCAACATCATCGCCAGCCGGCACATCGAAAAGGTCTTTCCCGCCGACCAGTATTCGGTCCTCGGAATCGCGGGCACGGCAGGCATTGCGATTGACCTGACCCGCCTGTTCCAGGTGGAGCTCGAGCACTACGAGAAGATCGAGGGCACCCTGCTGAGCCTGGACGGCAAGGCGAACCGGCTCGGGGCCATGATCCGCGGCAACCTGCCGATGGCGCTGCAGGGCCTCGCCGTGGTTCCGCTGTTCGCAGGCTTTGACACGGCCGCCGGGGTGGGCCGGCTCTTCTCCTATGACGTGACGGGCGGCCGCTATGAGGAACAGGAGCACCATGCCGTGGGCTCCGGGTCAATGTTCGCCCGCGGCGCACTGAAGAAGCTTTGGCGGCCCAACCTGCCCGAGGAGGAAGCCATCGCCGTGGCCGTCGAATCCCTCTACGACGCAGCCGACGACGACTCCGCCACCGGCGGTCCCGACCCCGTGCGGCAGCTTTGGCCAGTGGTCTATGCCGTCAACCGGGCAGGAGCCCGGCGGGTGTCCGAGCGGGAACTCGCAGCCATGGCCGGAAACATCATCGAGTCCAGGGCAGCTGCCCGGAGGGAGGCCTGATATGACACAGCAGTTCTATGTCTCTCCCGAGCAGCTGATGAAGGACCGTGCGGACTTCGCACGGAAAGGCATCGCCCGCGGCCGGTCAGTGATCGTGATCAGCTGCGAGGACGGAATCGCGCTGGTGGCGGAGAACCCGTCACCGTCGCTGCACAAGATCGGCGAGATCTACGACAAGATCGCCTTCGCCGCCGTCGGAAAGTACAACGAGTTTGAGAGCCTCCGCCAGGCCGGCGTGCGTTACGCCGACGTCCGCGGCTATTCCTACGACCGCGAGGACGTCACCGCCAGGGGACTGGCGAGTGTCTATGCCCAGAGCCTGGGTGCCGTCTTCACCGCGGAACAGAAGCCTTTCGAGGTGGAACTCGCTGTAGCGGAGGTGGGTGCCAGCCAGGACCTCGACCACCTGTACCGCCTGACCTTTGACGGCTCGATCGCGGACGAGCACAACTTCATTGTGATGGGCGGCCAGGCCGACAAGGTGTCCGGTTCGATCGAGGGCGGCTGGCAGCGCGACCTGTCGTTCGCGGCGGCGATCCGACTCGCCGTCAAGGGACTGGTGACAGACAACGAGGCACCTGACCTGCCGGCCAAGGCCTTGGAAGTGGCGGTGCTGGACCGCAGTTCGGAAAGCAACAGGGGGACGCGGAGGGCTTTCCGCAGATTGTCCGACCAGGACGTTGTGGAACTGCTGGCTGAGGAGAGCTGACATGGACAAGAGGATCTTCGGTATTGAAACCGAATTCGGGATTTCCTATTCGAGCCCGGACTCCCGGCCCCTGGCCCCGGAGGAAGTGGCCCGCTACCTGTTCCGCAAGGTGGTCAGCTGGGGCCGGTCCTCCAACGTGTTCCTCACCAACGGGTCCCGCCTGTACCTCGACGTGGGCTCCCACCCTGAGTACGCCACCGCGGAATGCGACGACCTCGCCCAGCTGATCGCCCACGACCGCGCCGGGGAGCTCATCCTGGACGACCTCGTGGACGAGGCCCAGTCCAGGCTCGCGGCCGAGGGCTTCAACGGAACTGTCTACCTGTTCAAGAACAACACCGACTCCGCCGGAAACTCCTACGGCAGCCACGAGAACTACCTCATTCCACGCCGCGGCGAGTTCACCCGGCTGGCCGAGATCCTCATCCCGTTCCTCGTCACGCGCCAGCTCATCGCCGGTGCGGGCAAGATCCTGAAAACGCCGCACGGGGCCACCTACGCGTTCTCGCAGCGGGCGGACCACATCTGGGAGGGCGTGTCCTCGGCAACCACGCGTTCCCGGCCGATCATCAACACCCGCGATGAGCCGCATGCCGACGCCGAGTTCTACCGCCGGCTGCACGTGATCGTCGGCGACTCCAACATGTCCGAGACCACGGCGCTGCTCAAGGTGGGCACCGTCGACCTGATCCTGCGGATGATTGAAGCCGGCGTGATCATGCGGGACATGCGGATGGAGAACCCCATCCGCAGCATCCGGGAGATCTCCCACGACCTGAGCGGCCGCGCGCTGGTCCGGCTCGCCAACGGCCGCCAGCTCACTGCGCTGGAGATCCAGCAGGAGTACCTGACCAAGGTCACCGCGTTCGTCGAGGAAAACGGGGCCCACAACCCGCACGTCCCGCTGATTCTGGACCTGTGGGGGCGGACGCTGCGTGCCATCGAGAGCGGCGATTCCAGCACTATCGACACCGAAATCGACTGGGCCATCAAGAAGAAGCTGATGGACAGCTACCGCAGGCGCCACGGCCTGGGCCTGGACGCCCCCCGGATCGCGCAGCTGGACCTCACCTACCACGACATCTCCCGCTCCCGCGGCCTGTACTACCTGCTCCAGTCCCGCGGGGCCGTCCGCCGGGTCACCGAGGAGACGGCCATCAAGGACGCCGTGGACGCCCCGCCGCAGACCACCCGGGCCAAGCTGCGCGGCGACTTCGTCCGCAAAGCGCAGGAACTGGGCCGTGACTACACGGTGGACTGGGTCCATCTGAAGCTCAACGACCGTGCCCATCAGACCATTCTGTGCAAGGACCCGTTCCGCAACGTGGACGAGCGGGTTGATGCCCTTCTGGACTCTATGGGCTGATACCCAGCTTTCCGCGTTACTCTGGAAGAGGCCGTTCTGCGGCCCTGACTGCCTTGCCGTGTGCAGCACCGCCGCCGGCAGGGCATCCATCTTGCCCCGACGAAAGTTCTTACGTGCGCCGACTACTAGCAATCCTTCTTCCCGCGCTGCTTCTCCTGACCGCCTGTGGCGGCCAGGAGCCGGCAGCCCCGGAACCGACCAGCCAGTCCGCGGGTGAGACCGCCAAACTCGACTCGCTCAAGCTGACGGACAAGGGGGACAAGAAAGCCCCGGGCGTCGAGTTCACCAAGCCCCTCAACGTCACCGAACCCACTGTCAAGGTTGTCACCGAGGGCGGCGGCGACCGGGTGAAGGCCAACCAGGTCGCCGAGATTTCGGTCCTGGCACTCAACGCCAAGGACGGCTCCACGCTGGACGACAGCTTTCCCCGCGATCCCGAGCCGCTTGAACTGAACGACGAACTCAAGACCAGCAGCGCAATCGTTTATAACGCGTTCGTCGGCGCCAAGGTAGGCTCCCAGCTCGCCCTCGCCATCCCGGGCAAGGCAGCAGCCCAAGGCACTGCCGCGCAGCCGACCCAGCTCCTGATCATCAAGGTCATCTCGGCCAAGGAGGCCCCGAAGGCCCTGGAGAAGCCCGAGGGCGAAACTGTCACGCCGCCCGCCGGCCTGCCGACCGTCACCGAGAAGGACGGCGTCCCCGAGATCTCGGTCAAGGGCGTCGCAGCCCCGAAGAAGCTCATCGCCCAGGACCTGATCAAGGGCAAGGGCGCCGCCGTCAAGGCCACGGACACCCTCACCGTCAACTACGTGGGCGTGGCCCTGGCCAGCGGCAAGAAGTTCGATTCCAGCTTTGACCGTAAGCAGACGGCAGAGTTCCCGCTGAACCAGGTCATCAAGGGCTGGACCCAGGGCCTGACCGGCAAGACGGTCGGCTCGCGCGTCCTGCTCGTCGTCCCCAAGGACCTCGCCTACGGCGATAAGGGCCAGGGCGACGCCAAGGGAGACCTCGTGTTCGTCGTCGACATCCTCGGCGCCAAGTAACGCCAAAGCGTAAAGTAACAACGCGAATAACCAAGTTCCACCAGCAGAAGGAGCAACCATGTCATTTGGCCAGCGCAAGCTTGACCGCGAAAAGCCGGAAATCGACTTCCCCGAAGGCCCGGTGCCCACGGATCTCGTCATTACGGACATCATTGAGGGCGACGGACCCGAGGCCAAGGCCGGCGACACCGTCTCCACGCACTACGTCGGCGTGGCCTGGTCCACCGGCGAAGAGTTCGACGCGTCCTGGGGCCGCGGCGCCCCGCTGGACTTCCGCGTCGGCGTCGGCCAGGTCATCCAGGGCTGGGACCAGGGTCTGCTCGGCATGAAGGTGGGCGGACGCCGCCGCCTGGAGATCCCCTCCGAGCTGGCCTACGGCTCCCGCGGTGCCGGCGGAGCCATCGGCCCGAACGAGGCCCTCATCTTCGTCGTGGACCTGGTGGGCGTCCGCTAATCCCACCGGCCCCCCGCCCTCGCAAGCTCGGGATGGGGCCCTCCGCCGGCGTGGGCCCACCCACCCACCCGCCGCGTAACTGCGGAAGGCGTAACTGCGGAAGCGCGGTAACAATCGGAAGGATTTTCCCGATTGTTGCCGCGCTTTCGCGTTTTTGCCGGAACGGCTTTAGTAACGTAACGAGGGTGTCCGCCCAACGTACTGAACGCCTGCTGAATCTCCTGATCGCCCTGCTGAACTCGCGGTACGGCCTGCGGCGCAGTGAGCTGCGGGAGAAAATCTATGCCGGCGGCGCGGCCAGCGACGCCGCGTTTGGCCGCATGTTCGAACGCGACAAGAACGACCTTCGCGACTTCGGCTTCGACGTCGAGACAGTGACGGACCTGGGTTGGAGTTCCGACGATCCCGGCACCACCCGGTACCGGATCGGCAAGGAATCCAACCGCCTGCCGGATGTGGAGCTGACCCCGGACGAATGGACTGTCCTGCTGCTGGCCTCGCAGCTTTGGGAGCAGGCTGCCCTGGGCACGGCGGCGGGCAACGCCCTCCGCAAGCTGCAGGCGGCGGGCGGCCTGGCCGACGTCGAACTTCCGGCCGGCGTGCAGCCCCGCATCAAGCCTGCCGGCCAGGCGTTCGAGGACCTCGTGGCCGCCATGCATGCCCAGCACGCCGTCCGCTTCCACTACCTCGCCGGCAGCACGGGCCGGGAGGAGGAACGCGTCGTTGAACCGTGGGGCCTTGGCAGCCGCTTCGGCCAGTGGTATCTCGTCGGGTTCGACCGCGGCCGCGGCGCCAAGCGCTTCTTCCGGCTGTCGCGCTTCACGTCGTCCGTCACCGTTCTGGACAGGGAGGCCTTCACGCCGCCCGCCGGCTTCAACGTGCGCGCCGAGCTGAACAGCCTTCCGGAGCTTCCGGTCAGCGCCGCCGTCGTGGACGTCCGCGCCGGCAAGCTGCTGGGGCTGCGCAAGCGCGCGGCCGAACCGGCCCCGGAGGCGGACGTGGATGCGGGGGCAGATGCGGAACCGGGCGACGACAAGGGCCGGGAGGCCGACGCCGGATGGGACCGGCTGACCGTACCCTACCGTGACGCTGAGGTGCTTGGCGAGGAACTGGCCTCGTACGGGCCGAACGTGCGGGTGGTGAGCCCCGCGGAGCTGTCCCTTGCCGTGCAGCGGCGCCTGGCAAACGCCGCCGCCTTCATCGACGCCCCGGCACCGTCGTATTCATTCAGCCATGCAGGATCCGGGAAGCGGACGCGCAAGCGCACCTCGGAGGACCAGCTTAAGCGCATGCTGCAGCTGGTGCCGTTCCTGGTCCGCAACCAGGGCCTGCCCATCGAGGAGGTCGCCGACCGGTTCGGCGTGACCCGCGAAGAGCTGGAGGGCGATCTGCTGATCCTGATCTGCTCCGGCCTGCCCCAGGGATACCCGGACGAGCTTCTGGACATCCAGTGGGAGGAAGGCCACGTTTTCATCAGCCAGTCCATGGAGCTGAACCGGCCCGTCCGGTTCACCGTGGACGAGGCGTGCGCCCTGCTCACGGGCCTCGAGACCCTGAACGGACTCCCGGAGCTGGCTGAGGGAAGCGCCCTCGACTCGGTGACGCTCAAGCTGATGGCGGCTGCGGGGGAGGAAGGGCTCCGGGCGGCTGCCCTGTCCGGGCCGGAGGTGGGACCGGGCAACTCGGCCAACCTCGAAGTCATCCGCGACGCGATTGAATCCGGATCCCAGCTACACCTCGTCTACCTTTCCCCGCAGAAGGACACCTTTTCGGAGCGGGACGTGGATCCGCTCCGGCTCTACTCGCTGGACAACACCTGGTATTTCGAGGCCTACTGCCATTCTGCCGCCGGCCTGCGGAATTTCCGGCTGGACCGGATCGAGGACCTCACCCCCACCGGCAGGCCGGTCTCGTCCGGAATGACGCCCGACGGCGGGTTCCCGGCAAAACTGTTCACCCCGAACGACGACGACACACTGGTCACCGTCCAGCTCACCGCCCGCGGTGCCGGGCTCGCGGACGACTACTATGCCGAGCGGACTGCACCGCTGCCCGACGGCGGCCTGGTGGCGGAAATCCGGTTCGGCAACACGGCATGGCTGCCGATGTTTGTGGCCCAGCACGGCGGGACGGCACGGATCCTGGAACCTGAGGCCCTTGCCCGCGCTTCGGGGGACTGGATCGCGGCGGCCCTGGCCCTGTACAACAGCTAGCCAATACAACAGCTAGCCAATACAACAGCTAACCCAGTACAACCGCTACCTGATACGCCAGCTAGACTACTCAGCATGCCTTGGTGGTCCTGGATCCTTATTTGGGTGGCACTTGTGTCCCTGTCCCTGCTGTTCTTCGTCGTCATGGGTGTCCGCCTGTTCCGCCAGTTCATGGCGACAGTCAAGGAGCTCGGCGAAGCGGGGGACAAGCTCACCAGCCTGCCGGTTTCCGCGGCAGCAGCCGGCGGTGCCGCCCCCGTCGGGGTTGCACCGGCAACCGGGGGTGCACACTCAATCGCCGTTGCACCGGGAACCGCCCCTTTTGCCTCGCCACACCAGATGCGCCATGATTACCACGCATCCAAAGAGGCCCGCAGGGAGACCCGGCGCCAGCGCCGGGTCCGCCGGAAGGCCGAACGGGGCCAGCCCCAGTCGCTGCGCGACATCGAATTCAGATAAACGTAGGATGTTACTAAACGAAAGGAACACCCACCATGAGGCTTGAAGGCTGGCATCTCATCATCATCATCGTCCTGGCTTTGGTGCTCTTCGCTGCACCGAAGCTGCCCGGCATGGCCCGGAGCCTCGGCCAGTCGATGCGTATTTTCAAGTCGGAAGTCCGCGAAATGAAGAAGGACGGAGCCCCGGAAGCCAAGGAGGGCTCAGATCCCGTTGAAGGCACCGTCGTCAACCACCCGCGTTCCGCCACGACGGAAAACCGTCCCGCAGACGGCAACGACGTTCCGCCCCCCAACCGCGCCTAAGATTACGTGGCACTAACCATGAGTCGTCGCTCCAATCCCGAGGGACGGATGGCTCTGCTGGACCATCTGCGCGAACTCAGGAACAGGCTGTTCAAGTCCGCCATAGCCGTTGTGCTCGCCACCGTGGCGGGTTTCATGGTCTATCAGCCCATGCTTGCTGCCCTGATCAAACCGATCCGGGACCTCAACGAAAGCCAGGGCCGCCAGGCGTCCCTCAATTTCGACGGCGTGGCGAGCTCCTTCGACCTCATGATCCAGGTGTCCGTGTTCCTGGGCGTCATTCTGGCCAGCCCGGTCTGGCTCTACCAGCTCTGGGCTTTCATCGTCCCCGGCCTGCACAAGAAGGAGCGCCGGCTGGCGCTGTCCTTCGTCGCGGCCGCGGTGCCGCTCTTCATTGGCGGGGTGACCATGGCGTGGCTTGTGCTGCCCAACGCCGTCCGGGTGCTGACCGACTTCACGCCCTCCGGCGGGTCCAACTTCATCAGCGCGCAGGTCTACCTGTCCTTCGTGCTGAGGCTGCTTCTCGCCTTCGGCATTGCCTTCCTGCTCCCGGTTGTCCTGGTGGGGCTGAACCTTGCCGGACTCCTGCGCGGGGAGCAGCTCCTGAAGAGCTGGCGCATCACTGTGTTCCTGGTCTGCCTGTTCGCAGCCATGGCAGCGCCCGGCGGCGACGCGATGAGCATGTTCTACCTTGCCGGGCCCATGCTCCTGCTCTTCTTCCTGGCCATCGGCCTGTGCGTCCTGAACGACCGCCGTCGTGCGCGCCGGTCAGAGAAGCGGGCCGCTGAGACCGAAGCCACAGCCGATATCGCGACCCCGAGCAGTGAGCTGAAGAATCTCTAGTCGCGCCACCGCTAGGCTTGAGGCATGTCCACCACCACTCCGTCGCCCTCCGAACGGTACCGCGCCAGCGCCGAACGGACCGCGGAAGCAAAAACCCACCTGGGTGCGTTCGCCCGCACACTGAACTTTGAACTGGACGACTTCCAGCGACAGGCGTGCAAGTCCCTCCAGGAAGGCCGCGGGGTCCTGGTGGCCGCGCCCACTGGGGCCGGCAAAACCATCGTGGGCGAGTTCGCCGTGTACCTGGCGCTCCAGCGCGGGCTGAAGGCGTTCTACACCACACCCATCAAGGCTCTCAGTAACCAGAAATTCACCGAGCTGACGGAGAAGTACGGCGAGGAGAACGTCGGGCTCCTGACCGGCGACACCAGCATCAACGGCGACGCGCCCGTGGTGGTCATGACCACCGAGGTCCTGCGCAACATGCTCTACGCCGACTCCGACACGCTGTTCGACCTGGGTTTTGTGGTGATGGACGAGGTCCACTACCTTGCCGACCGCTTCCGCGGTGCAGTGTGGGAGGAAGTCATCATCCACCTGCCCAGCGAGGTCCAGGTAGCGTCCCTCAGCGCGACAGTCTCCAATGCGGAGGAGTTCGGCGCCTGGCTGGACACCGTGCGCGGCGACACGGACGTCATCGTCTCCGAGCACCGTCCCGTGCCGCTCTGGCAGCACGTCATGGTGGGCCGGGACATCGTGGACCTGTTCGCGGGCGAAACCACCTTCGACGAAATTGCCCCGGCCGGCAATCCCGCCACCGCTGCTGCCGTGCCCTCGGCGCCGTCAGCCGACGACGCCGGCCAGCGGGGTTTCGAGGTCAACCCCGAGCTGCTGTCCCTTTCCAGAGCGGAAAGCCAGCTCAACTTCCAGGGCCGCTTCGGCCACGGCGGCCGGAGCCAGCGGCGGCAGCAGCGGCAGCGCTACGGCGACAGGCCCCAGCAGGAGACCCGCACCGCGGTGCGCCGGGCCAGCCGGCCGCAGGTCATCGCCAGCCTGGACCGACAGGACCTGCTGCCCGCCATCACCTTCATCTTTTCCCGGGCCGGCTGTGACGCCGCCGTCGCCCAGTGCGTGGCGTCCGGGCTGTGGCTCACCACGGAGCGGGAGCAGCGCATCATCGCCCAGCGCGTGGACGAGGCGGGCCAGGACATCCCGTCCGACGACCTCGAGGTGCTGGGCTTCTGGAACTGGCGCGATGGGCTCCTGCGCGGCATCGCGGCCCACCATGCCGGCATGCTTCCCACCTTCAAGGAAGTCGTGGAGAAGCTTTTTGCCGACGGTCTGGTGAAGGCGGTCTTTGCCACCGAGACGCTCGCCCTCGGGGTCAACATGCCCGCGCGGTCCGTCGTGCTGGAGAAGCTGGACAAGTTCAACGGCGAAGCCCACGTCGACATCACGGCGGGGGAGTACACCCAGCTCACCGGGCGGGCGGGCCGGCGCGGCATCGACGTCGAAGGCCACGCCGTGGTCCTGTGGCAGCCGGGCACGGACCCGGCCGCGGTGGCCGGCCTTGCCTCCCGCCGGACGTACCCGCTGAACTCGAGCTTCCAGCCCACGTACAACATGAGCATCAACCTGCTCGCGCAGTTCGGCCGGCCGAGGGCCCGGGAAATCCTGGAGTCTTCCTTCGCCCAGTTCCAGGCTGACCGGTCGGTGGTCGGACTGGCCCGGCAGGTCCGCAGCCGCGAGGAATCACTGGCCGGCTATGCCAAGTCGATGACGTGCCATCTGGGCGACTTCACCGAGTACGCCCGGCTGCGGCGGGAACTTTCCGACGCCGAGAATTTCAGTTCGCGGACCAAGTCCCGTGCCCGCAAATCTCTCAACGAGGACTCCCTGAGCCGGCTCCTGCCCGGCGACGTCGTGGATGTCCCGGCAGGCAGGGCCCCGGGCTTTGCCGTCGTGCTGAGTTCGGACCACAGCTCCCGCGAGCCCCGGCCCGCGGTCCTGACGCTGGAAAGCCAGCTGCGCCGGATCGGCGTCGACGACCTTGAGGGGCCCATTGCGCCGCTGACACGGATCAGGATCCCCAAGTCCTTCAACGCGAAGGTTCCCAAGTCGCGGCGGGACCTGGCCTCGTCCGTCCGGAACGCCCTGCGGGAGAACCGGCCGCCGGCGCGGGGAAGCAGCCGCAACAACGACTTCGGGCTGGGCTCCGCCTCGCAAAACCAGGAGAAGAAGATCGCCGACCTGCGGCGTGCCCTTCGCGCCCACCCCTGCCATGGCTGCAGTGAACGCGAGGATCACGCCCGGTGGTCCGAACGCTGGTGGAAGCTGCGCAAGGAAACCGACGGCCTGGTCCGCCAGATCCAGGGCCGCACCAACACCATCGCCAAGACCTTCGACCGGGTCTGCGATGTCCTCTCGACCTATGGCTACCTCGAGTCCACCGAGGACGGGCAGCACAGCATCAGCACCGACGGCCAGCGGCTGCGCCGGATCTACGGCGAGAAGGATCTCCTGATTTCACAGGCCCTGCGGCAGGGTGCATTCGATGACCTCGACGCGGTGGAGGTGGCGGCGTTCGCCAGCGTGCTGGTGTACCAGGCCAAGCGTGAAGACCGCGGCCTGCGGCCCCGCATGCCCAGCGTTTCGCTGGAGACCGCCGTGGATATCGTGGTCCGCGAGTGGTCGGCGCTGGAGGACGTGGAGGAGCAGAACAAGCTCCCGCTTACGGGCGAGCCTGAGCTCGGCCTCATCTGGCCCATGTACAAGTGGGCCCGGGGACGGCATCTGCAGGAGGTCCTCAGCGGCTCCGACCTGGCGGCCGGCGACTTTGTCCGGTGGGTGAAGCAGGTGATCGACCTGCTGGACCAGCTGGCCAAGATTCCCGGCCTGGACCCCCGGCTGGCCCGGCTCTGCGCCGAGGCCATCCGGCTGATCAGGCGGGGCGTCGTCGCCTACTCCACCGTGGGCTGACCGCCCGCAAGCCAGCCCCGGCACCCGTACCAACACTGTCTCGACACTCCAAGGAGCGCCTCCATGGCCGATGCCCCCGCCCGTGCCCAGGAAGGAACCGGACCGTCAAAGGTCACGCTGTACCGCAACGGTTCCGTCTACACCGCTGCTGATCCGTTCGCCACGGCCATGCTCGTGGACGGCGACACCATCGCATGGGTCGGCTCCGAGCAGGCTGCCACCTCGATCGCCGACAGCTCCATGGACATCATCGACCTCCGCGGTGCCCTCGTTGCCCCGGGGTTTGTCGATTCCCACGCCCACCTGACCGAGACCGGCATCGCCTTGGACTCACTGCAGCTCGGCGGTGTCCGGTCAGCCCGTGAGCTGCTGGACGCCGTCGCGGCCTCGGGCGGGAACGGCGCAGTACTGGGGCACGGCTGGGACGAGTCCCGCTGGGACGATCCCACGCTCCCGGACGCCGGAGAGCTGGAACGGGCTGCCGCCGGCCGCCCGGTGTATCTCTCCCGGGTCGATGTGCACTCGGCCCTGGTCTCGCCGTCGCTCGTGGCCAGTGCCGGGCTGGCGGAGCTGGACGGCTACGCACCGGGCGGCCACGTCAAGCGCCAGGCCCACAGTGCTGCCCGGCAGGCCACCCGCCGCCTGCCTTCCGGTGCGCTCCAGGAATACCAGCGGCGTGCGCTGGACGAGGCTGCGGCCAACGGGTATGTGGCGCTGGCCGAGATGGGTGCCCCGAAAATCAGCAGCATCGAAGACCTGCGGCTGGCCACCGGCTGGAATGACGCGGCAGGCTCCCGCCCCGCACCCGAGGTGCTGCCATACTGGGGACAGCTGACGACGACGGCGGCCGACGCCGAGGCGCTCCTCGCCGAGCTTGGGGTCCGGGTCCGCGGATTTGCCGGGGACCTGAACATCGACGGATCAATCGGCTCCCGCACGGCGTCGCTGCGGGAACCCTACGCGGACGCCCCGGGGGAAACCGGCACCACCTACCTTTCTGTAGCCGAGGCGGCAGCGCACCTGGCGGCGTGCTCCGTGCTGGGCATCCAGGGCGGATTCCACGTCATTGGCGACGCCGGCCTCGATGCGGCCCTGCAGGCCCTCGAGGAAGCTGCCGCCGAAGTGGGGGAGCAGCGGGTCCGGGCGGCCGGGCACCGCTTCGAGCACGTTGAAATGGCCGACGCCGACGCCATCGCCCGGCTGGCCAAATACTCCGTGACGGTCAGCGCGCAGCCCGCCTTCGACGCCGGGTGGGGCGGCCAGGGGCGGCTCTACGAGCAGCGGCTCGGGTCCCGCAGCCGGGGCATGAACCCCTTTGCCTCGTTCTATTCGGCCGGCGTACCCATCTGTTTCGGAAGCGACACCCCGGTGACGCCGCTCCGTCCGTGGTCCAGCGTACGGGCGTGCCTGGAGCACCACGACGTCGACCAGCGGATCTCTGCCCGCGCAGCGTTCCTCGGACACACCCGGGCAGGCTGGCGCGCTGCCCGTTACGAAAACCCGATGGCGGGCCAGCTGGTGCCGGGTGCACCGGCAACCTTCGCCGTCTGGGAAGTGGATGAGCTCATGGTGCAGGTGGCCGACAACAGGGTCCAGTCCTGGAGCACGGACCCCCGCGCCCGCACGCCGCTGCTGCCCGCGCTGGACACCGGCAACGATCCCCGGTGCCTGCAGACCGTGCGCAATGGGCTGGAGTTGTTCTCCGCAGAAGCCCTCCTGCGCTGACCTGCACCAGGCTTAATTCGGCGACACATACGGCACGCCCATGCCCGGATTGGCCGCGCAAACAAGCCTCTGACCTGCGGCGATACGTGAATGGGCAGGTCAGGGGGCTGTTGACAGCCCCCAGCCAGTCCGTAGCATTGAGCTTCCGGGGCGGGTCCAAAGCGCAGCAGAAAACAGTTCCTCCATCCGCTTATCGCGGCATCAGGAACTGGCCCGTGGCGCGTGGACCCGCCCGTGGCGGACGGAAGCGCCCCGCGGGGACCGTATAATGGGGAGTTGCGCTTTACGAGCCGGCGTTCCCGCCGGGCTCCCGCGTGCTGACCGCTCCCATCCAGGAAAGGCCTCCCTGTGCGTGTCCTCACCATCATCCCCACCTACAACGAGCTGGAGTCGCTTCCCAAGACTCTCGGACGCCTCCGCGCCGCAGTGCCGGCGTCTGACGTCCTCGTTGTGGACGACAACAGCCCGGACGGCACCGGACAGCTCGCGGACAGCATCGCGGCTGCAGACAACCAGGTCCACGTCCTGCACCGGAAGGGCAAGGAAGGCCTGGGCGCCGCCTACATTGCGGGCTTCCGGTGGGGCCTGGATGCCGGCTACGACGTCCTGGTGGAAATGGACGCCGACGGGTCGCACCAGCCCGAGCAGCTGCCCGCCCTTCTGGAGGCAGTTGACCAGGGCGCGGACCTGGCCATGGGGTCCCGCTGGGTGAAGGGCGGAAGCGTCGTGAACTGGCCGCTCTACCGCCAGGCCATTTCCCGGACCGGCAGCACGTACGCGCGCATCATGCTCGGCCTCAAGATCAAGGACGTGACCGGCGGTTACCGCGCGTTCCGGCGCACTACGCTGGAGAAGCTGAACCTGGACCAGGTCGATTCCGTGGGTTACGGCTTCCAAGTGGACCTCGCATGGCGCGTCGCGAAGATGGGGCTGAACATCGTGGAGCGGCCCATCACCTTTGTGGAGCGCGAACTCGGGGCGTCCAAGATGAGCGGCAACATCGTCGTTGAGGCCATGATCAACGTGACAAAGTGGGGCCTGACCGCCCGCTGGAAGAAGCTGACCGGCAAGAGCCCGCGAGGCTAGCGGCAACAGCCGGCCAGCCTGATCCACAAAGGCAGGCACAAAAAAGGGCCGGCCCCGCTGCATCGAAGGATGCAGCGG
>NZ_JBHVSZ010000015.1:0-108833 GCF_042884885.1 Arthrobacter sp. NPDC058097
CTGTCGAAGTTCCTGTAGCCCTCGGGGGCCTGATCCAGAGGCAGCTCGTGGCTGACGATGAACGAGGGGCTGGCCTTTCCGCCGGCGATGAGGTCCCGCAGGGCCCGGTTGTATTTTTTGACCGGGCATTGGCCCGAGCCCATCGTCTGTCCCTTGAACCAGTAGTTTCCGTAGTCGAAGGCGATTTTGCCCTGCTGCTCAAGTTTATAAACGACTGCCTTCACGGTTCGCTCTCTTCCTATGTCCACCCCGCGGCCGCGCACCTGCGCGCTGCAAGGCAAGCGTCACCCAGGAACGCGTGCGCCAGTCACGAGGGAGTGGGATATGTATAGGACCTCTGGGTACACCCAATGGGGCGGGAGGCCCAAGGATATGAGGTGGCTGGCTGCCCCGGAAAACCCGATTTGCCAGCACCTGCGCGAAATAAGTACCTAAGGGCCTCAATGCTAAGCACCCTTAGTAAGAGATGTCGAGGGGAGTGGGGCCGAAACAATTTCGCAGAGTTCTACTTCAAGCTCATCCTTGCGGACATTTAGACCGGGTGGACAGTGTGCCGGACGGTGCAGAGCAGGTCCGCGAGATGGGTATTCCATGCCCTCGAGCAGGCACGACCGGTCTCTAGCACATTCCTAAAAGCCGGGCCGGTCGTGCGCCGATCACCCGAGTGGGAAAGAAGACGCACCCAACTGCACCCGATGAACAGAACGATGAACACGCCGGACCAGACCACTCTCCCAGCTCGTCAGGAGCTGGCCAACGATGGTACGGCTACTGTCCCAGTAGGAGACTGCCTGAGATTGTGACGCACACCAGGGAGACATCCTCTAAGTCGTCCATCCGGCTGAAAGGATCGAGCGGGTAACCAGCGACGACGCGTCTGCAGTATCCGCTCCGACCCGAAACGTGTGCGAACACGGACAACAACGCAAGCCATGTCGACCGCGACCATTGACGCACTGGGTTCTGCAAATCACACTATTCGTGTCGAACACAAACAGCCCTTACCCGGGGGGTGGATGTGCAGAACAAAGTCCGCGATCTCCGCATCGCAACCGGAATGTCGCAAGGGGAACTCGCCGCCGCCCTTAAGGTTTCGCGACAAACGATCCAATCCATAGAGGTTGGCCGCTACCTCCCCTCCCTTCCTCTGGCCATCACCATAGCCCGCTACTTCCGGCGCCCTGTGGAGGAAATATTTGATCCCTGCGGTGAACGGCCGTCATCTATGGACGAACGTCGGGCCTCGGTCCAAAAGTTCCCTGACGTGGACCGTGAAATGTAGCCGGCCCGGCCGGAGCCCGCTGATCCATGCGTTTGGCCGCAGCGGATATCACGATCAGATGCGCGTTTCTCTCAAACAACGAGCATCCGATCCAGAGCCCATAATGAAGACTCCGTCAATCGCCCGTTGCGGGCTTCTCGGTCTTAGTCGTTCTGCTCGTCCGCAAGGGCCCCGTCGCAGGAAGGAGCCTCGGCGGCTGGGCGTGGTGGGGCCAAGGTGACGGCCCAGCCCTGAGGGTTGGAGGAAAGCTGTCACGCGGATACCTACTGCCGCGATTTGAACAAAGATGCTGATGATGCCGACGCCTTTTGTGCCGAGTTGATGGCAGCCTCGACATCGGCGGCGTTGGCCAGCGCAACCCGCTTGGTATCGATGCCACGGGCAAAACGAGGGCCGGGGGGCACCTAGATCCTCAGAACGGGTGCAGTTCCAGTGGAAGGTTCAATTGACGAACCTGCGGATCAGGAGAGCGTACTATCGACGGCAATGATGGCTGAGCCCACTGCCATGAGGCACCAGACAGCGAGTCCAATTCGCTCAAACACCATCATCATGTGCCTTTCCGTCGCTAGTGTATCCGGCAGGACGCGGCGGATAACCGTTATTTGACGGGTCATGAAGCTTTTGGCCTGTAGTCGGGCGATAGCACGCCTGAAGATGAGACCGGTTGTGGCAATCAAAGCGATAACTAATGCCAGTTCCATCGAGATCTCTTTTCTAAAGATACTCAGGCTGCGAGTTGCCTCTGATGCGAATGCGTTCGCGTGCGAGGTGCCTGGTCCTGTTCGTGGATCAATCCGTAGGGGACGTCGGCGGTAAGCGCGACCGAGAAACGGCAGAAGTCATGGCGTGCGACCACAATGCCTAGTTTTCGGTCCATTGAGGCCCTGAACTTTGCCGTGGCCATTGCTCGGTCCAGTTCGAAGTTCCGCTCGCGAACAGTTTCCACAACGAAGTCCGCTATGAGCATGTCGTTCGTCATCCTGAAATTCTTTCTTCTTTGGTGTCCGCGCTGGCGGGCGGAGGACGCAAGGTTTCTGCGTTCGCTGTGCCCGTACGAGGGGCTGGTGAAGCGGGAGCATCCAGCCATTGGTTTGGCTGGATGCTCCCTTAACGCTCAGTCTGGGCTGCTGTTACAGACGGACCGCTGCCGCCTGCTCGGACTGGCGGACCTTTCGGGTAATTCCAAGGCCCCGTGCGCCGATTTCATTGAGGTCTTCTTCTTTGAACCGGTTCGTCCACTCGACCTCGTAGTCTTCCTTGGGGAAGTCGGTGGGGCTTTCCCCCATGCGGAAGCGCTCAGCGACATCGGCGGCGTACTTGGCGTTCTTTTCGCACATGGGCGCGGCTGGGATGTAGATTACATTCCCCCAGCCCTTCTGGTTGGTCACCGGTTCGACGCTGTGGATGACATCCGAGTGCCACCAGACGGAGTCGCCGGGCCTGACGTCCGGAATGCCCGAGACGGCGTCCATGAGAAGGGGGTGCCACTTCTCGTCGACGCCCAGGGCCTTGCCCTGTTCGGCGCCGCAGAGGGAATCTTCGGGTACATCCGAGAGCAGAGGGCGAATCAGCATGTAAGCCATTGCCGCCGGAATGGGAACTACGTGGAGCACGCCCTGGTCGTGTTCCATCTCAGACATGGCCAGCCAACCTTGGAAGCTGCGGAAGACACTGCACATGGTGGACGAAGGATATTCGTCCACCTCGGTGCGGTGTGCGGCATCCCACGGATTGTAGGATTCGAAATCGCCGCTGAAGAGGCTGGCAAACACCTGCTGGTACGCCGGCGTGAGCCAGCGTTCCACGGAACCTGAGTCGGTGTGGGCGCCGAGGCCGTTCGAG
Organism: Arthrobacter sp. NPDC058097; assembly: GCF_042884885.1. NCBI lineage: Bacteria > Bacillati > Actinomycetota > Actinomycetes > Micrococcales > Micrococcaceae > Arthrobacter > Arthrobacter sp. NPDC058097. Next base: position 3,128 of record NZ_JBHVSZ010000015.1, read on the forward strand.
TTGGCTCCCGGCGGGCGGCGGCGAATGCGGTCCGGGTACATGGCATCCTGGTCCGGGTCGAACCATGTCACGCCCTGCGATTCACTCTTCCACTGTGCGTTCATGAAGCTTTGAACCTTGGCGGTGTGCTCGTGCTGCCGCGCTTCCATCTGGGCCGAGGACCAATAAATGGGGTAGATCTCCGGTTTTGACGCCTTCAGGTTCCCGAAGAAGTTGTCCGCTGGACCCCGGTACTTCTTGTCGAAGTCATTGCTGTCGACGTAGTCAACAAGGGACTCATCCCACCCGGTGGCGGTTTCCTCGGACACCTGGCCGCGGATGACTGCGCACCCGCGGCGGTGGATTAGGTCGAGGGTTTCCTGGGGAACTGTGCAGTTTTCGATGTCGGAGTACTGGACGATGGGCCAGACGCTTTCCCCGCGCGCCTTTGTCTGGACGATGTCGTCCACTTCGGCGCGGATGAAGGTTTCGATCTTCGCGAACAGCGCGTCGACGTCGCCGATCTGTGCGCGGAGTTTCTTCTTGACTGCCTTGATCGCTGCTGGGTAGTCCGCCGGTGGATTTTCCCAGCTGGTCTGCTCGGTCTCAGTCATGCCTTTTCTTCCTTAAGTGGTTTCCGACATTCAGTAATGAATCCTTACTGAAAGAGTATGGATCAACTGTAACCCCAAAGGTATGATTCAGTAAAGAACCCTAACTGGAAAGATTTTCGAATGGTGACAGTCCAAGATTTGCCCCGGCACGGGATGCTTGCATCCATCACAGAGAGTCAGTTTCTTGCTGTGCTCGCCGCTGCGCCGGAGCCACTGTCCCGCGCCGAAATCGCTGACCTTACCGGCATTTCAAAGCCTGCGATCTCCGAAGCTGCCAAGAGGCTGACGGAACACAAAGTGATCTCGTCGACCGGAACGAGGCGCGGGGGCAGAGGTGGTGTTGCCACGCTCTTTGAAATCAACGGGCAGCGGGCCCACTCCGTTGCGCTGGCGCTGGCGCCGCGGAAAATCGCCGCACGCGCCTTCGGCATCGACGGAACACCCGTTTTCGACGGAGAACGTGACGTCGACTGGGACATCGGTCCGGGGGATGTCATCGCCATTGCCAAGGGCCTGCTGGCGGACGCTTCCGCGGAGGCCAAGTCCCCGCTGGAGGCCCTCTGTGTCTCGGTAGCCAACCCTGTCGATCCCAAGACCGGCGACACGGTCTCGTTGGAAAACTCAGCCTTTGCCGCGGGGCGCTTCAACGCTGTGCAGGAGCTCGGCATTCGTGCACCCAGCATCGTCGTGGACAACGACGTGAACTGGGCGACTCTTGCCGAGCGGCACCTGGGAGCCATGGTCGGAGAAGACAACTTCGTCTATGTCTATATGGGGGACGGGCTGGGTGCCGGTTTGTTCCTGGGCGGGGCCCTGCAGCGCGGGCACCGCGGCCTGGCGGGGGAAATCGGCTATCTTCGTGACCTAGATGGTCAGGATCTTACCCAGGGACTCGCCTCCCACGGTTTCGGTCGCCGTTCATCCTATGGGTTGGACTCCGGAGCCGTAAGCGGGTTCCCGGCCACACTCCCGATGGCCGAACTCAAGCACGCCATGCACCGAGTCGCTCATCACGTGGCCAACATCGTGACTCTCCTCAATCCCCGTGCAGTCGTATTAGGGGGTCCCCTCACCGCACAGGAGGCCGTACCCCGACTCATCAAGGAAGAGGTGGCGCAGTTGGTTGTCTCTCCTGTCGAGGTGACGGTCGGAAGCTTTGCACCTCTGGACGGGGCCGGTTACGAGGCTCAACGGCTTGCTCGGCGTGCCTTCGGTTTTTGATAAAAGTGAGGATGGAAGAAGTGTCGTCGGAGTCTGGTCAGGCGAAGCAAGCAGCCAGGTTGGGTCAGGGCGGGGATACCTTCCCGGCTTGGATCCGTGAGGTTGACGTGCTCCTTCCGGTGGCACGACAGATGGTCCTGACAGGGAACATAGAGGACTTCCACGTGGCCACATGCAACGGCCGGGACAGCCTGATGACCGCGGCGGAGCTGGTCATCTCCTGTTGCGATGTCAACGGCTTCGACTTCATCTACTCCTACGACCCGGTCGATGGAATTTCCCTGGAGTTCGAGCGGACCGAAGGTGCTGCCGAGAAGTTTTTCGGCCCGTCTCATTTGGAGCGCTCGACCTCGGCGACACTGGGGAAGATGGCGGACCTGATGCGCAAAGCCATGCTGGGCGATGAACACCGCGTGGCGATACTGATGAAATTCGCGTCAAGGATGTGGCGGGACGAACTGCACGCCGGGCCCGACCTCAGGGTCCTTTTCACCCTGGCCGAGAAACTTGCTCATACTGAGCCGGCCCAAAACGCGCCCCGGTGCCGGTCTGCCAGTATCGCCAGCACGGTCTTTTGGTTTGCGGGACAGGACGTTGCAGCTCCGCGGTGGCTCACTTACGGGGACGCTGTCAGGACAATCAGTGTCCCCCCACCGGAACTTGCCACCCGGCGCGCGGCAGCAGCGGCACTCTTGCCCGGCCTGCAGGGCTATGGAGACCTGCCAAAGGAACAGGCAGCCGTAGCGGTCAATACCTTCGCCCGCCTGTCCGACGGAATGACGTTGCGGGATTTGGACCATATTCTTCAGCTCGCGGTCACCGAGGACGTACCGGCAACGGATATTGATGTAGCCATCCGCAGCCTCCGCTTCGGTGTTTCTGACAGCCCATGGAGGGATGCCGAGCTGTTAGGGAGAATCGCCGGGGGAGAACCGCAGGTCAGTTCACGCGTCCTCGGTCAGCCGGCAGCGGTAAGGCGATCGCTGGATGTGCTCGTCCGCGCGGCTACGGGGCTCACCGGTGCCCATGCCGGCACCGGAACCGTCAATCGGCCCCAGGGCATCCTGTTCTTCGCCGGACCCACAGGCGTGGGGAAGACCGAGCTGGCCAAGGCGCTGGCGGAACTGCTGTTCGGTGTGGACGACGCGTACACCCGCTTTGATATGAGCGAGTTCTCGGCTGAACATTCTGAGGCCCGCCTGATCGGCGCACCGCCGGGTTATGTGGGTTTCGGCGCCGGAGGGGAGTTGACGAACGCCGTCCGGCAAAAGCCGTTCTCCATCCTTCTGTTCGACGAAATCGAGAAAGCCCATCCGCGGATCCTGGACAAGTTCCTCCAGATCCTCGAGGATGGGCGCCTGACGGACGGCGCGGGGGACACGGTGTATTTCAGCGAAACCGTGATCATCTTCACTTCCAATCTTGGCACCTACAGGCCGGCAGGGGCGGAAACAAACACTCGGGTCGCCCGCCGGGGCGACCCATACGAGATCACACGCGACCGGGTGCATGAGGCGATCACGCACCACTTCACGGAGGAACTGCAGCGCCCCGAAATCCTGAACCGCATCGGGAACAACATTGTCGTTTTTGATTTCATCTCGGAACCAGTGGCACAGCAACTGGCAACCAAATACATTGACGGAGTCTTGCGCACGGTCCGGGCAGGGTTCGGGCTTACCCTTTCGCTGGCCCCGGCTGTGACACAGACGATCACCGAATCTGCTCTGGAAAATCTGGATTTTGGAGGCCGGGGGGTGAGTTCAGCGGTCGAAGCAACCTTCGTCAACCCACTGGCGCGCGCTTTGTCGCAGCTGCCGACAGGACTGAAAGGGGTTACGGTCACCGGGCTGCAGGACGGGCCGCGGGGGTGGGAGCTGACCTTGGCCTAGTGCCGCGAAGGGGAGTGTTTCCTTCGCGCTCAAACTAGTTGACGACGGACCGCAACGCTTCCGCGACCAGATCGTGGTCCGCTTGTTGCGGCAGACCGGAGACCGTCACAGCTGCCACGACTCCAGTTCCTCTGACGTGAATTGGAAAGGCGCCCCCGTGGGATGCGAAGAGTTTCTCGTCGAACCAGCCGTTGTCTTCGAGCCGTCCGCCGCCAACCCTACCGCGAAGGCCCACCAGCAGGGAAGGTTCACAGTAGCGGAGCGCGGTTCTGCTTTTCCGCTCTATCCAGGTCTCGTTATCCGGGGTCGCCCCGGGAAGGGAAGCGTGAAAGAGAATGTGCTGTTCCCTGCGTATGTTGATGGCGATTGGCAGAGCCCGAGATATCCCGAGGTTGACCAGCAGAAGGCCAAGGGCGATGGCATCCTCCTGCCCAAACCTGCTGAACCGCAGGGCCCGCGTTTCATTTTCCAGCCGCTGGATTGTTGCCAGGAGTACTGGCTCGGGCTGCTCGCCACGAAAGTCCGGATCAAATTTCTGCACAGAGGTGGCCGGGGGAGCAGTGTGTGATGCGTTCACGGGTGGAATCTTTCGCGGAGGGGCGCCCGGGATTCCACCCGCCAGGGTGGAATCAGTTGCGCGTGCGCCAGGTGGCTGTGGAGGATCTGATCTTTAGTTGCGGTTCAATAAGTTCGACTTGGGGTGGTGTGTCCGCGTTCTCCTCACCCAAGCGGGCGAGAAGCATTTGAATGCCCTTGGTACCCACCTGCTGAGGGAACCCGGCCACCGAGGTCATTGGGGGGCTCTGGGTTGCAGCGATACGCGTGTCATCAAAAGAGGCGACCGCGATGTCACGGCCAGGCTCGAGCCCCCGATGGCGCATCTCGTCGTAGACGCCTTGGGCGACAATGTCGCTGTAGGCAACAACGGCGTCTGGAAGGTTACCCTGGTCGAAGAGCCGTCCGAGTGCCGTGGCACCGCCTTCGGGACTGACGGTGCTGCGGAGTTCTTCCCGGCTCCAGAGCTCTGCGTGATGTGCATCCAGTGCGCTGCGCAGGCCCTTTTCACGTTCCAGGAAAGAGGGGGCAGTGCGGCCACCCACAAAGGCGACGGTCTTGCATCCCAGCGCCGCGAGGTGGTCCGCGAGCATGCCCGCGCCTTTGACGTTGTCGCTGCCGGCGTAGTCGAAACCGGGAAAATGCCTGGCGAGGAGGACGATGGGAACGTTGGCGGCGTTGGCCTGTTTGGTCAGGCTCCCGGGGTCTGTGTCCAGGGCAGGAAGGATGAGGAGCCCGTCTACCTGACGTTCGATCATTGACGCGACTATTTCCTGTTGCCGGTCTTCGAGGTCGCGGCTGTAGCCGATGAAGATCGTGTAGCCGGCGTCGTGCGTGATCTGGTCCACCGCCATCGCCAGTTCGGCGAAGTAGGGGTTGATGATTTCGGTAACGATCAGCCCGATGGTCATGGTCCTGCTTTGGCGGAGGTTGGCTGCCTGCCGGTTGTACACGTACCCGAGCTGGTCCATGGCTTCGCGTACTTTCACGGCGGTGGTTTCCGGGATGCGAGAGCTTCCCCTGATGACCAGCGACGCAGTTGAGCGGGAGACGCCGGCAGCCTTGCTCACGTCTTCGAGGGTGATGCGCGGGGCCATGCTGTGTTCCTGCCGGTGAGTCGATAGGCGGAGGGAAAGCCTCCGCCTATCGACTTTACCAATCAATGCAGCCGTGAAGCGGACAGCCGCTCTTAGGACTTGGCGTGGAGGGCGTCGCGGGGGTCTTCAAGGCTGCGGCCGCCTGTTTCCGGGGTGAAGAAGGTCGCGATGATGGTGATCACCGTCAACAGCGACAGGTAACCGGCGATGGGAAGCCACGCCCCGGTTCCTGCGTGCGGGACGGCGGACCCGCCTTCGGCGGTGACAGCCAGTGACATCAGCCATGCTCCGATCATCGGAGCGATGCCGCCGGCGATGACGGCGGAGCCTTCCCGGGCCACAGAGACGCCCAGGTAACGCTGGCGGGAGCCGAAGAGCTCGCACATGAGGGCGCTTTGGGAGCCGAACATGCCCCACGTGCCGACGCCCAGTCCGATGGACACGACGACAATGGTCAGTACGGTGTCGCCGAAGCTGAGCGCATACCAGACGGGGAATGCCGCAGCCAGTTGGAAGAAGGCGAAGGCCCGGTAGGTCCGGACGCGACCGAACCTGTCGGTGAGCCATCCGGCCAGTGGCACGACGGCGGCACCCACCGCGGCCGCAAACACCAGGGACAGTGCGCCGATGGGGCCTTTGATGCCGATGGCGGCGCTGGAAACGTACGCGACGGCGAGGGCCTGGTAGATGGAGGAGCCGCCGTTTTCGGCCATCCGCAGCCCAATGCCCACCAGGACGGTCTTGCCCGAGCGCTTCAGCAGGGTGCGCAGCGGCTTTTCGGTGACCTGTTCGTGCGGCTCCAGCTGCGCGAACGTCGGGGACTCCTTCAGGCGCAGGCGGATGTAGATGGCGACGCCCAGGATCAGCACGCTCGCCAGGAACGGGACGCGCCAGAGCCAGGTTTCAGTGATTTTGACGGCTTGGTTCGTGTTCAGCAGCAGGAAGTACACCAGGGCGGCGGCCACGGTGCCCATCTGGACGCCGAGGAACGGCAGGGCTGCGATGAACCCTCGGCGGCGGACCGGAGCGTATTCGGTCATCAGGATGGAGGCGCCCGCCATTTCGGCGCCGGCGCCGAGCCCCTGCATGAGGCGCAGGACGATCAGGAGGACGGGTGCGAAGATTCCGGCGCCGGCGCCGTACCAGTCACCTTCTGAGCCGTTGTAGGTGGGCAGCACACCGATCAGGGTGCTGGCGCCGCCCATCAGGAGGACGGTGGTGAGCAGCACGAATTTGCGGCCAAGGCGGTCTCCCAGCCGGCCGAAGATGATGCCGCCCAGGGGGCGGACGGCGAAGCCCAGGAAGTAGGTGCCGAAGCTGAGGATCAGTCCCGTGGCGGGGTTGCTGCCGGGGAAGAACAGGGGACTGAAGACGAGGGCCGAGGCGAGGCTGTACAGGGCAAAGTCGTAGTATTCCAAGGCACTGCCGAGGGAGCTCGCCCAGGCGGCCCTGGTCAGGTCGCGGGTGGAGACGGAACGCGTTTCGTCCGCCGGTGTCAGTGTTTGTTCGTGTTGGGGGTTCACAGGTTACCTGTCGTTTTGGGTTGAGTGTTTCTGGCCTGCTGCCTGTGTGCGGACTGCGGCCTTGGCGTCGGCAAGGATTTTGTCCGCGACGCGAAGGGCGTTGGCCGCGATGGTCAGGGCAGGGTTGAGGGCTGCGGACGAGGGGAAGAAGGAGCTGTCCACGACCCACAGGTTGTCCAGGTCATGGGCGCGGCATTCCGCGGTGAGGACGCTGGTGCGGGGATCATGGCCGGCCACAGCGGTGCCGCACTGGTGCGAGTTGGTCGCGATTCCCATCCGCTCGGTGAAAATCACCGGGTACCCGGCCTTCCGCACTGCTTTAGTGATGCGCCTGACCAGCTCCTTGTGGGGGCCGAGGTTGTTCGGTTCCCACCAGACGTGGATTTTGCCGTCGATGATGCTGATCCCGTTGTCGCGCCGGGGCAGGTCCTCGGTGGTGAGGTAGATGTCGATGCTGCGGTCCGACATGAGTTTCAGGAGGGGGCTGGGCGCCCAGCTGCGGGCCATCTTGAGCATGCTGGCCCGCAGTTTCCCGAGCATCTGCAGGTTCCCGAGCGGGTACCTGTTGGTGGGGCCGGCCTCATACCAGTCGTTCAGGCCCAGCGTTTTTTGCCAGAGGGTGCGGTTGATCTTGAAGGGGTTGATGCCGATGAAGAAGGTGCTGTTGTGCACCATGTAGTTCCGGCCGACCAGCCCGGTGGAGTTGGCCAGTCCGCGCGGGTTTTCAGCGTTCGCGGAACGCAGCAGCAGCGCGGCTGAATTGACGGCCCCGGCGGCGAGGATGAACTTGTCGGCCTCGATCCGGATGATCCGGTCGTTGTTTTCGGCGAGGGCGGCGATGACGGTGCGTCCGTCCGGGCCGGTAATGAGGCGGGTGACCTTGGTGTCGGTCATCAAGGTGACGTTTCCGCTCTCCAAAGCGGGGTCGACGGCGACCTTCTCGGCGTCGGCCTTCAGCCCTGCCTCGTTGGGGGCGCCGTCGCTGGTCGCGACCAGGGCCCGTTTTTCGGGTGTGTCCGCGTCCATGCCGTTGGCCATCCGGAAGGGGTGCAGTCCCTGCCGGCGGAATGAGTCGGCGAGGTCCTGGATGGCCGGTTCATGATCCAGAGCGGGATAGGGGTAGGCCTTCGAGTGCGGCGGTTCAGTGGGGTCCTCGCCGATTTGCCCGTGCACCTGGAAAAGTTCCTCGGCCCGGGTGTAGTACGGTTCCAGGTCGGCGTAGCTGAAGGGCCAGGCCGGTGAGGTTCCATCCTCGTGCTGAACTTCTTCGAAGTCGCTGGCGCGGAACCGGGGCAGGCAGGCGCCGTAGACCTTCGTGTTCCCGCCCACCCAGTAGTAGACACCGGGTTTGAACGAGGCGCCGGTGCGGCCGTTGAACCAGGTGTCGGCGTTCTTGTAGCGGCCTTTGATGTAGACCTCGTCCAGGTCGGCGTTCTGCGGTTCCGCCGGCAGGTGGTGGCCGCGTTCAACGACGAGAATCTTTGCCCCGGAATCCTTGAGGGCGTAGGCCATCGTTCCTCCGCCCATGCCCGAGCCGATGATGGCGACGTCGGTGCGGACCACTTCGTCAGGGGTTACCGGTTCTTCCGGGATGCGAGGCAGCGGTGCCTCGTTGATTGTTGCGTATGCCATGGCGCTCATTGGCTCCTGTGTGTTTCGTCGAACTGCTGAATCTGGTCGATGGTGTCGAGGAACCAGTAGTCACCCCACATAACCGATTCGTCAACGCCGAGGTTTTTGCCTTCGTGGTAGCTGCCGTGTTTGAGCACGCCCTCCCAGTCCTCCCCGGGGGAGGCCAGGAAGTCGTCCTCAGCCAGGCGGCAGAGGATCCTGACCGCGTAGTCGGCGTAGAAGGCGGCTTTCGTTCTGTCGTGGACAAGGCCGGCCAGCTGCCAGAGTCCGCCGGCCGCGGCCGCCGCGGCCGACGTCTCGTAGGGACGCGCAGGTGCGGGTTCTTCCCAGTCGTTCGGCGGGACGAGACGGTCCCCTGTCCTCTCAATGTAGAAGTCCGCGGCGGAGACCGCTGTTTCGAGGAAGCGGCGGTCCCCGGTAAAGCGGTAGACGGTGCCGAACCCGTAGAGTGCCCAGGCCTGTCCACGGGCCCAGGAACCGTCGTCGGCATACCCCTGCTGGGTGGTTTGCTTCAGGAACGCCCCGGTCTGGAGGTCGAACATGCCTTCGTGGGAAGCGGACCCGTCACCCCTGATCAGGTGGCGCCGGGTGGTCAGGCAGTGGTCCAGGGCTTTGGCAGCCATGTCCCGGTCGCCGGTCTGCTGGGCGGCGTAGAGGGCCATGTGGATGTTCATCATGATGTCGATGAACAGGCTGTCCGGCTGCCGGAAGCTGGGCATGTAGCGCCCGGCTTCACGGTAGCGGCTGGCTGTGGTCCGGCCTGCCTCCACGAGGACATCGCGCTTCGCGGTGTCTCCGGTCGCTTCAAACCAGCGCCGGTAGGTTGACCAGAACAGGAAGCCGAGGTCGTGGACCGTACCGTCGGTTTTCCGGTCCTCGATGAGCTCGGAGTAGTGCTCGGCCGCGGCCCGGAAATCCGCCCGGTCACCGGGGGCCGCCCGGCGGGAGAGCATCCACAGCTGGCCGCCGAGGAAGCCTTCGCACCAGTTGGTCCACGCCTCACCGTCGACCACCCATTTGCCGTCCTCGGTGTAGAGGGGAAAGCGGTCAGGGTGTGTGGCTGTGAGCTTGCCAAGCTTCGCGGCGGCAGTGGCCCAGGCCTTGGCTGCGGAGCGGTGAAACTCCGCCGGCACTTCATACTCTGCCGGCAGGGTCAGGGGCAGGATGGCAGGCAGGACCGTGCCGGCCTGCCGGCTCCCGGAAGCTGCTGAAGCGGTCATGGTGATGTCCTGCGCAGCGCAGTTTCAGCGGGCAGCGTCAGGCGCGTCCACCCAGCGGGTTTCGCGGGTGCCGACCTGGAGTTGGATGGTCTTCAGTTCGCTGAATTCGGCCAGAGCCTGGCGCCCGAGTTCGCGTCCGATGCCGCTTTGTCCGTATCCGCCGAAGGGAACCTCCGGGTAGCCGTCCATCCAGCGGTTGACCCAGACGGTTCCGGCGCGCAGGTCGCGGGCGGCGGTGAGGGCCTCGTTGATGTCGTTGCTCCAGATCCCTGCGGACAGGCCGAAGGAGGTCGAGTTGGCGATGCCGATGGCCTCCTCGAGGGTGTCGTAGGGCAGGACGGACAGGACCGGTCCGAAGATCTCGTCGGTGGCGATGGACATTTGGGCTGTGACCCCGGTGAAGACGGTCGGCTGGTAGAACCTGCCGCCGTCCAGACCGGTGTCGAGACGGTCGCCGCCAGTGAGCAGCTTCGCCCCCGCTTCGCGGCCTTCGGCGACGTAGCGTTCAACGACTGCCAGCTGGGCGTCGTTGACGAGGGATCCGACCAGGGTTTCGGACTTGAGCGGGTCGCCCACGCGCATGTGCTGTGCCCGGTCGACGACGGCGGCAGCGAACTCGTCGGCGATGGACCGGTGCACGATCAGCCGGCTGCCGGAATTGCAGCACTGCCCGACGTTGAAGTAGCCGCCAAAGACGCCGGCGTCGACCGCCGCGTGGAAGTCCGCGTTGGCGGTGATGATCTGCGGGTTCTTTCCGCCCAATTCCAGTTCGACCTTTTTCAGGTCCCGTCCGGCGGCCGCGGCAATACCCTTGCCGACGCCGGTAGAGCCGGTGAAGCTGATCATGTCGATGCCCGGGTGTTCGGCGATGGCCGCGCCGACGACCCGGTTGCCGGTGACGATGTTGACCACGCCGGCGGGGAACCCGGCTTCGCGGATCAACTGGCCGAGCATGACGGTGGTCGCAGAGGTGCTTTCGCTGGGCTTGATCACGGCGGTGTTGCCGGCGGCAAGGGCGAAGGGCAGCTTCTGGCTGATGATGAGCAGGGGGAAGTTCCACGGCGTGATCATGCCGATGACGCCGATGGGTTCGTGGACGACCAGGGCCAGGGTGTCCGGGCCGAGGGCGTTGTGGGCGTCGCCCTGGGTGTTGCGGGCCAGGCTGGCGGCGTATTCCCACAGTTCGGCGGTGCCGGCGACCTCATTGCGGGACTGGGTGATGGGCTTGCCCGTTTCAAGGGTTTCGGCGAGGGCCAGCTCTTCGGCGTCGCGGCGCACCAGCTCGGCGACCTTCAGCAGCAGCTTGGAGCGCTGGGAACCGGTGGACTGGCGCCATCCGGCGTCGAGGGCGCGGCGTGCGGAGCTGACGGCCCGGTCGACGTCCTCCTGGGTGCCTTTAGGGAAGGAAGTGACTTCCACCTCGTGGGCGGGGCTGAGGCGGGTGAACGTCTCACCGTCGCTCGCCTTGGCGTCTTCGCCGTCGATGATCATGGGGCGGTAGGTGAGTTCCACGTCCGCCAGGGTGTAGTTCTTGGTTTCCATTTCGGGGTGTCCTTAGTACGTGGTTGTTCTAGTTGTCGGTGAACTGGGCGGGGCGCTTGTCACGGAACGCCGCGACACCTTCCGCCAAATCGTCGGTAGCGGCGGCGAGACCTCCTGCCAGGGCCTCCAGCACCCGTGACGGGGCGCCGTCTGCAGCGGCGTCGATCAGCTGTTTGCCCAGCTGCACGGCCAGTGGTGCGCCGGCGAGCAGTTCCCCGGACAGCCGGTCGACGGTGTCGTCGAGCTCGGCCTTGGGCGCCACGGCGGTGGCCAGCCCCCAGGAAACGGCTTCATCGCCGGTGAGCTGCCGGCGGGTCAGGACGAGTTCCTTTGCCCTGGCCCTGCCGACCAGCTCCGTGGCGCGTTCGGTGCCGCCCCATCCAGGGACGGTGCCCAGACCTGTTTCCGGGAGCGCTATCTTTGCCTCGGCGGCGATGACGCGGAAATCACAGGCCAGCGCCAGTTCCAGGCCGCCGCCGAAAGCCAGTCCATCAATGACGGCGATGCTGGGCTGGCGCAGCCTGGCCAGGGCGTCGAAGGCCCGGTGCCCGGTGGCGATCCAGTCCCGCCACATTCCGGCGGCGGACAGGTCCGCGAAGTGGGTGATGTCTGCGCCGACGCAGAAGACTTTTTCACCGGCCGTGCGCACGATGACCAGCCGGGCCTTGGAGGCACTGACTTCCCGGAGCGCCGCGTCCAGGTCGTTCAGCAGTTTAAGGGTCAGGGCGTTCAGCTTGGACGCACGGTCGATCAGGACCGTGGCGGTATGACCGTCGGGAGAGTACTCGACGGTGACCTGGCCGAGATTCTGGTCGGTGGCGGTTGCGGTTCCGGTGCTCATGACTGGTCCTTACGCTGGCCGCCCTGCTTGCCACCCAGTTCGCCGGCAAGGTAATCCGCGGCCCGCATGACGACGGCCCAGATGGTCAGGGTCGGGTTGATGCCGGGGCAGCTGGGGAAGGCTGCACCGGAATACATGAACAGGTTGGGGGTGTCGTGTACGGCCAGGTGCTCGTCCAGGACCGTTCCTGCCGGGTCGTGGCCGAACCGTGCGCCGCCGAGGTCGTGGCTGGAGCCAACGCCGGTGAAGTACGGGCCTTGCCAGGTCTTGGTGGCACCCATGTCTTTCAGCAGCCCGGTGGCCTTGTCTGCCATCCAGGACGCCAGCCGGCGTTCGTTCTCGCGCAGCCGGTAGGTGACGCGCACCAGCGGCATGCCCAGTCCCGATGCGTCGCGGTGCCGCGGGTCGAGTTCGAGCCGGTGTGAGGCGTAGGGCAGCGCGTCGGGCTGGATCCGGATCACGCCTTGCTGCGACCAGAGCTTGAGGTGGTCGCGGTACTTGGCTCCCCAGCGCGGTACGTCCTGGGGCAGGGTTTCGCGGGCGATCTGCAGGGGCAGGGCCTGCTGTTCCGCGCCCAGGGTGGCGCCGCCGATGAAGCCGTGGTCGAGGGACCGGAACTCGGGGGAGAGGAAGTCATCGAGCACCACGCCCTGGGCGGCCGGTCCCGTGTGTCGGTTGAACTCGGTGCCGGGGAAGAGCGCGTCGACGTGGCCGAACATCTTGGTCATGTAGTGCAGGCCCAGCTGTCCGCTGTTGTTGCCCAGTCCGTTGTCGTGCTTTGAGTCGGCGGACACGTACATCAGGCGAAGGTTCTCGTACGTGTAGGCGGAGAGGATCACCGCGCGGGCGTACTGCCGGCGTACCCGGCCCAGCGGGTCGACCCATTCAACGCCGCGGGCTGCCCCGGAGTCGTCCATGATGATGCGGGTGACGCGGGAGTGGGTGCGCAGTTCGAAGTTGCCGGTGGCGATCGCGGCCGGGACGGGCCCGAGGCCCGGGTGCCAGCGGTCGCCGCGGAAGGAGCCCAGGCCGTTGTTCCAGGCGCTGTAGCCGGTGGCCGGGCGGCCGCCGTAGGATTCGGTGGTGAACCCGACCGGGACGGGGTGCGGGTGGAGTCCGGCGGCCTTCGTGGCTTCGGTGAACTTGTTGCCGAGGATGAACGGCCGGGTGGCGGGCAGCGGAAGGGGCTTGCTGCGCTTGACGAACGGGTTGGACTCGTCGCCGGCGATGCCGATCAGGTGTTCGAGTTTGGTGTAGAACGGTTCGAGCTGGTCATAGGTGACGGGCCAGTCCGCCAGGGTGCAGTCCTCGGGCAGGGACCCGGCCCCGTAGAGGTTGTCGTAGTGGCTCTTGGGCGCGAACTGCCACGGGTGGAACCGGCGCAGCCAGGACCCGTAGTGCCCGGCGGATCCGCCGACGCCGTTGACCATCCTGCCCAAGGAGAAGGTTGCTTCGCGGCTGTCTTCTTCCTCGGCTGTTTCGCGCCAGCGGGGGGTTTCCTGCTGGAATTTCGGACCGAGTCCGCCGCGGGTGTAGTAGGCGTGCTCGAGTTCGTCCGGGAGGAATTCATCCAGCGGCCGGAAGGGTCCGGCTTCCAGGCCCACCACGCTGAGGCCCGCCTCGGCGAAGACCTGGGCGCTGAGCCCGCCCATGGCGCCCACACCGACCAGCAGGACATCGACTTCGTCGGTCATCTGCGGGTTGACGGCATTTTCGTAGCCGAGCTGCTTGAGCTTGTGGCCCTCGGTGTCGCGCGGGATTTCCTGCATCGCATCGGCAAGGGTCTTGATGACCCCGCCCTTGGTGACGTGCTCGGTGCTGAGGTTTTCCTCGGCAGAGTTTTCCAGCCACACGCCGGGGTGCTTGAGGAACTTCCAGCCGACGGCGTCCTTGTTGCCGCCGTGCGCGGGGTCGGCGAAGAGGCCTTCCTGGGTGTGGGCGATCACCAGACCGAACAGGTCGCGCTGGTCCTTCACGGGCAGCTGGTCGCTGAGTTCACCCTGCTCCAGGAGCGCCAGGACGTCGGTGCGCTCTTCCAACGTCAGGGAGGCAAAGTTGCGTCCGTGCTTGTCCTCGGCGTAGCGGTCGAGGGCGCCGAAGAGCCACTGGTACTTGGGCAGGTCCTTGCGGCCGTACCCTTCGAGGGTCAGGTCGAGGTACTGGGTGACTCCTGCCTCGCGAACGTCCGGGCTCTGGCCGTCGGAAGGGAACATGGCCTCGAACAGGGCGTCGGCGAGGTCAGTTTCGTAGGGGGTCAGGATGCGGAAGCTTCTCATCGCGGTAGATCCTTTCGGTGCTTGGACCGGCGTCAGCGCGCGGCCAAGGAAGGGGTGCGCTGTTCGATCCGCTCGTGCAGCGGCAGCAAGGGGAGGGTGATGCCGGCAGGGGCGTCGGCGAAGAGGGCGAGGTCCATGGTCCGCAGGTCTTCGGCGACGATCAGCGGAAATTCGCTGCGGTCGAGGACGTCTTTCTGGAGGTCGACGCCGGGGGCGATTTCGGTGACGACGAGGCCGGCGGCGGTCAGGTCCAGCACCGCGCGTTCGGTGATGTACTTGACCTTTTGGCCCCGGGCCAGGGCGCGGGGACCGGAGAAGGTCACGGCCGAGACGTCGTTGACCAGTTTCGTGAACGGCCCGTCGGAGCGGATGTCCAGGCCGTTCTCGCCGACGGCGATGTCCCGCCGTCCCGCGGTGAAGGCGCCCATGAACACGATCTCCGGAGCGGATGAGGTGATGTCGGCGAAACCTCCGACGCCGGCGGTGACGTGGCGCTTTTTGGGCAGGTGGTGGACGTTGACGTTACCGTGCCGGTCGATCTCGAGGAAGGAGAGCAGTGAGCGGTTGAAGCCGCCGCCCTGCAGGAGGGTGAACTGGTCGATGCTGGGCATGATCGCGTCCGGGTTCTGGGAGCAGCCGAAGGCGAAGTCCAGCAGCGGGACGCCGCCCACGGCCCCTTGTTCGATGACCCAGCTGACCTCCCGGCCCTGGTTCTCTTCGACCAGGATGTGCGGTACGAGCGCGGAGACACCGAAGCCGAGATTGACGATTTCGCCGGCTTTGAGTTCCTGCGATGCCCGGCGGGCGGTGATCTTCTCGATCGAGAACGGGACGTGGGGCAGTGAGCTCAGCGGCTTGCGCAGCTGCCCGGAGATGGCGGGGTCGTTGGAGGTGAGTGTGGTTTGCAGCTGGTCTTCGGCGATGACGACTGCGTCGACGAGGATCCCGGGAACTTTCACGTGCTGGGGGTGCAGGCTGCCTGCTTCGGCGATGCGCTTGACCTGGGCGATAACGATCCCGCCGTTGTTGTGTGCGGCATAGGCCAGATCCAGGGCACCTAGTGGGGAGCCTTCGTCTTCGAAAGTCAGGTTGCCGAATTCGTCCGCGGTGGTGGCGCGGATCATGGCAACGTTCGGGACGACGGAGGGGAAGAACAGCCATTCCTGTCCTGCGACGGTGGCGGTTTCAACGTGGGCGGCAGGAGTGGTGTTGTTCATCCTGCCGCCCTGGAGGCGGGGATCGATGAAGGTGCCGACGCCGACCTGGGTGAAGACACCGGGCTGGCGGGCGGCAGCGGTGCGGTGCATCTGGTAGATGACGCCGGAGGGGAAATTGTAGGCTTCCACTTCTTCGGCCTCGATCATTTGCCAGATGCGGGGCGGTTCGGAGCTGGACGGACCGGACGGGTACGAACCTGCGATCACCTTGTGCAGCAGGCCGGGACGGGCAATGTGGTCGATGCCCTTGACGCCGTACATGTCACCTGCAGCGATCGGGTGCACGGAGGTGATGTTGGCCGGGTGGGCGGTTTCCTCAAAGCGCTGCCCGATACCGGCAAGGACGCTGTCGGGGCAACCGAGGGCGCTGGAGGAGCTGACGGTGATGACGTCATCGTCGTTGATGAGGTCCGCTGCTTCGCGGGCCGTGAGGAGCTGTACCTTCTGCATGGGGTTCTTTCTGGGTTAATTGATGTGGACGGTGCGTCCGGTAGTGGCTGATTCCTGGGCTGCGAGGGCGACCTTGAGTGCCATCAGGCCGTCCCGGCCGGTGGCGGTCGCGGTGCCGGTGCCTTCGACGGCCGCGGCGAAGGCGCGCAGGCCGATGACGTACAGGTCCTCGGAGCAGTCGACGTCGACATCGCGGATGCCGGCCTTGGTGGTCAGCAGGACCTGGCCCTTGGCGTCCTGGGTCATGGCGTCGATGACTTTGATGGTGCCTTCGGTGCCGTGGACTTCCAGGCAGGTGTCGGCGTAACCGACGGTAAAGGAGTCGTGGGTCTGGGCGAGGACAGGGGGCTTGCCCTCCCGCTCGTAGCGGATGACGGTCATGGCGGCGTCTTCCTGGCCGCCGGTGTTCCAGTCGGCCTGCTGCACTGCGACGGCCGTGACGGCCACGGGGTTGCCCAGGAGCGGGTTCAGGACGGATGCGTCGTGGCAGGTGATGTCCAGGATCACGCCGCTGCCGGGGGTGCTTTGCCCGAGCCGCCAGCCCCGCAGCCGCTGGGGGAGGAGCACTGCGTGGGCGACCTTGGCAGAGAGCACTGTTCCGATGGCGCCGTCGGCGACGAGGTCGCGGACCTTGGCGTGCAGCGGGCTTCCGGGCAGGTGGTGGTTGGCGGCCAGGACCAGTCCGAGCTCGTCGGCCTGTTCCACCATGGCTTCGGCCTCGCGGGAGTCCAGTGCCAGTGGTTTCTCGCACAGCACGTGCTTTCCTGCGCGCAGTGCCCGGCAGGCCTGGTCGAAGTGCTTGTCGTTGGTGGATGAAATGTAGACGGCGTCAATGTCCCATCCAAGCAGTTCATCGAGGTCGGTGGTCGCGAAATGCAGTCCGTGGTGCGCGGCGAATTCATCGGCCCGCCCGGCTGAGCCGCTCACGACGCCCTCGACGTGGCCTCCACTGGCGCGAATGGCATCGATGACTCGTGTTGCGGCAATGTCGCTGGCGCCGATGAGGCCCCATTTAAGTGCTGGCATGGTGTTTCTCCTAATTTCGTGGTCGCCATTGGGCGGTGGAGGCGCGGACCTTCAGCGCCGGTTCGATAAGGGATCGCTGCGGGGGCAGGGTGGAGTCCCTGATCCGGTTCAGCAGCAGCTGCGCCGCCCGCTGGCCGATAAGTTCCGGAAACGTGGATACGGACGTCAGCGGGGGCAGCAGGAGTTCCGCCATGGCAATATCGTCGAAGCTTGCCACCGACACGTCGCGGCCTGGTTCCAGGTTCCTGCGGCGCAGCTCGGCGTAGATGCCCAGTGCGACGGCGTCACTGTAGGCGATGATGCAGTCGGGCCAGATCCCCTGATCAAGGATCTGCGAGATTCCGTCGGAGCCGCCGGCGGCGTTGTTGGTCGTTGCTGCGGACAGTGTCGGGTCAAAAGCCACGCCGCTTCCGGCGAAGCCGGTTTCCAGGCCCTTGATCCGTTCGTGCCGGGCGGATGAGTGTTCAGGGCCGCCCACGAGCAAAGCAGACGCAACGCCCAGGGAGGTCAGGTGCTGGGCCAGCTGCTGGCCGGCGGCGATGTTGTCAGGGCCGACGTAGTCGAGCTCTTCCGAGAAATATCGGGCCAGTTGCAGAACGGGCACGGCTGAACGGTCGATGATTCCGCACACCGGCGTCAGTTCGGACCCGGTCGCCGGCAGCAGGAAGATGCCGTCGACCTGCTGCTGGACCATGGTCTCCAATTGGACGTACTGACGCTCAACATCGTCGCGGCTGTATCCGACGAAGAGGGTGTAGCCGGCCTCGTGGGCGGCCTCCTCGATGGTCATGGTCAGGCCCGCGAAGTAGGGGTTGCGGATGTCGGTGACGATCAGCCCGAGGGTCATGGACTCGCTGCGCCGCATGTTGGCCGCGTGCCGGTTGTAGACGTACCCGAGCTCCGCCATTGCGAGCCTCACCCGGTCTGCCGTGGCCTCTGGGATGCGGGGACTGCCGCGGAGAACCAGCGAAGCGGTAGATCGTGATACTCCCGATGCCTTGCTGACATCATCAAGGGTTATCTTTTTCATGGCTGTCCACCTCCTCGCGGTAGTTCGTGAACCATTTCTACCACGTTGAAACGCCGAATGCTAGACCGATCTACTAGTTGTCTACCATTGGTTATCCGCTAAAAAACGCCAAAGTCACGTATGTGAGCATGACGCATGACCTCTGGTTCTCCCGGCCGACCGTCTTCTGTAGAAAAGTTATTGCATCGATCTACCAGATTATGTAATCTAAACCACAACGCAGGCTGAAGCCGGCTCTGACCGGCGTCTGACAACCCAAAGGAGAGTAGTCATGCGTGTACAGAACAAACTCAAGATCTCGATGGCCGTCGCGGCCGCAGCAAGCCTCATGACCGTCACCGGATGTTCCGCCAACCAGCCCGCCGGCAGCTCCACCGGGGGCAGCGGCACAGACAAGCTGGAGATCACGTCCTGGTGGACTTCCGGTTCCGAGGCCGACGCCCTGAACGTGCTGATTGATGGCGTGAAGAAGACCTCACCCGGCCTGTCAGTTGACAACGCTGCAGTCTCCGGCGGCGGCGGTGCGAACGCCCGGCAGGCGCTGGCAGCCCGGTTGCAGGCCGGCAGCCCGCCGGATTCCTGGCAGCTGCACCCGGCGGGACAGCTGAAGAGCTACGTCGACGGCGGCCAGGTCGCTGATCTGACGGATTTGTGGACCCAAAACGACTGGGCGTCCAAGCTACCTAAGGACGTGGCCGAAGCCCAGCAGGTCAATGGCAAGTACTACACCGTCCCCATCGGAGTGCACCGCGGCAACGTGCTGTGGACCAACCCCGCTGTCCTGTCAAAGGCCAACGTCAAGATCGACCCGGCCTCCGGGGTCGACGGATTGATCACCGCCCTCAAACAGGTCCAGGCCTCCGGCACCACCCCGGTCTGCCTCGGAGACAAGGACATTTTCGCCTCCGCCGAGCTTCTGGAATCCATCATCATGTCCCGGACGGGGGCGGAGAACTACAAGAAGCTGTTCACCAACGAATACTCCTTCGACGCCCCCGAGATGAAGCAGGCCCTGGAGGACTACAAGACCATCTTGTCCCTCTCCAACAAGGACCACTCCGCCATCACCTGGGACGAGGCCGTGAAGAAGATGGCCAACGGCAGCTGCGCCGTCAGCCTGATGGGTGACTGGGCCTACGGCGAACTGCTCAACGCCAAGAAAACACCCGGTAAGGATTTCGCCTGGGTGACCTTCCCCGGCAAGGAAGACATCTTCGACTACGTCGGCGACGGATTCTCGATCCCCGCAAACAACATTCCGCACGCGGACGCAGCGAAGGCCTGGCTGACGACCCTCATGGATCCGAAGATCCAGACCGAGTTCGCAGCCAAGAAGGGCTCCATCCCCGCCGTCACCAACGCTGACATTTCCACGCTGTCCCAGTACCAGCAGGAAGCCGCCAAGAGCTTCGCCAAAGCCTCGGTTGTTTCGTCTCTGGCCCACGGACAGGTCACAACCGCCGAGTTCGCCCAGACCTACGCCGATGCCGTCTCCACCTTCAACGGCAGCGGCAACATCGACGCGTTCATGGCCAGCATGACGCAGGCCCAGAAGACCCAGCTGAAGTAGCCGGTCAGCAACCAAGCCGCTAAGGGTGTGGCCGCAGGAAACCGCGGCCACGCCCCCGGACAGGATCACTTCACATGACAACATCAACAGCCCAGCCTCCGGCACCCGCCGGTCCCCGGTTCAAGAAGCAAGTACCCCACAACATCAAGACGGCCCGCCGTTCGGCCTGGATTTTTGCACCCAGCCTGCTGGTCAGCTTCATCTTCGTCTATGTCTTCATCGGCATCACCGTCTACATCTCCCTGTCGAACTGGAAGATCGGGACAAGCCCGGACCTGACACTGCGGCAGCCCTTCGGAGGCACCTACGGCGAAATCATCCAGGAACAGCGCTTCCAGGCCGACATCCGCAACGTCGTGATCTTCACGGTCATCTTCCTGGTCCTGGCCATCCTCGGCGGGCTCGTCGCTGCCCTGTTCATCCACCACGTCAGCGTCGGCAAGGGCCTCTTCCGGACGGTGTTCCTGCTGCCGTACGCGCTGTCCTTCATCGTCACCGGTGTGGCCTGGCGCTGGATCTTCTCACCCTCCACCGGCGTCAACGAGATCCTGCGAAGCATAGGAATCGAGAACCCGCCCGGGTGGACCACAGACACCACCATCCTGGGCGCCCTGAATGACCCGTCCGGCACTGACTTCCTGAAAGTGCAGTTCGGTATTCCCGTGGCCCTGCTGCCCATCATTTTCGCCGCCGCCTGGCAGCTCGTCGGGTTCGCCATGGCCATGTATCTTGCAGGGCTGGCCTCCATCCCCGAGGAACACCTCGAAGCCGCCAGCGTCGACGGCGCCAACATCTGGCAGCGGCTGCGCCACATCGTGCTTCCGCAGCTCTGGCCATCGACCATCACCTGCTTTGTGCTCCTGCTGCACGTCGCCCTGAAAATCTTCGACCTCGTCGTCGCCATGTCAGGCTCCGGCCCCGGATTTGTCACCGACGTCCCAGGCATTTACATCTACAACTACCTCACCAGCCGGTACGACAAAGCCTCAGCCATGGCAATCATCCTGCTCCTGCTGACCCTCGTGGTGATCGTCCCCTACCTGATCCGCGGATACCGGAAAGAGCGAAAGGCATAGTCATGGCCGTCGAAACCCTCCAAACCAAACCGTCCCGCCTCACCGATTCCAGCCGCCGCGGCCCTGCAGCCCGGGCCGGCAAACCACGCTCGTGGCACCTGCCGAAAACCGTCGGAGGATGGATCGTCCTGGCCATCTGCGCGGTCGCAACACTTGGCATGCTCGTGCCCGTGTACGTCATCATCGCCACCGCCCTGTCAGGCAGCCACGGCGCCCCCAACTTCTTCCTGGCGTTCCCGGACGCTCCCAGCCTGGATGCCTTCAAAGGCGCGTGGACGAAACTGCACGGGTCCCTCACCAACTCCCTGCAGATCACCATTCCCGCGGCAGTCATCTCCTGCCTGCTGGGCTCACTCAACGGCTACCTGCTCTCCAAGTTCCCGTTCCGCGGCTCCAACGCACTGTTCACCGTCCTGCTGGTCGGCATGTTCATCCCGTTCCAGGCCGTCATCATCCCGGTCTTCCAGTTCCTGAACATGCTCCACCTCCAGGGCAGCCTCATCGGCCTGATCCTGGTGCACATCATCTACGGCATCCCCATCACGACCCTGATCTTCCGCAACTACTACGAGGGCATCCCCAGTGCCATCATCGAGGCCGCGTCCATCGACGGCGCCGGAATCTGGACGACCTTCACCCGGGTCATGCTGCCCCTGTCCGTCCCCGGCTTCGTCGTCGCCGGAATCTTCCAGTGCACCAACATCTGGAACGACTTCCTCTTCGGCTTCATCCTCGCCTCCCCGGCAGCCTGGCCGGCCACCGTCACCCTGAACAACCTCATCGGAACGACGACCGTTGACTACTCGGAGCTCATGGCCGGAGCCGTCCTCGTGGCCGCCCCCACAGTCCTGCTCTACCTGGTCCTCGGCAAGTTCTTCGTCAGCGGGCTGACAGCAGGTGCAGTGAAATGACGCAGCTCGATGTGCTGTGCGTGGGGGAAACGATGGCGGTGGTCACCCCCGCACAGGCCCAGCCGCTCAGCCAAGCCGAGGAATGCCTCCTCGGATTCGGGGGCGCTGAATCGAATGTCGCCGGCCACCTGGCCGAGTTCGGTTACCGCACCGGCTGGGCCAGCCGGCTTGGCCAGGACCCTTTCGCCGACCGGATCATGGACGGGCTGTCCGCCCGCGGCGTGGACGTCACCCTGGTTGTCCGCGACGGCGCGTCGCCCACAGGCGTCTACTTCAAGGACCCCGACCTCGGCCGCGGCGCCCGCACCCTCTACTACCGCGCCGGGTCCGCGGCCTCGCGCATGTCCCCGTGGGACAGCGCGGCCTGGCCCCTGGAACAGACAGGCTGGATCCACACCAGCGGGATCAACCCCGCCCTGTCGGAAAACTGTGCGGCACTCACGAGGCACCTGCTGACGAACGCCCGGGACAGGGGCTACCGGGTCTCCTTCGACGTCAACTACCGCCCGGCACTCTGGCCGGTCGACGTCGCCGGTCCCTGCCTGCGGGAGCTGGCCGACATGGCCACCGTCGTCCTCGTCGGGCTCGACGAAGCACAAACCCTGTGGGGCTGCAGCACTGCCGAAGACGTCTCGGCTCTCCTGCCAGGTCCCAAGCACCTGGTTGTCAAGGACGGAGCCACCGAAGCGGTGGAATTTCTGCGCGATGCTGCTGCCGAGACGGTATTCCGGGTGCCCGCCCACCGGGTCGACGTCGTCGAACCCGTCGGTGCCGGTGACGCCTTTGCCGCCGGCTACCTTGCCGGACTTCTGCGCGGCGACAGCCCAGAGGAACGGCTGGCACTCGGACACTCCTTTGCAGCCTGGACGCTGGGGACACGGGCGGACTTCCGGCCCGGGCACGGAACCCGTCCCCGCTCCTACGGGTCCGCCCCAGACCACGCAGCGCTGCGCTGAACAGCGCCACGGTCACAGACCAATTGCACTACCTGAGAAAGACAGCACATTGACACCTAAAGCCCCCACCGACTGGTTCCACGAAGACTTCTTCCGCGTCCCGGTCATCGCCGTCCTCCGCGGACTCAGCCCCGACGAAGCCGTCAGGCGCGCCACCCGCGCCTGGGATGCCGGCGTCGAACATGTCGAGGTGACCATCGAGACGCCGGACGCCGTGCCCTCGCTCGCCGCTGTGGCCAGCGCCGCAACCGAACGCGGCGTCGCCGTCGGTGCAGGCACCATCATCGACCCTGAACAACTCGTTGCAGCCACCGCGGCCAACGCATCCT
Source organism: Arthrobacter sp. NPDC058097 (assembly GCF_042884885.1). Lineage (NCBI taxonomy): Bacteria > Bacillati > Actinomycetota > Actinomycetes > Micrococcales > Micrococcaceae > Arthrobacter > Arthrobacter sp. NPDC058097. Next base: position 26,085 of record NZ_JBHVSZ010000015.1, read on the forward strand.
TCACCGTGTCACCCGGACTGGATGACGCAGTAGTCGCCGAGAGCATCAGGCGGGGCCTGCCGCACCTTCCCGGCGTCGCCACGGCGAGTGAAATCCTTCGGGCCAGGGCATACGGACTCTCTTGGCTCAAAGCCTTCCCCGCATCCGTTCTCGGCCCGGACTGGGTCAAGGCCATGAAGGGCCCTTTCCCCGGCACGCAGTTCGTCGCCACCGGCGGGATGAGCGTGGCAACTGCGTCCACGTATCTAGCCGCTGGGGTCAGCGTCGTCGGGCTGAGCTCCGACTTCGCATCGGACGAAGGTGCGGTGGCAGTCCGCGAATTCCTGGGAGCAGCTGCGGAAACCGCTGACAGGGGAGCCCTGCGCCGTGCCTAAAACTACGCCAGGGCAGGTTCCCGTCCGCGTCATCTGGCTTTCCGTGGCCGGCGCTGTCGGGGGTTTCCTCTTCGGATTCGACTCATCAGTGGTCAACGGGGCAGTGGACGCCATGCAGGACGAATTCACCCTCAGCAGCGGCGTCACGGGATTCCTCGTGGCAGTCGCTCTGCTGGGCTGCGCCGCCGGCGCCTACGCAGCCGGAAAAATCGCGGACCGCTTCGGCCGCCTTCCGGCCATGAAGCTCGGCGCCGTGCTGTTCATCATCAGCTCCATCGGAACCGGCCTTGCCGCAGACGTGTGGGATCTGGGTTTCTGGCGGGTCATCGGCGGCCTGGGCATCGGCATCGCTTCCGTCATCGCACCGGCCTACATCTCGGAGATCTCGCCCCGGCACATGCGCGGCCGGCTGGCATCTCTACAGCAGCTGGCCATTACCACCGGCATCTTCGCCGCCCTGCTCACCGATGCCATCCTCGCCGCAACTGCCGACGGCGCGGACCAGCCCCTGTGGCTGGGACTGGAGGCATGGCGCTGGATGTTCATCGCAGCTGTCGTCCCGGCCGTCGCCTATGGCTGGATCGCCTGCACCCTTCCGGAATCCCCCCGCTACCTCATCCTCAAAGGGAACCTGGAGGCCGCACGGAAGACCTTCGCACAGCTGGGTTCCGGAACCGATGCGGACAGCCACATCCGGGAAATCCAGGACACCCTCAATCAGGAACAGAGAGGAACCCGGACCGCCTCACTGCGGGGACCGGCGTTCGGATTGCACAGCGTCGTCTGGATCGGCATCATCCTCTCCGTGCTGCAGCAGTTCGTCGGCATCAACGTGATCTTCTACTACTCCACCACGCTGTGGAAGGCCGTTGGCTTCAAGGAACAGGACTCCTTCACGATCTCTGTCGTCACGGCGGTCGTGAACGTCCTGGTGACCCTCATAGCGATAGCCCTCGTCGACAGGATCGGGCGCCGGCCAATCCTCCTTGCCGGCTCGGTGGGCATGGGAGCTTCCCTGACAGCGATGGCCGCGGCATTCGCCTTCGCCACAGGAACCGGCACGGAAATTACGCTGCCCGGCATCTGGGGACCGGTGGCGCTGGTCGCCTCCAACGTGTTCGTGGTGAGCTTCGGCGCGTCCTGGGGTCCGGTTGTTTGGGTGCTGCTGGGCGAGATCTTCCCGTCACCCATCCGCGCCCGGGCGCTCGGTTTCGCTGCAGCAGCACAATGGATCGCCAACTTCATGGTGACCCTGTTCTTCCCTGCCATGGCCAGCACCTCACTGCCGTTGACCTACGCAACCTACGCGGTCTTCGCCGCGGCGTCGTACTTCTTCGTGAAGTACAAGGTTCCCGAAACCAAAGGCCTGTCCCTCGAACAGGCCGAAACACTGTTTGCGACCCAAGATGCACACCCGGATCTGGCCCACGTCGGCCGCTGATCCTGTCCCTTGGACGGACACCCCGAGCCCATACCGGGCGCGGGGTGTCCGTCGTACCCTTTGCTGCCTGCCGGGCACGGTATGACCGGACAGCAGCGAACCGCACCACCCAATGCCGCGCTTGCGGCCTGATTGACGGAGAAGTAATGACTAACCCAACGCCCACAACGATGACCTTTGGCGAGGAACAGGTGCCGGTAGTAACCGTATCCACCGTCGTCGTCGGAACGGGATCTGCCGGCTACTGCGCCGCCGACAGACTTTGGGAACTGGGCCATGATGACATCGTGATGGTGGCCGACAAAGTACGCGCCGGAGCCTCCCGCAACGCCGGTTCCGACAAGCAGACGTACTACAAGCTCACGCTCTCCGGGAGCGAACCCGATTCCGTCCGGGAGATGGCCGAGACGCTGTATTCAGGCGGAGCCATGGACGGCGACAACGCCCTGGCCGAGGCTGCGCTAAGCGCCCGTGGCTTTATCCGGCTCTGCGACCTGGGCGTGCCCTTCCCGCAGAACCGCTACGGGGAGTTCGTCGGCTACAAAACCGACCACGATCCCCGCCAGCGGGCGACCTCCGTGGGGCCTTACACGAGTCGGACCATGGTGGAACAGCTTGAAAAGAAAGTTCGCCGGAACGGAACCGGAGTCTTTGACGAGTGCCGGGTCGTCGACATCGTGGTGAGCCCCGATGGCCAGGGAGGAACCCGCGTCGCCGGACTCCTGGTCCTGCGCACGAATATCTCCAGCGGCTCCGGCGAAAGTCCATTCCTCTTTTTCAGGTGCCGGAACATCGTCTATGCGACGGGCGGCCCTGCGGGTATCTACGCGAAGAGGGTTTTCCCGAATGGCCAGTGGGGCGCCTCCGGGGCGGCCCTGCGTGCGGGCGTGAACGGCAAAAACCTCACCGAATGGCAGTTCGGTCTCGGCTCGATCAAGCCCCGGTGGAACGTCTCGGGTACGTACATGCAAGCCATCCCGCGCTTTGTTTCCACCGATGCCGACGGCAACGACGAACGGGAGTTCCTCACCGAAACGATTGCCGACTATGGACGGCTCATATCGCTGGTGTTCCTCAAGGGCTACCAGTGGCCTTTCGATGCCAGGAAGGCGGCCGACGGGTCGTCCCTGATCGACCTGCTCGTCTACCGGGAAACCGCGATTCGGGGCCGCCGGGTCTTCCTTGACTTCCGGACAAACCCTGTCCGCACACATTTCGACCACTCCGAACTGCAGCCCGAAGCGCATGAGTACCTCCGCCGGGCCGATGCGCTCTTTGGAACTCCCATTGAGCGTCTGCGCCACATGAACGAACCGGCCTACCGGTTCTACCTCGACAGGAACCCTTACATCGACCTCGAGAAGCAGATGCTGGAAGTCGACGTCTGCGCCCAGCACAACAACGGCGGGCTCACCGTCGACGCCTGGTGGCAGTCGAACGTACGGGGATTCTTCCCCGTAGGTGAAGCCGCGGGCTCCCACGGTGTCTACCGTCCCGGAGGCGCAGCCCTCAACAGCGGACAGGTGGGCGCGACCCGCGCCGCGCAGTACATAGCCGCCAAAGGCGACGCACCCCTGCTCACCGAGAGCGAATTCGTCCAGGCCGCGGTTCCCGTCCTCGGCGCGGCCCTTGATCTCCTGTCCTGCGCGACAGGCAGGGCAGAACAGGGCACCCCCGACAATACTGCGGAGATGCTGTCCAGGGTCCAGGAGCTCATGAGCGAAAAAGCCGGGCCGGTGCGGTCCAGCGCCTCCATCCTCGAAGCACTGGAACAGGTGTCGGCATGGGCGGGCGGCTACTCTGACGAGGTATCGGCCGACCCGGGCTCCCGGCGTTCCGTCAACCGGACCTTTCTCGTGCGGGACATCCTGACGACGGCGCATGTCTACCTGTCCGCGATGGCCGACTACATTTCCCACAACGGGAAATCACGGGGATCCGTCATCTACTCCGACCCCTCTGGCTCCCTTCCACGTAAAGGACACGGGTCCGAACCCGATGAAGAGCTCGACTTGCCGGATATTTTCAGGTTCCGGCTGGACAACGGCGCCCTCGACGACCAGGTGCAGGAAACGGCGCTGCCTTGCCCTTCCTTCGTCGAGATCGGGGAGGAGCCCGTTGCCACCACAGGCGGCGCCGTCGAGCCATTGCCCCGGAAGGTTGAGTTCCGTTGGCGGCGCCGGCGGCCGATCCCCCAGGATGACGAATTCTTCGAAAACGTCTGGCGGGATTTCCGCGCCAACGGCAACATCTACTGAGCCGGACGCGGGCCCTCACGGGGCTGGTCCGTACCATCGCTGAGGGCATGACAAACCGGCCAAGAAACCCTGCAGCGAACACCAACGTAGTCCAGGGTCGTCGTTAGTCCGAAGGCTGTCACGTCTCGTGACAGCCTTCGGACCTGGGGGAGTTGACCACCGACGACCCTTGGTTGTCAGGGAATACTGAGGACAACCTTTCCAAAGGCACCGTCGGAGAGCTTCCCGTAGGCTGCGAGTGCGTCCTCGAAGGCGTATACGCTGTCGACGACCGGATGAATAGTGTGCTCGTCAAGGAACTTCACGAGATCGTGGAAGGAGCGCAAGCGGCCCACCGCGATGCCCTGGATCTGGGTCTCGTGCCAGATAACATCCATGAGATCGAGATTGGCCGTCTGCCCTTCAAGGAAACCGACCACAGCGACTAGGCCATTTCCTTTGGCGGCGCGGATGGAGTCTTGCAAACCATCGCCTCCCACCATATCGAGCACCCCTTTTGGCCACGGTCCTGGGCGTGGTTGTTGGTGGCCTGATTCTGTGCCCGATCGTCCCTGACCTTCGGAGCGGCACCACTGTCTGTGAACGGCAGGGGTTGCGCCCCAAGCCTGCCGCAGTTGGTAGGTGCTTGGGCGTCGCGGATCATCGGGTGAGCAACAGCGACGGAACGTTGCCGCGGGCTGAAGCCGATGATTAAACTGGCAACGTCCGGAGTTCAGGGATCGACCGCCCACGCCACGCTGTTGGAGGGCTTATGCACCGGTACACGCAACACGTTATTGCGGAGGCAAGGCACAGATCCGGAGACGTGTCGGAAATTCAGAGATACGCGTCCTGGACCCTGATCCAGTACTTCGCCTTGGCGCGCGGCTGGCCACCCCGTTCAGGAGCGTGGACCGACGCCTTGGCGCGCGCTTGGTGGGACGACGCGGGACCGGCCATGTTCAAGACGGTTCAAAGCGCGTGGGTCCGCGAGGGGATGCGTGCGCACATTCGGCAATTGGCTGTTCTGAACGAGTTGTGCTGGGAGCTGTACCCGGCCGATGAGGATGACGGGCAGCGTCGGGACCTCGTCGTGTCTGTTGCTAATGACCTCGGGACGTGGAAGGCGTGGCCCGGGCTGCACGATGTGCGGGACCTCCTGCTCCTTCCCGGGGCGGTGGCGCATAGCCTTCAGGCAGAGCAGCTTGCTGATTTCCGCCCAGTCATCAACGTCGCAGGGACTCCGAACCAGGGGCCAGGCTCACCGGGAAACCGGCAGATTCCCCGGGCCTAGTCCGGCCGTGCAAAGCCTCAGGGTGGTTCGGTAGACGTCATGCCGTGGAAACGCAGGCGCAAACTGCAGCCGCTAGCCTGAATTGGCGGGTCAAATCCGCGGTCACCGAACGAAGGAGGGGCCATGACGGACGAACTGACAGGCGATGTCGTGCGGGATCTGGCGGACCTGGCTCCGGGCGACATGATTGAAGCCTTTTACGACGGACGATGCGATAACCGCGGGAAGGTGCTGCAGACCGTGCCCTCCATGGCTATGTTCTGGGTATTGGACAGCGGCAGCGGAACTCGGAAGCTCGTGGACTTCGAGACGCTGGTAATCCGCCGCATCTCAAAACAGGAAACCAGATGGGAACCATCCGTAGGCTGATGAGGATGAGTTGCGCTGACGTGAATGCCGGCCGACTTCCGTTATCCGATTTCAACGCGCGGCCAATGCCGTAGAGAATGTCGCCTGCGCCGAAGCCTCCGGACAGCGTGCCGGGGGTTCGATGCCGATTGCCCGCAGGACGCGCCAGGAGGTCAGCGGCCATACGGAAGCCTGTGGGGGCGGTGGGTTCCGTGCAGGAGTAGCATGCACCCACCCAAAGCCCCCGCGTTCGTGGGCTGCATCCCGGACGACGGCCACTGCTCCAAACTCGCCCCTATACCGCGCGAGGAACCACCCGCCGGGCTGTTCTAAACCGGACGTTGTCAGCCAACGTCCAAGGTAACTGTGCGGGCATAAATATTCGGGTAAATGCGGGTTATCCACGGCCGGAAATCGGGAGGCATATGGCCGGGCGAGGTAGTCATCCATGCCGCTGGATACACGTCGCGTCTCCAAAGATGCACTCGGCCCGGCCCTTCACAGCAGCCTTCGGCTGAGAGGGCAGCCGCTCCGGAGGGGCCACTGAGTGCCGCTGCCCGCAGCGTCTCCGTGCCCTGGGTTAAGGAGTCCTTTCTCCGGGAAATGCTTTTGTAGCAACTGCAGGGACCTGCCCAATAGCCGCTCCTTCACAGCGTGTCCGGCAAGGTCCACGGCGATTTCTTCGGGGCGGCGCGGTAACAAATGCCCGACTTTTGGGGGAATCTTTTGGGCCCGCCACTGGTCTCTGTGACGGCACGAGGTTCACGAAGCGACCCTTACCCCCGATTCCTTATCCAAAATTCACCCGGTGGAGCCGTGCATAGATACGTACCAGGGTTGTTTGAGGAAGATTTGTGACGCCCGCGGACAATGAACCAGCGAGTAGGTTTCGTTGCGTTGCCCTCCCTTGCCTTGAATTTCGCTATTTTCCGCAGCGTGTCTTTATGCGTCGGTTTGGTCTGGTGCGACGCCGTGTGAGCCGCTCTTTACTCCCGGTTTCCCTTCGTGAACACGACTCTTCTGTGCCCGTTTCATCTCTGCTCTCATTGTGGACACGCAAGCCAACCGGGCAAGCCCACCCCACACCTTTCATCCCCGAAACCCAGAAAGTCCTTCATGAAAAACCTGCAGGTATCCCGAAGAACCTTTTCCGTCCTTGGCGTGGCCGCGGCCCTGTCCGTCTCCTTGGTGGTTTCCGGCTGTGGGGGCCCGGCGACTGCTCAGGGCGGTTCGGGAGCGCCCGAGGTTACGGAATTGCGCTATGAAGGAACAGCTAACGCCGTGACCCTTCCCGAGCTGGCTGAGGACCTTGGCTTCCTGGGCAATGTGAAGCTGACGTGGGTGGGCAACACCATCAGCGGCCCGGCCAGCATTCAATCGGCGGCTACCGGTGCCACCGATTTCGGCAGTGCGTTCGCCGGTGCTGTCGTGAAGCTCATCGAGGCAGGCGCACCTGTAACGGCCGTCATCAGCTCCTACGGGGAGGACGAGAAGACCTTCAACGGCTTCTATGTCAAGGACGACAGCCCCATCCGTGCCCCCCGGGATCTGATCGGCAAAAAGGTCGCCGTCAACACCCTGGGTGCGCACTATGACGCGGTCCTGAACAGCTACCTGAAGAAGAACGGTCTGAGCCAGGATGAGATCAAGCAGGTCCAGTTGGTCGTGGTTCCGCCTAACGACACCGAGGAAGCCATTCGCCGTGGTCAGGTCGATGTCGGAGTTCTTGGCGGGGTGCTGCAGGACAATGCTGTCGCCAAGGGTGGGCTTCGTTCCCTCTTCAGCGACTTCCAGCTGTTTGGAACGTTCGCCGGAGGCCAGTTCGTTCTGCGGAAGGACTTCATCCAGCAGAATCCGGAGACCACGAAGATCTTCACTACCGGCGTCGCCAAGGCCATTGAATGGGAACGCACCACCCCGCGCGATGAGGTGATCGCCCGCTTTACCAGCATTATCGAGAAACGCCAGCGTAATGAAAGTACCGCGGCGTTGAAGTACTGGAAGAGCGTCGGCGTGCCGGCCAAGGGAGCTATCACCGATAAGGACTTCAGCCGCTGGTCAGAATGGCTGAAGGACACGGGCATCGTCACCGGGGACATCACTCCGTCCAAGTACTACACCAACGAACACAACGGATTGCTGAAGTCCTCGTCATGACGGATTTCTTCACACCCAATCAGTCTTCGCTGTCAGGCCGCCCAGGGACGCCCTGCCCGGTTCGACACTGACGGCTGCGGACGGTATCACCCGTGACGCCGCCGCCGGGGAATTTCCACGTGGACGTTCCTCCACGTCCTCGCATCGTGGGGACACCTGTCCTCACCGCCTTACGCCAGCGCCTGCTCAGGGTCTCGGCGTCGATCTTCGCACTCTGGAGTCCTCATGAATACTGACATCCTGAATCTCACCGCTGACGTCCTGGTGATCGGTGGTGGCCCGGCCGGGACGTGGGCCGCGATCAAGGCTGCCCGCGCTGGAGCGGACGTGATCCTGGCAGACAAGGGCTACTGCGGCACGTCCGGCCCGACCGCCTCGGGCGGCACGGGGGTCTGGTACGTGCCGCCTTCAGAGGAAGCCCGTCAGGCAGCGATGGACAGCCGTGACAGGCTGGGCGGATTTCTCGCCGACCGGGGCTGGATGCGGCGCGTGCTGAACCAGACCTGGGACAACATGAACGAACTCGCAGATGAGGGCAAGTACCCTTTCCCCGTCGGGCCGGATGGGCAGCAGATGCGCAGAGGCGTGCAGGGCCCGGAATACATGCGGATCCAACGCCTCCGGACTACCCGGGCGGGTGTCCGGATCCTTGATCACAGCCCGGCGCTCGAACTGCTCACCGACGCGTACGGGGCTGTCGCCGGCGCGCGCGGTTATCGCCGCCAGGAGGGGACGCACTACACGGTGCGGGCCGGAGCTGTGGTGCTCGCGACCGGCGGGTGTGCGTTCTTGTCCAAGGCGCTGGGGACCAACGTCAACACCGGCGACGGTGCCCTGATGGCGGCCGAGGTCGGCGCGGAACTCTCCGGCATGGAGTTCTCGACCGCCTACGCGATCGCCCCGGAGTTCAGCACGGTCACGAAGACGGCATACTACAGCTTCGCGACGTTCTATCGTGAGGACGGGTCGGTGCTTGAGGGCGCTGGCAGCCAGGGTGGGCGCTCGGTGATCGCCCGCGAACTGCTCACCAACCGAGTCTTCTGCACCCTGGACGGTGCTTCGCCGGATGACCAGGCCGCCATGCGGCTCGGGCAGGTCAACTTCTTCCTGCCGTTCGACCGCGCGGGCATCAACCCGTTCACTGACCGTTTTCCGGTGACGCTGCTGCTGGAGGGCACTGTCCGCGGCACCGGCGGTGTGCACGTTGCGGGCGAGCACGGCGAGACGTCGGTGCCCGGCCTGTACGTAGCGGGCGATGCCGCGACCCGCGAGCTGATCTGCGGCGGCTTCACCGGCGGCGGCTCGCACAACGCGGCCTGGGCGATGTCCTCGGGGGTGTGGGCCGGACGCGCGGCCGCGATCCACGCCAAGGGCCTGGGTGCCCGTGCCGGGGACCGTACGGTATCCGGCGCGGGCGGGGCCGCGCTGGTACCAACGGGGACGCCCGGACGTCCCGATGGATACCAGGATGTGCTGCGCGTCGTCCGTGAGCAGGTCCACCCGTACGACAAGAACTACCTGCGCCATGCCGACCGGCTCACCCCCGCCCTCGCGGCCCTGAACGACACGTGGGACCAGTTGCGCTCCTCCCTCTACGCCACGGACGGCGACGCTGTCCGCGCCCGCTCGGCCGCGGCGATGATCGCGCACGCCCGTTGGATGTACACCTCGGCACTGACGCGCACCGAAAGCCGCGGCATGCACACACGGCAGGACTACAAGGACACCGACCCTGCCCAGCACCACCGCCTGCTGGTCGGCGGCCTGGACACTCTGTGGACCGCGCCGAGCACGTGGACCCGCGACCTTGCGGCGGTGGCGTCATGATCGAGCTCGTCTCGCCGAACAAGTGCATCAGCTGCGACAAGTGTGTCCAGGTCTGCCCGACCAACGTGTTCGACACCGGAGCGGACGGCCTACCGGTCATCGCACGGCAGGACGACTGCCAGACATGCTTCATGTGTGAGGCATACTGCCCCGTCGACGCCCTGTTCGTCGCGCCGAACGCCGATCCGCTGCCCGCCGACAGCCCCCTCCACGACGAAGAGCGTCTGGAAAACAGCGACCTGCTCGGCAGCTACCGCAAAGGCATCGGCTGGGGCCACGGACGTACGCCGGGCGCCCGTCTCGCCGTCGGGCCGGCGCTTCCACCAGCGCGCATCTCCACCACGGAGAACGCCGGCACGCCGCGCCCGCATCCACCTCGGATCCACTGACCGCCTGATCCCGAGCCCCCCTGCGGTGCGGGCCCCCGACACCACCGACCACGAAAACCGACCAGATCTTCTTCGAGGAGAACAAGTGACGAATGAACCGATTCCCCCGTACGCCCGGGGCTACGAATCCTTCGAAGGAAGCATCGGCAGGACCGTCGCTGAATCCCGTCGTGCATGGCCCGCCGAGAAACGGGCACCCGAGGGTGCACCGAACATCGTCGTGGTTCTGCTTGACGACATGGGCTACAGCGACATCAGTCCCTTCGGCTCCGAAATCGAAACCCCTCACCTGGATCACCTTGCACAGACCGGCGTGGCTCTGACCAACTACCACACGACGCCTGTCTGCTCACCCGCACGTGCTGCCCTGCTGACCGGACTCAACCCCCACCGCGCCGGTTTCGCGAGCGTCGCCAACTCCGATCCCGGATTCCCCGGACTCCGGCTGGAGCTCGATGAAGATGTTGTCTCCCTGCCCGAAATCCTTCAGGGACACGGCTATGCAACCTTCGGCGTGGGCAAGTGGCACCTGACCCGCGATGCGTTGATCAACGAGGGGGCTTCCAAGTCCACCTGGCCCATTCAGCGTGGATTCGACCATTACTACGGGTCACTGGAAGGGTTCAACTCATTTTTCCACCCCAACCAAATCGTCCGTGACAACACCGTGGAACTGCGGGAGGAAACCCCTGAGGGGTACTACATCACCGATGACTACACTGACCAGGCGCTGTCGATGATCAAGGCCTTGCGCGCCAGTGACTCACGCAAACCGTTCTTCCTCTACTTCGCCCACACCGCCATGCATGGACCGCTCGGGGCCAAACGCGTCGACATCGACAAATACCGTGGGAAATACCATCACGGGTGGGACGAAGTACGGGTGCAACGCCACGCCCGGCAGGTAGCAGCCGGCATCATCCCCGAAGGAACACCACTGCCAGACCGCAACTACAAAAACGGGGCCGTGGTCCCCGCCTGGGAGAGCCTGCCCGAGGAGACCCGGGACCTGTACGCGCGCTACATGGAGGTCTACGCCGCCATGGTGGACAACGTTGACCAAAACCTGGGCCGGCTGCTGGAACTGCTGGAACAACTCGGTGAACGCGAGAACACCATCGTCGTCTTCACGTCCGATAACGGCGGAACCGGCGAAGGAGGCCCCGAAGGCACCAGATCCTACTTCAGCCGGTTCAACCACACCCCCGGGTTGCCCACCGACTGGCAGCCCGACGTCGAACGGGATCCCGACCTTATCGGCGGACCCCAGGCGATGGTGCACTACCCCCAAGGCTGGGGTATGGCCTCCAACACGCCCTTCCGCTTCTACAAAGGCCAGACCTACGCAGGCGGGGTCCGGGTTCCCTTAATCCTCTCCTGGCCTCGGGGACTCCAGAAATCTGCCCAGGAATCGCTAATACGCCCGCAGTACCAGTACGTCACCGACCTGACTCCAACGCTGCTGGACCTGGCCGGACTGGAGCATCCCGGCCGCCGGCATAACCTGCCGGCCCAGGAGATAGACGGGGTCAGTTTTGCACCCGTCCTGCGGGACGCCAAGCACCCGAGCACGCACCGGGAACAGTACGCTGAGTTCGGGGGCAACAGAGGCTACTACCGCGATGGCTGGAAGATTGTTGCCGACCACCAGCCCGGAACCCCCATTGATGACGGCGAGTGGGAGCTCTACCACGTTGAAAGCGATCCCAACGAGCTGCACAACGTGGCCGCGGACAACCCCGAATTGCTCCAGAAACTTGCCCTCGCCTGGGAAAAGGCCGCCTGGGAAAACACCGTTTTCCCGCTGCAGGACGGGCGCGGAGGAGGGCATCTGGATATCCGCCGCCCGGCCGAACAGGAACTCGCCAAGCCGGTCACACTCCTGCCAGGAACACCGAAACTTGAACGGTACCGGTCCAGTAAGCTCATCGCCCTCCGAAACTTCACCATCGAGATAGACGTGACCTTCGAGCCGGGGAACCAAGGCGTACTCGTGTCCCACGGCGATCAGGGCGGCGGCTACTCGGTCTACATCGAGGATGACCAGCTCAATTTTGCCCTCAACGAGTACGGCAAGCTCCACGTCATCAACGGAGGAACCTTGGCGACCGGACGCCAAAAGATCCACGTGTCAGCCCTAGCCGGCCAGGACTTCCGCGTCACCTACTTGCTGTCGGTAAACGGCGCCCAACGGGCGACACTTGAAGATGTTTGGGCCTTTGTCGGAATGGCACCCTTCAGCGGCATTGACGTAGGAGTAAACCGAGGAGGGCCCGTCCACTGGGACCTGTATGAACGTCACGGCTCATTCCGCTACACCGGTAACCTCCACAGCATCCACTACGAACCCGGAAACCGCGCGCCCTACGACCCACTGGTCTTGGCCGAGCTGGAACTGGAAGTCGCACTCACCTACGACTGAAAAAGCCCAGCAACCCAGTTAGTTGTGAGCTGAATGGCGGCACCCCTCAAGTGACGCCATTCAGCGGTGCATAAAACAATCACAGGCACACGGGCCCTCAAGGTTTGTGACCGCTGCTGCTATTTCAGAAGCCGGCCACTGGAGGGGAGTTTGCCGTGTTAAACGATGCCGAACGGCCGTTTTTGCGGGGTGCTCCCCGCCTATTTCTGTACGCAGATAGGGGATATTCCGTCAAGTACCGCTGAGCCTAAGGTCGGCGGTACCGGCAAAGACGAGTAGGCCGGTGGCCAGCGCGGACGTCATGTTAACTGCTACTCTCACTGCTGATCGCTGCGTCTGCTGGGGTTGGCCGTTGCCGTCAGAGGTCGTACGAACAAAATGTCTTTGATGATATGGACAGGCAGCTATATCAAGAAGCGCGGGTACCAGTTTTGGAACTGTTACCCGCGCTTCTGTGGGGGAACGTTCTGCTCGCCAACCTCCGTGCATTCTGAAGCGGCGGGTGCAAGAATCCGGCACCGACGATTACTCCGATCAGGACTCTCTATTGGTCGACAGCGCGAAGGTCCTGGCGAGGGCCAGCAGGAAGATTACTTCTTGGTTTCCAGCTTGGCGTCCCATTTGTCGAGCTCGGCATCCTCCCAGGAGCCGTAAGTGGGATTAGGGAGGATGAACCAGTCGTCGCCGAAGTGCTTAGCGTCCTTTTCGACGAGCTGCCGCTGCTGGTCGAGGTGGGCGTTGGCGTAGTCCCCAGAGAAGTCATGCAGGGTGTCGCCCAGTTGCATGATGACCTTGTGTTCCTTTTGGATTTTGGTGCGCCGTTCCTCCTTCGGCAGGCCCAGCAGCATTACCTGGTCCTTGGATACTTGCGGGAAGTCCAGGTCCTTCAGCGAGGCGATGGTGGCATCGAGGTTCTCCTCGGTTCGGTCGGAGATGTAGTAGATCGAGACGCCGAGCTCATCGGCTTTTTGGAAGAACTCGGCTGCGCCCGGGATCGCGGACGGTGATCCTTTGAGCTCCCATTGGCCCCAGGTGTCCCAGACACTGTAATCGTGGCAGGCTGTCATGTCGCGGGCCAACAGTTTGGTGTTGTCGATTGCGGTCTCGTCCAGATCGGTAATGACCGCGAGGTCCTTGGACTTCGCTTGCTTGACCTTTTCCTCGAGCCGCTCACCGGCGATCCGGTAGGTCTGGGACTGCAGTGCCTGCGCCTCGGCGCTTTGCTGTTGCCAGCGCAGACCCATAGCGTGTTCCTGTACAGCACAGTTCTCGGGATTAGGGCTCTCCTCTGCACGCGTACCGGCCCGGTCGGGGGCGGCGCAGCCGGCCACGGACAGCATGGATACAACGGCGATACTCGTGCAGGCAATGCTCGTGGATCTCTTCAAGTGAACCTCCTTGTTCAGTACATGATTCGACTGGTTAAAACATGTCGTGACGGTTCTGGCCCTTCACAATTGAGCACGGTTAGGTGTTCCCCTAGGGAGGACTCCCCATCGGCGAGTAGTGCTCACAGGGGCAGGTGTCACCGTTGAGGTATCCCCCGACGACCCGACGCAGGGTCTTACCTGCGCTGTAGTGCCTCCGTGGGCCGGGTCCAAGGAATCGGCGGCGGAATCGCCGTTGACCAGCTTCTCGAGCATTGTGACCAATCTCATATGCAGGACAATAGCGGAGGTTGAACAAGCGTTCAATGCTGAGGACTCGCCGCATAAGGTGGCAGACCGTCCTGGATCATCCAGGACCTGAGTAAGGAAGAGGCTGTCTAGTGGGCCACGCGCTGACCTCTGGGGCCGGGCAACAAGCTCGAAGTCCGATTGCTGAGCGGGCCGATGCAACGCTGATAATTGTGATTGCGTTATGGCGGGAATTCGCTGGGCCTCATGGCCTGTCTGATGCCGTCTGTTCGGCAAGCATCGGGTCACGTCCTCATCGATTGCCTCAGCTATGAGACGTCTGAAGGAGGCTGCAGCGCTATGACGTTCTTTGAACCCAGTCCTCGGCATGCTCGTCGCATCACAGCTCAGCCGGCGTGGCGCGTCCGACTCCGGCTGAGACGGCGGAGCAGCGTTACAGTGGGTGTAGCGGCGCGGCAGCCTCCTGGCCTTCCTGAATCGACGGTGCGTCCTTCGTTACCTGTTCATGGACGTCCGTGGCCTCGGCATCATGACCTGGTCCGAAGGTGCGTTCGCGTTAGCGTATACCCCGCGTGAGCAAACGCCCGCTGGTGGTACGCCAAGCGCGACACTGCCGCGCAGCTTGGCCTTCGCGTTACGCCGCCTCGGCTCGCGAACGTAGTCCTCACCGCCTTGGGACCGTGCCTATACGTGAGCGGGTGGTTCGCAGGTGGTGCAGGTCCTGTGAACCCGTGGCGGTCCGCTGGCCGAAAGACCTCACCCGGAGATGGTTCAGAACCAGCGGCCTTTTGGCATCCGAGGAAAGTGAAGACTAGGCCACCGAGGCGTGGCTGGCACTTGATAGTGGTGCAAGCCAGGGGCACAGGGATCTCACTCCGTGGATTGGTTGCATTCAGGGGTTTGGTGTTCGGCGTCTTGATCTCACGTCCTTCGAGCCGTGGTGAGTTCATTTGGGAAGGAATGGCGTGGTTTGGAAGGGGAGGAACGCCATGCCTGGCATTTGCCCACTTGTATTGTTGCCGTGAAAACCATCCTTGATGCTGTTCGGTCTGGAGCACGCGGAAGCAGTTAGGCGTCGATTACCAAGTCAGTCTGCGCTGTGGAGCAGCAGGGCAGGAACTTGCCTGCATCAATTTCGCGTTTCCGGATTCCGCCCTGGTGGTTCATCTCGACCTCGCCCGAAAGCTTGACGACCTTGCAGGAGCCGCACATGCCTTCCTTGCAGTTTGCACCGATCCTGACGCCGGCGCGCTGGGCTACCCCGAGGATGTCTTCATTGGGGTTGATGCGCACATTGATGCCCGTGCGCATGAAGGACAGGGTGAGGCTTCCCGTCCCGACGGTGTCGAAGCTCGAGGGGTCGGTGGTCCCAGCCTCCGGCCCAAGATCCGCAATGCCGTCGGGGGTGGACGTGTCAGGGTCAACAGTTTCCAGCGGTAGTCCCGTGGCCTTCAGTGGTCCGTCGGCGTTGTAGCCGGGCTCGTAGAGCCCGAACGCTGTGGGCTGACTTTCGTAGTAGTCTTCGGCGGACTCGGCGATTTCCCCGGCGATTTCCTCCGCTATGTCCTCTGCAAGTGCGATCTCTGCCTGGTATTCAAGGATCGTCTGGCGATCCCCCGTGAAGAATTCCATGTTGATGGAGGTGTCGTCGACGCCGACCTTCTCCAGGAGCTCGGTGGCGGTGTTCAGGTAACCCTCGGGGCCGCAGGCATAGACCTGGCGGCCGTTGGCATCGGGGGCAACCTCGTCGAGCATGGCCGCTGTCAGCCTTCCGCTGAGCCATTGCCACCCTTCGGGTTTGCTGCGGTCACCCAGGGAGTAGAAGACCTTGACCCTCGAGTCCACGGACGCGATGTAGGCCAGCTCCTGGTGGAAGGCATATCCTCCGGCCTCAGCTCCGTGGTAGAGCACCACGACATCAGCCTGTCCGGGCAGGGAGTGGATGGTCCGCACCATCGACATAATGGGGGTGATGCCTGCGCCGGCGGCCAGCAAGAGGTAGCGTGCCCGGCGGTCGGCGTCAGGCAGGTGGAATGCTCCGACCGGTCCGAGCATCTCGAGGACGGTGCCGGGTGTGACGTTCTCGTGCACCCAGGGCGAGACGAGCCCAATGGGGTCGCGTTTGACTGTGATGTTGAAGGTCCACGGCTGGGTGGGCGAACTGGACAGCGAGTAGCTGCGGTCCACCGGATCCTCGTCTTCACCGTTCACGGGAAAGGCGACGTTCACGTACTGGCCCGCACGGAATGCCAGTGGCGCACCGTCGCAACGGCGGAACACGAAGGTCATCATGCCGCCCGCCTCGGGAATGGTCTCGACGCACTCGGCCATGAACTCCTGCGGATGCCAGGGGCCCAGTGCGTGGGCGGCGCGGGCGGGTCCCTCAGTGCTGCCCATCACCCTGTTCCACGGCATTTCAAGACCGCGAATGCGCTGTGGTTCCTGGGTCGCGGTGTCGGCGCGGAGTTCAATCATGCCAAGTGCTCCTGCGCCCGCTGAATGTACCAGTTGATGAACGCCTCGACCTGGTATTCGCTCTTCATGTATGGGCCGGGCTCGTAGGCGGGGCTGTTGGCGCCCGTCTGGCACAGCTCCACGAACGCTTTATCCTGCAGATTTGTCTGCTTCCACGTGTAGGTGAGTTTGTCCAGATCGTAGTCGACACCTTCCTCGGCGTCGTCAGCAACCAGCCAGGTGGTGCGTACTAGTGTCTGGTGTTCGTTGATGGGGAAGACGGCGAATGT
Organism: Arthrobacter sp. NPDC058097; assembly: GCF_042884885.1. Lineage (NCBI taxonomy): Bacteria > Bacillati > Actinomycetota > Actinomycetes > Micrococcales > Micrococcaceae > Arthrobacter > Arthrobacter sp. NPDC058097. Next base: position 42,955 of record NZ_JBHVSZ010000015.1, read on the forward strand.
GATGACGTGGTCCCCGAGGAAGTGGAACCAGCTGTTGGGCTGAAGGTGCATCGAGCAGCGGCCAAGGCGGAAGTCCCGCAAGTCACCGAGTAGCTTCTTGGAAAGCCTGCGCCCGTTCGGAGAGAACGATTCGCCTTCACCGTCGAGCGATTCCCGTGAGATACGGATTCCCGCGACGCGCGTGTCGAGCTCCTCGACTACCTCGTAGGGAAGGCCGTAGCGGCGGCAACGCTCCTCGAGCGAGGACTGTGCTTCCTTGTTGCGGTTCCACACCTCCTCGAGATGGGGCGGGACCAGACCCTCGGTCAGGCCCCAGGTGGGGAACAGGGAGCAGGCGAGCTCAGGGTGGCCGTCGCAGTGGTAGCACTCACGGTTATTCTCCATGACGAGCTTCCAGTTGCCTTCTTCGACGATGTTCTGCTGGTAAGCGATTTTCGTCTTCGCCAGATCGTGGGGCGTGACGTAGGGCTCAAAGATCTTTGAGGTTTCGTCGAAGTCCGTCGGCGGCTCATCAGCAATGCAAACGAAGATGAGTCCGGCGACCTCGCGGCCATGGGCGCGCTTGAGGCCGAAGCAGCTCTTGTCGAACTTCGTTTCTCCGGGTGCCGAAGCGTGGATCAAATCGCCGCTGGGTGCGTAGGTCCAGGAGTGATAGCCGCACACAAGGTTTCCCGTTGACCCCGCCGATTCGGTCAGGACGCGGGCGCCGCGGTGGCGGCATACGTTGTGCAGGACGTTCACGCCGCCGTCGTCGTTGCGCAGCACGATCAGAGAGTAGGGGCCGTAGTCGACCGTAACGTAGTCGCCCGGCTCCGGCAGCTCAGCCGTGCTGGCGGCAAAGATCCAGTGCTTGCCATATATGGCCTGCATGTCGATTTTGAAAATCGACGGGTCCGTGTAGAAGGGGGCATCGAGGGAGTATCCGGTGCGCCGGGACGCAAACAACTCAGTGATTTCAGCCAGCTGCTCTGCAGGCAACGGTGAAGCGAGTTTTCCGCGTGAACTGAGGGGCACGTTCACTGAAGTAGTCATGTGTTTCCTCCTGGGAGGGCTGGTTAGTGTGTAAATCGTTGGACCGGAGATTTAGGGGACCGGGCGTGGTCGAGAACGTTGTAGTCATGAAATTGGATCGAATAAATGCACAGGATTTAGGGAAAAGCCGTGGATCGCCGTGGTGACTCCAACATCCCCTGTCTCCAAGTGCGTCATTCGCAACGGCAATCAGGATACGCAACAGAGTGGCGCACGCCACGCCTGTTGTCAAGCTCCTGACGATGTAGCGCAAGTCCGGCAGAACAGGCAGGCCATCGAGGTTGCCGGCCGGACGGCCCATGCTGCACCACCACGATGGATCCCAACCCGAGTGGACCGCACTGACTCGGTCATTTCCGGCCTGGCGGTGTCCCTGCCGGAGGCCTCGCCCGTGGGAGGTGACCAAATCGCTCAGTGTCGTTGTGCGGGTCCGGGCGGTCCTGCTAATTTCCGGTGTTCTGGTGGGCGGAGGAAACTCGCGAATACAGCGGTGCGCCTGGCGGCCCATGCCAAAACTCTGCCCGAGTCGGCATTGTCGGCGGGGAAAGCACCTACCAAACGTTGCCAAGACCCATCCGGGACCTGTCGAAACACGGTTTCGGATGCGGAACGTCATCCATCAGAAACATGCGCGCAACGTTTGGCCTCTAACCTGCGGTTGTGGGGCGGGCAGCCCCTCGGGAGGAATCAAAGGAGGCCGCCATGGCGGAAGTGGCCACGGACATCGTGTCGACGCGGACCAGAGTTTCCGCTTGTCTTGCATGCATCCACACCCCGAGTAAGAACCGAGGCCACGTTTATCCGCAAAGCCATGACTCGCCGACCGAGGGGCCCGCTCATGGCTATGAAAAACGACCCAAAACCCCTGTTCGAGTTTCCTGCCCGACAACAGTCGGGCGGAGACTCACCCTAGCGAGGAACCCGAAAATTTGGGCAAAATCGAAAAAGTCATCAGTGTCTCGAGAGAAGAAGACGCTAACCCCGCAGTCCTCGATCCGGACAAGGGAGGCGCCGCCTTTGCGTAATGGGGCTTCGTGGGCCGTGACAGCCTCGCCGCTACCTCCACCACTGCTCTTAACTGGGTCTTGCAGTACACCGGCCGGCTCTTTATGGTGCTGGCCTTTTTGTTTGTCGTCTTTGTCCTGTGGCTTGCCCTGGACAAGTTCGGTAACATCCCGCTCTGGGGAAAGACGGCGAGAAACCCGAATTCCTTACCATCTCGTGGGTCGCGATGATGTTCGCCGCGCCCAGGACACCTGGATGGCCGCCAACTGCCACAGGGGCGGGGACGGCAACATGAAGCTCTCCGACAACGCTCCCATGCTCAATGACGCTCGACGCATCTTCGTCTGTGCTTGAAAGGGTGGCTGTGAAGGTTGGTTGCCCGGCGCGGGTCCGCGCAAAGACCCGTATGCCGCAGAACCAAGGGCATCCGGGGCCCTCCTGGGCCCTGGGAAACGAACGCGCCCTGCGAGCACGGCCTCGAAGGCCTGGTGCGGATGCGCCAGCTCCGGTCAAATAGCGGTTGACCGGAGCTCCAGTTGACACGGGCGGCCCCGATGGAACCTCTGCGTCGTATCGGAAGCAGGGCACCGTGCCGGCCGCCTTTGGTCATCCGGCCCGGTTTAAGCCCGGTATCGGATCATGACTCGCCGAATGGTTTCGAATCGCGTGATGGGCGTCAGCGGCCAGCGTGGCGTCGACCTGGTCCGTCTGGTGCGCCCGAAAGGCCTTGTCGGCGTTGGCGTTAGTGCTGGCGAGGGACGGGATGTCGAGGCCGGCATTGCATCCTCTGCAGCGGATCTCATCGGTGCCCATCCAGCTGTATGCCGGATGCAGTTTCCTTACCTGCTGCAGTGCTGCGGTGACGGCTTCGGTCTGGGCTGCAAAGTGCGCTTCGTCCTCATGACTGAGGATGAGCCCGATGTCGATGGTCATGATGCCTCTTACGTCGTTCCCGATGGTGCCATTGACAGTAATGGGTGCTGCGCCATCGAGGAACGCCCCGAGGGTCACGGTTGGCTAACCTTCTGGGCTACTCGGGGGCGGCCTAGACAGGAACGGATTGACGGCCTTTTGACTGGCAGCGTTTTGGACTGCCAAACAACGCCTGGGCCCGGCGCCGGGTTGATGATCAGCTCATCATGGCCGAGTGGTCCGTTCTCTGAGACGTTAAGCCCGGATGCTCCTGGGGCGTCGGCGCATCGTCTTGGCTTTGTGCGTGGGCGCCTGCCCTGATCCGGTGTCAGGCGACGACGGTGATCCAGTCTCCGTCGATCGCGGTGGTCAGAGGCGTGAGCGGGCGGCGCGCCGGCCCGCTGATGACGCTGCCGTCCGAGCCGTTGAACGTGGAGCCATGACAGGGGCATTCGAAGGTCGTACCGGCCGGTGCCACCGGACACCCGGCGTGCGTACACGTTGCGTCATAGGCCACGACCTTGCGGTCTTCGGGCCGGAAAATAACGACAGTCCTGCCATTGGCTTTCCCAGTGGCGGTGCCGCCTACGTCGACCTCGCCAAGCCTGCCAATCCGGACGGGCGGGCCGGAAGGCGCTGGAGCCGCCGGGACGCCGGCACTGCCGGAGGGTGCGACGGAGCAGGCGGAAAGGGCCAGCGCGCCGCCAGCCGTGGCAGCCGTACCAACCAGCAGCGAGCGTCTGGACAGGGGAGTATCGGAATTCATGGACCTATCGTGTCAGCTGCGCCTGGCAGTACGCTGCGCTCCCTGAAAACGCCCACCACCGCACCAAGGCACGGGGCTCAAGCAAGAGCGATACTGCTGCCCATTCCGGTCCGCCCAGCTGGGCGGTGTCGGCGGCTAGAGAACGCAATCTCTACAGGTCAACGGAACTCCACTCCGAGGAAAATCCGACGCATTCGATTGCGCATCGTCGATGACTCCCTAGTGCGGGCAAGTCATTTAGTCGGACTGCTTGCGCAGTGCTGCCCGGATGGAGGCAGGGTTGGCGACGTCCAGGGGTGCGGGGCACGATTCGTTCGTCGCTCGGCTGTGCGGGGTGCCGCGCAGTCGCGTAGACCTTGGCGGCGCCGCGGGCGAGGGCTTCGTGGCCTTTACCAATCCCGCCGTTGCGCCGGTGACGAGGACGGTTGCTCCGTTGAGGTAAGTCATGCTCAGGTGCCCGGGAATTGGGCGAAGCGAGTGTGCCGCTGGCCGGCCGGGTTCGCGGGTGCGAAGCGTCCCGGTAAGGGAAAGACGGCGCGTGAGAGGATTCCGCCGTTTGGAAGCATAGGAGGTGATGCCGGTCAGGCGGGAAGGATGGCTGCTACCTGGCCCCGGATGTCCAGGATCAGTTCGTCAGTGGACCGGGAAACGTTGATGGAGGCTCCCATGGTGAGGAACATGATGGCGGAGACGGTGCGGGCAAGAGTGGCGGCAGTTGCCGCACCGGTACGGCCGCCGCGCTGCAGCACGTCGGCAATGGTTCCCTCTGTCCCGGCGGCAAGAGTGAGCGCCGCCTGATGGTGGGGCTCGTTCGGGTCGCCGAAGACCATTTCCCGCAGGTAGGTGCGCCCGTTGTCGATCTGGGTCCGGTTGCATTCCACCACGGGCTGAATGATGGCCATGACAGCATCGAGAGGTGTGCTGATCTCCGCGGCCCCGGCCTTGCCTTTCGCGAGGGCATCAGCATAGGCGGAGTTCTGCACGAGCAGCAGCAGTTCGCCCTTGCTCTTCGCGTACAGGAACAGGGTGCCCGCGCCGACGTCGGCCTTTTCTGCAATTTGCTGGGTAGTGACATCGTCAATGCCATGCTCGGCAAAGAGTTCGCGGGCCGCCGCCGTGATCCGGTCAAGCTTGGCCTGCTTGTTCCGTTCCCGCCGGGAGACGGGCTGGGAAGCAAGATGCATGGCGGGTGTCCTCCGGGACGGTCCTGGTGTTGAGCTGACTTCGAGTGTAGCCAATGGGGCGCGCACGGGTGGTCAGCGTTGGAGGAACTCGATGGCAACCGGAACAAACTGTTCGTGGAACTGGAAGATTCCGCCGTGGCCGGAGTCAGGGTACATGACCAGCTCCGAGCCGACGATTCGACGGTGCAGGTCCTCTGATAGGACCGAGGGAACCATTCGGTCGTTGTCGCCGTTGGCGATCAGGGTTGGCTGCGTGATGGTGGACAGGTCGGCCGGCTCGGCCCGGCCCCAGTTCCTAATGGCCTTAAGCTGGGTTCGGAACGCCCGGATCCGGACCGGCCGGTCACGCCCTTCCCGGCGTTCCTGGAGACGCGCGATGAACGCCTTTGCCGCTTGCTTGCCGGTGGCATTGCGGTTGAAGAACAGGAATTCCTTCGGATCAGCCCGGACCAGAGTGGCCCGCAGTATGTCGGTGTACGTAACCCGGGCAACTTTGTCCATGCCTTTCCCGCCCCGGGGACCCGTTCCGGCAAGGATGAGTTTCCGGACCAGGTCCGGGTGCTTGCCGATGAGGGCTTGGGCCACCATCCCGCCCAGGGAGAAAGCGAAGACGTCCACCCTGTCCAGGCCCAGGGCACTGATGAAGGTAGCGGCGTCCTCGGCCATTGCCTCGATGCTGTCCGGCACCCCACCGGTGGTGGCACCCAGGCCTCGGTTATTGAAGGTGATGACGTGATGTTCCTTGGCGGTGGGGTCGATGATCCGGGGATCCCAGTTATCCAGGTTGCCGGCAAGGTGGACGAAGAAGACCACAGGAACTCCGTCTTTTGGCCCCAGTTCGCGGTAGGCGTAGGTGATGCCGCCGGCCGTGACGAATCGGGTGGGCGCCTCGGCGTAGGAGGATGGGGCGGGATTGTTGGCGGCGCTCATGCCGGCTCTCCGGCTTGGGGGCGCGCTGCCATTTCGGGCGCGGGGGCGGCGGCGTGGCCCGGGGGATTGATGATGACGGCTTTGCCGCGGAAACCGCCGGCTCCCAGCGCCTGCAGGGCTTCCGGAGTCTGCGCGAACGGACTGGTGCGTCCGACGACGGGACGTAACGCGCCGTCGTCGACGAGCCTTGCGATGCGGCTCAGTTGCTCGCCGCTGGCGTGCATGAACAGGAATTCGTAGTGGACGCCGAGGCGGCGCGCCTTGCCTCGGATGCTCCGGCTGAGGCCGGCGATAGCCAAGCGGAGTACAGGGTTGACGCCGGACTCCCTGGCGAAGGCGGGGTCCGGCGGTCCTGCGATTCCGATTGCCGTGCCGCCGGGCTTAAGGATGCGCAGCGACTTCTCCAGGTTCCGGCCGCCGAGGCTGTCGAGGACCAGGTCGTAGCCGCTGAGGATCTCCTCGAAGTCTTGATCCCGGTAGTCGATGACGATGTCGGCGCCGAGTCCGCGGACGAACTCCGCGTTGGCGGCGCTGGCGGTGGTGGCCACCGTCGCTCCGAGGTGCTTCGCGAGCTGGACGGCGATGGAGCCCACTCCGCCAGCACCTGCGTGGATGAGCACTTTTTGCCCCGGCTGCACCTTGCCGCGCTCCACCAGGGCCTGCCAGGCGGTCAAAGCCACCAGCGGAAGGGATCCGGCCTCGGCCATGGTGATGGACGCAGGCTTCAGCGCCAGGGCTGCCTCCGCGACGGCGATCCGCTCGGCAAAAGTGCCGATCCGGTCTTTGCCAGGCCTGGCGAACACCTCGTCGCCCGGTCGGAAGCGGTGCACGTTCGTTCCGACCTGGAGGACTGTTCCCGCCAAGTCATGGCCGAGGACCAGTGGCAGCGGATAGGGCAGGATCTGCTTGAACTCACCGAGCCGGATCTTCTCGTCCAGTTGGTTGAGCCCGGCCGCCTCCACCCGGACCAGGACATCATGCGCCCCGACCTCCGGCTCAGGGGTTACGGCCAACCGGAGTCCGGTCTTGTACTTATCGATTACAAACGCCTTCATGGTGGAGCGCCCCTTCTAAATGAGAATACTCAATTATGAGTACACTCAATAAGTTGCGTCAACAGTGCTGATTCAGCAGGTGGTCTGCATGAAGGGGAGCATTAGGAGACATGGGTGAGCCAGGGTGCCGTGGGGAAAATGCCCCTGTGGACTTTCACCTGCTACCGGCTCATGGACGATCATCATGTCGCCGGTCGTGCCTGGGGATGTAGTGTTTGATGCCGTCGTGATGCGGTGGGTGAGCGTCGGCTCGGCGTCACAAGGTCCGGGGCTGGTCTCCGGCCTCGGGAAGGGTGCAGGTGTGGCCGTCGGGGTCTATGGGGTAGCCGCAGAGCGAGCAGATCGGACGCCCGGCGCCCACGACCGCACGGGCGCGCTTGGCGAATGCGCGGGCAGTACCGACGGGCATCCGCACCAGAAGCATTTCGGTCTCGTTAGGGCTGTTCTCATCAAGGGATTCGTCGTTCCCATCAGCATCGACATCGCTGATGGGGTAGGCCTCTATGACGACCTGCGCCGTCGTTGGGTCCCAACCTAAGCTCATGGCGCCGGTCCGAAACTGCTCCTGAACGGCCTCCAGCTGGTCATTGTCGACAAGTTCAATGGGAGGACTCGTGGGAACGCTGAAGGGGTTGTTCTCGATGGTGATGAGCTGGTCGAGAATTTCGTCGATTTTCTCGGCGAGCAGGGCGGACTGCTGCTTCTCCAGGGCAATGCTCACGATCTGTGTCCTTTCGCGCACCTGCAGGTAGAACGTGCGCGCCCCGGGAAGGCCAATGGTGCCAACGACGACCCGATCCGGCCAGGAAAACTCGTGAACACGTGTAGGCATGTCAGTATTTTAGGCACGTGAGGTTCATGGTGCTTTTGCCCTGCACCGCCGCCGACCGGTGCATCGCCGGAGCGGGTGCCTCCTTGCTTGCTTGGCTGATTGACCTTCTGTCGTTCGCTACCTCTTCACGGACGTCCAGGGCCTGGACAACATGACCTGAGAAAAATCTGGCTCGGACTCCTTTTCGGCGTTCTTCGTTGGTCACTGGGCTCGCTGGTGTCCGGTTTGCTGTCTTCCTGCTTTTTCATCGTTACCTCCGGCGTCTACTGCATGACGCTAGGGGTTTGGAGCGAGCTGACGGCCGATGAGTGCGGCCGGCACGTACCGGCGCCAGTACATGGTTTTTGGCAGAGGCTCATAAGCCCGTAAGACCCACCTTGTCAAGGAACTTATTAGCCACTGCCGTCGCGCTTCGATCGCGTACTACGGTCCTCCAGCGCGACACCTCAGCTAGCCACCGATGGCGCCGCCCACGCCGCCACCGACCGGCAAGGCTGACAGCAGAGGTATTCGCCGCGTAACCACTGGCTTTGACAAGTGTGCCGCCCGCAGGGCCAGCCCCGCCCGAGCGCCGGCACTGTTAAGGATGACAGCCATTGGAAGCGGCGGGGGCGTAGCAGGCACGGCGATTTCCGGGGAACAGCTTCAGGTTGGAGACGTGATTTGGTCAGCTGCAACTGGTGGTGGTCTGACTCATCTGCCTGGAGGCCCTTCTCCGTCGAGTACTCTGTCCCAAGCGGCTTGGACGAACCCCAGCACGTTGTCTGGGCTTCGCGGCGGTGTGAACGGACGAGCGCTAATACGCTCCGGGGTCATGGGTGCCTTGCATCGACGTTCCACCCATTGGCGGATCCCGGCGCTTTTTGACTTGGTTCGAGGGAGGCTGGCCTAGCATTCGGTGACGTTTACCGCCAGGCCGCCGCGCGAGGTCTCCTTGTATTTGCTCTTCATGTCCGCGCCGGTTTCGCGCATGGTTTTGATTGCGGTGTCCAGGGACACGTGGTGGATGCCGTCCCCGCGCAGGCTGATCCGTGCGGCGTTGATGGCCTTGTTGCTGGCCATCGCGTTGCGTTCGATGCAGGGGATCTGGACCAGGCCACCCACGGGGTCGCAGGTCAGGCCGAGGTTGTGTTCGATGCCGATTTCGGCGGCGTTTTCCACCTGCTGCGGGGTGCCGCCGAGGATTTCGCAGAGCGCGCCCGCAGCCATGGAGCACGCCGATCCGACCTCGCCCTGGCAGCCGACCTCGGCGCCTGAGATGGAGGCGTTCGTCTTGAAGAGGACGCCGATAGCTGCGGCCGTGAGGAGGAACCGGATCACGTGTTCCTCGGATGCTCCCGGCGTGAATTTCATGTAGTAGTGGAGGACCGCCGGGATGATTCCGGCGGCACCGTTGGTGGGTGCCGTGACCACCCGGCCGCCTGTGGCGTTCTCTTCGTTCACCGCCAAAGCAAACAGGTTGACCCAGTCCACGGCGCGCAAAGGATCGCTCGCGTCGTCTTTGATCTGCAGGTCGGCAAACAGGCGGGGAGCGCGACGGCGGACCATCAGGTTGCCGGGCAGGTGCTCTTCCGTGCGGCTACAGCCGCGTGACACACACTCCTTCATGGTTTCCCAGATGCGCAGGAGCTCGGCGCGGGTGTCTGCTTCGCTGCGCCATGCGCTTTCGTTGGCCAGCATGATGTCGCTGATGGACAGGCGCTCGCGGTCGCAGTGGGTCAGCAATTCCCCGGCATTGCTGAAGGGGTAGCGCAGGGTCACGGTGTCATGCTGGACCTTCCCGAAGGCGTCCTCGTCCACCACGAAGCCGCCGCCCACGGAATAGTACACACGCTCCAAGACGAGGTTTCCCCGGCCGTCGAAGGCCTGGAAGCGCATGCCGTTGGGGTGGGCGGGAAGGGACTGGCGCATGTGCAGCACAACGTCCTTTGCCCTGTTGAAGGAGACCATCCGTCGTCCGGCGAGGAGGATCTTCTTTGCCTCTGTCGCTTCGGCAACCATGCGGTCGGCACCCATGGGGTCCACCGTTTCCGGAAGCTCGCCCATGAAGCCAAGGATCACTGCCTTGTCCGAACCGTGCCCCCTTCCAGTAGCCCCCAACGAACCGAACAGTCCGGCGTAAACGCGATCAACGGCGTCGAGCTTTCCATCCTGCTCCAGCCCATCGATAAAGGTGCGCGCCGCACGCATGGGGCCCACCGTGTGGGACGACGACGGGCCGATGCCGATTGAGAACAGGTCAAGGGCGCTCAAGGCCATGGGATCCTCCAAGGAAGTGGGGAGCGGGTTCCCTTTCAACTTTGGGGCCCGGCGCCGCTGGCGTCCATCGGGAATAAGTGAAGTGATTGTCAAGCTGAGCTTAACGGTCACGCCGTGGGGCGTGCTTCGGTTGCTATCCTGAGTTCTTCGATGACGGCGGCTATGGCCGGGGCGGCTCTGCTCGCAGACCGGTAGAGGATGATGATGTTGCGGCCGCAGCTGGGATCGACGCGACGGACCAGGAGGTCTTCCGTCTCACGGCCCAGATTGAGCTCGCTCATCAAAGCTACGCCCAGGCCGCCGCGCACCAAGCCCAAGGTGGCCATGAGGTTCCGGCAATTCGCGATGACCTTGGGGGTGAAGCCGGCGTCCCTGCAGGTCTGGAGCACGAACTGTTCGAAAACGCTGCCCTCCTGGTCCAGAACCCAGCTTTCCTGGGCGTAGTCGGCGAGGTTGACGGGCAGGCCGGTCCCGGGCACGGGACGGTCGCGGGGGAGGACCAGGATGATCTCGTCGCGGGCCAGGACCGTTTTCACCAAGCCCTCGTCCTGGATTTCGTGCAGGTCATCCACCACGGCGATGTCGATGTGTCCGGCCCGGAGGTGGGCCACGCTCTCGAACGGTTCGAGGTCGGACACCGTGACGTCCAGCCGAGGATACGCGGCCTGGAGGGACATGACCGCGGAGGGAAGTACGGTGCTGCAGAAACTCGGGAAAGCGCTGATGGCCAAGCCTCCGCGGACATCTGTTTGGAACTTCTTCAGGGTGGCTTCGGCCGCTTCAACCTCCGATGCGATCCGGCCAAAATGCTCAACTAACAAGGCGCCGGCTTCGGTCAGCCGGACCCTCCGGCCGGTTCGGACAAGCAAAGCCAGCCCGGCCTCTTTCTCGAGGACCGCCAGCTGCTGGCTGACGGCGGAGGTTGTCATGTGCAGCTTCGTGGCAGCTGCCGTCATGGTGCCCTCAAGCGCTAGGGTCTTGAGGATATGCAGGCGGCGGATGTCCAGCACGGGCCCTCCTTCGGTTTAGCTCTACTTAACCTCAGTCCTTGCTACGGAGTGAAGGGGTGGACGAAGCCCAGCGTTGCGCGGCCCTCCTCATCGATGAGCCGGCCCAGGTGCTTGCCCATCCGGAACACCACGCTCCTGTCCACGATCCGGGCGCTTGGAACAGCAGCTTCGAGGGCGGCTTCGAAGCGCATCACGTCAGTCATTTCGCGCAGCCACACCGCCACCACGAGGTTGTATTGGCTTGCCACCGCAAGCGCTGTGCGGGCCTCGGGAATCTGCGCCATGAGTTGGCGCATCTGCTGGATTTGCCTGGCCGGGGTACGGACAAAGTACCAGGCATAGACCGGCCAACCCGTGACGCTGCGGGCCACATCGGTTCGGATGCGAACCATGCCGTCTGCCCGCATCCGGGCCAGCCCGTCGGCAACGCGCTGCTCGCTGAGGCCGTGATCCGCAGCGATCCGGCTCACCGGGCGGCGCCCACGGACACAACATGATCGCGGCCGCTGGCGTCGGCGCTGCCCTGGCACTCAAGCCCAGCAGCCGACGTGGCCGTGCTGCGGCAGCACCTTCCGGAAAGCGCGAACACCAATGCCTTCATTTCACACGGCGGCGGTGCAACGAACGTCATTGCCGGCGAATCGACGGTGCAGGTGGAAGTCCGTGCCGGGGACGTTGACGTGTGGCGGGACCTCAAGCGCCGGCTGCTCGCCTGCTTCGAAGGCGCGGCCATCGCCACAGGGTGCATGTGGACGCACCGGCAGACCGAACACCCCTACGCTCCCATCGATACGCATGCCGGGCTCGGCAAACTCTGGGACGCCAATATGGAAGCCGTGGGCCGCCCCGTTGACCACACGCCGATTTTCGGCGGCGGTTCCTCCGACATGGGCAACGTATCCCAGGTGCTCCCGGCCGTGCACGGCATGGTGGTGGTCCGCAACAGCACCGCCGTTCCGCACCACCCCGACTTCACGGCCGACGCCATCACACCCGAGGCCGACGAAGCCGTGGTGGACGGCGCCACGGTTCTTGCACTGACCGTGCTCGATGCCGCGCTGGATTCCGAGCTGCGTGCCGAACTGCTATCGCTCCAGGACGCCCGCGAACCCGGGCCACAACTGCAACTTTGGAGGCATAGCAAAGTTGGTAAACGCTTGGTGCACCGGCACGGTCCGTGACGGACCGTGCCGGTGGACATTGGGCGCCGACTCAAGACCCAGGGTTTACTGTATAGCTGTATACAAGTATGTTTTTCCATGGAGGTCGAGTTCGTGCCTGATGCCCCTGCCCGGAACACCGGTGCCCATGTCGCCTACGCCGAACTGAAGCGGCAGATCCTGACGCTTAAGCTGAAACCGGGGGAACGGATATATGAACCGGCGATGGCGGCGGCCCTCGGGGTCAGCCGCACCCCATTGCGGGAGGCGATCAGGCGGCTGATTTCCGAGAGCCTGCTGGAGCAGCAGGCCACCGGCGGTGTGCTGGTTCCGGAACTGGATGAGGCAGTGATCTCGGAACTGTATGAGGTCCGGGCCGCAATGGAATCCCTGATGGCCCGTAATGCCTGTCTGAAAGCAACGGCGGCGGACATCGAGGCGCTCCAAGGCATCCTTGCCCGGAATGCCGCCCTGGTGGAGTTCGCCGACGACGCGATGCACCAAGGTATGGCGCTGCACGCAAAAATTGCCGAAATCGCCGGCAACTCGTGGGCCCGACGATTCCATGACCAGATCTCCAGCCAGATGGAGCGGTACCGGCACTTCACTAACAGCACCCAGGAACGGCGGGACCAGGCCCTCACCCAGCACCGGACGCTGGTGGATGCCGTGGCGGGCGGCGACCCGGAGAAGGCCGCCAAAACTGCCTTCGACCATGTCATCGCCGCCCGGGATGCGGCACTGCGCGTGATTTCCGGCCCTGGTCTTGGCATCTCATGATTGGTGAACTCGGACGCCGCTCGGCTGCCGCCCTTCTCGCCCACTCGGCGCTGATCCAGGCCGTCACGTTCCTCGTGCGCCCGGCCGTCACCTACCGGGCCCTGGAGTTGGACGTTCCCGGCTTTGCCTTGGGGCTTCTGGCAGCCAGCTACGCAGTCTTTCCCCTGCTGCTCGCTGTCCCCACGGGCGGCCTGGTGGACCGTCTGGGTGAACGCCGGCTAATGGCGATTGGGTCCGGCGTCGTCCTTGCCTGCTCGTCCTTCCTGCTGCTGGCAGGGTCATCCATCGTCGCGCTGGTCATCGGAACCGCGTTGCTGGGCGCCGGCCAGCTGGCCTGCGTGGTGGGACAGCAAGCGGTGGTAGCCAATAATGCGGCCTCTTCCCGGATGGATTCGGCATTCGGGTACCTGACATTCGCAGCATCCCTTGGGCAGGCGCTGGGACCGATGGCGATTTCATTTGTGGGCGGCGCCTCTGTCCGCCCTGACACGCAGGCGATCTTCCTCCTGTCCGTCTGCATGAGCCTGGTCCTTTTTGTGACTACGTTCGTGGTCTCCGCGGAGGTCAGCGGAGGCAAGAGAAGGGCAACCGCCGCCGGTGCCGGCAAAGCCAGTGCTGTTTCCTTGCTTAAAGCTCCCGGTGTGGCCCGGGCCTTGGCCACCAGCGCCACTGTCCTGGCCGTGGTGGACCTGATCATGGTCTACCTTCCTGCCCTGGGTCACGATCGCGGCCTGACCGCCGCAACTGTCGGGGCCATGCTTACAGTCCGGGCGGTGTTTTCCATGGTCTCCAGGCTCCTCCTGGGCCGGGTGTCGCGAAGGATCGGCCGCATGAGGTTGCTGGTGGTGAGCCTTGCTCTGTCTACGGTCGCGTTGGCGGCGGCGGCGATTCCCATGCCGGCCTGGCTGTTGTTTGTTGTCATGGCCGTTCTCGGGCTGGGCCTTGGCATCGGTCAGCCCCTCACCATGTCCTGGCTTTCCTCCCAGGCACCAGCAGGCCAGCGTGGCCGGGCGCTTGCCCTCCGACTAGCCGGGAACCGGGTAGGGCAAGTGGTCCTGCCGAGTACCGTCGGTGTGGCGGCAGCAGGGCTCGGTGCCGCGGGAGTCTTCCTTACCTCAGCCATTGTGGTGGGCGGAACGCTCGTCCTGCTCCGGGGCGTGCGGCTGGACTAGGCCCCTGTAAGGCGGCCCTGTAGTGGAACCCTAACAGCCTTCCGCTTCCGTTCGACCTCGTACTTTCGGAACCCCTGTCCTGCTCGTTATGAATCGCCGCTAAAGGTGATCCCGTCGTGCTGGAAGGCGCGGGGCCTTTTGGAGTCAGCACCGAAAGCCACGGCGGGTGCCCGCATAATCCAACGGAGACTGCCTGTACAGCGCGAATTCTACGAGAGGGAGTTGATACTGGTGAGGCCGACCCCACCCAGGTCGGGAAATCGAGTACTACAGTGGATGCATGGCTTCCAGCCGCCATCCGCTTGACGACCTGCGCGAGACCATCGGCCATCTGGCCGATCAGCTCAAGCTGCCCGGTTCGGAGCGCGTCGACGACCTGGTCGGCGATCTCCTCGGTGTGAGGCCCGGGCCGGCCCGGCCGCTGTCCGAGGTGCAGGCCGAGCTTGACGCGCTGGTCGGACTGGAGACCGTGAAGGAGCAGGTGCGGGCCCTCGTCGCACTGCTCCAGGTCCAGGCCCGCCGTAAGGCGCATGGCCTGCCGGAGGTGGCCACATCACAGCATCTGGTGTTCCTCGGAAACCCGGGCACGGGTAAGACCACCGTGGCGCGGCTCCTGGCCGAGATGTACCGGGCGGTCGGTTTGCTTCAGAAAGGCCATCTGGTCGAGGTCGACCGTTCGGGCCTGGTGGGGCAGTACGTCGGCTCGACCGCCATCAAGACGGACCGGGTGATCCGGCGTGCGCTGGACGGCGTCCTGTTCATCGACGAGGCCTACGCGCTGGCCCCGGAGGACGGCCGGACGGACTTCGGCCCTGAGGCGATCGAGGTCCTGCTCAAGCGGATGGAGGACCACCGCCACCGCCTGGTCGTGATCGTGGCCGGGTACCCGCGGTTGATGGAGTCCTTCTTGCTCTCGAACCCGGGACTGCGCTCCCGGTTCGCCCGCGAGATCACGTTCCCCGACTACTCCGTCGACGCACTCCAGACGATCTTCCACCAGATGCTGGCCCAGCACGAGTACACGCTGGAGCCGGGTGCGGACCAGATGCTGCGCCGCATCCTCACCGGGCTCCACGCAGGCGAGGACTCCGGCAACGCACGGTTCGCCCGCACGCTGTTCGAGCAGGCGCTCAACCGCCAGGCGCTGCGGCTGTCGCTCGACGGGGAACAAAGTCTCGATGCGCTCGACCGTGAGGCCGTCATGACGCTCACCGCGGACGACATCGCCGAGGCCGCACTGGCTTTGGGGGAGGTGCCGGAGCCCGAACCAACGCCGGAACCGGAGCAGCCACGCTGGTGGCGCTGGCTGGTCTGACCTGATCTGCGGCGGCTGTCAGGCGAATGCCGTCCGGCCCCTGAGCGGGAATTATTCCACTGTCGTGCAACCTGCTGCCCTGAAGAACACGCACCAGGCCGAGGCCAGCGCAACCAGTATTGCACCGCACCCCGAACCACCCTAAGGGGCTGACGGCCGGCGTTTCGTCGCGGCTCCGACCAGTTTCGCGATGTGGCCGCGGGTCAGGCCGCCCCGATACATCAGTACTCATTCCGGGTTCGGGGCCGTCGCCCGTTTCTTCGGCGCCACGGGATTCATCTTGCCATCAAGCTCACAGGTGGCCGCTGATTACTCCCTCGACCGGAGCCATTCGAGCGCCTCGTGGTATTGCGTGAAATACCGGCTCGGGCACGAGGGTGAAGTCACGCCCAGCAGCCGGTGGGCGATGACGCGGTCCACCGGGCTGTGTCCCACGATGGCCAAGGCTGTGACTGTGATCGCTTGCATGTACAGGGTCATGGCCTCCCTCTCGATGGCCGATGCTCCAGCCATGTGCAGCAGCAGGCCACAGGGCCGCTCGTTGAAGACCGAGATGAGTTGGCTCCTGATAGACGGGATGTTCGCGGCGGTGATCCGGACGCCTGGGGTGAGGATAATGCCAACCAATTCGTCATCGAGTCGCTCGATCGTTGGAGCGTCCCCCAGGGTCCTTGGCCTGTCAACGTCGGATCCGTGATGCTCAAGAAGGCTGACTTCGGCCGTGCTGGAACTGCTGTGTGGCTTCACGCTGTTTTGATCCCCCCGGATTCGTGGCGCGACAGAGGTTTTCCAAGAACTGGAAGTTCGATGAGCCGCGTGTGCGCCAAACGATATCACGCTTAGTGTGACTTCAGTCACTGATGCGCTGCCTCGAAGCCGCCATCGCACTAGGGCGTGTCTCCTAAATCTTGGGTTCCTGAGCCGCGATGCTTGATGAGTGTCTCGTACTTCTGTTTTGACTGATGGGCAGTGGGCCCGCATTCGGCCGTTGCTGCCGTCTTCCGCTGACGGCGCGGGAAGGGTCTAGTCTCGGACGTATGGGCAGTGATCCCGTGCCGGGGAGGATGTTCCCGGACGCCCCGTCTTACGATGTGCACCGCCGCGTCGTGGAGACGTACGCTCGCGACCTCCCGAGTGGCAACAGCCTGCTGGACGCCCTGGCCAAGCGGACGAGCCGTGGGGGGCGCAAGGCCGAGTTCGAGTTCACGGCCACTCCTTATAACTTCTGCGAGGTCCTTTGCGTGGTGTCCCCGGAGACTGCCGTGGCTCTACTCGACGCGGGGATCACCACGGCGGACGAGGCCGTCGCATTCCTCGAAGAGCAAGGGCTTGACGATCTCATCGAGGACAACCACGACGCCGCGGAGGCCGCGCTGCGTTGTGCGGCGATGCCTTCGGAGGTGCTCGACCGCTTCCAGCACTCCCCCCTGTCCTTCTACGAGGACCCGGAGGGGTTCGGGGAGAAGCTGGGGGAGGACCTGCTCGGCAAGCTCCGGAGGAACAAGACGGTCTGGGCCGCCGTGCAGGAGCGCAGGATCGATCTGCGAGACATCCTCCAGATCGGCATCTCGCGGTTCCT
The DNA here is from genome assembly GCF_042884885.1 of Arthrobacter sp. NPDC058097. Taxonomy (NCBI): domain Bacteria; kingdom Bacillati; phylum Actinomycetota; class Actinomycetes; order Micrococcales; family Micrococcaceae; genus Arthrobacter; species Arthrobacter sp. NPDC058097. The sequence goes on from NZ_JBHVSZ010000015.1 coordinate 59,946, forward strand.
CGACGCCGAGGACGACGAGGGTACTTTGAGTGGGCTGCTGGCCCGCCTGAAGTCGGGCGCAGGCCAGCCAGTCCGGGGCGAGGACATCAGCGGCTGGATCGAACATTTCGGGATCGGCCCGGCGACCCCAAACGAGGTCAAGATAGGCGTCTACCGGCTCGCTGTACGGCATGGGGGCGACTTCGCCGCGCAAATCTCACGGGATGCCCGCACTATGGGGCTTGCCAATGGCCTTTCGCGTGCCGCCGAAGGCGAGAGGCGCAGTCTCGACGTCGAGCGCCGCCTGATCCTGTTCGGGGCGCAGGTCTTGGCCGGGGCCTCACGTCCGGCAGGGCTGTCAGTCTTCCCGGACGAGCACGACCTGATGAGGCTCGTCGACGCGGGGATCACCGCCGCGCAGGCAGCCGAGGGGTATCTGAGGGGGATGAGCGCCGCCCAGATGATCGCGGTGCACCGGGACGGCACAGTCCCGGGCGTCTCAGACGACTGGATCTGAAGCCGTCCCGCATGTGAGGGGACCGGGCGCCGTGCCCGGTGGGCGACAGGGGGCTCAGCGCCCGCCGGGACCGCTACCGGGGACACAGTGCCGGGGAGCCATTACGAGCCCCGCTTCGACCACGCATCCCGGACGTTGCCGGGGGCGTCGGTGCTCGGGACTCCGAAGGGGATCTGTGAGCGCGTGAACACCACGGGCTTTGCCGAATCCCTTGAGGGCGTAGCTGACGGCGGCTGCCGAGTGCGCCAGGGTCTTGGTGCCGTGCAGCACGACGAAGCCGTCGGACTCGTCTCTCTTTCATGTGTTCACTGATGCTGACGTCGAACCAGGCGGTGGAACGACCCGGGCTGGCGCCACGCGAATCCCCTGACGCTTTGGTCGCGTTCATCGAGCATTGGCCGTCTGGGTCGCCTGCCCGGCACGGTTGGCTGCTGGCTGGCCTCCGGACCGGTGATCGGGGCTCTAGAACCCGGGCCCGGGGCCCGGGTGCCAGAACCCGGGCCCCATTACCGGGTCCCAATACCGGGTCCTAGAACCCGGACAGCGTGGCCGCTGTGAACGTTCCGGTCATGAGGTTTCCGGCGGTGTCAGCGACGCCTGTTGCCGGGGTGTAGACAGGGGCGACAAGCGTGGAATCGTCCCCTCGGGTACCGCCGGTGCCGCCGTCATTGAGCGTGAGCACCAGGGTCCCGGTGGACTTGGTCCAGGTAACCGTGGCGGCATAGCTCCGGGCCAGGGTCAGGTGACTGTTGTAGTTGGCGATCAGCTTCACGCTTCCAATGGCCGGCGTGGAGCAGCTTGCGCCGGTGAACGTCATGGTGTCATCGGAGCTGATGCTGGCGGTTCCCGTGGCCGACGCGGTAGCTGCGCTGTTGCTCCAACTACTGCAGAGGGTACTGGCGGCCGTGTCCGCGGAGTAGACCATGGTGAGGGTGTCTCCGTTGCTGGCACGGCCCTGTTGCCCGGTTCCTCCGTTGTTCGCCTGGATGATGGAACTCACGGTTGGCGCGGCGACGTCCTTGGTGGACGATGCGCCGACCGGCTGGCCGGTGTTCCCTGCCGCGTCTCTGGCGACTGCACTGTAGCTCAGGAGTCCATCATTGAGCGACGTCAGGCTCAGCCCGGCGGCGCTCCAACTGCCGGAGCCATTGGCGCTGACGGTCTGGGTGACCGTGTGCGCCCCGGAATCGGTGACGGTGAGAACCACAGAGGCCCCTGCTTCTGCCGTGCCGGTGATTGGAACGTTGGCCACATTGGCGATGTTGACGTAGACGGGTGTGGAGATCGTGGGGATAGCGGGGGGCACGGTGTCGATGCGGATGGTCTGCGTTTGCGGTGCGCCCGAGTTTCCGGCGGCATCCGTGGCGAAGAATGACACCGTGTGCGTGCCGTTGCCGCTGACGTTCACCGCTGCCGTGGCCGCGTTGACAACAACCATGCTGCCGCCGTCCACGGTGTACTTGATGGCCGCAACGCCTGTACCACCGGGGTTGTCCACCGCGCCCAGGTTGACGGTGACCGGGGTGGAGTTATTGAAGCTGGCCCCGTTCGGCGCCGGGGAAACCGAGGTCACGGAGACCGTCGGAGCCGTGACGTCAACGGTCACGCCTGCGCTCCGCGCGCTGGCCGTGCCGGTCCACAGTGCGATGACCGGGGTGGCGGTGTAGTACCAGGTGCCGTCGGGCACGGTTTGCTCCGTGCAGGCCAGGGTGCTGACGGTTCCGGCGCAACCGCCGCCGGCGTCGACCTTGGCGCCGCCGGTAGGGGAGGCGTACCGGGCAATCGTGTAGCCCGCCACGGCGTGCGCGCCCGGCGTCGTCACGGCCGCCCAGCTGACGCTGACATTGGCGCCGGCCGGGGAAGCTGCGGGAGTGCCGCCTTGCGGCAGCGTGTCTGCCTTGGCCGCTGCGAAATTGCTGCTGCTCACGGTCTGCCAGAAGGCGTTGGCCGCAGGGGCGCCCCAGGTGATAAACAGGACGGCCGAGACCGTCCACAGGATGCGGCGCCGGAGCGTCGGGGCATTTCCACAGCTTGCACGGTTCATGGGCTTGCTCATTTGCGGACCGCCATCGTCACTGGAAGCCGGAATACGGAGCCCTGGCACGCAGATTGCGAGGCTGCGGACATCGTCGCGGCGCCAGGGAGAGTGATCAGGACCGAGGAATTCGGCGGCACGACAACCGCGGGGCTCAACGGACTGGCCGGTGGGTTGAAGGTGACGCCGGTGGTGGTGCACTGAGGGTGCGCGGCGTCGGCGGTGGCCGGCCCGTTGACCGCGACGCTGTACGCCCGCACCGGGAAGCCGTTGGGGTTGGAGGCGCGCAGGATCACATCCGCCGAGCCCCCAGGGACGAGCGAGGTTGCCGGCGAATCACCGCTGACAAAGGCATCCACCAACACCGTCTGCATGGTGCCGCTGGACGCGGAGCCGCTTCCGATCCCAATGGTGGACCAGTAGGCGTAGGCAGTTCCGACCCCCAGCACCATCAGCAGTACGGCGGCCATGGCCGCTGCCTTGGCTATCAGAAGCGGGCCGGTCTTCAACCATCGAGTCGGCTTCATGTCAGTTACCCTGTCCGGTTCCGGAGTATGCAAACAGGATGGTCGCGCCTTTGCACCCGTCCTGGTTAATGGAGGTATTCAGCATCTTGATCCGCGGCCATTTCGCCTGGAGGATGCCGTTTCCCGAGAGCGATGAGGTGCCCGAAACCGCGGTGAACGGATAGCTGCCGCTGAACTGGGTCAGCTCATAATCCGCCGTGGTGCACGGCAGGTTTTTGGTGATGGCCTGGGTCGTGCGGGCTATTCCGGCGATGGACACCGTCAGGTTGGTGACAGCCAGGGTCCCATTGTTCGGGTTGTTCAGTTGAAGGTCGATGGGCGAGGAAGAGCCCGGGGCCAGGGGCATAACGGGGCTTCCGGAGATCGTGAAGGCGCGCTTCCCTGCCGCAACCGTTAGTTCAACGCCGACGACGGCGGACTGGATGGTTCCGCCGGTTCCCTTGAGGCTGAGGTTGTAGGTCCCCTCGGGGGTGGCGGCTGTGGTGGTCACGGTCAGGTTCGCGGCAGTGGTACCCGAGGTAAGGGTAACGGTTGCAGGAGAGAACGCCGAAGACGTGTTGCCTGGCAGGCCGGCGACAGAGAGCGAGACACTTCCGGTGTATCCGTCCGGCGACTTGACCGTGATGTTGTAACTGGCAGATTCGCCCGGCTGGACGGTCCGCGTGTTCGGGCTCGATGCTAGGGTGATGCTCTTGGTCCCACCATTGCCGTTTCCGGCGAGAAGCGAGCTTGCAGACACCAGCATGAGGATCACGACTGTAAGCAGTGCGCCGGTGGTCGAACCAGCACCGTGCCGCGCTGAGCGGAACACTCCCGGATTGTTTTGCACCCTCGTGCCTTCCTGGTCGGCGTAGCGGGTCGCTGTCACCGGGTTGGTGGGCCGAAGCCCACCAACCCGATTCGACTAGATGCTGGAAACGTGGATCGTCACGGTGGCGCTCTTGCAAGCGTCCTGGTTGGCGGCGTCGTTCGCGAACGTCAAGGTGCCGGTTCCCACCGTGGTGCCGGTGGAATTGTGCAGCACGGTCGCGTTGCTCGTGTTGGCGTCTGCGCTGAACCATGCGGGCAGGCAGTTGACGTCGCTGGTGGTGATGGATTCCACGGTCAACGCCCCCACTTTGGTGTCTGTTGTGGAGCTCGCGTTGTCGGCGGTGTAGGTCACTGCCACCGAGCCGCCGGGGGCCACGCCCGGTGCGAAGTTTGCGTGAAGGGTGACGGTGCCGCCACCGGCCGAGTTCACTGCCTGTCCGGAACCACTGCCGGTGGTTGTCCAGTAGGCATAGGCCGCCCCGCCGCCGGCGGTTACGAGGGCAACTGCGGCCGTTGTGGCGAGGATCTTTCCTTTTGCTGTCATTTTGCGCATTTTGAGACTCCCTTGAATTGTTTTTTCCGAAACCGGCACAAGGGGGTCCGCAGAATGGCAAAACTGTTTCCGCAATGCGTTTCTGTATTGACTGCCCAGCCGGTCGATGAACACATGTTGGCATGCCATGATTTTGCCAACAATGCGTGGCTGTACTCGACTTTTTGCAGGGCAAATATCGATTACCTGACCGGGGTACTCAGGTAGGCAGAGCCAGTGCCTTCGAGATCAGGCGCGCCCGCCGGCGGCGCGGGCGGACTCAGGCGCCCGGAATCCACGCCCCCAACGGCAGTCGGCACAGTGCATGGCGCGGCACACCGTCCATCCGGAAGCAAGTAGCCGCCGGAATCCTAAGGCAATGCGCAGTTCTGGCAAATGCGTTTTCCTCGGCTTATTCCCGGAAAAATCCTAGAAATGCGGGGTGCTTGCTTCCTGCGCGGCTTTTGGTGCCGTCGACGGAAAATGTCCGGCGGCATCCCTGGCGGAGACTTTCCAACAGAAGGAACTGATCGTCTTTTGGGCTGCGGTGGCGGCGTATCCGAATATTTGTTCATGCCGAACGCGCAGTAGCCCTGGCTAAGGCAATTAGAAGCAGTTGGCGAGGTCGTTGAGCTGCGTCGCTCATTCAAGACTGCCGTCACCTCAGCCGCCCCCAGTTGCGGCTGGTCCTCAACAGGTACCCTCATCGACGCGGGAAAGAAAGCGCATGTTTTCTCTCATCCCACCTGTCAGTTCCCATGTCACGACTGACAACTGCATTGAGAACGGACACTTCCATTGGGGTGTCAGAGAGTCTGGGATTCAGCCCTCACACTCAATGCAGTAGGCGTGACCGTCTTTCTCCCGTGCCACTTGGGAACGGTGGCGGACCAGGAAGCAGGAATAGCAGGTGAACTCGTCGTCGCCTTGCGGAACGACCTGGACGACCAGTTCCTCGGCCACAAATTCTCCGCCGGGGATCCCGACACTGTCCATGTCATCCGCTTCGTCCAGCTCGCGCACGACACTGCGCGCATCGGGTGCACTTGCTGACTTGAGCGCCTCCAGAGAATCGTTTTGCGATTCCTTGACTTCGGTTCGGAGCTCGTCGTAATCAGTTGCCACTTAGGTAAACATCTCTTTCTTAGTATGGTTGTCGTCCGACGTGCAACGTACACCATGCCGATATAATTCCCCAACCGCGAACCTTCCTAAAGCGAGGCCAACCAGTTCTGCTTCATCGCCAGCGGCACGCCTATCGATGTTGTCCTCGCCAAAGTGCCACGAGCCTGCGGCGCGGGCTGCTTGTTCGGCCTCTCCCGGAAGGAGTCCCGGTATATATAGGGCCTGGCCATCAGGTGCGGAAAGCCCATCCCGGTGAGCTCGGTCACGGACGGGGACACCATCCGAGTCACCATCAACGGCAAGTCCACTCCCGTACGCCTCATCGGCATCGGCACTCCCGAAGTCACCGATCCACGCAGACCCGCACAGCGCTTCGGACGCGAGGCATCCCGGCAGGCCCACGAACTCATGGATGACACGCCGGTGTGGTTCGAATACGGGAGACCTGCGTCCCGCCGGCGTCCCCTTTGTTTGCTGCCGGGCCAATCGCGGTGGATGTGCATCCCGAGAGCGGAAGGACGGCGCCGGCGGCTGCAAGCGCGGCGCGCCAGGCGCCCGAGCGCATCGTAATAACAGCAGTTGGTTGATGCATGCCGCCCATGTTTTGAAGCACGGTTTCAGTCGCTGCAGTCAGGCCAGATTTCGGATCCGCCGTCGTGAATGCGGTTGCCCGAGGTGAATTCCTGCGGAACGACCGATGGCCTCCGCCGGGCAGTGGGAGGGCCAGTGATCCCGCTCGCTGCGGTAACCTCTGTGCGTTCGCGGGAGGGCCGGCCAAGTGACCGGGATGACACTATCCGCTTCATGACTGATTCTGCTCCCTTATTTTTTTCGACCGCTGGCTGCTGTGTCGGCCCGGCGGTGTCGGTGGCGGTGTCGGTGCGATTGCTGGCTGCTGGATTAAACGATGCCGCCGGCGGATCAAGAGTTCCCATGGCTTTCCCCAGCTTCGGTTTAGGTTTTGGGCGGGAAATGGCGAGCACCTGGTAATCCCCGACGTGTGGCGCGGTTTCTGGCAGAAGCATGCGGCGCCCATTACATATGGTGCCGACAGCATCACTGTTTTGATGGTCTTCATCGTGAAGCGCGAACTGACTTTCTGGATGCCGCGGATGGCGAGCACATGGTTGCTCAGGAACTCTTCATAGGCCTCAAGATCTGCAACCGCGACGCGTACAAAATAGTCCGGTGACCCGAAGAGCCGGTGCATCTCGACTACTTCGTCGAAGGCTGCCAGCGCTTCCTCGAATCCGCGGACGCTGTCCCGATCGAACCGGGTCAGGTCCACGTCCAGGATGACTTCGAAGCCGCGCCCTATGGCTCCCGGGGTGATCCGGGCGCCGTAGGCGTGGATGATGCCGGCGGCTTCCAGTCGCTGGACCCGGCGCAAGCAAGGGCCCGGGGTCAGGTTGACTAGGTCGGCCAGATCCAGATTGGAAATCCGTCCATCTCCCTGTTTTTGTTCGGTCTACGCCCCGATCGATGAGGCCTACGCCGTCACCGCCGCGTCGCATGAGGTGTGGACCTCACGACGACTACTCAGCATGCAGCTTGCCTTCCAGAGCTACTGGTTGGGCGGCGGGCTCGCCGGTGTCCTCCTGGCTTCACTGCTTCCGGGCCAGATCGGGGGACTGGAGTTCGCGCTGTGTGCCCTGTTCGTCACGCTGACACTGGACGCGGCCAGATGGCAAAAGCACATTTCGTCCGTGATCCTGGCGGGGCACAGTTTCGCGCTTGCTGTCCTGGCCGTTCCGGCCGTCTTCATCATCACCTTTGGCCTTCGGGCACTTCCTTTCGCCGCGCTCAAGACGCTGCGCGAGTCGAGGCTCGTCAAGGTCCTGGCCTGGTGGATGCCCGCCGGCATCGTCGGCATCCTCGCGGCTTCGACCCTCAGGTCCACCATCGCGGCAGACCCAACCCCTTCGTCTACCATCAGTATGGCCGCCGGCACGTGCACGCTGACCAAGCGCCGCCTGTTGGTCTCGGCCACGATTTAGCTCTGTTCTCCATCCGCCAACGCGTCCAGAATGACAGCTGATGGCTCGACCAGGCCCCGTGCCAAGGTGGACACAGTGTTGGACCGCTGACGGGGGGTGCGGACCTACAATCCGGCCTATTTCCTGGGCGACGTCAGTCCCTCGCGTCGGCAGCGGCATAACGTCCGAAGTAGCTTAGTTGCGCGCCTCGTCAGCTGCCTCAGGCCCGGAATTGCTGGCAGGCTCACTGCTTAGATCCCGGATGAGGCCGCTCGCGGCAACCTCACGTGTCTGAGAAACGCCCGCCGCCGCGGCCTGTTTCGTCGGATACCTCACCGACAAGGCGATAATTTCTCCTTGACCACCACGAAGCCTTAGTTGATATCCGCCCTCCGGGACGTTTATGAGTTCGAAGTAACCGGCCATTGTTTGTGATCAGACCCCGCGAAAAAGACTAGGAACGCATCACGCCCCCGGGTGATTGACAATATTTGTCATTGGACATGACAACACTAACACCTCGTTCCATTGGAGGTCCGCATTCCGGACGGGCGGCAACCATCCATCGGCATTCGCCGGGACTTAGCGGGAGAGGGCGGTAAGGATGATTCCCGGTTGGAGGGGTTTTGACCGTGATACCGTCTGCGGCCACTTGCCGGCTTGGGCGAGCACCGGCGGGTGCGTCATGGTGGATACCACCCCGGAGCTCGGCGCCGCCGAAACGTTCCGGCTGGCCCCAGGCCGTTGCCTCGGGTCGGGCGAAGCAGTGCGGTAGGGAGCAGTACTATATTGGGAGCACGCTAGATACCTCTCTGAGGCGATGCAGCTACCTCAGTTGGCGCGTAGCGTGACTGGCATGACAACCATCATGAGTTCTGCTTTGGGGTTCGCCTCGAACCGCAGGCGGCGTGCGATATTGGCGCTGCTGGTCGTCGAGGCACTCTCCTTGGCGGTGATCTCGGCGCTGCACCTTTCCGGAGTGATCCACGGCGGCACGAGACCCTACAACCCTGAAGCCGCTGGAATCGCCGAAGCGGTCATCGGCGTCGTCCTCATCGCAGGCGCCGTCGCTGTCCTCAGCAGCCCGAAGCATGGACGCGCTGCTGCGCAGGCTGCGACCGGGTTCGCCATCGCCGGCTTCATAGTCGGACTGACGTTTACCATCATCGGCGGCCAACCCGTCGACGTTGCCTATCACGCGATAGTTCTTCCCTTGCTGATCCTCACCCTGGTTCTGTCGTTGCCCAAACCCAGGGACTTGGGCGTTGGAAGAGACCAGGGTCCTGTGTCGAAGTCCCAGTGAGGGTCTATTTGGCTGGCCGCGTTTGGTCTTCGGCCTGGCAGGCCGCTCGTGGGCAGGTTCTGGTCATGCATCCCGGGTTCCCCCGCCGCTGCTGCATCCAGCGAGTCCGAACGCGGTAGCGAGTACTGCCAGACGTGATTGTTGGCAAGAGCGCAGGCAGCACGAAAACCAAAGTGGTCACGGTCGAACTGGACGTCACCGCTCTCAGCGGCTTGGGGGAGCATTAGAGGACGACTAGTGGTGCACTCTATACATATGGAAGATATTCACTACTCGGCAGATACTCATCGTTGGTAGACGCCAGGCAGGACCTGAACAATGAGAGTAGGGCTGCAGCTGCAGGGAACCAGCTGCCGGACGGTCGTACTGGACGGGCGGACTGTAGTTTCCGCCGCTGGGGAGGTGCGCGCGGGCAGCTTGTCGGAAGCATTGGAATCGTCCCTGTCAGTGCTCCGTCGGGAGTTCGGGTCAGGCATCGCGGAGATCACCGCTGACGTCGGACGGGTCTTGGTGGAGCGGAAGCTGGCCGACGTCGTCGCCATCCGCATTTCGCCCCGTCCCCCCGCGGACGACTTCCACATGACCGTCCTGCCACCCCTTGTTAAGCCGGCAGTGACCCGGACGGTGCACGTCCGCGGGGGTCACGACCTGCGGGGACGGCCTCTGGCCCGGTTGGACCTGGAGGCGTTCCTGGCCGATCTCCCCGGCATCCTTGCCAGTGACGTACGGAACGTGGCGATCACTTCAGTCGGTTCGACGGCGTCAAAGGACCACGAAATGCGCATAGCTGATGCCATCCTAAGCAACGACAGAGACATGCGGATCAGTATTTCCAGTGACTTCTATTCCAGTGTTTTCCGGGACCGCGACTACACGGCCATCCTTAACAGCGCCCTGATGGAGACGGGGGAAGAGCTGGCTGCCATGCTTGAGGAGGCAGGCCGGCGCCAGTTCCCGGCCACGCACTTGTCGTTTGCAAAGAACGACGGCGGCCGCGCGCCTCTGTCACGGCTGGCGTTGGCGCCTGTGCACGGGTTGCGCGCCGAGCCTGCGATGGGAATCCTTGGCGCGGCCACGTTGGCGGGAGTCCCCGAGGGGGAAGTGATTCTCTGCATGGAGGCTGGGGCCACCGTGGGCCACATCCACGGAGGCCTGCCTGTCGCCAGGAGCCTCATTCGCCAAGGATTTGACGCAAGCCTCGCGAGCAACGCCGCCATTCTCGAGCCGTACACCGTCCACCACCCGGTTCGCACCGACTTCCCCTCCGTGATTGCCGACATCCGCGAGCGGCAGGAGAGTGCGCTGCCCTTCGGGCTGGTGCCCACTCAGCCGGCGGTGAAGGACGCCGCACTGGTGGGACCTGCCGTGGCGCCGCTGACAGCGTGGATCGACAGGCTCGAGACCGTCAGCGGCCGGGTTGACCTGAAACGCGTACAGAACCTCGCCGAAGAGGACGCCCACTCAGCGGCAGTCCAGTTGGGCGCCAGCCCCGGGCAAACCCACATCCTTGAATCGAACGTCTATGCCATGCCTTACGGCCACCCCGGAATCGTTCGAATCCGGGTCCAAGCGGCAGGAGAATCGTCCGCCGACGAGGAACCCGTGCTGCCCGCAGCTGCGCGGGGAACCAACCCATGAGCACCATACTCACTACTGAGGACATCCGGAACCTCCGCACCGGGGCCCACTTCCTGACCTGCACCATCGACCCGACGGCCATCTACGTCTACGCAGAAATGATCCAGCGGGCCATGGAGGACCGGTCATTGGAACTCATCACCGTCGACGAGCTTGCTCCCGACGATCTGGTGGTGGCGGTCGGAATGGTAACGCAAGGCCTTTTCATCGCCGACATGCCTCCCGTGGGCGATGAGTTCCTAGGCTGCATCCGTGCCATCGAGGCCAGTCTCGGCCGGCCGGTGCGGGCGATCTATTCGCTCGCCGCCGCCAACATCAACGGAATCGTCCCCCTCATGGTTGGGCTGCAGTCCTCGCTGCCGGTCATCGATTCCGACCCCATGGGCCGCGTCTTTCCCTTGATCAGCCAGACAACTCTGAACATTGGAAACGTGGCGATCGGCCCTATCGCGCTCATGGGGGTAACCGGGGAACGGGCGGTGGTTGAGGTCCAGAGCCCGCAGCGGGCCGAAACGCTGGTGCGTGCACTGGTGACTGAACTCGGCGGCTGGGCAGCCACCGCCATGTATCCGTGTTCCGCACAACAGCTGAGGGAGCATGGCGTTCATGGCTCCATCAGCCGGATGATCCGGATCGGGCAAATCCTCGACGCGAGCACCCCGGTTGAGAGAAAACTGTTATTGCTCGCTGATCTCCTCGGCACTACGCGCATCGCCCGCGCCCGCGTGAGCCACATCGAAAGCCTCTCCAGGCCCACCGACCTCGGCCTGCCGGCCCAGCCGTCCAGCGTAACGCTCGAAGACGAAACCACCGGACGCATCGTCCGTCTTGAAATCCAGAATGAGATCCTGCTGGTCCTCGTGGACGGTGCGGTAACAGCAGCCGTCCCGGACATGGTCACGCTACTCAATTCCGAGCAGGGCACGGTTGTCAACATTGATGACGTCCAGGTGGGCGACGTCATGGACATCGTGAAGATCACGGCAGCGGCGCAGTGGTACACGGAGGCAGGGCTTGATCTCACCGAGCCAAAGGCCTTCGGCATTCCGATCGTGCACCCAAGGCGTCGACATGCGTAGATCAAAAAATGAAACCCGGCTCGATGTCGCCGGGCTTTTGGCGCACGGCTCCCTTCGTGGCACCACGCCGCTATATCTCACTCCATCCAGCGGATTGATAGAAAGTGTTGTTCTCGTCTCCCAGCTGGAGGCAATCCGGCAGGTGCGGCCCAATACTGTGGTGGTCCTCTCCTCAGAGATGGGATCAGGCGGTTGGCTGGTGTCCGCGGCGCTGCGACACGCCTGGGAGCGGCGGGCCAGCGCCGTCGTCGTGGCCGGCAGCGCCTATGCAAGCGCGGCGGTCGGATTGGCGGAGCGGTTGGGCATCACGCTGCTGGCCACTGACGGGGAGCCTGCAGCGCTTGCCTTGGCACTGGCGGCCGAGATCGGAGCGGCCCTGTCAGTGGTCGATGCGGAACTGGCCAGGGTCGTCCGGACAGTCGCAAAGGACACGACACTCGGTGATGTCCTCAAGACCATCTCCAGGGAACTGAACGGGGTCGCAGTTTCGTTGGAGTACGACGGTGTGGTTCTGGTCTCCGCCGGGATGCCTCCACGGGAGACTGACGAAGTCATCACCGTGGAAGTCGGCGCGGCCAATAGTGCCGTCCGCTTCGCCCTGACGGCCCGCGTGCCCACTTCCGGCGTCCACAACCTGCGCCTGGTCCGCTCAATCCTTGAGGTGGCCACCCCCGCGGTGAAGGCTGCCTGGCTGTTGGAGGACCTACTCAGCACCGCCCGCGCCGCTCCCACGGCAGCGATCGCCGGGTTGGATAAGGACCCTGCCGCGTCAGGCGCGGAGTTCGAGGAAAAACACCGACATCTGCTGAACCAGTTGGGCTGGCGCGAAGGGGAAGCGTACGTGGCCGTGTGGTTCCGCAGCGGGCCGGTGCAAGACCATCGGCCCGAACTGACGGCCGTGTTGCGCCTGCTCTGGCGCAAGGTCACAGTACGCAGCCCCTTGGCCGAGGTTCAAGGCGGTTGGCTGACGCTCGTACCGGCCGGGGATCAGGACGCCTCGACCCAGCTCGAAACCCGAATCAGGGCACGTCTGGGGCCGGCTCTTGCCGAGCTTGGCCTGGTGGCGGGACTGTCCCGGTGGCAGGAGGAGGTCCCGGCGCTGGCGTTGATTGTGCGTGAGGCGCGGCTGGCTGCTGCGTCCGCCCGGTCAACGGGGCCCGGTACGGTTCTAGGCTTCGCCAGCCTCGGGGTGGTCGCGGCCACGACCTTTGTCGACATGGACGCAGTCGCACTCGTGGCCGAACTGGCACTGCCACGACTGATGGCGTCCCCCGACCGCGATGTGATCATTACGTCGGTGGCAGTCTTCCTCGATCACCGCGGCTCAGTCAGCCTCGCTGCGAAATCCCTTAACCTGCACCGGAACACCCTGCAGGCCCGGCTTAACCGGGCACGGGAACTCGGCGTCCCGCTGGATGTCCCCTCGGAGGTGCTGTCCGTCCACCTCATCGCCAAAGTCCTGCGGCGATCCATGCCTGAGGAAACGACCTCCGAAGACCCACGGAAAACCAGAAATGACTCCCACGAGTTCCCAGTCTGATTCCTCCAGCAATTGCGCGGAGTATGTCTGGCTCCGGGCGGGCGGCTTCAAACTGCGCCCATCGAACGCCGGGCACCAGCACACCCCGCGTCCACATGTCTCAGCTGTGCGTGACGGCGCGGTCCACGCCTGAGCCCGACCCCCGGTCCGTGCCCGCCGGACTGTTCCACGGACACGGATCCAGGCGCGGCAGGGCTAGCTTAGTTCGACAACAATCTTCCCTGATTGTTCGTTCGACTCCATGTAGCGGTAGGCATCAAGCACTTGGTCGAAAGCAAAGACCCTGTCGACTCTGGGCCGCAGGGCCCCGGAGCTAATCCGCTCCAGGATGAAGTCAACACCCCGCCGCCGCTCATCGGCCCGCCCGACGTGGTTGAACATTGAGTACGGGTGGAAAACCGATTGAGTTCTGCACATTGCGGCAATAGGGACAACAGGCTGCAAATCGCTCAGCGTTCCGTAGCCGAAAATGACGGCGTTGGGTGTGAGGTGATCGACGTAGGTGCCGAGGGACTCTCCTCCAACAGGATCGAAAGCGACCCGCACGCCTTTGCCATCGGTGGTGCGGTCGATGACCTCGCCGAGGTCATCGACCCCCACGAGGGCTACTTCGTTTGCGCCAGCCTCGAGGAGCAGCGATCGCTTCTTCTCCGAGCGCGTCGTCGCGACCACTTTCGCCCCCAGCGCGCGTGCTATCTCGATGGCGCCAAGCCCGGCCGAACTGGCGGCAGCCGTTACGAGCACTGTGTCTTCGGGTCCGAGATTGGCTACCTCTGCGAAGGCGAAGTAAGACGTGAGATATTGCATCCAAACAGAGCAGGCCTGGGCATCCGAAAGTTCTGGTGGGGCAAGGGTTACGTAGTCTGCCGGTAGGACGGCTGTTGTTCCCTGTATGCCGTCGGTTGTGGTGAAGAAGGGAATGCTCGTGACGCGGTCGCCGATGTTGAAGGCGGTGACCTTCTTGCCGATCTCGGTCACGGTTCCCACTGCCTCGGAACCAATCCGCGAGGGAAACACCGGGATGGTGTAGTGCTCTCCGTGGATGAACATGAGATCTGCCCGGTTCAGTGCGAATGCTGCGACGTTGATGCGGACGTCGTTATCGCCGACTTGACGTGGAGAAGCGGTTTCGACGGCCAGCACTTCAGGGCCACCGAATTCGCGGAAGACAACCGCGGATTCCTGCCTGCTCATGGCTGGACCAGCGAGAGGTTGGGCTTGATAGCGGACAGCAGGCCTGGGCTTTGCTGCTCGTCATCACGCACCTCACCGCGGAGAGGCTTCTCGATAGGGACATGGTAGGCATGGGTGATCATGGGGTTGATGCATAAGGGCCGTCTGGACATCGCCGTACCTCCGTTTATGCGTGGTGCTATGTGCCACGTTAGATTTTGATTGGGTTAGCCGGCGCTGATGCCACCGGGGGTTATGGAAAGGGTGCGGGTACCCGTCCCTGCATTGCTAGTGACCCGCAAGGGTTCCCTCGCCTGCCTCGATCACGGGATGTCGAGGCAAGCGAGGGTATCGGGGTACCCTGCGGCCAAAGATGCCCTAGGGTTGGAGCGACTCTGTGACGCGCAAGCGGTCGGTGTGACGAGCGGTGCGATGTATTTACGAGGACACAGCGGTCATTGACACCATGTGCTTTGGCTCGAGAGCCGGGAAGAACCGCTGGCGGTCTTGGGCCGTGGGCCCGTCGTAGCCCAGGCGCTTGCTGTGCGTCCAACCGAACCGGCGGACCGAGTCGACGAGCTGCTCGGCATGTTTGAGCGGGGCCACGGTCGCGTCGATCACGGGTACGCCAATTTCCTCCTGAACCGTTCGGAAAAATCCGAATTCGGCTGTGCAGCCGAGGACGACGACGTCTGCGCCGTCCTGCTCTACGGCGTTGCGGGCTTCTGTCATGATCCGCTTTTCCGTGAGTGCCGGGTCCTCCTGGAAGTCATCGACGCCCATTTCGAGCACGCGCCATGAGGCAAGACGCTCTGATGCGCCGCAACGATGGACGTTCTCGGCCATCTCGGGAATCCACTTTTTCCGTCCGACGAGGATGGAGAAACGCTCGCCCAGACTTCCGGCGATGCTCAGCGCCGAGTGCGCCGGGCCGACAACCACCATGCGATCGGTGATTTCGCGTGCCGCCCGCAGCGCCGGGTCGTAAAAACAACCGATGACGGCGGCGTCATAGCCTTCTTCTTCCGCCCACCGCACCGTTCGCAACAGCTGTGGAAGCATAAGTGCCTCGAAGGCGTTGTATTCAACGTGGGAGGGGCCCTCGCCGTCAAGGGAAACGACATCAACTTCGGTGCCGGGACGAACTATCTGGCGGAAGGAATCCGCCATCGCTCGGTTGTACACATCTGTGTAGAGCGGGTTGATCCACAGGATTCGGGTGTTCTTCGAGAGGGCGTCGAGATCGTTGTTGGGGGTGATCATTCCAATTCACTTCCTTCGGTTTCGGGCAAGAACAGGCCGAGGATGACCGTTGCAAACAAGAACATGTTGATAAACAGGATTGTTGAGGTAGCTCCGGCGGCGGAGGCTAGGAGGAACCCGACAAGACTCGGTGCGACCGTATTTGCAACGCGCTGACCGAAAATCCCGAACCCGTAACCTGAGCCGCGAAGGGCCGAGGGATAGAGCTCGCCCATCCACGTGTCCCAGACCCCCCAGGCTCCAAGGGCGAAGAAGGCCAGAGAGAACATGCCGATATACATCTCAGTCTCGGTTGAGGCTGTCCCGAAGAAGAAACCGCCGCCCGCCGCGGCGAGGACGTAGATCGTGAATATCCATTTGCGGCCAAAACGTCCGGTCAGGTAGGAGGCCGTCATGTATCCGGGGATCATGAGGACCGCGCTCAGGGCGATGAAGGAGAAGCTTGATGAGGCGCTCAGTCCTCGCCCTTCAAGCAATGTCGGCATCCACGATTGAAGTCCCCAGTAGCCCCAAGAGAAGGTGAAGTTGATAAGGACTTGAATGACCGTGATCCGGCCCATCTTCCGCTTGAAGAGGCTCCAGATGGACTGCTTCTTGCCCTCCGACACCGTCAAAATGGTGTCACGGGAGATGCCTCGTGCTCCCAGGTGTTCGAGGACAGCATGCGCGTCTTCGTTCCGGCCCCGCCTGGCCAGCCAGTACGGAGATTCCGGAACGACCTTATAGAGAACGATGCCCCACAGGCTGGCAAGTGCGCTAACAGCAATGACCCAGCGCCAGCCGTGCCCTCCGATCAGAGCAGCGGTACCGAGGGCGGCTAGGATACCGATCGGCCACCCTGCGGCAAGATAGACGGTGGCCCTTCCACGGACCTTAACCGGGAGCAGTTCTTCAAAATAGGGGAAAGTAACGGTGAAGACGCCGGAGAACAACAGCCCGGAGAGGAAGCGAGCCACCGAGAGGGTCTCAAAGTTCGGTGCGAAGCAGCTCAGGAGCGTGAAGACGCCATAACCGGCGAAGCTCCATGCGCACGTCGCTTTCCTTCCGATCCGGTCTGAGATGGGCCCCCAAATTAGTGACCCGGGGATCATGCCCAGGAAGAGCGCCGAGATGGCGATTCCTACCTGCGTCATACCGACCTGCAGGCTGGTAGCCAGATCACCAGCAACATAGGTGAGCATGAGCATTTCCCAGGCTTCGATTGCGAAAGCGAAGAAGAGGACCGCGCAGATTTTGAAGTGGATGGACCCGAAAGGCATGTCGCGGAACGCGTGCCCGACGGCCATGGAGCGAGGTGGACTCGCAGTCCCGGGCGCTGGCCCTGAAATGAGTGGGTCGATACTGGACATGTCTTGACCTCCGATATTTTGGACAGGATAAGAAGTACACGCAGCGTTTCTGTGCACGGAGAACGGCCCGGATATCAAGGAATGCACCTCGGAGCAGCTCGTCCAAGCCTCCACTCGGAGTAGCTCTTCCTGGCCTCCCGCCGAGTGATTGCACTCACACTACAAATGAAGAGTGCTCAGGCAGTGTTCACTTTGCACTTTTCGGATTCACCTGGTTGGGCGTGAAGCACTGCTCTTCGAAAAGGGCACCCTCTGCGCAGGTCAATAACTTTGCTTTTTGGTGATATTGGGCAGGCTCTATCCGCCGTTGTTGCCAAGCCCTGGCAAGCGCCTTAGACCTCGCCGGTGGTGCGTAGCCCGCAGCCCTCGACAGTTCCGGCGTCGGCACAACACTCTTATGCAGTCTGCCCATTCAGATATAGCCGGAGCATGCAGTATGCCCACCGACTCGGTCACCCCCGCATGTAGCGTGATTTCGCACACACCAAGTGCCATTCCAGAACCATGAGGAGATACACATGCCGAACTACAGGGTGTCGATGGATATCGGCGGAACCTTTACGGACATCGTGGCGTACGATCAGGCCGCCGGAACCTATGCGGCTACGAAAGCGTCCACCACCCCGGGGAACCTGAGTGCCGGAGTCATCGCGGGCCTCGAATCGATAGTTGATGATCTCTCGGACATCGATTTCCTGGTGCACGGCACCACCCAGGGCCTGAATGCTTTCCTGGAACGTCGTGGGGTTCCCGTGCTACTGCTGGCTACGGCCGGCATCGAAGATACCTATCACATCGCTCGCGGCCCCCGGCTTGAGCTCTACAATGCTCAGTACCGCAAGCCTGCCCCTCTGGTCGAGCGCAAGGACGTCATCGGCGTCGGTGGCAGGCTGGACAGCCAAGGCCAGGAACTCGTGCCCTTGGACGAACTGGCAGTCCGCCAAGCGGCCCGCCGGGCAGTGGAGGAGGGCTACGGCGCCGTCGCCGTTGCGTTCCTGTTCAGCTACAAGAACCCCTCACACGAACTCAGGGCCCGCGAAATCCTGATCGAGGAACTCGGGGAAGAGTTCACAGTCTCCCTTTCGCACGAAGCAGCCAAGGAATGGCGCGAATACGAGCGCACGTCCTCCGCCGTCGTAGAGGCCTACACGGGGCCGGTCGTACGCAACTACCTCCTGGACTTGGAAGAGAAACTCGCTGACCGGGGAGTGGAAGCGCCGCTTCACATCATGCAGTCCTCCGGCGGCGTGCTCACCGCCGAGTCCGCCCGTAAGCGGCCGCTGCAGACACTGCTTTCCGGCCCCGTCGGCGGTGCCATGGGCGATGTCGAACTGGCGGGTGTCTCAGGAAACCGCAACCTCATCGGCGTGGACATGGGCGGAACATCCTTTGACGTTTCCTTGGTGGTTGACGGCAAGCCGGACGTCTCCACAGAGGCCCACCTAGAAGGTCTGCCGATGCTCATGAGCGTCGTGAACATCCACACCGTCGGAGCCGGCGGCGGCTCCGTCGCTTGGCTCGAAGCCGGCGGCCTGCGGGTGGGACCACGTTCCGCAGGGGCCAACCCCGGACCGGCCTGCTACAGTCGCGGCGGCACGGAACCCACCGTTACCGACGCCAACCTGGTGCTCGGACGAGTCGACCCCGATTGGTTCGCCGGCGGGCAGGTCGCCTTGGACCGTGAAGCCGCGATAACAGCCTTGAAAACAGTAGGTGACCAGCTCGGCCTGGACCCCATCGCCATGGCAGAAGGCATCTGCGACGTCGCCAACTCCCAGATGGCCCAGGCCATCCGGACCATCACCATCTCCAGGGGTATCGAACCCCGCGACTTCTCCCTCGTGGCCTTCGGCGGAGCCGGACCCATGCACGCCGTCTTCCTCGCTAAAGAACTCGGCATCCCGGAAACGGTCGTTCCTCGCTTCCCCGGTGCTTTCTCCGCCTGGGGCATGCTGCAAACCAACATCCGCAAGGACTTCTCCGAACCCTACTTCTACCTCGACGAAGACATCGATGTGGCTGATATGGCCGGCATCCTCCGCTCTATGGAAGTCGAGGGCCTGTCATCACTGGTCTCGGAAGGGGTTCCGGAGGAAAGCCGCGCCACGACGGCGTCCGTGGACGTCCGCTATCAGTCTCAGGAGTTCTCCCTGAACGTTCCACTGACGTCCGCTGACGAACCCGAGTCTCCCGACTTCGTGGCCAACCTCGCTCGCCGTTTTTCCGCGATGTACCACGAGCGCTACGGCCACTCCAACCTCGGCGCCCCGATCGAAATCGTCACGCTGCGGACGCAGGCCGTCGGCGACCTGGGACGGCTGGAAGCTCCCAGTCACGCCCCTGCACAGGACCCGGAGTTCAAGCATGAAGTCCGGCGGGTGGTCTTTGACCACGTCGAGCACGACACCATCGTGGTCCGCCGGGACGACCTCGGCGCCGGCCACACATTCGAAGGGCCCGCCATCATCGTGGAGCAGACCGCCACCACCGTGGTGCCCCCTGGGTTCAAGGTCAAGGTCGACGAGTTCGGCTCCCTGGTCATCCGCTCTGAAGACGTCGAAGGAAACTGAGGTACCAAAAATGACAATTGCAGCAGTCAAAACCCTGGATCCCGTCACCGTGGAAATCATCCGCAACGCGCTCACCAGCGCCGCGGATGACATGAACGCCACCCTGATCCGTTCCGCTTACTCACCCATCCTCTATGAGGGCGGGGACTGCGTCGTGGCCCTGCTGGACACCGAACACCGCGTGCTCGGACAGTCCGCTGGCCTGCCGCTGTTCCTCGGCAACCTCGAAACCTGTTCCATCGCCGTGGAGGAGATGTACGGCCGGGCGGTCTGGCAGGAAGGAGACATCTGGATCCTCAACGACTCATACCTGGGCGGCACCCACCTGAACGACGTGACCCTTTTTGCTCCGATCTTCGACGAAGGGGCGGTGGTCGGATTTGCCGCCACCCGTGCGCACTGGATGGACATGGGGTCCAAAGATGTGGGCGGCTCGATGGACTCGACAGATATCTTCCAGGAAGGCTTCAGGATGGGACCGGTCAAGCTGGTCGAAGCCGGAATCGAGACTTCGGTTGTGGACCTGATCCGGACCAACGTGCGCTTCCCCTACCAGACCATTGGTGACATGCACGCGATGATCGCCGCCCTCCGGATGGGGACCACCCGAATGAAGGAGCTCGTGGGCCGGTACGGGATGGAGCAGCTGGATGCCGCCCGGGATGAGATCTTCCGCCAAACGGAGGAAATCGAGCGTGTGACCGTCAGCAACATCCCGGACGGCGTCTACGAAGCCGAGGGCTTTCTGGACAACGACGGCATCAATCTGGACACTCCCATTCCGATCAAGCTGCGGATCACCGTAGCCGGCGACACCGTTGACTTCGACGTCACCGGCTCGGCGGACCAGACCATGGGGCCGGTCAACTGCGGCGCCGCCCAGGCCGTCTCGGCACTGCGCGTGGGCTACAAACTCCTTGTCAGCCCAGAGTCCAACTCCAACGGCGGATCGTTCCGGCCAATGACCACTCAGGTGCGGTCCGGTTCAGTGCTCGGGGCCGTAACGCCGGCCCCGTGCCAGTGGTACTTCTCCCACCTTGGGCTGCTGATCGACCTCGTCTCGAAGGCAATGGCCCCGGCCATGCCCGAACGCGTCGCCAGCGCCAGCCACGGTGACTCAATGATCATCACCGCCGCCGGGTTCGACACCCGCTTCGGCCGGAACTTCGTCACCATGGAAGCCACCCTGGGCGGCTGGGGTGCCTGGCAGGGCACGGATGGTGAATCCGCCATGATCAACAACGTCAACGGCTCACTCAAGGACCTGCCCATCGAGATGTTGGAGACCCGCTACCCGTTCCGAATCAACGAGTACTCCATCCGCCCGAACTCCGGCGGCCCTGGGCAGTACCGCGGCGGCAACGGCGTGGTGCGCGAATACGAATTCCTGGCCGACTGTGTCGTCGGGCTCTGGTTCGAACGGTCAAAGACCCCTGCCTGGGGGCTCTTCGGCGGCTCGGACGCCCAGGGCCCCGAAGTTGTGATCAACCCCGGCCGCCGTGATGAGGTTCGCACCCTGAAGGCGAACGCCCGCAAGGTCAAGGCCGGTGACGTCGTCCGGCTCGCCGTGGGAGGCGGGGGCGGCTTCGGAGATGTGTCCAAGCGCTCCCGCGAGGACATCACCTACGACATCGTCAACGGATTCATCACCGAGGACTTCGCTAAGACGCACTACGGCTACTAATCACCGCCAGCGGATGGGTTCCATCAAGAAAAGAAAGGACTCTATGAGTTCCCAATTTGAATCCTTCGACGACGTGTACGCTCACGCCCAGGAAGCAGTCGGTGTCACGCTCTTTACCGCCTCCGTCGTTGCCGATAACGGCACCAGTATGGCCCGCGTCTACACTACCCATCCCGATGTCTATCCGGTGGGCGGAAAGAAGACCCTCGCCGGGGACACGAACCCGGTGTGGCTGAAACAGGTGCTCAATGGACAGCAGCCGTTCCTGGGGGAGGACAAGGAAGCGGTCCGCGCTTTCTTCTTTGATTCGGCAACCATCGAGTCACTGGGCTGCGGGGCCATCGTCAACGTTCCGGTTGTAAGCAACGGCCAGACTATCGGATCCATGAACTTCCTCGCACCTGAGGGCAGCTACGACCAGAGTTCGGTGGACGCGGCCGTGGACGTCGCACGGCGGTCTGTCCATCTGCTCGAAGAAGCTCTTACCACCGCCAACTAGTTCTCCGCGGGCGGGCACCAATTGGGGGCCCGCCCGCGGACGCAATACGAAGGAACCGCACGTGACCACTTCGGAAAGCTTGACAATACGCAACGCCCTAATCTTCGACGGTGCTTCACCTGACTTGATTGAGGGCTCCATCAGCATCCGGGATGGCCGGATCACCGCCACAGGGCGGGAGGTGGAATCGACCGGTGCCGTCCTTGACGCTGGCGGCCGAACCGTGATTCCAGGACTTATCGATGCGCACTTTCATGCCTACGCCCTAAGCCTGACGTCCGCGAGGAACGAGACGGGGCCATTGAGCTATTCCGCACTTGCCGGGGCAAGACGCCTCGCGGCTGCACTGCTCCGCGGCTTCACTGCGGTTCGTGACGTTGCCGGTGGGGACGTTGGCCTTGCCAGCGCCATCGAGGAGGGTCTGTACCCTGGTCCACGCTACTTCTTCACAGGCCCGGCGCTGAGCCAGACAGGCGGCCACGGCGACATCCGGGCCGCGAACCAAGGAGGATGCTTCCACGGCGGGCACATGTGCGAAGTGGTGGACGGCGCCGATGACCTGCTCCGGGCCGTGCGTCACCGATTCCGCACGGGTGCCTCCGCCATAAAGCTAATGACCTCCGGAGGGGTTGTTTCACCGATCGATCCGATTCGGGTTCCGCAGTACAGCGCGGAGGAAATCCGCGTCGTAACGGAGGAGGCTACCCGCCGGGGCAGCTACGCCACGGCTCACGCATATTCGCCCGAGGCCATTCGCCATTCAGTACTTAACGGGGTTCGCTGCATCGAACACGGCAATCTGCTGGACGCGGAAACCGCGCAGCTAATGGCTGAAAACGACGTCTATCTTGTCCCCACCTTGGTGACCTATGAGGCCATGGAACGACGCGGAGAGGAAGTCGGCCTCACCAAAGTGGGAGCAGCCAAGAATCGGGAAGTGCTGGAGGCCGGGAGGAACGCCGTGGCACTGGCCCGAGATGCCGGGGTCCGGATTGGGTTCGGAACAGACCTCATGGGTGAACTTGAGGATGAGCAGCTGGCCGGACTCCGTCTGCAGTGTGAAGCGCTTGGCGTGTACGGCGCACTCCGGTCGGCAACATCAACCAATGCCGCCTTGCTCGGCCGCGGTGACCTTGGACGCATCACCCGAGGGTCCTGCGCGGATTTGGTTGTGCTGGACGGGAATCCATTCAATGAACCCTCGATCCTCTGGGACGAAAGCAAGACGCGTACCGTCATCAAGGACGGGCAGATCATGTCCACCGCTGTCCTTCAGGGCTCGGCGGACTTGCCGCTAGACGTTCCGGTTGCCTAAGAAAACGTGCGAGATGGAACGCATCTCCGAACGCCGATAACCGCGATTCCGTGGAGCTACATGTCAGGACAGGTGTGCTTCAACAGGGCAACTGAAGACAGAAGCTCTGGCATGGCGGCGCCCGTGGAAGCCATGCGTCGCGCCCTCAGGGAGTCAGCTGGGCTCTCCTTCCCTCACAGACGTGCAGGAGTATCCGGAGCCGTCGGGGATTCATGCCGCTTAGCTTAAAAAGCTGACCGGCGGTAAGCCGCGGACCCGCGTGCGTCTTTCGGCAGATTGGTGGATGGGACCCGGGCAGTCTTATTGGCCGCGGCGACTGGACGGAAAATCGCGAGATGGGTGCCGTTGCCGTCGTACGTTGCACTGCAGGGGATAGGGACTGTCCTGCTGGACTTTCAGTGTCCGTCACCCTGACGCGCGCTGGCCGGTCCATCCCGAAGGAGGCGCAGGTGCTCGTGGATCATTGCCACCGCTGTTGAGCCTTCGCCGGCGGCAGCCGTTACCCGTTTCACCGACCCATGCCGAACATCACCGGCCGCGAACATCCCCGGGACGCTGGTTTCCAGGGGCAGCCGGCTGCGGCCCAGATGGCTGAACTCAGGAGGAAGGTCCTCGAGATCAGCCCCGGTGAGGACAAAGCCGTGGTCATCCAAGGCGACGGTGCCCTGCAGCCATTCTGTGTGCGGCAAGGCCCCGATGAAAATGAAGAGGTACCGGGAGTCGAAGCTGCGTTGTTCGCCTGTGGCTCCCAGATCGACGACGATCCGTTCAAGTGCGCCAGAACCGTCTACGGCCACGATGTTGGCCCCCAGCAGTACTTCTATGCCCGGGTGTTCTTCGATCCGTTCCGCGAGGTATCTCGACATGTCCGCGTAGAGGTCTGCCCCGCGCACCACCAGCCGCACTGGTGCTCCAGCGCCAGCCAGGAAAAGCGCGGCCTGTCCCGCGGAGTTTCCACCCCCAACGACGGCCACCGGCTGCAATCCGCAGAGCCTGGCTTCATGGACAGTGGCGGCGTAGAAGACACTGATCCCCTCGAATTTCTCCAGCCCGGGGACTGGGAGGCGGCGGTAATGAACCCCGGTTGCGAGCAGCGCTGCCCGTGAGGATGCAGGGCCGCTCTCGTGGAACTCGGCGCGGATCTCGCCATCCTTCAATTCGATGCTGCGTGCCCGGCAGGCGACGTTGATCTGCACTCTGAACTTGCGGGCCTGAATGATCGCTCTTTCAGTGAGTTCGCCACCTGAGATTCCGGCGGGAAAGCCGAGAAAGTTCTCGATCCGCGGCGACGTGCCGGCCTGCCCACCTATCGCGAAGCCTTCCTTAAGGACGACCGACAACCCGTCCGACGCCGCGTAGACTGCGGCCGCCAGTCCGGCGGGACCGGCTCCGATCACCATGAGATCGTACGAAGCCGAATGCTCTTTCACCGCCCGTAGGCCCATGGCAAGGGCCAGCTCTGCGTTTGACGGGTTCTTGAGGACCTGCGAGGCGTTTAGCACCACCACCGGCAGCTCATCCGCGAGTATCCCGGCCCGGTCCAGAATGCCCTGCGCCTGCTCATCATCCTCCAGATCGACCAGGTGGTGAGGCAGGCGGTTAGCGGCTGCAAATTCCAGGAGGCGAAGGGTGTCACGGCTGAAGCGGGATCCAACGATGCGGGTGCCCGCGCCCGCGCTGATCAGCAGGACCCGGCGCTGTAGAAATGCTCGCAGGATGGTCTCGCCCACTGCGGCGTCCGTCAGGACGGCACGGCGCAGGTCGTCCCCGCTGATCTGAAGCACTTCACCCGCCTCGGCGGACACAGTGCTGACAAAGGCCGGTTGCCCCTCGACCAGGCCCAGTTCCCCGAGGAAGCGTCCCGGACCGTGAACTTCGAGAATCCGAGTGCCGGGGCCAAGCTCAGCAGGCTGTCTGCCACCGGCGGCGTGCAGCCCCTCGACGACCACTACCGTGCCCTGCAGTATGACGAAGAAATCAGCCCCAACCGTCCCCTCTTGGATGAGGACTTCTCCGGCCGCGGTAGCCCGGCTGGTGCCGGCGCGGCCCAACAATTCGATCTGGGCCTGGCCGAGCCGTGGGTAGGCGCCGCCGACATCCGGCGTTTCCCTCGGCGTCGATCCTGCGACAGGTTGCATCAGTTGGTTCGCCCGCCGGTAGCCTAGACGAATGCCTCATGGGGATAGCACCAGCGCCAGTCCTCGCCGGGCTCCAGAGAACGAACGATTGGATGCAATTCGGTGGCGTGGGCCCGGGCGTGCCGCATGGGTGAGGAGTCACAGCACCCGACATGGCCGCAGGTGAGACACAAACGCAGATGGACCCATGCCGTGCCCAACAACAGGCATTCCTCGCAGCCCTGCGGTGTGCGCACCCGAACGGGACGAATCCGCGCCAGATGCGGATCACGAATTCCAGGAATCATGGTGGCTCCTATGTCGGTCCGGCCCGTTAGCAGGCTTTTAGCCCATCGAGAGCCTAGTACCGGGGCTTTCGCCCAGCCTGCGCAGTCCGACTCCGGAGGCGATCAGAAGTATTCCGAAGAGAACTGCGAAGGACGAGAGCAGACCCAGGAGACTCAGTATGCCCGGGCCGGGAAAGAAGACCAGGAAGAGGCCGAAAAGAGTGGTGACGATGCCTGTGATCAGCCAGAGCCACCACAGCCCGACGGTCTTTCTGGTTTCAAAGGCGAGAGCCATCTGGGAGACACCGAGAATAACCGCCCACACACCGATTACGAGCGCCAGCGACAGGGCGGTGGTGCCCGGCCAGATGAACGCGACGAGACCCGCGAGCACGGAGATGATGCCGCCTACTAGTTGCCAGACGGCGGACCGGCGCCTCATGCGCCTGACGTAGTGCACGATGTTGGTGACGCCGTCAAAGACAGCGTAGGTCCCGAAGAGGATCACCAGTGCGAGTAGGGAAACACCGGGCCAGACGACAACTACAATGCCGAACAGAATGGCCGCAATGCCCCGGACAATCAGCGCAGTTCCTGATCCCTTGAACAATTGTTGTGGAAGTGTGTCAGACATAGCCAGACCTCTGTTTCTGGAGTGGTTCATTCGTAAACTTGCTGACTCAGTGCCTTCGAACAGGGTCTATTCCTTGGCGGTGCTCCCCAGTGTGACTTTCGATGATTTCGTGTCTGGCCCGCGCTGGAACTCGACATCGGCCTGCTGCCCCGGCTCTTTCTTGCGGATAGCGGCCAGGAGGTCGGTCACACTCGCGATCTTCTGCCCGTCGAACTGCGTGATGATGTCTCCTGGCTGCAGTCCCGCTTTGGCTGCCGGTCCTCCGCGGGCAACTTCGATGACCAGCGCCCCCGACGTTGTGGGGAGGCCAAAGCGGCTTGCGACCTCAGGAGAGATGTCGGTCGGAATAATTCCAAGGACCGCGTGTGTGGCCACCCCGCTCTTCAGGATCTGGTCCGCTACGTCGGTCACGGTCGCCGCGGGAGTCACGAACCCGATGGACACGGCCCCCGAGCTGGGCGGCAGATACGCTTCTGAGAGCCCGATGACCTCAGAGTTGCTGTTGACCACCGCTCCACCTGAATTGCCCGGGGAGATGGGGGCGTCCGTCTGGATGAGGTCGATAAGCCCCTGCGGCGATCCCTCTGACGGTGGCATATTACGGTGAAGTGCGGAAACGATGCCTGCCGTGACGGTCTGCTCCAGCCCCAGCGGACTGCCAAGAACAACTGCCAGCTGCCCAACTTCGGGAAGTGTTGTCGAGAACCTGGCTGCCGGAAGGTTGCCACGGTCAGCCTTCACCACTGCCACATCGGTTGGGTCGTCAACACCGACGACAGTGGCCGTTGCCTGGGATCCGTCCGCGAAGTGGATCCGGACGCTCTTGAACGGCTTCTTTTGCTGGTCCTCCACCACGTGGGCGTCCGTGACGATGGTGCCGTCGCTGCGGTAGACCACTCCGCTGCCGATGCCCCCTGATGTTTGGATCGTGACCACAGAGGGTTCAACTTCTCTGACGATCCCAGGAACGGCTGAAAGGTCTCCTGTGGAACTGGAACCCCCAGCGCTGGCGGACTGTGATGCCGGAGCCGGAGGCGACCCTGTGCACGCCGACCCGAATATGAGTAACCCCGCGCCGAGGAGGGCGGTCCACGCCCTCCTGCGTCCTGGCGACGGGAGCGGGGCCTTGCCCTCGGCGGCCGTTCGTCTGCTCATACTCATTGGATCCCCAGCCTTCTCTGGACGTCTACGGCGACATGTACCAGTCTGAGTCTCCTCCGTCCCCGTCGCGCCCGCATGGCCCCGCGACGCCTAAAAACGGCCCGAATTTGAGTCCCTCAGGTCAAATCCGAGGCACCTGGTGCGCGCTTCTGTTTCGCGCTTGATCTGAGCCGTGCAATGGCTCATCGCGTTCGTGCGGACGTAGGCGCCAGGCACGCGTGGCAACGTGCAGGTTGAGGCGGGTCTCGGGGTCAGCAAGGTCTAAACCGGTGATCTGCCGGATGGACTTCAGCCGGTATCGCAGCGTGCTCCGGTGGATGGCAAGGCTGTCGGCCGTGTCGTCATAGTTGCCGCCATGATCCAGATACTGCGCCAAGGTGTGCACCAGATCGGATCCCCGGCGGGCGTCGTTACTCTGCAGTGCACCTAGCCACTCCGCGACGTAGCCGGAGAGGTCAGTTTCGCTGCCGGGCATGTCAAGGATGCGGTAGATCCCCAGCTGGTCGTAGCGTGTGAGACCGTAGGGGTCGATGGAATGTACCCGGATGTGCAGCGCACGCAGGGCCTGCGCGTAAGAACGTGGGAGCTGGGTGACATCGTGGCTCGGACCTCCGATGCCCACGGCTCCGGTGGCGCTGCGCAGAGTCCTTGCCGCAACGGTAAAGAGCTCTGTATCGAGCGGATCTCCCGTAGCCACGGCAAGTGTTATGTCCGAACGCCGTGAAACGAGGGCAGGCGTCTGCAGTTCCCGCAGCGTTCTGCGCAGGGCGACCACGACCGTATCGTCGGTTCTTGGCGGTTGCCACTGAGCAACGATGACGTGCTGCGGGCCCGTGATGTCATATCCCATCGCCTCGGCACGCACGGCTGCGGTCTCTTCATCCATTCCCGACACCAATTCATCCACCAGGTCGCGCCCCAGTTTCAGTTCCAGCTGGGCAATGCTGCGGCGGTGCGACAACTCGATCTGCAAGAGCCGCGTTCCATACTCCAAGGCGAAGATGTCATCGGCCGTGTAGGGCCTGCCGTTCTCGAGCAAGCAAATTGCTCCGAGCACGTCCCGGTCCGGCAGAACCAGCGCCACGAGCCCTCGGGGTTCTTGGACCGGCAATCCGAAGGCGTGCCAGAGCTGCACCGTCCGCGACCTGTCGGCCGCACTGGGCCGGAGATACGGACGCCCGGATTTCGTGCCGGCCGCGGCGCGGATGTTGCCGAATGCGTCCTCGGTGCAGACCGGGTGCCCCGTCAGCACTGAGAGTACTTCCGCCAGAAGGGACTCCCGGGAGCTCATTTGTCCGAGGGGGGCTGTGAGAGTGCCATTGAGGGCGTTCTGGATCGACGTTCGGGTTTCGAGCTGCAGTACCGTTGCCGTGAGGATACGCAGGCGATTGTACACGTCGGGGGCATTGGAAATCGGGGCCCTGTGCTCCTGCTGGTGTGCTCCTGCCGCTTCCTCGACTGCGCCGGGGGCAGTTGCCGCCGTTGCGTGTAGCTCGATCATCTGCGCCGGACTCGGGGCTGTGCGGGCCTGCAGGACAAGGCACCCGTTCAGTTCTCCGCTGTCATCATAGGTCGAAAGCGCGTATCGCCACCCCGGCCCTGTGGAGGGAAGTTCGGCATCCCTGGCGTCGAACTGGCCGACATCGGGGTCCAGGGGCGTCGGCGCCCGGTTCGGGCCGGGAAGCAGATGACCGTCCACCACTAGAAAGCATGCTGACACATGGCAAAATTCCAGTGTAGAAACAGATTGTGTGGCCTTGAGGAGAGTCTCCTCGGCCCTTTGTCGATCGAACATCCAAGTTACCTGCCGGCCCTCTCTGTCCGCGGCTAAGGGCCTCGTTCGTGGGCGAGATAGGTGGCGGCGGATCCCCAATCATCCCGGCGTTATCCAGACTACGCCTGCGGACCCTATCCTGCTAGGTCAAAGACCGGGAGCATATTTGGACCCTCGAGGGTCATGCCGTCGCTCCCTTCCACGGGCAGACTCAACCTGTAAGGCCCCATGACACAGCCCCGTGAGCCGCGCGGCCCAGCAGGACACGGGGTGGAATCATGCGGTGCAATTTCGGGCGGACGTCGCCGCAGGACAGAAACGCGCCCTCTAGGACCGGAGTGAGTCATGGCCAAAGCAGTAGGAATTGATCTTGGAACAACCAACTCGGTGATCGCCGTCTGGGAAGGCGGGGAAGCCCGCGTTATCCCCAACGCCGAAGGCGCCCGGACCACGCCCTCGGTTGTGGCGTACACGGACAACGGGGAACGGCTTGTGGGGCAACTGGCCCGCCGGCAGGCGATTCTGAATCCCAAAGGAACCATCACGTCGGCCAAGCGGTTTATCGGCCGGCACTATGACGAGATCACGGATGAGGCCAAGGCCGTGAGTTTCGACGTCGTAGCGGACGACAACGGCGTGGCGCGTTTTCAGGTTCAGGGCAAGAAAGTAGCCCCCGAAGAGGTGAGCGCGCTCGTTCTCCGCAAGCTAGTGGACGACGCCGCGAAGCAGTTGGGCGAAAAGGTGACCGAGGCCGTCATTACGGTTCCCGCGTACTTTAACGACGCACAGCGCACCGCGACCAAGGATGCGGGCAGGATCGCGGGGCTGGAAGTCCTGCGCATCATCAACGAACCTACTGCTGCGGCCCTGGCCTACGGCATCGATAAACGTCAGCATGAGACGGTTTTAGTTTTCGACCTTGGCGGCGGAACTTTTGATGTGAGCCTGCTGGACGTGGGGGACGGGGTTGTGGAGGTCCGCTCCACAGCGGGTGACACGCACCTCGGCGGAGACGATTTTGACCGCCGGCTTGTCGATTACCTGGCCGACGACTTCCAGAAGGAGGCCGGCATCGACCTCCGGTCGGACCCCCAGGCGTTGCAACGCCTGTTCGAGGCCGCCGAGAAAGCGAAGGTCGAGCTGAGTTCTGTGACCCAGACCCAGGTGAACCTTCCCTTCATCACTGCCGACGCCACGGGCCCCAAGCATCTGACGACCACCGTTAGGCGCTCCGTTTTTGAAGACATCACCCATGACCTGGTGGAACGCACCATGGATCCGGTCAAGCAGGCCATGACGGACGCCAAGGTCACGGCCAACGACATCGATGAAGTGATCTTGGTCGGCGGCTCCACCCGCATTCCCGCTGTGCAGAACGTCGTTCGGCGTCTTACCGGCGGCAAAGATCCCAACATGAGCGTCAATCCAGACGAAGTCGTGGCTATCGGTGCGGCGATCCAGGCCGGCGTGCTTAAAGGAGAGGTCTCGGACGTCCTGCTTCTGGACGTTGTGCCGCTTTCCCTGGGTGTCGAGACCCGCGGCGGTGTGATGACAAAGATCATCGAGCGCAACACGACCATCCCCGCACGCCGCAGCGAAGTGTTCTCCACCGCCGACGACAACCAGCCCGCCGTGGACGTTGTGGTCTTGCAGGGGGAGCGTGAACTGGCGGCGGATAATCGGGTGCTGGGCCGGTTCCAGCTGACCGATATCCGGCCAGCACCCCGCGGAGAACCGCAGATCGAAGTCACGTTCGATGTAGATGCCAACGGCATTTTGAACGTGACCGCCCGCGACAAGGACACGGGCAAGGAACAGGGCATCACCATCAGCGAAGGCTCCAACCTCGACACCAAGGAAGTCGAGCGCATGATTGCTGAGGCTGAGTCCCACAGAAGCGAGGACCTGCAGAACCGGGAGCGGATCGATACCCTCAACGAACTCGATGCGGTGGCCTACCGCGTTGAGCGGGCCGTCAATGAGCTAGGTGACGCAGTCCCGGTGCACGACAAGGCCCGAGCGGAACTGCTGGTTGGCCAGGCGCGCGACGCCGTCAGCAACCAGGCAGACGTTGGCACCGCGAGGGAACTGATTTCCGAGCTTCAGCAGCTGCAGTCGGCGCTGAGCGCCTCGGCTGCGGCCACCGCAGGGGCGGGTCAGGAATCCGCATCTCAGCCCGCAGCGTCCAACGATGTAGATGAGGATGACATCGTCGACGCGGAATTCGACCGTGGCTAGGAACGGCCATGAGCGACCAGGCAGGACCGGCTCCAGGAAGTAACGAGGCAGATGCCGCCGCACTCGGTGAAAGGGATAACGAAGCGACGCAACAGGCGGACGCGCTGGCCAAAATGGAGGATCTGTGGCGCCGTGCGCTGGCTGACGCAGACAACGTCCGAAAGCGCGCCGCCCGGGACGGCGCACAGTTAAGGGCACAGGAGCGCGCAGCGGTCTCTTTGGCGTGGTTGCCCGTCCTCGACAATCTGGAACTGGCCTTGGCTCACGCCCCGGCTGCCGGGGACCCGCTCGTCGAGGGTATAGCCGCCATCCGATCCCAGGCCATCGATACCCTGTCCCGCCTTGGCTATCCGCGGATCGACGCCGAGAACGTCCCCTTCGACCCTCGGATTCATGAGGTGGTCAGTGTGTCGGAAACGGACGAGGCTCCACCGGGGACGGTGCTGACCGTTCTGCGCCCGGGCTACGGCGGCACGGACACCATCCTCAGGCCAGCGGCGGTCGTTGTCAGCCGGGCGGTGAACGCTGACCGTGGCTAACGACCCATATTCCGTTCTCGGCGTTTCCCGGACGGCGGACGCTGACGAGATCCAGCGCGCCTACCGCAAACTGGCGCGAAAATATCATCCGGACGTCAACCGTGATCCGGATGCCGCTGAGCGGTTTAAGGAAATCGGCGAGGCCTACAGCACTCTCTCGGATGCCGAAACGAGGGCCCGTTACGACCGTTTCGGTGCCGATTTCCGGCAGTACGCCGGCAGCGGCGCCGGACCGGCCGGAGGCGGTCCGCGATGGGGGACCGGCGGCCCTCGGCCAGGTCCGCGGCCGGGACGCGGCGGGTACGGCAACGTCGACGTCGATATGGGTGGCGACGTCGATTGGGAGGACCTGCTCGGGGGCTGGTTCCGTCAGCAGGGTGCAGGTCCGGTACAGGGAGCGGACCACGAAGCCGAGCTTCGGCTGACCCTCGACGAAGCGATCCGAGGCGGACGTCGCACCGTCCGCCTGGCGCAGCCCGGTGGTGAAGCCCGGAACTATGACGTCGACGTGCCCCCCGGTGTACTCGACGGCCAGCGCATCCGCCTCGCGGGAGAGGGCGCCGCGAGCCGCGGCGGGGGTCCGCCGGGGGATCTGTTCCTGACCGTACGCATCCAGCCGGACGCCAGATACCGGCTCAAGGGCCGGGACATTCACTTCGACCTTCCCGTCACGCCGTCGGAAGCCGCCCTCGGGACCAAGATCAAGGTCAACGCACCTGCGGGACCGGTCACCATCACCGTTCCCGGCGGGTCTTCCAGCGGGCGCAGGCTTCGGCTTCGCGGGCAGGGCGTGCCCAATCCGAAGGGCCAGCCGGGGAACCTCTACGCAGAGATCCGCGTCATGGTGCCCCCGCGGTTGAGCAGTGAGGTGCGCAAGCTATATGAGCAGCTTGCCGCTGTGTCCGACTTCCACCCGAGGGAGGGGATTCTATGAGCCGAGAATATCCGCTCGCCTATCCGTGGCGTCTGAACCTCGAGGCGGTGGCGCGCAGCAGCGGCGTCCACCCGGACGTCGTCATGCGGTTCGTAGATTTGGATCTGATCCGGCCGCTTGGCGATGCCGCGGGCGGACCATGGTTCAGCCCGCGGGCCCCGGAACTCATAGCGCGCGTCATGAGACTCCATTCGGAGCTGTCGCTGAACTACGCGGCAATCCCGTTGGTACTCGATCTGTTGGTGCGGGTCGACTCGCTTGAACGACGGTTGGTTGAAATCACGCAGGTGGAAGGGACTGCTTCACAATGAACATGGAGAGTTTGACCCAAAAGTCGCAGGAGGCCTTGGCAGAGGCTCAACGCATAGCCCAACGCAATGGACACACTGAGACCGACGGCGAACACCTGCTGCTGGCCCTGCTGGAGCAGGAAAGTGGCCTTGTCCCGCGCCTGCTCGTGGCCATGCAGGTGGATGTGGATGAGCTGAGGGCCGCCGTCGAAGCCGAGCTGAGGCGCAAGCCAAAGGTCACGGGCCCTGGAGCGGCACCGGGCCAGGTGTATGTGAGCCGCAGGCTGGGCGCGCTCCTGGACGCCGCCGAACGTGAAGCCAAGCGCCTCAAAGACGAGTATGTCTCAGTGGAGCACCTGCTGGTTGCCCTGGCGGAGGAGGGGCGGTCCACTGCGGCCGGAAGGGTGCTGGCTGATCACGGGATCACCCGCGAGGCGTTTCTGTCGGTACTGACCCAAGTGCGGGGAAATCAGCGCGTCACATCGGCAACACCGGAACAGACCTACGAAGCGCTTGAGAAGTACGGCCGCGATCTGGTGTCGGACGCCCGCACCGGAAAGCTGGATCCGGTCATCGGCCGCGACGCGGAAATCCGGCGGGTCGTCCAGATACTCTCCCGCAAGACCAAAAACAACCCGGTGCTTATCGGCGAGCCCGGAGTCGGCAAGACCGCCATTGTGGAGGGGCTGGCCCAGAGGATCGTCCGGCAGGATGTGCCGGAAGGGCTGAAGAACAAGACCATCTTCTCGCTCGACCTGAGCGCCCTGGTGGCCGGTGCCAAGTACCGCGGCGAGTTCGAGGAGCGGCTAAAGGCGGTGCTGGCCGAGGTGCTGGCGGCAGAAGGCAGGATCCTGCTCTTCGTGGACGAGCTGCACACCGTCGTCGGGGCAGGCGCGTCTGAGGGATCAATGGACGCCGGCAACATGCTCAAGCCAATGCTGGCCCGCGGGGAACTGCACATGATCGGCGCCACCACACTCGACGAATACCGCAAGCACATTGAGTCGGATGCGGCTTTGGAACGCCGCTTCCAGCCGGTCACGGTTGACGAGCCCGACGTCGAGGACGCCATTTCCATTCTTCGCGGGCTGCGGGAGCGGCTTGAGGTCTTCCACGGCGTGCGGATCCAGGACAGTGCTCTGGTGGCTGCGGCCACCCTTTCCCACCGGTACATCACTGACCGGTTCCTTCCGGACAAGGCCATTGACCTTGTGGACGAGGCGTGCGCCAGGCTGCGGACGGAAATTGATTCGATGCCGGCGGAACTGGATGAGCTCACACGGAAAGTCACCCGGCTCGAAATAGAAGAGGCAGCACTCTCCAAGGAATCCGATCCGGCCAGCAAGACCCGGCTCGAGGAGCTGAGGCGTGAATTGGCGGACCTGCGGGCTGAGGCCGACGCGAAGAGGGCCCAATGGGAGGCCGAGCGCCAGGCGATCCACAAACTGCAGGAAATCCGCAGTGAACTGGAGCGGCTGCGGCAGGACGCTGAGGAAGCCGAGAGGAACTACGACCTCAACCGGGCGGCTGAGCTACGCTACGGCAGACTGGCCGACCTCGAACGGCGGCTGGCCTCCGAGGAGGACCGGCTGACCGCGAAACAGGGTGAAAAACGCCTGCTCCGCGAGGTGGTGACGGAGGACGAGATCGCCGACATCGTCGCGGCGTGGACAGGCATACCGGTCGCACGGCTGAAGCAGGGCGAACGTGAAAAAGTCCTGCACCTGGATGAAATTCTGCGCGCCCGCGTCGTGGGGCAGGAAGAAGCGATCAGCGCGGTGTCGGACGCTATCATACGTGCCCGCTCCGGTATCCGGGATCCCCGCCGGCCCATCGGCTCCTTCATCTTCCTTGGCCCGACCGGCGTCGGGAAGACCGAGCTTGCAAAGTCTCTGGCTGCGGCGCTCTTTGACAGCGAGAACGCAATGATCCGGCTGGACATGAGTGAGTACCAGGAGCGCCACACCGTGAGCCGCCTGCTGGGGGCGCCTCCTGGCTACATCGGCTACGACGAAGGAGGCCAGCTCACCGAAGCGGTACGCCGGAAGCCGTACTCGGTGGTGCTGTTCGACGAGGTGGAAAAGGCCCATCCGGACATTTTCAACACCTTGCTCCAGGTGCTCGACGACGGACGGATTACGGACTCGCAGGGCCGGACCGTCGACTTCCGCAATACAGTCATCATCATGACCTCCAATATCGGCTCCCAGTATCTTTTGGAGGGTTCGGCCGAAGGCGGGGCGATCACCGAGGAGGCGCGCGGCATGGTGATGGGCGAGCTCCGGGCGCATTTCCGCCCCGAGTTCCTCAACCGCGTGGACGATACGGTCCTGTTCGCACCCTTGGGACTGCCGCAAATCGAGCGCATCGTTGATCTGCAATTCCAACAGCTGCGGCAGCGGCTGGCCGAGCAGCAAATAGAGCTGCACCTGACCGAGGAGGCGCGCCTTCTGATAGCCGAACGAGGCTTCGATCCGGTCTACGGGGCCCGCCCCCTGCGCCGCTACATTTCCCATGTGGTGGAAACGCAAGTGGGCCGCGCCCTGCTGCGTGGCAGCATCGCGGAAGGCGGAGTGGTCACTGTGACCGCATCCGGAGGGGAACTGGTGGTTGACTACAGCACGATGGAGCTGGAGGGGGCCGGAACAGCATGAACAAGGCCATCACCAAATGTCCCCATTGCGGCAAATCCAACCGCGTGCCGGCTGTCGCTGAGGGCCGGCCGCGGTGCGGGAATTGCCACCGGGAGCTTCCTTGGGTGGTTGAGGCGGGCGACGACGACTTCGGCGAGATTGCCGAACGGTCCGGCGTTCCGGTACTGGTTGACTTTTGGGCGGTGTGGTGCGGACCCTGCCGGATGGTGAGCCCCGTGTTGGACGAGTTGGCCCACGAACGCGCGGGGCACATCAAACTTGTGAAGGTCGACGTGGACCACTCGCCGCAGCTCTCCGCCAGATTCGCCATTCAGGCGGTGCCAACGTTGATGGTCATCGTCGACGGCAAGATCGTCGCGAGGCAGGCCGGCGCAGCTCCCGCGCCGGTGCTGAGGTCCTGGTTGGAGGGGGCACTCGCGGAATAGTTCAAGAACGGCGGACGAACCGCGGGCAGTATCCCGCCACCCCTTATGGGCGCGGTGTCACCGTTTGAGATGGTCGAGAAAAATCCCCCTGTCCGCTACCAAATCGTCGTCGACAAGCGGATGGGCCAGGAATACCCTTGAGCCGTCCGAGAGTGTTCCGACAATGGAGACGGAGATACCGGAAATGGGAACCCAGGAAAATGTTGAGCTGATTCGGCGCGGCTACGAGGCCTTCGACGCCGGGGATATGGAGACGCTGCGCGAATTGTTCGCTGAGGATGCCGTCTGGTACGGTCCCGGCACCGGCGCGCTGTCGGGGTCTAAACAGGGACGCGAGGCCATCCTCGCTTATTTTGGTGAACTGGCGACACGTTCGGACGGAACCTTCAAGGTGACACTGCAGGAGATCATTGGAGGGGACAACCACATTGTCGGGCTGCAGCATAACCACGCGGAGACCAACGGCAAGACTTTGGACACAGACGGAGCCCTGACCTTTCAAGTCCGCGACGGCAAGGTTGCGGAGGCCCGGGAGTTCTACGCTGACACGGCGCAGGGAGACGCCTTCTGGGGGTAGCCCGAGCCGTAAAGCCCAGCCTTTCCTTCGCGGAATGGCTGGGCATTTCCCTTCGGGGGCGAGCCCTCGAAACGGGGTTACATGGGGTATCCGAAGCCCGGGCTAAGCACCATTCTGGCTGCGGCCTGCACGTCACCGCGGAGGTCCCGGTCCTGGACACTTGCTGGGAGCCCCAGCCCGGCATCGAAAGCTGTACGGAGCCGTTCACTGCGGAACTCGGCGCTGGTCCGGCCCTGCAGCCTCAGCGCCCTCACGGCGCATAGGAATTCAATGCCAACGATTG
Source organism: Arthrobacter sp. NPDC058097 (assembly GCF_042884885.1). Lineage (NCBI taxonomy): Bacteria > Bacillati > Actinomycetota > Actinomycetes > Micrococcales > Micrococcaceae > Arthrobacter > Arthrobacter sp. NPDC058097. The sequence continues at coordinate 96,773 of NZ_JBHVSZ010000015.1, forward strand.
TCGAAAAAGCGTCGACAGTGGCTGACAACTGGGACGTACCCACGCTTCCGAAGCTCGCGTCTTCCTCCGCGCCCAGTGACAGGACCACAGTCTGCAGGCTCGTCGGCTGTGCGCTGGCCCGGATTCGGCCCGCCGACGCAGCCGCCACGTATTCCAGCATCATGACTCCGGACTGGCCTGCGTTGTCGGCGGCGAGGAAAGGGTTCAGGCCGGTATAGGAAGGATCGCAAAGCAGGTCGATCCTGCGAAGGAGTGTGGCACACGCGGCACCGACCGCGAGGTGCAGAGCGTCCACGCGTCTTCCTAGAGTGGTCATTTGGAACAGGCCGTGGTGGGCCACGCCATTGCTGCCATCCTGTGCGGAGCCGAACACCAGCGGGTTCTCATGGCCTGCGACGACGAGGCGTTCAAGAAGGGCCTGAAGCGCTTCGAGTTCTTCGAGCATGGCACCAAGGACCTGGGGCAGGGTGCGCAGACAGTAGGGGTCCTGGATTCGTGCCGGGCTGTGGTGACCGTCCAAGAGGTCATAGAGCACATTGGCCATGTTGGCAACCGAAGCCGTATCTGCCGCCTGCGCCACGTGGGGGCTGAACGCCTCCCGGTTTCCGGACATGGCAGCGAAGGACAGTGCGGCGATGGCCGTAAGGTTCTCCAGCAGCGTCGTGAGCTTTTGATGGGCCACGACTGCCTGGGCGATGGTGAGCGCATTGGAGCTGATGAACGGCAGGGCATCTTCCGTGGCCCAGCCTTCCAGCGGTGCTGTGACATTTTGCCCGTCCATCGTTGGCCGCTCGCCCAACAGTGTGAGCGCCGTCCCGGACAGCGCGGGAAGGTCCGCGGTTCCGATGCCGCCAAACTCCCGCACCTCAGGCAGGGCATCGGCGTTAATCAACCCCGCGAGAGCCTGAGCCACTGCGGGGCTGATGCCCGACGACCCGGCAGCGAGCTGGGAGAGTCTGATGATCAACATGGCCCGGACGGTTTCCCGATTCAAGGCCCTGCCGGCATCGACGGCGTGGCTCCGGAGCAGGTTGAGTCCGTGAACGTCGGCTCCCTCAACACCCCGGTTCAGGGTCACGGAGCGGTTCGCGCCGACGCCGGTGGAGCGGCCGTAGACCGGTCGGGCCTTAGCCGTTGCCTGGGCGGAGCGCTGTGATTCTGCGATTCGTTCCAGGGCCGACGGCGCCAGCCGAACCTGTGTTGCCGCAGTGGCTGCTGCCGCCAATGCGGCCAGGTCCAACTGGCGTCCGTCGATCTCGATCACTGAATGATCCTTTCTGGTGTCCATACTGGCGGTGGTTGTTCGCTGGTTGAGCTTGTCGAAACCTTGATCCCGACGGACTGGATCAGCGGGATTCGTTCATGGGGATGCGGACGCCGCGTTCCTTGGCGACGTCGAGGGCGCGGTTGTAGCCGGCGTCGACGTGGCGGATGACGCCCATGCCGGGGTCGTTGGTGAGGAGGCGTTCGAGTTTTTGTGCGGCGAGGTCGGTGCCGTCGGCGACGGAGACCTGGCCGGCGTGGATGGAGCGGCCGATGCCTACGCCTCCGCCGTGGTGGATGGAGACCCAGGTGGCTCCGGAGGAGGTGTTGATCAGGGCGTTGAGCAGGGGCCAGTCGGCGATGGCGTCGGAGCCGTCGGCCATGGCTTCGGTTTCGCGGTACGGGGAGGCGACGGAGCCGGAGTCCAGGTGGTCGCGGCCGATCACGATGGGTGCCTTGACCTTGCCGTCGGCGACGAGCTGGTTGAAGAGCAGGCCGGCCTTGGCGCGTTCGCCGTAGCCCAGCCAGCAGATCCGGGCCGGCAGGCCCTCGAACTCGACGCGTTCGCCGGCGGCGTCGATCCAGCGGTGCAGGTGCTTGTTCTCCGGGAACAGTTCCTTGATGGCCGCATCGGTGACGGCGATGTCCTCGGGGTCACCGGAGAGGGCGACCCAGCGGAACGGGCCCAGGCCCTCGCAGAACAGGGGCCGGATGTAGGCCGGGACGAAGCCGGGGAACTCGAACGCGCGGCTGTAGCCGCCCTTGCGGGCCTCGTCGCGGATCGAGTTGCCGTAGTCGAACACCTCGGCGCCGGCGTCCTGGAACTCCACCATGGCCTGGACGTGGCGGGCCATCGATGCCTGGGCCTTCTTGGTGAACCCTTCCGGGTCGGCCGCGGCCTCGCGCTGCCACTCATCCACCGAGATGCCCTCCGGCAGGTAGGACAGGGGGTCGTGGGCGGAGGTCTGGTCGGTGACGATGTCGATGCTCAGCTCGCCGGCCTTGTGGCGGCGCAGCAGTTCCGGGAACACCTCGGCGGCGTTGCCGACGTAGCCGACGGACCAGCCGCGCCGCTCTTCCTTGGCGGCCAGGACCTTGGCGATCGCGGCGTCGAGGTCGGTTTCGACTTCGTCCAGGTAGCGCTTGCCGGCGCGGCGGCGCAGGCGGGTCTCGTCGACGTCTACGATCAGGCAGGCGCCCTCGTTCAGGGTCACGGCCAGCGGCTGGGCGCCGCCCATGCCGCCGCAGCCGCCGGTCAGGGTCAGGGTCCCGGCCAGTGTGCCGTCCGCGTCCCCGGTGAGCTTGCGGGCGATCGCGGCGAACGTCTCGAACGTGCCCTGCAGGATGCCCTGGGTGCCGATGTAAATCCAGGACCCGGCCGTCATCTGCCCGTACATCATCAGGCCCTCGGCCTCGAGCCGGCGGAACTCGGGCCAGGTGGCCCAGTCACCGACGAGGTTGGAGTTGGCCAGCAGCACACGCGGCGCCCACTCATTGGTGCGGAAAACGCCCACCGGCTTGCCCGACTGGACCAGCAGGGTCTCGTCCTTCTCCATGGTCTCCAGGGTCCGGGTGATCGCATCGAACGCAGCCCACGAGCGCACCGCCCGGCCGGTCCCGCCGTAGACCACCAGGTCATCCGGGCGTTCGGCCACCTCCGGGTCAAGGTTGTTCATCAGCATGCGCAGCGGCGCCTCGGTCTGCCAGGACCTGGCCGTAAGCTCGGTGCCGCGGGCTGCTCTGACCGGACGGGCACCGGTAGTGAAATCGGCTGTCATTTGCGTACTCCTAATTCGGGCGCGGCCTAGGCCAGGTTCTTGGACTTGAGCCAGTCCTTGGCGATCTCTCCGACGTCCTCGAACTTCGCAGTGCGGCCGTTCATCTCGATCAGGTCTTCGGTGGTGAGTGCGGCCGAGACCTTGTCCAGGACCTCCTTGACCGTGTCCGTGGACTTCTTCTTGTTGATGACCGGGACGATGTTCTCGGAAAGGAACAGGTTCTTGTCGTCCTCCAGCGCAACCAGGTTGTTGGCTGCCAGCGCCGGGTCGGTGCTGAAGAGGTCGGCCACCTGTACCTGGCCGGAAAGGAGGGCGTTCAGCGTCAGCGGACCGCCGGCGTCGAGCGCCGAGAATTCCTTGAATTCCAGACCGTAGACGGACTTCAGACCGGCAACACCGTTAACGCGCGTCTTCCACTCCGGCGGCCCGCCCAGGACGAGCTCCTTGGCCGCAGGCTTGAGGTCGCTGATGGACTTGAGGTTGTACTTGTCGGCCGTCTCCTTCTTTACCGCCAGCACGTCCTTGTCCTGTGCCTTGGATGCCGTCAACTGGGTCAGTCCGGCAGGAATCTTGGCGCCCAGTTCCTCGGTGACTTCCTCGGAGGTTACTGCCTTGGTTTTCGAGTCAAGGTACTGCAGGAGCGCTCCGCCGTATTCGGGCATGAGGTCGATGGAGCCGTCCTTGAGGGCCGGAATCGTCACCTCGCGGCTGCCGATACTGGGCTTTTCCGTGACCTGGACACCCTTGGCCCTGAGGGCCTCGGCGTAGATCTTGGCGATCAGTTGGCTTTCGGGGAAGTCTGCGGAGCCGACGATGATGCTGTCGGCGGAACCTGCAGCCTGGGAGTTGTTGGAGGTGCTCATGGGGTCTCCGCCGCAGGCGCTCAGGGCGATGGCGGCAGCCGTGGCAATGGTGATGCCGGTCAGGAATTTTTTCATGTCAATACTCTCTGGCGATGGACTGTACGGGGCGTGCAGTAGTCAGGTGCGGGGCGCCCGGGGGGCTGGTGGAGAGGGGGAGCTAGAGCGCGACGGGGGTTTTGACGGTCTCGGCAGTAACGGGCGTCACGGCGGTTTTGACCGCGCGCCGGGTTAGCCCGGGTGAGACGACCCGTCGGGTAATGAAGGCGAGCAGCTGGTCGAAGAACAGGGCCAGCAGGGCCACGAGGACGGCGCCGGCAACCATTTGGCTGTAATCGTTCTGCGCCTTGCCGTCGATGAGCAGCCGGCCGAGGCCGCCGAGCGAAATGTACGCCGCGATCGTGGCAGTCGAGATGATCTGCAGCAAGGCGCTGCGGACACCGGACAGCATCAGCGGAAGCGCGCAGGGGAGTTGGACGTCCGTGAGGATCTTCATGGTGCGGAAGCCCATGCCCTTCGCCGCGTCGACGGCTGCGGCATCCACTGCGCGGACGCCGGCGTAGGTGTTGGTGAGGATCGGCGGCACGGCGAGCAGCACCAGGACGATGAGGCTCGGCACGATATAGCCCATCTTGGAGGGGAAAGCGGGGGAGATCAGCAGGACGAGCAGGATGAGAAGCCCCACACTGGGGAGGGCTCGGAGGGCGTTGGCGAGTCCGGCAATCAGGAAGACGCCCTTGCCGGTTACGCCAATATAGATGCCGAGCGGTACAGCGATGACGGCGGAGATACCAAGCGCGATCAGCGAGTAGAGCAGATGCTCGCCGATCAGGTTGGGGATGCCGTCCGCGCCGGTCCAGTGTGCGGGGTCGAACAAGTAGTTCACGATGCCACCACCTTGGGGGTCCACGGTGTCAGCCACCGGTTGAGAAGAATGATCAGCCCGTCCAGGATCATGGCCAGGACCACGCAGAGGACGATGCCGGCGATGATCGGAGTGAAGAACCGCAGCTGGAAGCCCTGTGTGAAGAGGGAACCGAGCTGGGGTATGCCCAGCAGCGCGGCCACGGATACCAGGCTGACGTTGGACACGGCTGCCACGCGTAGACCGGCGCTGATCACCGGGACGCCCACGGGGAGTTCCACTTTAAGGAGGCTCTGGTAGCTGCGGTAGCCCATCGCCTTCGCCGCCTGGATGGTGTCTTCCGGAACGGAATCCAGGGCGTCGGCCACGACGCGGACCAGCAGGGCCACTGTGTAGATGGTCAGCGCGGCCACGATATTGAGCGGGTCCAGGATCTTGGTGCCAAGGACCAGGGGCAGCAGCACGAACAACGCCAGCGACGGGACGGTGTACAGAAGGCCGGCTACGCCCACCAGAAGGGGGTAGATCCGGCGGCTGCGGTGTGCCCACCAGCCCAAGGGCAAGGCAATCAGCAGGCCAAGGACGAGCGGGGTAACGGCAAGCAGGACATGCCAGCCGAACAGGAACACGATGTTGTCGAACTGGCGGCCCAGCCATTCAAGGTTCATCGTGCAGTCTCCAGATGGGGTTCAGCTTCAATGGCCTTGATGACGTCGGTGGCGGTTACCGTGCCGATGAGCTCGCCCTGGTCGTTGACGACGACGCCGCGGCGGCTGGGTGAGGACAGTGCGGCGTCGAGCAACTGGCGCATGGTGCCGGACGACGACGCTGAGGTGCCGCTGAGGTTAAGGTGCTCCCGCCTGAGCTCTGCGCCGACCAGGTCCGGCTGGGCCCAGCCGAGCGGCTTCTTGCCGCCGTCCACGACCAGGACCCACGCTCCCGTGGCTTTGGCCTGTGTCTCGGCGGCGGAGGCCCCGAGCTGCACGACGGGTTCTTCGCTGACGGAGACAGCTTCGGCCGCGTTGGCGAAGCCGAGGGACCGGTATCCGCGGTCTCGGCCAACGAAGTCGGCCACGAATTCATCGGCCGGGGCGGTCAGGAGTTCTGAGGGGGAAGCCATCTGGGCGAGTTTTCCGCCGACGCGCATCACAGCCACCTGGTCCCCAAGCTTGAGGGCCTCATCAATGTCGTGCGTGACCATGATGATGGTCTTGCCGATTTCGCGCTGCAAGCGGAGGAACTCGTCCTGGAGCTGTGCACGGACCACTGGGTCCACCGCGCTGAACGGCTCGTCCATCAGCATGAAGGCGGGATCCGATGCCAGCGCGCGGGCAACTCCGACACGCTGCTGCTGTCCGCCCGAGAGCTGCCAGGGGTAGCGGTTGGCGAAGTTCGCCGGCAGGCCAACGCGCTCCATGAGTTCCAGTGCCTTGGTGCGGGCCTCTTGCCGGCTTGCGCCGAGCAGGACGGGCATGGTTGCGACGTTATCCACAATCGTGCGATGCGGGAACAGGCCTGCGTGCTGGATGACGTACCCGATCCGGCGGCGAAGCAACGCTGCATCCATGCCGGAAGTTGGCTGGTCGTCAAGGTAGATGGTTCCGCTGGTTGGTTCGATCAGGCGGTTGATCATTCGCAGGGAGGTGGTCTTGCCACAGCCGGAAGGACCAACCAGGATTGTCAGCTTCCCGGTGGGCGCTTCCAGGTTCAGCCCATCGACGGCAACAGTTCCGTCGGGATAAGCCTTTGTCACGTTTTCAAACTTGATCATTTCTCTTCCATGCTTTCTTAGGCCACTTCATGGTTTTCGGAGGGTTCAGTGAGGACGTTGCCGGCCACCCTCAGCAGTTCCCCGCCAATTTTCAGAGCCTTCGTCTCGTCCAGCCGGTAGCTGGGGGCCACGATGCTCAGGGCGGCTACAGTGCGGCCGCCGATCACAATCGGTGCGGCGATGGCTGTGATGTCGTCTTCGACTCCGCTGCGGACGATTGCGAAGCCGCGCTCGGGCTGCTCTCCCGTCAGCACCTGCCCTGCGGCAGAGCCTTCCAAGGGAATGCTTCGGCCCACCCAGCTGGTGTGACGGATCGAATGCGTGCCTTCAACTATCGCTATATAGATCCCTGTGTCACCGGGTCCGGGGATGCTCAGGTAGCAGGATTCGCCTGTTTCGGCCACCAGCTTCTTCATATGCGGCGTGCAGAGACCCACCAGGGATTCATGGCTCAGTGCCAGGGCTCCGAGCTGGATGACGCTTGCTCCGGGGCGAAAGTTTCCCCCCGGGTCCCGCGAGACGAAACCGCTGCCTTCAAGGGTTCGCAGGAGGCGGAGGGCCGTGCTCGCCGACAAGTCCACCACCCTTGCTGCATCGCTCAGGCTGATAGCACCGTCAGTGCAGACCGCGCTCAGCAGGGCCAGGGCCCTTTCGACCGTCCGGGTTGAAGAATCTGCCGCCACTGCCTGTCCCGCTTTCAGGTGGTCCGAATCACATTGTCTTGCCATCAAGTAAAAACCCTTTTTCAATGCATGGCAATAGGACGAGAAAGATTACGCCGCAGCTTTAGCCGTCCGGGAGGGTTCACCTGTCCTGAAAACACGCCGTTTCGGCGGCGCGTCGGCTTGATGGCGGCCCATGGCAGCGTCCCTAAAGGCTTGTCATCCAATGAAATGTGGTTTTTACTTGGTGGCAGCGGAAATCAATCGGAGGTTCATGTGGAAACCGTCACGCAACTGCTTCACTCCATCCAGGACGTCGGCCGGGATGACGTTCGCGGAGGATATTCCCGCGCCGTCTACTCCACCGCCGAACTGGACCTGAGGAGCTGGTTCGTTGATCAGGCCCAACGGCGGGGCCTCGACGTCGAAACCGACCGCAACGGAATCATCTGGGCATGGTGGGGAAAACCCCAGGAGGGTGCCCTGGTCACCGGAAGCCACCTTGACTCCGTTCCCGGCGGAGGAGCCTTCGACGGTCCGCTCGGCGTCGCCTCCGCACTGGCCGCCGTCGACATACTCAAGAACCGCGGAAGGACTCCGGACCGGTCCCTGGCCATCACTGTCTTCCCCGAAGAGGAAGGCTCCCGCTTCGGGGTGGCGTGCCTGGGGTCCCGGCTCCTTACCGGAGCAATTGACGTGGATAAGGCACTGAACCTACGAGACGCGGATGGGAACACCTTCGCAGATACCGCCCGCTCCAACGGTCTGGATCCCCGGCACATCGGTCCCGATCCCGAAAGCCTGGCGCGGATCGGCCAGTTCGTTGAACTCCACGTGGAACAGGGCAAGGGCCTGGGCGCGCACGGGCCGGGCATCGCCGTCGGGAGTTCCATCCTCGGGCACGGGCGCTGGAAGCTAAGCGTCCACGGACAGGGCAACCATGCCGGAACTACCCTCATGGCCGACCGCTCTGATCCCATGGTTGCTGCGGCGCAAATCATCGTGGCCGTTCGGGACGCCGCCGCCGGCCAGCCCGATGCGCGGGCGACCGTCGGCCGCCTGACACCGGTACCCGGGGGAACCAACGTCATTGCCTCGCGCGTGGACATGTGGCTGGATGCCCGCCACCCCGATGACGCCGTCACCGCGCGGCTCATCGAATCCATCTACGCGGCTGCCCAGGACATCGCTGCCGCGGAAGGATGCTCTGTGTTCCTCACTGAGGAGTCCTATAGTGACACCGTGCATTTCGACCCTCCACTGAGCCGGCAGATCGGCGATATCCTCCCGGGGGTGCCCGTGCTGGCAACCGGGGCGGGTCACGATGCCGGGGTGCTGGCCGGTTACGTGCCGTCCGCCATGCTCTTTGTGCGCAATCCCAGCGGAATATCGCATTCGCCAGAAGAGTATGTCGCCGATGAGGACGCCGACGCCGGTGCTGTCGCCCTCGCCGAGGTCCTGGGCGGCCTGCTGTGAAAGGCTTCTGGTGCGAAGCGGCGCTGATCGAGGAAAACGGCAGACCCGTCGTCGCCACCGGCGTCCGGCTGGAAACGCATGACGGCCGGATTTCCGGCCTGAGTTCCGGCGTCAATGCCGAACCGGGCGACCAAGTGCTGGACGGCATGGTCTTCCCCGCGGCCGCCAATGCCCATTCCCACGCCTTCCACAGAATCCTGCGTGGCCGCACCCATGACGGGCGGGGCGATTTCTGGGTCTGGCGGGAGCAGATGTACCGCAGCGCCGGCGAACTGACCCCGGAAAAGTACGAAAAGCTCGCCACCGCCGTCTTCGTGGAAATGGTGGCGACCGGCTTCAGCAGCGTGGCCGAGTTCCATTACGTCCACCACCAGCCGGGCGGCCACCCGTATCCGGAGCGGCATGGGATGGAACTGGCTCTGGCCCGGGCAGCAATGGCGTCCGGCATCAGGCTGACCTTGCTGGACACCCTCTACCTGGCCGGAGGAATCGGGGCCGGCGGTGGCGGCACACCGCTCAGCGCAGAGCAGGCCCGGTTCGGTGACACAGATGCCCACGCCTGGCTGGACAGGCTCAGCTCACTTCGAACCGAAGTGACGCGCGCCTTTCCCCGGGAAATGGTGAGCGTGGGAGCGGCATTGCACTCGGTGCGGGGCGTTCCCGAGCAGGACCTCAAGATTGTCGCCGAACACCTCCCTGTCGACATTCCCCTTCACATCCACCTCAGCGAACAGCCGGCGGAGAATGCTGCCTGCCAACAGGCGTACGGGGTCACTCCGGCGGGCCTGCTGGCCCGGCACGGCCTGCTCACACGGCGCCTGTCCGCCGTCCATGCAACGCACCTCACACCGGAGGACATCCGGCTGCTGGGCGAGGCGGGTGCCACAGTAGTGATGTGTCCCAGTACCGAGGCCGATCTGGCAGACGGAATCGGACCTGCCCGGTCATTGTCCGACGCCGGAGCCACCATTGCGCTCGGAACGGATCAGCACGCCGTGATCGACCCCTGGACCGAGATGCGTGCCCTGGAGCATGGCGAACGGCTTAACTCCGGCCAGCGCGGAAGATTCACGCCACGCGAACTGCTGGCCGCCGCCACACAAGGAGCGGCCGCCTCCATGGCCACGCCGGTCATGCCGGCCGCCCTCCGGCCCGGCGCCGTGTGTGACCTGATGGCCGTGGCACCTGATTCGGTCCGCACCGCAGGATCGGCGGCGCCGCAGTTCGTGTTCAGCGCCACGGCGAGCGACGTTACCGACGTCGTCATAGCCGGTGAACTGGTGGCGTCGAACGGCATCCACAGGCGCCTGGGGAAGCCCGGGAACCTCCTTACGGAGGCCCTGAAGGAGTTTTCCTAAAAAGTCGGAGACAGGGGCGGATGCGCCACAATTCCGAGAGGAGATCCGTGGCTCGTATCGATAGCCGACGACGGCGGGAGGTACCCGCCGTCGTCGGCTGTTCTGTTAGACGGTGGCCGGGTAGGCCTTGACGCGCTGTTCAACCACGAGGTGGATGAGGGCGAAGACGCCGTCTTCGTCAATGGCGGCAAGGGCCGCAGCGAGGGCGGCTGGAATGTCCTTGTCCTCGGTGACTGTGACGCCAAAACCGCCAAAGGCCCTGGCCATCAGACCGAAGTCGGGGTTCTTCAGTTGGGTGCCGGAAACCCGGTCCGGGTAGTGGCGCTCCTGGTGGGTGCGGATGGTGCCGTACTCCTGGTTGTCCATGACGATGACCAGCGGGGTGGCGCCGTACTGGGCTGCGGTGGCCAGTTCCTGCCCGTTCATGAGGAACTCCCCGTCCCCGGCGATGGTCACCACCCGGCGCTGCGGTTCTGCCAGGGATGCCGCGATGGCCGACGGGATGGAGTAGCCCATGGAGCCGTTGCGGGCACTGATCATGGAGGCATAGCGGCGGGTGGGGAAGTATCGGTGCGCCCAGTTGGTATGTTCGCCAGCGCCGAACGTCACCACCGCGTCCTCCGGCAGCCCGGGAACCAGGTTTGCCATCATGGTGTCCATCTTTGCCCTGCCGGCAGACGGAGTCGACGCCGGAAGCGCGGCAAAGGACTCCTGCTCGGCCCTCATCCGGCCCGTCCATGCCTTCCATTCCTCCTTTGCCGGCAGGTCGATTTCCGCCAGGTCGCGGACAAAGGCCTCCGGTTTCGCGAGGATCTGCCGGGAAACCGGACCTGAACGGCCGCGCAGTGCGGGGTCGCTGGTGACCAGGAAGTTCTGCTTGCTCCAGTCCTGCCGGCAGACGAATCCGTCCGTAATCACGTCTCCCGGCACGGTGCCAACAAATACCAGGAGGTCGGTTTCGTCGAGCAAGTCATAGGTGGGGCGCGGACGGCCGTACCCGATGGGGCCGACATAGGACGGGGAATCAAAGGAAACGGTTCCCTGGGTGCGCCACTCCGCAGCAGCGGGTATCTGGTGCCGTTCGAGCCAGGCGGTCAGCTGGTCCGCCGCCGACTGGGTCCAGTCGTTGCCGCCGGTCACAAAGAGCGGCTTGCTGGACGCGGCAAGAGCAGCCTTGAGAGCCTCCGCGTCCCGGCTGCTCATTCCGCCGGCCGCGACGGGGATCGGCGGGTGCAGTTCCGGTTTGACCTTCTGCCGGAGGATGTCCTCGGGCAGCCCCACCACTACCGGGCCGGGACGTCCGCTCATGGCGGCGAACATTGCCTCGGCGACGATCTCGGATGCCCGCTCCGCGTGGTCAAGGACCATGACCCGTTTGGCGCCGGTGTCGAACCAGGCTTTGATGTCGAACTCCTGGAACGCTTCGCGGTCCCGGTGTGCGAATGGGATCAAGCCAACGAACAGGATCACCGGCGTCGAATCCTGCCATGCCGTGTGCAGCCCGACGTGCGCGTTCGCGGCACCGGGCCCGCGGGTGACCATGGCGACTCCCGGCAGCTGGTTCATTTTGCCGTCTGCCTCGGCCATGTAGGCAGCCCCGCCCTCGTGCCGGCACACGATGGTCTCGATGTCCGAATTGTGCAGCCCGTCCAGCACGTCGAGGAAGCTTTCACCGGGAACGACATAGGTGCGCGCCACGCCGTGGGCGGCCAGCGAGTCTACGATCACGTGGCCGGCCGATTTCAGGGCCGGGCCGTGCGGTTGAGTTGCGGCATCGGACGGGACCTGTTGGGGCTTCGGTTCTTGGGGCCGACCATCGGAGGAGCGGTTGTCGGATGCGGTCAAGGTGGACTGGGACTCTGTTGTCATGTGCTTTCTTTGTCTGGCTGCGGTCTGGGTTTGTGATGATGCAGGTCTTATTTGATGGGTGTCGGGTTGGCGATGACGGGGGACATGCCGGTGAAGCCTTCGCGGGCTTCGGCGATTTCGTGGATGCGTTTGCGGCAGGCGTACCAGCCGGCCACCATG
>NZ_JBHVSZ010000016.1:0-33178 GCF_042884885.1 Arthrobacter sp. NPDC058097
CTCGCCGAGGAGGTCACCGAGGGAGGTGGTGTCGGCCTTCGCGTGCGCGGCCGTCTGCGGGGTATCAGGTATCTGGCTGCTCACAGGGGACGACCCCCACCCTCGGTATCGTCAGTGTCCCGGCGCCTCGGCTCGCCGTATCCTGGTTCGCCGGGACCGGGCTCACCGACACCCGGTTCGCCGTAGGCGGGCTGTTCCCCGTAGGTCTGTTCGCCGTAGGCGGGCTGTTCCCCGTAGGTCTGTTCGCCGTAGGCGGGCTGGCCGGTGCCGGGTTCGCCGTAGGCGGGCTGTTCCCCGTAGGTCTGTTCGCCGTAGGCGGGTTGGCCGGTGGCGGGTTCGCCGTAGGCGGGCTGTTCCCCGTAGGTCTGTTCGCCGTAGGCGGGTTGGCCGGTGGAGGGTTGACCGTAGGCCGGCTGACCGGTGGCCTGCTCTCCGTAAGTTGTCTCGCCGTAGGCCGGTTGGGTGTACGCGGGCTCGCCGAGCTCGGCGCGGTCATAGAGCGGTGCGCCTACCCCGGCGTCCAGGCTGCCTTCAGTGACCGGCGGCTGGGCGGGGTACTGGGGCAGCGTGCCGCCGGTGGATCCGTAGCCTGCTGCGGTTCCGGTTTCCGGAGCGCCGGCCTGCAGGCTGCGGCCCAGCCGTCCGGCCAGGAGGCCGGCGCCTGCCGCGAGGAGCAGGAAGGTCCCGGGGCGCTGCCGGGCGAAGGACTTGACCTCGTCCAGGAGCGAGCCAGGGTCGCGGTTGTCCAGCCAGGATGCGACGGAGGCAGAGCGGTCGGCGGCCTGGCGGATGAGGTCCGCGGCCACGCCCTGCTGGTCCGGTGCGTCCGCCATGGTTCGCAGCTGCGAGGAGATGTTGCGGATGCCTTCGGCGGCCTTGGTCTGCTGGGTGCCGGCCTGGCTGGTCAGGTCTGACTTCGCCTGGTGCAGCAGGTCCCGTGCGCTGTTCTTGGCCTCGTACGCGACGTTCTTCGCCTCGGTCTTGGCTGTCTCAGCCACGTTCTGCGCGGCACCTTTGGCCTCGCCGGCGACGTTCGCGGCCTCTTCCTTTGCCACGTCCTTCTTTGAGGACGCATCATCCTGGTAGCCGGCGGCGCCGTAGCCGGTGGTGCCCGCTCCAGTTGCGCCGTAGCCGGTGGTGCCGGCGCCGTAACCCGAATTCTGTGTGGCCGGGGGAGCGGTGAGGTTTTCGTCCTGCGGCCATTGGTTCTCAGTCATCTTCGCTCTCTCTTTCCGAAAGGGTCAGCTGCTCTACAGGAACCAGCGTTGCTGGCATGCAATGGTAAGCACGTTTATCAATAAATAGTAAGCACACTTGTCATTTTTTCCCACCCTTGCGGGCAGGCTCAAGAAAAAAGCTAAGCAGGCTTGCCAATCTGATAGTAAGCATGCTTAGGGTATAGGTGCGAGGTTGAATTATCGGCCTCGGCCGCGACGGCGGATTGCCTGGCAGGGCGGCAGCTGCCGCTCCCAGGGGCGGCAGACCTAAACTGCCGCTGCGCCGTCGTCGGCCTCAGCGTGAACAGCCAATGCGACACGAAGTCAAACTCCAAGGAGACAGCATGCTCACCAAGGAACACATCGACGACCTGCTCAACAAGAACGGAAACATCCTCTCCGCAGACGGAGACAAGATCGGTTCCCTCGGCCAGGTTTATGCGGACGATGACAACGGACAGCCCACATGGGTGACGGCCCGGACCGGCCTTTTCGGCACCTCGGAGTCCTTTATCCCACTCGAGGGGGCACGGCTCGAGGGATCCGACATCGTTGTCCCCTACACCAAAGACCAGGTCAAGGACGCTCCGCGCGTTGACGCTGAGGGCCACCTTGACCCCTCAGAAGAGGACCGGCTCTACGCCCACTACCAGCTAAACGGAACGGTGACTTACACCGAGGCGGCGAACGGGGACCGGGCCGACTCAAGCCGGACGGGCCAGTCCGCCGCGGGCCTTTCAGCCACCGAGCGGGATGCGGGGTTCGCTGCCGCAGGGAGCGGCGGAACCTACAGCGCCGCGGATGACAGGGCCGATCGTGACACGTCCGGCCTGGCTGATGGCGACGCCATGACCCGCTCTGAGGAACGCGTGAATGTTGGCACAGAAAGGCAGGCCGCCGGCCGGGCACGACTGCGCAAGTACGTTGTGACCGAAAACGTGACCCAGACAGTTCCGGTTCAGCGCGAGGAAGTACGGCTCGAGCGCGAACCGATCACCGAGGGAAACCGGGGCGAGGCGCTGAACGGCCCGGATATCAGCGAAGCGGAACACGAAGTGGTACTTCACGAGGAACGCCCCGTGGTGGACAAGGAAGCTGTACCGGTCGAGCGGGTCAGGCTGGACACGGAAACCGTTACTGACGAGGTGATGGTGGACGAGCAGGTCCGCAAGGAGCGCATTGAGGCCGACGGCGTAGACGACAGCCGCCGCTGACTTGCCTAACACCGGGGCCGGTTTCCGGTCCCGGTGTTTCCGGCATTTTGGGCTGGCGGTGATGCCAGCACGGGCTCAAAGGGAAAGAAGGTCTAAACCGATGGTCCCGAACCCCGACGCGGAGCAGTGGGGACCTCACCAGCTGCTGTCCATGGCCGCCAGACTTGTCCAGCGCAGGCAGGACCAGGCATTGGCTGAACTCGGCCTCACGCACGCCGCAGTCATCGCGCTGCAGGGCCTCCTCGACGGTCCGCTGAACCAGGAAGAGTTGGCCGCCGAAATCAGGGTCCGCAGTCAGTCCATTGGCCGGGTTTTGTCTCGGCTCGAAGGGGCGGGGCTTGTGGCCCGCGAGTCGAGTTCATTGGACCGGCGGCACAACGAGGTATCCATAACGGAAGCAGGCCGCCAGGCACTCGAGGCGGCGCGGAAAGCTGAGCAGGAGGCACTGCCCGCCGACGTGGTCGAGGGTACTGTCCTGGGCCGCGAGCTGGCGCGTGTCATCAGCTACTTTCCAGGCCGCGCCAAGCCTGGCCCGGCCAAGAGCCAGAAGTCGGCGGCCGTTGCCGGGGAACCAAGCGCGGACGGCACCGCCGAACCGGGTTCTCCCATAGCCAATGTGCCCACAACAGGTGCGCGGGAAGAAGGCGTCCAGCCCACGGAGGCGGACACGGCTGCAGAACCTGACTTGCGGGCACCAGCCGCCGAAGCGGATGGGATTGGCGGGCAGGAGGCTACGCCGGCGCCGAACGGCGGCGCCGGAACACGGCAAGAGCCTGCGGGGAAGGGCGACGCCGGTCCTGGATAGGCGAATCGCCTCGGATAGGCGGACTGATCATGGGGAATAGTGTCGCCGCGCCGCGCGCGGCGACACTTCCTTGTTGGCGTCCTTGTTGGCGTGCCGGTCCGGGCTCAGGTCCGGACCGTGCTCCAGCTTCGCCCGGACATCCCTAGCTTCTCTGTTGCATGGGGTCCGGCCAGTTGCCGATGAGGCCGGACATGGGGTCGGGCCAGTTGCCGATCCGGCCGCGCATCGGGTCGGGCCAGTTTCCGATCCGGCCGCTAACGGCTCCGGACTGCGGGCGGGACGGGCGGGAGGCGGCAGACAGCGGGGCGTGCGTAGACATGACATATTCTCCTGACTGAACTGAGGTCCTTGCGCAGGGCTGCGCAGGTGGTCTTTTCTGCCCTGAAGGCGGGCAGAGCTGACCTGTTCAGTCGGGGGAAGACCCCGGATCGAAGGCTGGGCTGGCGGGAAGGTTCTGGGCAGCATCCAACACACGGGCGCCGGCAAACAGAGGCGTCCTGTCCCAGTTCCCCGCCGCATCGGCGGCCTGGGTGCCGGAGCCCTCGGAGCCCGAGGAGGAGTGCCCCGACGTTCCTTCGTTTGCGGCGAAGGATGGAAGATGGCCGCCGCCGGGAAGCGCATCAAGGTTCTCGTTTTGGGCGGCATGGCCGGCGTCTGCCGGCTCTCGGCGCTCGGGCGTTGTCATCTGGAGCTCGGCCAGAGAGAGGTCCGTGCCTGCGAGCGGGATGCCGTCGCCGGCCGTGGGAGTGGCCCCGGCTGCTGTCCCGGCCGGTGCTGCCGACTGGGCCCCGCCTGCGGCCTTTCGTGCGGTAGTCCCGGGCCCACCATCCGAGGGCGAAACATCACCCGTCGGTGAGGGAAGATCCGGCGAGCCGTCCCCGGTGCCGGGAGCCGGCGTCGGCGGCGTGACACCCGGTACCGGAACCGCGGGAAGTTCCGGCAGCGGCACCGAAGGCACCGGCACTGAGGGAACAGACGGGACAGGAAGCGTCGGAACCGGAACAGACGGCACGGGCACCACGGGGACCGGCAGCGATGGGATAGTGGGCACACCAGGTATTGCCGGCAGCTGCGGCACCGACGAAACGGCGTCTTCCGCAGCCGTTACCAGGCTGTCCACTGTGTCGACCACTGGCCCCGCAGCCGTAGTCACGGTGGTGACCGCTGTCGATGCCCCGCTGACCACGGTGCCGGCAGTGTGGGCCACTGTACCGGCGACGGTCGTCACGGGCTTGGTGGCCGATGCCGGGAGGCTGGGTGCTGCCGGCAATGCCGGAACCGCCGGCAGTAGCCTGGCGGTTGGGGCAACCCGGGAGGTGGCGGAAGCCAGAGGGGTAGTCACTGCCGACGGCGCGATAGCGGCGACGGGAGTTTTGACGGGGCTGGTATTCAGGGACCCGGCGTCAAGCGAACCGGCCGTCACGGTATCCCCGGGCGCTGCGTCGGCGGATGCTGCGCCCCAAATAATCCACGCCAGGGCCAGGAGAACGGGCAAGAGCAGGGCGCGCAGGACGGTTGCGTCCAGTAAACGCACCCTGTTGCCCATTCGAATCACCCCCCAGCGCGATGGGAGACCAGAATATGCCCGGCGCCCCGTTCCGTCCAGAGGAAAAATATTCGCGCATGAGCGGGCGCGCTGAACCGCAATAAAATTGACTCAGAAGGTGCTTGAAGGATGCCTGGATCCATCGTCGTCGTCCTTGTGCTGCTGGCCGCAATCGCCGTCGTCGCCATTGCGGCAACGGTGCTGGCCGTGCTGCGCGACGGGCGCGGAGAAGTGCGGAGCGAACCGTCCGAGGAGCCCTGGACTGCAGGGAACCTGCCCAGCGAGCCCTACGCCCAAATTCGCTTCAAGTCGGGCTTCTGACGCGGCCGGCCGCGGTGTGACGAACGCCGTCTGAACAAACAGTGTGGATGCCGCCGCCGTGATCACTTCACGACGGCGGCACCGGCGTTGGGGCGGCACGCTCACCCCGCGCTGGTTACCACCGGATGGTCGCGGCCCAGGTTCCCGAGGGCCGAGGCTCCCTGCGGCGACCCCAGCCCGTCGAAGAACTCCACGTTGGCGCGCACGTAATCGGCCCACTCGTCCGGAACGTCGTCCGAGTAGTAGATGGCCTCGACCGGGCAGACGGGATCGCAGGCGCCGCAGTCCACGCATTCGGACGGGTGGATGTAGAGCGAGCGTTCGCCCTCATAGATGCAGTCCACCGGGCATTCCTCGATGCACGCCTTGTCCTTCACATCCACGCACGGCTGCGCGATGACATAGGTCATGGCAGGCTACACACCTGTGTAGACGGTCTTGCCCCAGGTGAAGAAGTCCAGGGCGGACTTCCCTTGCTCGCGGAACGTGTTGGTGGAGGAGTCCTTGACGCCGCCGAAGGGCACATTCAGGTCCAGGCCGGCCGTCGGCCGGTTGACCTTGATGACGCCGGCCTGGGCGCGGGCGGCGAAGTCGGTCGCCAAGGCCAGGGAATCGGTGCAGATGCCGGCGGTGAGGCCGTAGCGGGAATCGTTGATCGCGGCGAGGCCGGCCTCGTAGTCCGGGACCTCGAGCACAGCCACGACGGGACCGAAAATCTCATCCGTCACGGCGGCGTCGTCGAACGGCAGGTCGGTGAGCACGGCGGCAGGGAAGAGGAAGCCGGCGTCCGTTCCGCCGTCGTACTCGCCGTGGAGCAGGGTGGCACCACGTTCGACGGCGGTGCGCACCGCCGCCTGGTTCTGTTCGAACTGCTGGCTGCTCACGACGGCGCCCATCGACGTTCCGGTGGCCAGGCCGTCGCCGGGGGTGTAGGCGGCTGCTTCCACGGTCAGCGCCTCGAGGAACGCGGACCGGATGCCGGGTGTGACGTAGACGCGCGACGTCGCGGTGCAGGCCTGGCCGGTGAGGCCGAAGGCGCCGGCGGCCACCACTTTGGCGGCCTTGTGGGGATCCGCGTCGTCAAGGACCAGCACCCCGTTCTTGCCGCCCATTTCCAGCTGGACCCGGGCGCGGCGGGCGCTCAGGATTTCCTGCAGGCCCAGGCCCACGGTGGTGGAACCGGTGAAGGACAACCCCGCGATCCGGGGGTCGCGGGCCAGTGCATCGCCCACCACGCGGCCCTTGCCATGGACCACGTTGAACACCCCGGCCGGCAGCCCGGCGTCCTGCAGGGCGCGGGCCAGATGGGTGGCCGAGAGCGGGGTGAGCTCGGCGGGCTTGATCACCACGGCGTTGCCGCTGATCAGTGCCGGGGCGGATTTCCAGGCCGGGATGGCGATGGGGAAGTTCCACGGCGTGATGAGGCCGACGACGCCGAGCGGCTCACGGCGGGTGGTGATGGTGGTGTCGGGCAGGCCGCTGGGCAGGACTTCACCGGTGGCGGCCCAGCCGAGCGAGCCGAAGAACCGCAGCACGTCGGAGGCGCGCTTGACCTCTCCCTTGGCTTCGGTGAGGGTCTTGCCTTCTTCCCGCACGAGGTCCTCGGCGATGCTTGCCTGGCGTTCCAGCAGCAGGTCCCCGGCGGCCATCAGGATGGCACCGCGGGCCGGGGCGGGGAGCGCGGCCCACGCCGGCTGGGCTGCGGCGGCCGCGCTGATGGCGGCGTCGGTGTCCGCGGCCGTGCCGCTGGGGGAGAGGGCCGCGAACTCGCCGGGGCGGGCCGGGTTGAGGCGTTCGGTGTCCGCCTCGCCGAGCCATTCGCCGTTGATAAGGTGCCGGGCGGTGATGCGGTCCTGCTCGGTGAAGCTGGTGGAGTTTTCGGTGACAGTGGAAGTCATGGGGTTCCTTCGTGGGAGTCGGAGCTGCGGGGCATGCGTGTTGGATGCGGTCAGAGGCCGCGGATCAGGCCGCCGTCGCAGCGCAATGCGACGCCGGTGATGTAGGAGGCCGGGGCGCTGCAGAGGAAGGCCGCGGTGGCACCGAATTCCTCCGGTTCGCCGTAACGGCGGGCCGGGATGGTCTTGCGGGATTCGAGCTGGATTTCCTCGGCTGTGGTGCCGCGGCGCTTGGCGGCGGCGTGGTCGAGTTCGGCCACGCGGTCCGTGGCGATGCGTCCGGGCAGAAGCATGTTGACCGTGACGGCGTCCAGGGCGACCTCAGCGGCGAGCGTCTTGAGGTAGCCGGCCAGGGCGGCGCGGCCGGTGTTGGATACGGCCAGGTTGGGCAGGGGTGCCACCACGCCGCTGGAGCCGACGGCAAGGATCCGCCCCCAGCGCCGTTCCCGCATGCCCGGCAGGACGTGCGAGACCAGGGCGTGGTGCGGTTTGACCAGCTGTTCGAACGCGGCGGCGATGTCGTCGGAGCCGAGCGTGGCGGCCGCGCCGGGCTTGGGTCCCGGCCCGTTGAGCACCAGGATATCGATGGGTCCGAGGGCGTCGATGGTGCGTTCGACGGCGGCAGCCACGCCGTCGGCGGTGCTCAGGTCCGCTTGCACGGCGACGGCGCTGTGCCCCTCCTTCTGGAGTTCGGCCGCAATCTCCTCGGCGCGCTCGCGGCGCCGGCCGGTGATGGCCACCTTGGCGCCCTCGGCCGCGAGGGCCTTGGCGACGGCGAGGCCCAGGCCCCCGGTGGATGCGGCCACCAGGGCGGTCTTGCCGCTGATTCCGAGATCCATCAGAACCTCCCCGCGGTGACGTGGGCGGCGGCCGGATTGGGGCCAAGCGCCGCGGCAGCCTCGGCCAGGTGGGTGCGCAATCCGGTCCGGAGAACATCAGGGAAGGCCGCCCCCGGCGCCCGGACGCCGGCGTCGGCAATCAGGCCGCGCTGGCGCAGGCATTCCTTGCGGATCGAAAGGGCGATCTTCGCCTGCTGTTCGAAGTTGATCAGCGGCAGGTAGGGCAGGAGGGCGTCGCGGGCGGCATCATAGCCGTGCCGCTGCCAGGCCCGGACGCAGGCGATCAGTGCCTCCGGATAGGAGAAGCCGGTCATTGCCCCGGCGGCACCCGCCAGGAGCTCGTCCAGCAGCCCCTGGCCGCCGAGTCCGCCGAACACCGAGACCTCGAGGGCGTCCGTCAGCTGGCTGATCGCGACGGAGGTGGGCGGCGCCTCGGCCTTGACCCCAGTGACAAAACTGCAGGCGCGCACCACCGAGATGAGTGCCTCGGTGCTGATGCTGACGCCGCTGGCCAGGGGGTAGTCCTGCAGCACCATCTTGGCTCCGGTCGCCCGGTGAATGGCATTCAGGTGCGCGCTGACCACGCCGGGGTTGGCGGAGTTGGCCTGTACCATGACGGCCGCGAGCCGGTCGCCGGTGGCGGCCTGGATGGCGTGGATTTCCTCGACGGCGGTGCCGGTGAAGAGCGACGTCACCCCCGCCACGAGGGGAAGGCGTGTTTCTTCAACAGCCACCTCCAGGACCAGAGTGCGCTCGGCCGGCGTCAGGGCTGCCGCCTCGCCGAAGACGCCCAGGACGGTGAGACCGGTGGCACCGATCGATTCGTAGTACCCCACGAGTCCGGCCAGGCTATCGGTATCGACATCCAGGGCACTGCCCTGGAACGGTGTGGCGACGACGCCCCACACGCCGGGTGTCAGTGACTCCCGCATAGGTTTCTCCTTAAGAGCTCTTGTTGAAGCTGGGTTGCTTCGGGCGGCCGGACGTCAGCCGGCTGTGACGGTGGAAGGACTAATGCCCGGGCCAGACCGGCGCGCGCTTCTCCTGGAAGGCGCGGACGCCCTCGGCGGAATCCGCGCTGTCCAGTGCCGCCATCAGGGCCGGCAGCCGGAGCCCGCGGGCCTCGGTGGCGGTCATGTGCGCGGTCCGTGTGACCATCTGCTTGACCGCCCGGACGGACGTGGGGGCGCAGGCAAGGATCTGGTCGAGCCAGCGCTGCACCGCGGCGTCGAGCTCCCCGGCGGGGACCACCTCGTTGACCAGGCCCATGGCCTGCATCTCCGCGGCCTCGGCCTTCCGCCCGGTCAGGAGCATGCCCATAGCCTGGGTGTACGGGATCCGGCGCACCAGCTGGTGGATGCCGCCGTCGAGCGCCAAACGCCCGACGCGCGGTTCCGTCAGCCCGAATCGGGCGGTATCCGCGGCCACCACGATGTCCGCGCCGAGCACGATCTCCATGCCGCCGCCGAGGGCGTAGCCGTTGACCCGCGCGATCACCGGCACATCCAGGGTGGTGCGCAGGCTCAGCCCGCCGAAGCCGTTCGGGTCCAGGCCGGCCCAGTACTCGAGGCCGGTCTTGTCCACGGCGGCGGCGGACATGTCCGCCCCTACGCAGAACGCCCGGGTCCCGGCGCCCGTGATGACCACGGCGCGGACGGTGGGATCGGCTTCCAGCTGGTCCCAGATCCCGTTGAGCCGGGCCTGGGCGTTGCCGTCGACGGCGTTGAGGACGTGCTGCCGGTCGATGACCACAGTGGCGACGTGGTTCTCGATGGTCAACGTGACCTCGTCCACCGTGGTCTGCGCCTGCTCAGCTTCAGAAACGGCGGTCATCTCAGCACTCCCAGCTTCTGCAGGCGCTCGATGGTCTCGGCGTCGAACCCGTTTTCCAGCAGTACCTCGACGTTGTGCTCGCCCAGCCGCGGGGCCGCCCGGCGGATGATGGGCGGCGTGGCGGAGAGCCGGATGGGCGCGTTGAGCATCTTGACGGTGCCGACGCCGGGGTGTTCGGCCTCGACGATCATGCCGTTGGCGTGGGTTTGCGCATCGGCCAGGGTCTGTTCCAAAGTGTGCACGGGGGCGTTGAGCAGTCCCTTCTCCTCCAGCCTGCCGGTCCAGTACTCGGTGGTGTTGGTGGCGATGCGCTCCCGGAAGATGGTCTGCAATGCCGGCTTGTGCTTGAACTGCTGTTCCAGGTCCGCGAACTCGGGGCGCTGCGTGAGGTCCTCGTCCAGGCCCAGGGCCTCGGAAATGCGCAGCAGCGGGTCGGGGGTGAAGCCGCCCACCATGCAGACGGCGCCGTCGGTGGTTTCAAAGACGCCGCTCAAGGGCATGGCTCCCCAGTTGACCTCGTAGCCGCGGTTGAGCTGCATGCACGCTTCCTGCATCTGCAAGTGCAGCATGGAATCGTACATGGTCACCTCCACCTTCTGCCCGACGCCGGAGGTTTCGCGGGTGCGCAGTGCCAGCAGGATGCCCTGCATGAGGTGCATTCCGGTGATGTAGTCGCACAGGGTGGTGGGGTAGATGGAGGGCTTCATGTCCTCCGACTCGCGCCGCCACATGACACCGGAGTAGGCCTGCGCGATAGCGTCCTGGCCGCCCTTGTGCGAGTAAGGCCCGTTCGGTCCGAAGCCCGTGCCGGAGGCCCAGATGATGGCCGGGTTCTCAGCCTTGAGCTCCTCGTAGCCGAAGCCCATCCGCTCCATCACGCCGGAGCGGAAGTTGCTCACCACCACGTCCGCGTCCGCCAGCAGCCGCCGGAGCACGGCGCGGCCGTCCTCGGTGCGGGTGTCCACCGAGACACTGCGCTTGTTGCGGTTGATGGACAGGAAGATCGGGTTGTCCTGGCCGTCCTTGTCCGGGAAGGAGTTGCGGGAGATGTCCCCGGCGCCCGGGCGTTCCACCTTGATGATGTCTGCGCCGTAGTCGCCGAGCAGTTGGGTGCAGGACGGGCCCATGAACACCTGGGTGAAGTCGACGACCTTGATCCCGTCGAGGGGGAGTGGAGTGCCGGCGCCTGCAACCTCCGGGTCGGCGGCGGCGCCGTTGGCAGCGGCGGCCGGTGCCGCCGTCGTGCTTTCCAGTTCGTCGATGGCGGCGCTCACGCTCCCACCGCCGCGTCTGCGTCGAGGGTGGCGTTCGACGACGGGACGTCACCCGGGTCCGCGCCGTGCCGGCGCATGCCCTGCTGGATGTCCAGGGCGGAGACGTCGCGGACAAGGGTGCCGTTTTGGACCGCCAGGGCGGCAGCGACGCCGACGGCCTGGCCCATGGCCATGCAGGGCGGGATTTCGCGGGACATCTTCTGCGCCTCGGGGGTGGCGGAGTAGTGGCGGCCAGCCACGAGCAGCTGGTCCACTTCCCTGGGCAGCAGCGAGCGGTAGGGGTAGTAGTAGTCGCGGCCCCGGGCCACGGTGTCCGCGAAGTGCCGGCGGGAGGTGACGTCGTCCTTGGTCATCACGTACTCGCCCTCCAGCAGGCGGGTCTGCCGGACGCCCATCTGGGAGGCGACGTCGAGCATGTAGCAGTTTTCGAAGCCGGGCAGGTTGGCGCGGACATACTCCACGGCCTCGGTGATCCGGTCCCGGGCGGCGAACTCGGCGGCGGTCATGTCTGCCGGGTCGACGCCGTCAAAGCCTGTCATGTGGGGTGCGTTGCACCAGACGACGCCGTCGATGGGGGTCTTGAGCCACCACAGTTCCCAGGCGCCGCCGAGGAGGCGCTTGATCTTGCGGTTGATGGCGCGGGCTTCCTTCGGGTTGGCCTGTTCGAAGGCCTCGGCGGCGTTGGTGTCGACGTTGCCGAGCCGGAAGACGAGCGTGGTGAGGTAGCTGTCCTTGATGTGGCTGGCGCCGGCGCGGGAGGCGACGTCGATGTCGCCGGTGGTGTCGATGACGATGTCGGCCATGAAGGCCTGCGGGCCGGACTTGGTCTCGCAAACGACGCCCTTCATGACGCCGTTGTCCACGATGGGGCGGGAGAACCAGGAGTGCAGGCGCAGGTTGACGCCGGCTTCGCGGACGAGGTCGTTGGAGACCCGTTTCCAGCCGTCCGGATCGAAGGCTGCGGCGTAGCAGACCGGCTTGGGGGTGGTGTGGGAGTGGAAGTCGAAGGTGCCGAAGCGGCCCCACTTGTTCCAGAGTTCCTCGGAAGTCTTGCGGTCATCGGCCGGCGGGACGATTGCCAGGCCCAGCTTCTGGAGCCGTTCGACGTACTCGGAGACGATGCCGGTGACGGTGATCTCCTGGCCGTTGATCATGTCATCGAGCACCAGGACCATGCCCCCGGAGGCGAGGCCGCCGAGTGCGGAGTAGCGCTCCAGCAAAGTGACGGAGGCGCCGGAGCGGGCAGCGGTGACGGCGGCGGCCACACCGGCCGGGCCGCCTCCGACCACCAGGACGTCCGAACGGGAGATGACGGGAGCGCTCAGGTCCTGCGTGGTGGTGATGAGGTCCAGGGAGCGCAAGGCTGTTGTCGAGTTCATGGGGGATCCTTACTTTCCGGCGGCCGTCGGAACGGCAGCCGGTGAGGTAGACGCTGCCCAGGATGAACGCGCGGTGACGCTGACCGCGGATTCCACCCGGCAGAGGGTATGACGCAGCGCGGCCCGTTGCGGACCTTGCGGCGGAGTGTGGAAAGGCTTCCGCGGACACCGGGGCGTCGGCGGAAATGGAGAATGGTGAAGGCGGCTAGGGCCGGCTGATCACCACGCGTGAGGTGCGTTAACCCAGATCGCTACGCATACCTCTTCGTAGCTGTTCTTGTACCAGTGAGGCGTATCCGAGGAGAAGGTGATGGAATCGCCTTCTTCCAGGGTGTAGCACTCACCGTCCAGGTAGATGTCTTTCCGACCGGAGAGAATGATGCCGAATTCCTCGCCGGTGTGCCGGAACGGAGTGGCGCTGGTGTCGTGGCCTGGCGGACTCACGATCCATTGGGCCTCGAGGGCGCCGTTGAGGTCGGGAGTGAGCAGTTCATAGACCGCCTCGCCCACCGACTTCTTGGTAACACCCTTGAGGTTCCGCCGTTCGCCCTTGCGGACAACCGGGGACTTGGCTTCTTCCTGTCCAAGGAAGAACTTCCCCACGGGGATGTCCAGGCCGTGGGCCAGCTGCGCCAGGGTGGTGAAGGACGGATTGGCCAGGCCCCGTTCGATCTGGCTAACGATCGCCGGGCTGAGGCCGGTGACTTCCGAGAGCTTCGCAAGCGTCATCCCTTTGTCTTTGCGCATGTTGCGGATCTTGTTGCCTACGGTGGCAAGAAGGACGCTCGTGCCGGCGGGGGAGGATCCCGGGAGGCTCTCGTTGGTCATGGTCCGTCTTTCTCTGGATGAGCTGACGTGCATAACTATAGTGAAGATTTTTACCGAATCAATGGTTTGGTGAAAATTCTCCGTCCCCGCGGGTCGATTCCCGCCTGACCCGGGGTTTCATCAGCCGCCCGGCCGCGGAGGGATTCGGCATTCCCTGAACCATTGACTCCGTGAAGATCTTCAATATAGTTATGTGAGCCGCAACACTTTGGGATTGACGCTAATCGAACAGGAGCAGGGCCCGAGGACCTTCTGGCGGAAGGTGCACCCCGCCCGGTCTCCAGTTCTCTTCCCTGGTAATGAGGCAGCACATCTGCCAAGCCATCCACAGAACCCGATGCTGGCCGGTCGGCATGGAACCGTTCATCTGAACAGGCTCCCTGCGCCGGGCCGGATGGCCGTTTGCAGGCAAGCGCTACGAAGAGGCATGCGTAGCTATCTTGGCTAACTCACCTCCCATGTGGTGATCCGGTCACGCCGCCCCGCGGACCAAGCCAAACGATAGTTTCGATCGCCGGCGGCCCAACAGGGCGCCTGCCGGTGATCCGTACCCTCCCGTGCCCGAAGGCGCGGGGGAAGGAAAAGAATCATGACTGACACTGTCGTCAAGAATGACCTGGAGGGCGGCCGGAAGTCCCGGCTCTCTCCGGAAATCCGCCGGGGGCTGCTGGGCCTCGGGCTGGGCAACACCTTGGAGTGGTACGACTGGATGGTCTTTGGGCTGCTGTCGGCCTTCATCGGACCGAAGTTCTTCCCGTCGCATGATCCCGTGGCCGCAACGCTGAGCGCCCTGGCAGTCTTCGCCGTCGGCTTCGCCTTCCGTCCGCTGGGCGGGATACTCCTCGGCACCTTCGCCGACAGGATCGGACGGCGACGGGTGATGCTCTGGTCCATCATGATGATGGCGGTCACCACCCTGATCATTGCCGTGTCCCCGACCTATGACCAGATCGGCGGCGCCGCCGGGGTCATCCTCCTGGTCTGCCGCATCATCCAGGGAATCTCCACCGGCGTCGAAGCCCCGCTGTCCACCGCCCACGCCGTCGAACTCGTACCCGAGGGGCGCGAGGGCTTTGTGGCCGGCATCATCTCCTTCTACGTCAACGCAGGCATCCTGCTCGCCTCGCTTGTCAGCTACCTCAGCAGCCTGGTGCTCGGCGGATCCGTCATGGCCGACTGGGGGTGGCGCATGCCGTTCGTCGTCGGCGCCGCCTTCGGCTTCGTCGTGGTCTACCTTCGCCGGACACTTCCTGAAACCATGAAGCCCGAAGAACTGGCGAACAACTCCGCAAAAACAGTCTGGGGCGGGGTGCGCAAACACTGGCTGAGCGTGCTGGCCATTACCTTCGTCGTCGGTGCCGCACAGGCCTACAACTACGCCTGGAACACCGGGCTTCCGACGGCGGCCCGCAGCGGCTTCAAGGAGGACTCCACCGCGGTCTTCGCGCTTACCACGGTCCTGGGCGTCGTGCTGGTGGTCGGCAGCCTCATCATCAGCCGGCTCGCTGACGGCAAGGCGATATCCAGGTGGTTCCTGGTCACCCGCGCGCTGGCCATTCCGTCGGTCTTCCTGATGCTGATGTACGTCAAGCCCGGCATCGCCGGCTTCGCTGCGGTGCTCCTGGGCGGTTCGGTGGTGCTGGTCCTGAACATGACGCTGTACAACGTGGTCACCAGCTCCCTCATGCCAAAGGGCTGCCGCGGTGCCGGAACGGCCCTCGGCTACGGACTCGGCGTCGCCATCTTCGGCGGCACGGCCTCCTACCTGCTGGTCTGGCTCCAGTCCATGAACGCCTCCTGGATCTTCCCCGTCTATGTAGCTGTCCTCTCGGCGCTGAGCATCGTGTTCTACCTGCTGGCCCGAAAGAAAAACGGCATCTTCATCGGGAGCTAGGAGGAAAACCGTGATCTCCTTTGAACTCAGCGACCCTGACGTGGAGCTGTACGAGGCGGCCCGCGGGCTGTTGGCTACCACCCATCACCCCGAGAACCACCGGGTGGCTGCCGCCATGCGCGGCGGGTCGGGGGCCATCTACCTTGGCCTGCACATCGGCTCAAAACGCCTCAACGTGTGCGCCGAATCCAGCGCCCTGGCCAACGCCCGCATGGCCCGGGAACCATCCATCAGCGCAGTGGTGGCCGTCAGCATGGACGGAGAGGGCCAGCCGCAGGTCACGAACCCCTGCGGCCTGTGCCGGGAACTGCTGCGCACGTACGGAACAGAGACAACTGTCCTGGTCGATTCCGGGGGCGAGGTGGGAAAGGTCCACATCACAGAACTGTTGCCCTATCCCTGGATGCGTGCTGCGGAAACCGAGTGGAACACCCTTCCGCCCCGCGCGGCGGAAACCGACACCTAGCGTGAACCACCTGGCGTGGACCACTCAACTTGAACGCCGGCGGCGACCAGCTAAACAAATAGGAAGGCCTGGACTCTGCGAGTCCAGGCCTTCCCGCGCGCCGGGCACCCGCCGTCGTCCGCTTCAAAAGCGAACCGTTTTTCGAGCGTTGCGGCCGACGCAAAGTTGGTGCAGCCGCCCACGAACTCGCGTGGCCGCCTGCACCAACCGGTAGTACGAATACTCAGATTAGATATCTATTCATTCGCGGCTCCTAGTTCCCGGCGTTCGCGTTCCGGGCTATTTCCTGTCCTCGACCGAATGCCGTGAAAACATCCAGCCAGCGGCAATCATCAGCACGCCCAGCACCATGTGCGTCCAGTTGTCCAGCATATTCAGCGACAGGAAGTTGGCCGCCGAATCCACTCCGACACTCAGCCCGTAGATGCTAAGGACGAGGTACAGCGCACCGGCTCCCATGAGGAACCTCCGAGCGCCCATCTCTCCGCGGGACATGGCCCAGCCGGTTGCGCCAATTACCAGCTGCACGATGTTGAGCAGCATGGATACCTGGAACAGGCCGAGGAACATGGCGTGCGAATCAGGCCCAAAGAACATCAGTTCGCCATACCGTGCGGTGATGCCCGGGATGAACCCCAGCACACCGACCACCATCAAGACAATACCTACACCCATGCCAGCGTTCTGGACATCAGTCCTGCCAAAGTGGACGCCATGTGCATGTGGGGATGCGGTAGTCATTTTCTGCCTCCAACCACTGAATGCGGACAAGCTAATTTTACGACGGGCCTTCCGAAAAAGCGCCCGCCGCCGGGCCTGCCATGCACCGGCACGGGCGCGCGACTGTCCGACTTTCCGGCGCCGTTGAGCCTGTCGAAAACGGGCGGGCCGGGACCCGCATGGCACGATGGGAGGCGATGAAACTGCGTGCTGACCAGACCGGAGACCGTGGCCTACCCATGCCCCTGTGGCTGCAGGGCGGACTCGAGTCCGCGCAGGCGGCCATCATCTCGGCGCTGGTGGTCATCGCACCCATCGTTGCGGTGTGGGCCACCTCGGGTTTCGGGAGCGCCGGCGTTGACGTCCTGGCGCGGCTCGCCGGCCAGGCATGGCTGGTCATCCACGGGGTGCCGCTCTACCTCACCACCGTGGGGGAGGGTGCTGCCGCGAGGCCCGAGACCGGCACACTGTCGCTGCTGCCGCTGGGCCTCACACTCATTCCTTTCCTGCTGGCCTGGCGGGCGGGCCGGCGCCTGGCCCGGGCCTCCTACACGGACCAGCTGTGGCAGGCGCTGCTCGGCTCGTGGCTGGTCTATGCCGGTTTCGGCATCGCCACCGGGTTCATCTGCCGGACCGAGGACGTCGAGGTTTTCCTGTGGTGGGCCGGGCTTTTGCCGCTGGTTCCGTTCGGCCTCGGGATGGTGGTCGGCGCCCGGCGGGAGGCCGGGTCATGGAGCCGTCTGATCGGCGTCGACGCCGTGGACTGGATCGCCCGCACCAGCCAGCACTCGCGGTGGGCGGGCTCATACCTCGCCTCGGCAGCCAAGGCCGGCTTCGTGGCCGTCGTCGCTGCGCTCGCGTTTTCGTCGGCGCTGCTGGCCGTGGACCTTCTCATCCACTGGAACCTCGTGGTGGCTGTCTATGAAGCGCTCGACGCCGGGCCCGTCGGAGGCACGGCGCTCACCATTGCGCAGCTCGGCTTCCTCCCCAACCTCGCCGTCTTTGCGCTCGCGTGGCTGACCGGCTCCGGTTTCGCGCTGGGTGCCGGGTCTCAGGTGGGTCCGCTGGGGACCGCCGTGGGGCCGCTGCCCACCATTCCGGTTTTTGCGGCAATCCCTTCCGGCCCCCTCGACTTCGGCCCCGTGGCGCTGGTGGTTCCGGTGCTTGCCGGAGTCCTGGCCGGATGGTGGTTCCTGCGCGAAGGCGAAAACCACTTCGATGAGTGGCTGTCCATCAAGCTCCATGTCCGCTGGCTGACCGCCGCGGTGTCCACGCTGTTCCTGGCCCTGATCGTCGGGGCCGCGGCCGGCATGCTCGGAGCGGCCCTCGCCTGGCTGGCGCGCGGCTCGGCCGGGATCGGCCGCCTCACGGACATCGGCCCGGATCCGCTGTGGACGGCAGTCTGGCTGGCGGCGGAAGTCGCAATCGGCGTCGTAATTGGGTACGCGGCGGGACCGTGGCTGGAACGCCGGCAGCTTCGGGACGCCGAGCTGGGGACTGCCCCGAGCAGCAAATAGCCATTCCGGCCCATTCGGTGGCTTTAGCGGACGGGCTGCTTCAGCGGTCCGGGCAGCGAGTTCTCCAGGTTGACCCGGCAGTCCGTGCTTGCCTTGCTGGTCAGCGACTGGCGGGAACACTGCTGGAAGTCGCGGATCTGGTTGAAGAAGAGCGCGGAAGTCAGGACCAGGAGAACCATGACCGCCGAAACCACCAGGCCGGAGATGGTGCCGAACAGCACCAGTTTGGACTCCTTGAGCCGGATGGCCCGGATGAGCACCATGACCCCCAGTACGATGCCCGCCGCCGTCAGGATGGCCGTGAGCCAGAGGTAGGCGAGGTCCAGTTGGAAGACGAAGAACGCGCCCAGCACGGCCACAATGAACATGCGGAACAGCGTGTGCGTCTTCTGGAGCGAGGCCTTGGCCTCCTCGCTGAGCGGACGCGCGGTCCGCTGCGGCCCCTGGGGGCCCGGAGTGGGGTTCATGTTTTCCAGCCTACGCGAGCAGCCGCCTAAGCTTGAGCAATGCGCATAGTAGTCCTCGTCTCCGGAACCGGTTCCAATCTCCAGGCCGTCATTGACGCCGTTCAAGCCGGGGGCCTGGATGTTGAGATCGCCGCGGTGGGCGCTGACCGCCCGGGAACCTTCGGAGTGGAGCGCTCTGCCGCAGCCGGGATCCAGACCTTTGTGGTGGACTTCAAGGCGTACCCGGACCGTGCGGAGTGGAACGCCGCCCTGACCGAGGCTGTTGCCGCGTACCAGCCCGATGTGGTGGTGTCCTCCGGCTTCATGCGGATCGTGAGCCCCGAGTTCATTGACGCTTTCGACGGAAAATACCTTAACACGCACCCCGCCCTGCTGCCGTCCTTCCCGGGCGCCCATGGAGTCCGCGACGCCATGGCCTACGGCGTGAAGGTCACCGGCTGCACCGTGCACTGGGCCGACGCCGGCGTGGACACGGGGCCCATCATCGCGCAGGAGGCAGTCGCCATCGAGGACGCCGACACCGAGGAAACCCTGCACGAGCGCATCAAGGTGGTGGAGCGCCGGCTGCTGGTCTCCACGCTCGCGTCGCTGGCCGCCGAGTACGCCGCGGCGAACACCCCCAACTAGCTCGCAGTTGTTGTCGTTTTGAGCCCTCAAAACGACAACAACTGCGAGTCAGTTGCGATGGCGGGACATTGGCCTGTGGATAACCGCCTGAGCGGGTTCCGGATTTGCGACCATGGTGCCGTGAAGACACCCCGTCCCCTTCCCGAGCCACTGGCCTTGGCGCCCTTCACCTGCCAGGAAGCCATCGACGCCGGTGTCAGCTTGCGGCGGCTCCGGCATGGGGCGCTGTACTCACCCAGCCGGGGCATCAGGGTGCCCGATTACGGACCCACCCTTGGTCCGGGGGAGTTGTTTGCACCGGAGGTGGTCCGCCCGTTCACCCGGGTGACCGAGTTTTCAGCCGCATCGCACGGCACCGCCTTCGCTTTCTGGCAGTTTCCGGGGTTCCTGCCGGGTCAAGGGGATCCGCGTGTCCATATCTCCCGGCCGGACACGATGGCTATTTCCCGGCGCGCCGGCGTCATAGGCCATGTGGGGCAGTTCTTCGACGATGAAATCGTGAGTGCTGATGGACTGCTGGTGACGAGCAGAGTTCGGACCTGGCTGGACGTGGCACGGAAGATGAGCGTCGAGGAGCTGACGGTGGTGGCCGACCATCTCCTGCGCATTCCCCGGCCCGAGTTTGAAGCCAGGGATGAACCGCACGCCACTCCGGGGCACTTGGCCGACATGCTGGACAGACACAAAGGAACGCCGGGCATCCGGAAAGCCCGGCTCGCCCTCGACTTGGCACGTGTCGGTGCGGATTCGGCTCCGGAGACTCGGCTACGGCTGGCGCTGGAATTTGCGGGCCTGCCGGAACCGCAACTCAACGTGCGGACCGAACTCTGTCCCGGCGTCGTACGTCAGCCCGACATCGGCTATCCGGAACATCAGGTTGCCGTGGAGTATGAGGGTGAGGGCCACTCGGGGGCTGAGCAAATCGTCCGTGATATCGCCCGGGAGGAGGACTACGCCCGTGCCGGCTGGCTGCTGGTCAGGATCTCCAAGCGTCACATGCAGAACGATGCCCGATCCGCAGTCGCGAAAGTCCGTGCTGCGCTAATCAGCAGGGGCTGGTCACCCAAGTAACTCGCAGTTGTTGTCGTTTTGCGGGCCCAAAACGACAACAACTGCGAGTCAGTTGGAGGTGGGAGGCGCTACTCGAGGCGGCGCTGGCGGGTTTCAGGGGAGAAGAACGCCATCCACAGCACGGACAGGACCACCAGGCCGCCGGCGAGGGCAAAGGACGTCGCCAGCCCCAGCTGCGGCCAGAAGTAGTTCGCGAAGATGAGCGGGCCGAAGCCAGCCCCCAGCCGCGAGAACGTGGACGCCCAGCCGAACCCGCTGCCGCGCAGCTCCGTCGGGTACAACTCGGAAACGTACGCATAGAGCACCGGGATGGCCACCTGCACCACGAACCCGAACACCAGCAGCCAGAACACCGCGGCCGTGGGCACATCCACCACGAACGCCACGACCACCAGGACCAGTGCGGACAGCGGCCCCGTGACGGCCAGCAGCCACTTGCGGCCCACGCGCTCCACGAGCAGCGCTGCCGCGATCACGCCCAGGAGCCCGACGGCGGCCATCCCCGCCGTCGTCAGGAACGCCTTGTATTCGGCGAACCCGGCGCCGATCAGGATCCGCGGCATCCATGTGAGGGACAGGTAGTAGACCAGCAGGATGCTCATGAACAGGGCCCATGCTGCGGCCGTGATCTTCCAGTTGAACTGCCAGACCCCGCGCAGCTGCTGCCACGCGCTGCCGGCGGAAAGCCGCGGCACGGCCTGGGGCTCGGGCAGGCTGTAGGCCCGGGGATCGGCGCCCGTGGCCTCGACCAGGCCGTCAATCACCCGGGCCGCTTCGTCGCGGCGGCCCTTTCGGATCAGGAACAGCGGCGACTCCGGCACGCTGCGCCGCACCCAGAACACGAGCAGGGCAGGCAGCACCATGACGAGCATGGTCAGGCGCCAGTCGGCGAACGCGGCCACCAGCCAGGCGGACACGAAGCCGCAAAGCGCTGCGCCCACGGGCCACCAGCCGTCCATGGCGGTGAGGACCCGGCCGCGCTGCCTGCGCGGCGTGAATTCGCCCACCAGCGCGTAGTCGACGGGAATGCAGCCGCCCAGGCCGAACCCGGCCATGAAGCGGAACACGCAGAACCAGAGGAAGTCGGGGGAGAAGGCGCCGAGAACCGTGAACAGCGAGAAGATCAGCAGCGTGGCCGTGAAGGCCTTCCTGCGCCCGATGGTGTCGGCGATGGTGCCCCAGATGAAGGCGCCCAGGGCCATGCCGATCAGGTTGGCCGTGCCGATCCAGCCGGCCTCGCCCGGCGTGAGGCTCCAGTGCGTGGAAAGCAACGGAATGAGGATGCCGTTAAGGGTGACGTCCCAAGCGTCAAACATGAATCCCAGGCCGCCAATCACGAAGATCCGGCCCTGCACTTTCCAGCGCCACGGCAGTTCCTGGACTACCTGCTCGCCACTGGGCACAGCGGTGTAAATGTTCATCTCGGCCTCCTGCTTAAACCTTACGTTGCGGAACGCCGCTCATCGCCGGGCCGCTACGCCGGGAACGCCGGGCCCTTGGACCGGGAACGCCCCCGCCTTCACACTGCAGCCGCCAGCAGGCGCGGGCCCGCCGACACGATAAACTGGGCCGTATCCCCACCAACCGCGGCACATCAACCGCGAGATAAAGACGGAGACTTTTGTGAGCTTGACGCAGCTTGACCGTGTTCCCATCCGCCGGGCCCTGATCTCGGTATACGACAAGACCGGTCTGGAGGAGCTCGCCAAGGGCCTGCACGCAGCAGGCGTCAAAATTGTTTCCACCGGCTCGACCGCCAAAAAGATCGCCGCGGCCGGCATTCCGGTCCAGGAAGTCGAGGAAGTCACCGGTTCGCCGGAAATGCTCGACGGCCGGGTCAAGACCCTGCACCCGCGCGTCCACGGCGGCATCCTCGCCGACCGCCGCGTCCCCGCCCACATGGAGACCCTCGCCAAGATGGAGATCGAGGCCTTTGACCTCGTCGTGGTGAACCTCTACCCGTTCGTGGAGACGGTCAAGTCCGGTGCCGCACAGGACGACGTCGTGGAGCAGATCGATATCGGCGGCCCCGCCATGGTGCGCTCCGCGGCGAAGAACCACGCCGCCGTCGCCATTGTGGTGGACCCGACGTTCTACGGCGACGTGGTCCGCGCCGCCACCGAGGGCGGCTTCGACCTCAAGACCCGCCGCCGGCTCGCCGCCAAGGCGTTCGCGCACACCGCCACCTATGACACGGCTGTGGCCACCTGGACTGCCAGCCAGTTCCTCGACGAGGACGGCGACGGCGTCATCGACTGGCCTGCCTACGCCGGCCTGGCGCTGGAACGCTCCGAGGTGCTGCGATACGGCGAGAACCCGCACCAGCAGGCAGCACTGTACGTCGACAACGCAGCCCCGGTTGGCATCGCCCAGGCCGACCAGATCCACGGCAAGGCCATGAGCTACAACAACTTCGTGGACGCCGACGCCGCACTGCGTGCAGCCTACGACTTCGCCGAGCCCGCCGTGGCCATCATCAAGCACGCCAACCCCTGCGGCGTGGCCGTCGCGTCTGCCGACGCCGCCGACCCGATCGCGGACGCCCACGCAAAGGCCCATGCCTGCGACCCCGTCTCCGCTTTCGGTGGCGTCATCGCGGCCAACCGCACGGTAACGGCCGGCATGGCCAACACCGTCAAGGACATCTTCACCGAGGTGGTCATCGCCCCCGACTTCGAGCCGGAGGCAGTGGAAATCCTCTCCAAGAAGAAGAACATCCGCCTGCTGGCCCTGCCCGAGGGCTACGGCCGCTACCCGACTGAAATCCGCCAGGTTTCCGGCGGCGTGCTGGTGCAGGTCGCCGACAAGGTGGACGCCGACGGCGACAACCCCGCCAACTGGACGCTTGCCGCCGGCGAAGCGGCCGACGACGCAACGCTCGCTGACCTCGCCTTCGCCTGGACCGCCTGCCGTGCAGCCAAGTCGAACGCCATCCTGCTCGCCTCGAACGGCGCCGCAGTCGGCATCGGCATGGGCCAGGTCAACCGACTGGACTCCTGCAAGCTTGCCGTTGAGCGGGCCAACACGCTGGGTGTCCAGGTTGAGTCCGACGTCGACGGCGCCGGCGGTGCCTCCAACGCCGGCGCGGCAGGCGCCCCCGCCCGTGCCCGCGGCGCGGTTGCTGCCTCCGACGCGTTCTTCCCGTTCGCCGACGGCCTGCAGATCCTGATCGACGCCGGGGTCCGGGCTGTGGTGCAGCCCGGCGGCTCGGTCCGTGACGAGGAGGTTGTCGCCGCGGCCAACGCTGCGGGCATCACCATGTACTTCACCGGCGCCCGCCACTTCTTCCACTAGAAGTCCCCGCCGCCGCGCCAACTTCGCTGCGCTCGGCGAGTTAACCCGGGCCGCGTGGGCCCGGTAAAGCCCGACGGCGATTGCCCCCTTTAGGGGACGGCCGCCGTCGGGCTTTAACTTGCGTTACTTTCCTTCGGGCTTGGGATCCCTGTCCTCCGGATCCGGCAACCGGACGTCCAGGGGTACAGCTTTTGCCATGCGTTCCGGGGTCCAGTGGGCCAGGATTTCCTCGGGCGGCTGGCTGACGCTGTGGTTTACCGCGGCGTTGTCAGTGGTGCCCGCATCATCCTTATTTCCGCTGTGCACTGTCGTAGACCTTCATGGTGGTGGAGCCCCAGAACGGCCCGAACATGGTGCTGGAATTCGTTCCGTACCCGTAGCTGTTGACGGAGTTCTGGAAGCCGTCCGCCCCGCTGACAGCATTCGTGTCTCCCTGGGCGAACCACGGACCGCCCGAGGAGCCGCCCGTCATGTCGCACGGAATGCCCTGCGAGTTGAACTGCGGGTTGATGCTGTCATCGTGCGCCGTGCCGGTGCAGCTGACCAGCTTCTGGCCGGTGAACGGTGCCGCGGCCGGGTAGCCAAAGGACTTGTACGTCATGCCGCGGGTCTGGTTGAACTCCACGCCCGACGCCCCCACCACGTCGGCTAGGGACCTGCCGCCCACCCTGGCCACGACGGCGAAGCCGGTGTCGTACCGGATGTCGCCGCCGGAGGTCCAGTTCCGTGCGGCGTGCAGCGACCGGGCCGGCCACTTCCCGTAGGGCGCGGTCCCGTCGACGTATCCGGGCACAAAAATCCAGTTGGTGGCGAAGGCGCCGGGCCCCTCATTGACGCAGTGGCCGGCCGTGGCCACGAGGCTGTTGTTCTGCGCGGCGATCGAGTTGCCGGAGCAGACGTAGTTGTTGCCGGCGAGGGTGAAGAAGACCTTGCCGATGTGCTTCACCGGGGATTCGCTCGCGTGCAGGGCCGTGGTTGCCGTGGTTTGCGGGGCGGTGCCCGCGAACCTCGTCAGCGCTCCCGTCTCAACTGCAGCCGCGGACGCGGGCCCTTCGTTGTCCTGCCGGGCCACGGCCTTGGCGGCGATCACATCGCCGGGAAGTGCGGCGCGCATGCGCTCGGGCGTCCAGTAGCCCTGCGGGCTGGACACCGGGGTGCTTGCGACCTGTAGTTGGGTCGAGTCCTGCGACGTTGCGGAAGAGGCTGATGCGCCGCCAATGGCGCTCACGGCCAGCAGCAGACCTGTGGAGAGGCTAAGAAGGCTGCCGGCCAGAGTCTTTTTGCTCGTCATTGCGGTCCTACCTATCAGGTGGGGCGGGCCCCGGGAGGCACGCGGGTGACTGATTGACCTACCCGGGGGATGACAAGCTCGGTTGGTGACGATTCAAGTTTTGTTTGCCAGGTAGGGGTGTGCTGGTCTGCCCCTGCCGCAAGGGGTTCTAACTGGGTTCAGCCGCCGAAGCGGTATTCGTTTATGAGAGAAAGATTAGGACTCCTTGGCTCCGGGGACAATGGATAGTGTGGCGGAAGCCACAGTAACTGGGTCATGCAGGGGCATTCGGCCGCCCGGGTAAGGTTCATCCGGTTCACCTCGGGTAAGTTAAAGGTTGGTGAAATAGACCGGAATACCAGATACAAGCCGACCTTCAGGGAGACGCCCGAGCATGGCCAAAATTATCTATACCCACACCGACGAAGCGCCGATGCTGGCTACTTATTCGTTCCTGCCGATCATTGAGGCGTTCGCGTCCACGGCAGGTGTGCAGGTGGAGACCCGCGATATTTCGCTGGCCGGCCGCATCATCGCCGTCTTCGGCGACTACCTCACTGAAGAGCAGCGGATCGGTGACGCCCTGGCTGAACTGGGCGAACTGGCGAAGAAGCCGGAAGCCAACATCATCAAGCTGCCCAACATCAGCGCATCCGTGCCGCAGCTGAAGGCCGCCATCGCCGAGCTTCAGTCCCAGGGCTACAAGCTGCCGGACTACCCGGACAACCCCACGTCCGACGAAGAGACCGCCATCCGCTCCCGGTACGACAAGATCAAGGGCTCCGCCGTGAACCCGGTCCTGCGCGAAGGCAACTCGGACCGCCGCGCGCCCCTGTCGGTCAAGAACTACGCCCGCCAGAACCCGCATTCCATGGGTGCCTGGACCCCCGAGTCCAAGACCAACGTGGCACACATGGACGCCAACGACTTCCGCTCCAACGAGAAGTCCGTGGTGGTTCCGGCCGACGGCACCATCGAAATCCAGCTGGTCCGCGAGGACGGCACGGTCAAGGTCCTGAAGAAGGCCTTCCCGGTCCTCGCCGGTGAAGTCATCGACGGCACCGTCATGCGCGCCGCCGCCCTGGACGAATTCCTGGCAGCACAGGTTGCCCGCGCCAAGGAAGAAGGTGTGCTCTTCTCCGCGCACCTGAAGGCCACCATGATGAAGGTCTCCGACCCCATCATCTTCGGCCACGTGGTCAAGGCTTACTTCTCCGAGCTGTTCGACACCTACGGCAAGCAGCTCGCCGCCGCCGGCCTCAGCCCCAATAACGGCCTCGCCTCCATCCTCAACGGTCTGGACGAGCTGCCGGAGGACGTCCGGGAGGGCGTCCAGGCCGCCATCAAGAAGGGTCTCGAAGAAGGCCCCGCGATCGCCATGGTGGACTCCGACAAGGGCATCACCAACCTGCACGTCCCCAGCGACGTCATCGTTGACGCCTCCATGCCCGCCATGATCCGCTCCTCGGGCCACATGTGGGGCCCGGACGGCAAGGAAGCCGACACCCTGGCAGTTCTGCCGGACAGCTCCTACGCCGGCATCTACCAGGTTGTTATCGATGACTGCCGCGCGAACGGCGCCTTCGACCCCACCACCATGGGCACCGTCCCGAACGTCGGCCTCATGGCCCAGGCTGCCGAGGAATACGGCAGCCACGACAAGACCTTCGAGGCCCAGGTCCCCGGCAAGATCCAGGTGGTCGACGGCTCGGGCAACGTCCTGATCGAACACGAAGTTGCCCCGGGTGACATCTGGCGGGCCTGCCAGACCAAGGACCTGCCCATCCGCGACTGGGTGAAGCTGGCCGTGAACCGCGCCCGCGCGTCCCAGACCCCGGCGGTGTTCTGGCTCGACGAGACCCGCGCACACGACGCCAAGCTCATCGAGAAGGTCCGCGAATACCTGCAGGAGCACGACACCGAGGGCCTGCAGATCGAGATCCTGTCCCCTGTGAAGGCCACAGCCTTCACCCTGGAGCGCCTCCGCAAGGGCGAGGACACCATCTCCGTCACCGGCAACGTGCTGCGCGACTACCTGACGGACCTGTTCCCGATCCTGGAACTGGGCACCAGCGCCAAGATGCTGTCCATTGTTCCGCTGATCAACGGAGGCGGCCTCTTCGAGACCGGTGCCGGCGGCTCCGCCCCGAAGCACGTCCAGCAGCTGCTGAAGGAAAACCACCTGCGCTGGGACAGCCTGGGTGAATTCCTGGCACTGGCCGTCAGCTTCGAGCACCTGGCCAACACCACGGACAACGCCCGCGCCCAGGTTCTGGCCGACACCCTGGACCGCGCCACCGGGACGTTCCTGCTGGAGAACAAGTCCCCGAGCCGCAAGGTCGGCGAGATCGACAACCGCGGCAGCCACTACTACCTGGCCCAGTACTGGGCACAGGAACTGGCCAAGCAGACCGAGGACGCCGAGCTGGCGGCCTCCTTCGCGCCGGTTGCCGACGCGCTGACTTCCAACGAGGAAGCCATCGTCTCCGAACTGCTGGGCGTACAGGGCCAGCCCGTCGACATCGGCGGCTACTACCGCCCCGACGCCGAGAAGGCTGCCGCCGTGATGCGGCCGTCCGCCACGCTCAACAAGATCGTCGCCAGCCTGGGCTAAGTCTCCGGCTGAGCAACAGAAGCGCCCCTCCACTCGTAAGAGTGGCGGGGCGCTTCCGTGTGTTGAATTGCCGGCCGGGCCTGGAGTTACCGGTCGGGGATGTCGTCGCGGCGGGTGTCCGTGTGCCTGGTTTCGTTCCGCGGCTCACCTGTTTCGGCGTCCCCGTAAGGGGCGTCGACGGCCATGTCCGGGTCCGCGTCCACGGGCCGTTCCGTTGCCGCGGCGTCGTAGGCGTCACCGGATTCGTAGCTCCGGCCGGGAACCGCATCCATGCCGGCTCCCTCGGAGTAGCCGGTGCCGGCGCCCGGGTCACCGTTGCCTCCGGCTGCTGTAGCTCCCAGACCGGCGCCAGCGCCAACACCTGCCGCCCCGGCGCCCGCCCCAGCACCGGTTGTTCCGGCGCCAGTTGTTCCGGCACCGGCACCCGTCGTTCCAACGCCAGTTGTTCCGGTGCCAGCTCCCAGGCCGGTACCGACGCCGGTTCCCGCGCCGGCCGCCGTCGAGCCCGCCTCACCTTCCACCTCGCCACCGCTGACGCTTTCACGCCAGGCGCCGGTTTCCGTGTCGCGTTCTTCGATGAACTTCTTGAACTTCCTCAGGTCCGCCGCGACCTGCCGGGAATCAAGGCCGGTGGCTGCGCCAAGCTTCTCCACCGCGGATTCGGGCTCCCAGGTCAGCTCGACGTTCACCTTGGTTTCGTTGTCGCCCACGGGTTCGAACCAGACGGTGCCTGAGTTCCGCGGCTCGTTCAGGCTCTCCCAGGTGACGCGCTGGTCCGGCTCCTGCACGGTGATCTGGGCGTCGTACTCGCGCTTCACACCCGCAATGCTGGTTTCGAAATGAACAGTGGTGTCATCGAGCTGGCGGACGGCGTCCACGCCGCTCATGAAATTGGGGAAGTCCTCAAACTGGGTCCATTGGTTGTAGGCCTGGCGTACGGGAACATCGACAGTGATCGATTCCTGGACAGTTGCCATGCTTGGTTCACTCCTTCAGCGTACGGGCGGGTTGGCCCGTGGTTCTGTGCCTTGTTCGGATGGAACACCTCCAACGTAGCGGGAAGCAGCCGGCATTTGAAGAGAGAAGCTAAGGCTGCTGACTATGAAGCAGGAAGCGCCCAAATGACGGCCCGAGGTTGTGGCTGACGCGCCGGATTTCATAGGGTACTAAGCAGGCTTATCTTTTGGTCAATGCCCAGTGCAGCGGCCGAGTCCCGTTAGGCCGCCGCTTCGGAAAGGATCGTCTCAGTGCCTGAAGAATCAGCAATCAACATTCCGGGAGCCCCGGCAGGAGAGCAGCCCGCCGTCGTCGAACCCACCAACCCAAGGGAACCGTTGCCGCCCAAACCGGACCAGCAGGGGCCGGAAGCAGTGTCTCCGACGGGCAGCCCGACGGGCGCGCCGGAGCACGCCCGGGCGCAGTCCGGCCAGTACCTGACCACCGCGCAGGGCACGCGGCTGGCGGACACCGACCACTCACTGAAGGCCGGGCCGCGGGGACCGATCCTGCTGCAGGACCACCACCTCCGTGAAAAGATCACCCATTTCGACCACGAGAGGATTCCGGAGCGCGTGGTGCACGCCCGCGGCGCCGGTGCCCACGGCGTGTTCCGTTCGTACGGCACGGCCGCCAACATCACCCGCGCGGGCTTCCTCGCCAAGGACGTGGAGACGCCGGTGTTCGTCAGGTTCTCCACGGTCCTCGGTTCGCGCGGCTCCGCCGACACCGTCCGGGACACCCGCGGATTCTCCACCAAGTTCTACACGGACGAGGGAACGTACGACCTGGTGGGCAACAACATCCCGGTGTTCTTCATCCAGGACGGGATCAAGTTCCCGGACATCGTCCACGCCGCCAAACCGCACCCGGACCGCGAGATTCCGCAGGCCCAGAGCGCCCACGACACGTTCTGGGACTTCGTGTCCCTGCACACCGAGGCACAGGCGCACACCATGTGGAACATGTCCGACCGGGGCATTCCGCGTTCGTACCGCACCATGGAGGGCTTCGGCGTCCACACCTTCCGGCTGGTCGACGCCGAGGGGGCCACGACGCTGGTCAAGTTCCACTGGAAACCGAAGCAGGGCGTTCACTCCCTGGTCTGGGAAGAAGCCCAGATCATCAACGGCATGGACCCGGACTTCCACCGGAGGGACCTTGCCGATGCGATCGAGGCCGGCGCCTTCCCGGAATGGGAGCTGGGCATCCAGACCTTCCCGGACGCCGAGGACCAGATGTTCGAGGGGATCGACCTGCTGGATCCCACGAAGTTTGTGCCGGAGGAGCTTGCCCCGGTCCAGCCGATCGGGCTGATGACGCTCAATGCCAACCCGGTCAACTACTTCGCGGAGACGGAGCAGGTGGCCTTCCATCCCGGGCACCTTGTGCCGGGCATCGACGTCACCAACGATCCGCTGCTGCAGGTCAGGCTGTTCTCCTACCTGGACACCCAGATCTCGCGGCTCGGCGGGCCGAATTTCGCGCAGATCCCCATCAACCGCCCGCAGGCTCCGGTGAACGACATGCTCCGCGACGGCATGCACCAGGCCGCCGTCCACGCCGGGGTAGCCCCCTACCGGCCCAATTCGCTCGACGGCGGCTGCCCGTTCAAGGCCGGGGCTGACCTTGGGGCGTTCGTTGACGTCCCGGAAGCCGTGGCGGAAGCCATCAAGCAGCGGAAGAATCCGGCGTCCTTCGACGACCACTACAGCCAGCCCCGGCTGTTCTTCCGGAGCCTCACTCCCGTGGAGCAGGAGCACGTGATCCAGGCCTACACGTTCGAGCTCGGCAAATGTTACGAGAAGCCGATCCGTGAGCGGCAGCTGCTCGCACTGGCCAACATCGATGCCTCGCTGTGCGCGGCCGTGGCTCGCGGGCTGGGGATGCCCGCGCCCGAGGCCACTGAGGACGTGCCGGACGCCCAGCCCAGCCCCGCCGTGTCGCAGCTGGGGAAGACCTGGCCTGTGGCGGGCCGCGTCGTCGGCATCGTGGCGGATGAGTCCAGTGACCTGGAGGCGGTGCGGGACGCCAGCAAGGCGCTCGACGACGCCGGCATCGTGCCGCTGGTGATCGCACCGTCCGGCGGCACTCTTCGGGGAGAGGACGACGGCGGGATCCCGGTTCAGCGGACGTACCTCACCGCCCGCTCCACAGAGTTCGACGCCGTCATCGTGGCAGGATCCGGGGCTCCGGCGGACGACGCCGAACAGGGACTGGACGCGAAAGCCGGTGAACCCGGTGCTTCGCTGGATCCGCGCGTCGTGCTGCTGCTGTCGGAGTCCTTCCGCCATGCCAAGGCCATCGGGGCATGGGGATCAGGTTCCGCCGGGGTGAATGCGGCCAGCATCCCGAATGATGCGGCAGGCGTGGTGCTGGGCGACAGTGCCGGGCAGGTGGTCCCGCAGATCCAGGAACTGCTGGCAGCCCACCGGGCGTGGGAGTGCTTCCCCGCAGCAACTGCCTGACGGGTGGATCTTAGGGCTAGAAGCGTCCTGACAGGTCTGTAGAACAAGGGCTGGTCCCCGCCGGGGGACTAGCCCTTGTTCTTGCCCGAGCCCTTGTCCTTGTTCCCGTCCGAGCTGCCCTTGCCTGAGTTGTCCCGCCGGCCGCCGTTCGCCGGCGCCGGCGCAGGGGCGGGAGCCGGTACCACGACAGCCGGCGCGGTTGTCGGTGAGGGCTTCGGGGCAGCTGTGGCCTTCGGAGCGGCAGCCCGGGCAGCGGCGCTCTTGGCTGCCTGTGCTGCCGCGAGGTCGGCCCGCACGGCGGTAATGGCCGCGGTGATGCTGCGGTGGCGTTTGAAGGAAACCTGCCCG
The DNA here is from genome assembly GCF_042884885.1 of Arthrobacter sp. NPDC058097. Classification (NCBI taxonomy): domain Bacteria; kingdom Bacillati; phylum Actinomycetota; class Actinomycetes; order Micrococcales; family Micrococcaceae; genus Arthrobacter; species Arthrobacter sp. NPDC058097. The sequence goes on from NZ_JBHVSZ010000016.1 coordinate 30,904, forward strand.
GCGGCCGCCGCGGCATCAAGTTCGGAGGACAGGCTGGCCAGGGACTTCAGGGCGGCCGCGGGGTTGCTCCCCGCGGCAGACCGGGTGACCTCCAGGACCCGCTGCTGAAGCTTTGCGGCCGCGTCCGTCTCGAGTTCCGGGGCGGCACCGGCGCAGCCGGCCAATCCGGCTGCCAGCACGCACCCGGTAACGACGGTGACCGCCCGGCGCCATACGGCCGGTGCCTGGCGTGGGCTCATGGTTCAACGCTCCTTTGCAGCTCCACGAGATGCTCACCCAAGGTGCCGCTCACACTGGGGTAAGGGACGACGTCGGGCCTTTCGGGTGAGTTCGCGGCGACCGTGACGGCGGCTGCTCCGCCCAGCAGGATGGCCGTAGCCAGGGCGGCGCCAAACCGGAGCCGCCTGCGCCTCTTCGCTTCTGTGGGCCTGCCGTTCCGGTCCGCCGATGTCAGGGGTGCTGGTTTCTTGGCTGTTGTCCTGGCGGTGGACTGCGGCTCAGAAAGCCCGGGCGGGAGAATCGACGGCGGCCGGGCAGGCAGCGCGGGGAGGATGCGGGTGGGCTCCTCGGCCAGGTCTGCGGGTGCGGAGTCCGGTGACACGAGGGCGTGCCGGAGAGCCACTTCCAGGTCCCCGGCGGAGGGCCGCTCCAGCGGCTCAAGGGCGGTCATGGAGGCCAGCAGGTGCTGCCATTCCGTGGGCAGGTCGGCGGGGATTTCCGGGGCCCGGTGCAGCCGCGCCACCGCTGATTCCACGGCGCTGCCCGGGTACTCAACGGTGCCCTTGATGCATTCCAGCAGCACCAGGCCCAGTGAATAGATGTCCGACGCGGGGGACAGCGGGGAACCCATGGCCTGTTCGGGGCTCAGGTACGCTGCCGTGCCCACCATCGTGCCGGTGGCGGTGAGCCGGGTGCCGTCCACGATCCGGGCAATCCCGAAGTCCGTCAGTTTGGGCCGCACCGGCTCGCCGGGACGAACCTGGATGAGGAGAATGTTGGCGGGCTTGATGTCGCGGTGAATGATGCCCAGGCCGTGGACATAGGCGAGGGCGTCGGCGACCCCGGCACCGATGACGGACAGCTCATCGAGCGGAACACGGCTGTGCCGGATGCGGCTGCGCAGGTCCTGGCCCGCCACAAGTTCCATCGTCAGGAAAGGCCTGGGCTGGTCCGGCACGCGGGTATCCACGCCGGCGTCGAAAAGCGTCACGAGGCTGGGGTGGTTCAGGGTGGCCAGAAGCCGGATCTCGGCTTCCTGCCGCTTGAGTTCATCGGCATCCGCGGCCTGCGGGGCGAACAGCTTCAGGGCCACGTCCCGGCCGAGGTTCAGGTCCCGGGCCGTATAGACCGACGACATGCCGCCGCGGCCGATCACCTCACCCAGCCGGTAGCGCCCGCCCAGTACATCCGTAGTCACCCCGCTGGGCGATTCTTCCAACACGTTGCCGTCCTTATCAGCTCTGGCTCGGTGTTAAGAATAATACGTGTACTTAGTACTTGAGGCTGTTGGGTGGTTCTTGGCCGGATGACGCAGGGGCCGGGGCACGGCTTCGCCGGCGGTCCGACATCAGGAAGTCTAGATGTCGGACCGCCGACGATAGGCGCTTATTGCTGTCCGGACGGGACCGGACTGTTAGGCCTTCTTCCTCCGGATCACCAGCAGTGCTCCGATGGCGAGCAGGACCAGGGCGAGCGGCAGCAGCCCAGCGTCGGCTCCCGTGTTGGCCAGCGTCTGCTGTGCGGTGGCCACGTTTCCGTTGGCCATAGTCGCGGCGCTAGCCGGTGCGGAGACGCCTGTGGTCACCGAGCCGGCGGGCAGGATGGCGGCACCCGTCGTGGTGGTCCCGGTGCCAGCTCCCGCAGCGACTCCACCGGCCGTGTCGGTGCCGGATCCGCTACCACCGGTTCCGGTGGTGCCGGTGCCGTCAGTGCCGGTTCCATCAGTGCCCGTGCCTTCAGCTCCGGTTCCGGCTCCGTCTGTGCCGGTTCCATCCGTGCCCGTGCCGTCGCCCGGATCAGAGCCATTGCCGGTTCCGTCACTCGGATCAGTAGCGGGAGGCGTCGTCACGGTTCCTGTGCCAAGGCCTATGCCCAGATCGACACCCAGGTCCACCGATGCTCCAGTTCCCGTGCCGAGTCCGAGGTCGACGGTGCCTTCGGCGCCAGTTCCGGTGTTACCGGTGTTGCCGAGGTTGACGTCGAGGGTGGCTGCTACGTCAGCGGCCGGAACAACGGTGTCGGTTCCGGTCACTGCAGTGTTGCCCAGATTGATATC